>JBIOVX010000187.1:0-9990 GCA_044868005.1 Thermoanaerobaculia bacterium | reverse complement strand
TCGGCGAGGAAACGGAGAACTACGCCCAGGGCTACTTCGTCTACGACTCGAAGAAGGCCGGCGCGGTGACCATCTCGCACCTGCGCTTCGGGCCGCGGCCGATCCTCTCCACCTATCTCATCCGCCGAGCCAATTTCATCGCCTGCCACCAGTTCGATTTCCTCGACCGTTTCGACATGCTGGAGGCGGCGGTGCCCGGCGCCGTGTTCCTGCTCAACTCGCCGTACGGCCCCGGGGAGGTGTGGGACCACCTGCCGCGCGAAGCGCAGGAGCAGATCGTCGAGAAAGCTCTGCGCTTCCGGGTCATCGACGCCTACGCGGTGGCGCGCCAGGCGGGCATGGGCGGGCGCATCAACACCATCATGCAGACCTGCTTCTTCGCCATCTCGGGCGTGCTGCCCCGCGCGGAAGCGATCGCCAGGATCAAGGAGGCGATCGAGAAGACCTACGGCAAGCGCGGCGCCGAGGTGATCCAGCGCAACTTCCAGGTGGTGGACGCCGCCCTGGAGCACCTGCACGAGGTGAGCGTGCCCGCGGCGGCGACGGCCGCGCGAAGCCGGCCGCCGGTGGTGGCCGCCGAGGCGCCGGACTTCGTGCAGAAGGTCACGGCGGTGATGATGGCCAACAAGGGAGACTCGTTGCCCGTCTCCGCCTTCCCGGTGGACGGCACCTGGCCGAGCGGGACCACCCGCTGGGAGAAGCGCAACCTGGCGCTCGAGATCCCGCTCTGGGATCCCGACGTCTGCATCCAGTGCAACCAGTGCGTCCTGGTGTGCCCGCACGCCGCCATCCGCGCCAAGGCCTGCGAGCCCGAGGCCCTCGCCGATGCGCCCACGGGTTTCCGCTCGCGCCCGTACAAGGCCGCCGACTTGAAGGGTCTCGAATACATCCTCCAGGTGGCGCCCGAGGACTGCACCGGCTGCGGCCTCTGCGTCGAGATCTGCCCGGCCAAGAACAAGGCCAACCCGCGGCGCAAGGCCATCAACATGGAGCCGCAAAGGCCGTTGCGCGAGACCGAGCGGGAGTATTACTCCTTCTTCCTCGACCTGCCCGAGGTGGACCGCTCGCGGGTGGCGCGCGTCGACGCCAAGGGCTCGCAGTTCTTCCTGCCGCTGTTCGAGTACTCGGGAGCCTGTGCCGGCTGCGGCGAGACGCCGTACATCAAGCTGCTGACCCAGCTCTTCGGCGACCGGCTGCTGGTCGCCAACGCCACCGGCTGCTCGTCGATCTACGGCGGCAACCTGCCGACGACCCCCTACACCACGAACCGCGACGGCCGCGGCCCGGCGTGGTCCAACTCGCTGTTCGAGGACAACGCCGAGTTCGGCCTCGGCCTGCGCCTGGCCACCGACAAGCACCGCGAGCAGGCCGGAGAGCTGCTGCTATCTCTCGCCGGTCAGGTGGGGGAGGATCTCGCCGCCGCCATCCTTACGAACGACGCGGCAGGGGAGGAGGGGATCCGCAGGCAGCGCGAGAACGTCGCGATCCTGCGCGAGCGTCTGCGGGACGTTCCCGGCTCCGAAGCGCGGCGGCTGGACTCGCTGGCCGACGCCCTGGTGCCGAAGAGCGTCTGGCTGGTGGGCGGCGACGGCTGGGCGTACGACATCGGCTTCGGCGGCCTCGACCACGTGCTCGCGACCGGGCGCAACGTCAACGTCCTGGTGCTCGACACCGAGGTCTACTCCAACACCGGCGGCCAGCAGTCGAAGGCCACCCCGCTCGGCGCGGCGGCCAAGTTCGCGGTCGCCGGCAAGGAGATCCCGAAGAAGGACCTCGGGATGCTCGCCATGAGCTACGGCCACGTCTACGTGGCGCGCATCGCCTTCGGCGCCAAGATCAACCAGACGGTGCAGACGCTGCTCGAAGCCGAGGCCTACCCCGGACCGTCGCTCGTCATCGCCTACAGCCACTGCATCGCCCACGGCTACGACCTCGTTCACGGCGCGGACCAGCAGAAGCTCGCCGTGAGCTCCGGCATCTGGCCGCTCTACCGCTTCGATCCCCGCCGCGTCGCCGCGGGCCAGCCGCCGCTGCAGCTCGATTCGGGCCCGCCCAAGGCGTCGGCCCGCGAGTACATGCGCAACGAGACCCGCTTCCGCATGGTGGAGAAGCAGGACCCGGAACGCTTCAAGCGCTTCCTCGACACAGCCAGCCGGCAGGCGGCGCAGCGCTACGCCGTCTACCAGCAACTCGCCGGCGTGACGGTGCCGAGGATGGAGGAGGCTTGACCATGAACCTCTCGACCACCTATCTCGGCTTCCACCTTCCGCATCCGTTCCTGCCCGGCGCCTCGCCGCTGGTGGACGATCTCGACACGGTCCGCCGGCTGGAGGACGCGGGCGCCGCCGCCATCGTCATGCATTCGCTCTTCGAGGAGCAGATTACCCGCGAGCAGGTGGCGGTGGCGCGCTTTCTTGAGGTGCCCAGCGAGTCCTTCGCCGAGGCGTTGACCTATCTGCCCAGCCCCGAGTCGTTCGCTCTGGGACCGGAGGAGTACCTGGAGCACATCCACAAGCTCAAGGCCGTGGTGTCGGTGCCCGTCATCGCCTCGCTCAACGGCGCCACGGACGGCGGCTGGCTGGGCTACGCGCGGCTGATAGAGAGCGCCGGCGCGGACGCCCTGGAGCTCAACGTCTACGCCCTCGCCACCGACTTCAACGACAGCAGCGAGATGCTCGAGCGGCGCACCCTCCATATGCTGGAAGCGGTCAAGCGCGAGATCGGCATCCCGGTGGCGGTCAAGCTCTCGCCGTTCTACACCTCGCTCGCCTATTTCGCCCGCCGCCTCGCCGAGCGCGGCGCGGACGGTCTGGTGCTCTTCAACCGCTTCTACCAGCCGGACATCGACGTCGAGACCCTGGAAGTGGCGCCCATGCTGCGCCTCTCGGACCCCTCGGAGCTGCTGCTGCGCCTGCGCTGGCTCGCCATCCTTTCAGGGAGGATCGATACCTCGCTCGCGGTGACCGGCGGCGTCCACAACACGCTGGACGCGGTGAAGGCGATCATGGCCGGAGCCGACGCCGTGCAGCTCGTCTCCGCTCTTCTGCGGCACGGCCCCGAGCAGCTGACCACCCTGCGGCGCGACCTGGCCCTCTGGCTCGAAGAGCACGAGTACGACTCGCTGGCGCAGATGCAAGGCAGTATGAACCTCCAGCGCTGCCCCAACCCCGCTGCGCATGAGCGGGCCAACTACATGACGATTCTGCAGAGTTGGTGGGGATAGGTACGAGCAGTCTCTCCTCCCATCCGCCCGGCCGGGTGGGGAGCAGGCTCCGGAACACCACCCCAACGGATCTCACAACCCGCGTGCGCGCGTGGTGACGCGAGGCGGGACGGCCTCCTAGAGTCGTGTCATGAGGGCCGGAAGGTACGTCCTTCCCCTTCTCTCAGGAGGCGAATCATGAGCAAGAAGATCCAGACGGTGATCATCGGCACCTCGCTCACCGAGATGAGCGATTCGGTGGTCATGGGCGGTTTGCAGGTGGCGCGGGCCGCGGCCGCGAAGGTCGTGCTGGTCCACGTCTTCCAACCGAGGATGGCGTATGGCGGCGACACCCCCTTTATGGCGGAGATCGTCCTCGTGGAGGCGCTGGAGGCGGAGAGAAAGCTCGTCGAGCGCCGCCTGGAGGAACAGATCGATCGCCTGGGGATCCGCGGCGAAGAGCTGGCCGGCCGGATGGTGGAGCAAGGCTCGCCCCATCGCATCCTGATCGGGATCGCGGAAGACCTCGACGCGGACCTGCTGGTGGTGGGCTCCGCCGAGTCGCCGCGGCTCGCCAAGATGCTCGGCTCGACCGCCGACCGGGTGATCCGGAAGTCCTCGCGGCCGGTGCTCGTGGTGCACGGCCGACTGAAAGTTCCTTGTCAAAAAGTGTTGCTGCCGGTGGACCTCTCGGCTGTCTCGGCGGTGGCCTTCCGCCGCGGCCTTGCGGTGCTCGATCAGATAGCCGGTCCGGACGTGCAATTGGAAGCCCTCTACGTGATGAACGACAGGGACCCTGGGCTCTTCGATCAATCCGCTCCAATAGACGTGAATGAAATGGAAGCTGCCTACCGGGAGCTGGATCGTTTCGTGGTGCGCAACGCCCTCCCGACCGGACGCCGGGTGGTAAACCGGTTCTTGCAGGGCGAGGTGGGAGAGGCCATCCGGACCCATGCCAAGGAGTGGGGTGCGGATCTGGTGGTGCTCGGCACCCACGGGCGCGGCGGCTTCGAACGCTTTCTGCTGGGCAGCGTAGCCGCGGACGTGGTGCGCCGCGGCACGATGAGCACGTTGGTGATGCCGGCCGCGGTGGAGGCCGAGGAGCCGAAGCCTCTCCTGGCTCGGGAAGTCCTGCAAGAGGCCTCTGCCTGAAGGGAACCGCCGGTCGATGCGGACGAGGTCACCCCGGAAAGACGTAGCGCCGCTGCCGGGCCGCCGCTAGCAGCTCGGCCCGAAAATTGGGATGGGCGATGCCGATCAGCGCCTCGGCGCGCTGGCGGATGGTCTTGCCCCAAAGGTCGGCGATGCCGTACTCGGTCACGGCGTAGTGGATGTCGCCCCGGCTCGTCACCACGCCCGTCCCCTCCTCGAAGGTGGGCTGGATGCGGCTGACCGTCCCTCCCTTGGCCGTGGCCGGCAGGGCGATGATCGGCCGGCCGCCGCGGCTGCGCGCCGCGCCGCGGATGAAATCGACCTGGCCGCCGATGCCGGAAAAGAACCGGCCCCGCACGGTGTCGGCAGCCACCTGGCCCGTGAGATCCACCGCGAGCGCCGAGTTGATCGCCGTCATCTGATCGTTCCTCGCGATCTGGAAGGGATCGTTGGTGAACGCGCTCGGCCGCATCTCGATCTGCGGATTGTCGTGCACCCATTGATAGAGCCGGCGCGTCCCCATCACGAACGAGGTGACGATCTTGCCCGGCAGAAAATTCTTGCGCCGGCCGGTCACGACTCCGGCCTCGGCGAGTTGCATCACGCCGTCGGAGATCATCTCGGTATGGACTCCCAGCTCGCGCCGGTCGCTGAGGGCGGCGAGAGTCGCGTCGGGAATCCTGCCGATCCCCATCTGCAGCGTGGCGCCGTCCGGAACGAGCGAAGCCACGTTGCGGCCGATCTCGCGGCAGACGTCGTCGAGCGGCTGCGGGACGAGCTCCGGCAGGGGCACGTCCACGGGCACGAGTTGCGCGATGCGGTCGGCGTGGAGGAAGGAGTCGCCGAGGGTGCGCGGCATGTTGGGATTGACCTCGGCGAGGATCAGATCGGCCGTGTCGACGGCGGCCCGCACGATGTCGACCGATACGCCGAGGCTGACGAAGCCGAGCCGGTCCGGCGGGCTCACCTGGATCAGGGCGACGTCGACGTGCACGCGGCCCGAGGCGATGAGCTGCGGGATCTCCGAGAGGAAGACCGGCATGAAGTCGGCCCGCCCCTCCTGCACCGCCGGGCGGACGTTGGCGCCGATAAAGAAGGCGGTATGGCGGAAGCGTCCCTCGAGCCCCGGCTGGACGTAGGGCGCCGAGCCCAGGGTCATCAGATGCACGACCTCGTTGCCCTCGAGGTGCGTGCCGTGGGCGACCATGGCCTCGACGAGGCCGCTCGGCTCGGCGGCCCCCGAGCCGATGAGGATGCGCTTGCTGGGAGGGATCAGCCGCACCGCCTGCTCGGCGCTGGCGACCTTGCCGGCGTAGCGAACCTGCCAATCCGATTGCGGCAGGGGGGTCAGGGGAGCCACGACCGGGGAGTCTACCGTCATTTTCTTCGCGCCCGCACCCAAGACCGCCGGCTCATGCGAGCGCGGTCCGCCCGCGGGGCTTCTCCTCGGCGGCGCCGTCTTCGAGCAGCGGCAGGTATTGCTCCTCCTCCTGCGCGAAGTGGAGGCGCAGGACGGCGTGCAGGCCGTAGAGGATGCGCCGCAGGTCACGCAGGTCGTCCGGCGCCAGCGGCGCGAAATCATCCGGCGGGAGCTCGTCGATCAACCGCCCGAAAAGGCGGACGAGATGGGCGATCTCCAGGTGGGCGCGGCTCATCGGCGCGGTCGGGTCCTCGCCGCCGATGGCGCGGGCGACGAGCGGATAGACGGTGGCGTCCTCGGTCTGCTCGTGCGGCACCAGCCGCTCCTCCAGAAAGCGCCGCAGTTCCGCCAGCTCGCGCTTCGCCGCACGGGCCGGCAACTCGTCCAGGCGGTCGGCGACGGCGCGGAGGCGGTCCACCTCCGGAAGCAGCACTCCGTGCTCGGCCTGGTACCGGCGGCTGAGCCCGTCTCCCGCGAGCTGCGGGCGCCGGCGGCCCCCGCCGAGGGCGCGCAGAGCGTTGGCGATCACCGCGACGTCGATC
This sequence comes from Thermoanaerobaculia bacterium, assembly GCA_044868005.1. Taxonomy (GTDB): domain Bacteria; phylum Acidobacteriota; class Thermoanaerobaculia; order Multivoradales; family UBA5704; genus DATARR01. The sequence goes on along the minus strand of JBIOVX010000187.1, from coordinate 3,674 downwards.
GCCTCCTGGAGCAGGGCTCCGGCGACCGGCGGCAGGTAGCCGGCGGCGGCAGCTAGCATGGCGGCGAGCGACAGCCCCATGCCGGCGACGACGCTCTGCACCGCGATGGCCCGCGAGCGGCGGGCGATGGCGAGCGCCTCGCCGAGACGGTCCAGACGATCGACCGTGATCACCACGTCCGCCGACTCCGCGGAGGCCGTGGCGCCGCGGGCTCCCATGGCGACGCCCACGTCGGCCGCGGCCAAGGCCGGCGCGTCGTTGACGCCGTCGCCCACCATGAGGGTGAGGCCGCGGGCGCGCTCGGCGAGCACGGCCTCGACCTTCTCTTCCGGCGAGCGCTCCGCCAGGACGAGGTCGGCGCCGATCCCGGCTCCCACCGTCTCCGCTACCTCCGGGTGATCGCCGGTGACCAGGACCACCCGCTCGATGCCTGCCCGACGCAGCGCGCGCAAAGTCCGCGGGCTGTCGGGACGCACCGGATCGTGCAGGATCAGGGCGCCGGCGGCCTCGCCGTCGACCGCTACGAAGACGCTCGAGGAGCCCTCGAGCGCGGTCCGCCGGCGTACCCGCCGTGCCCCGGCAGGGGGAGCGCCGTCCGGCTGGATCCAGGAGAGCTTGCCCAGGGCCACCCGGCGGCCGTCGACCTCCCCCCGGATACCCCATCCCGGACGCTCCGTCACTCCAGACGGAAAAGAGAGGGGAAGGCCGCGGTCGCGCGCCGCCCGCACCACGGCTGCGGCGAGCACGTGCTGCGAGACCTGATCGAGAGAGGCGGCCAGGCGCAGGATCTCCGTTGTGGGCTCCCGGTCGAAGGTCTCGATGTCGGAAAGAGAAGGCGCCCCCGTGGTGATCGTCCCGGTCTTGTCGAGCAGCAGCACGCGCGCGCGGGCCAGGGCTTCGAGGGCCCTGCCACCCTTGACGATCACGCCCCGGCGGGCCGAGCGCGACACGCCGGCGAGGATGGCGACCGGCGCGGCCAGGATCAGCGGACAAGGGGTCGCGACCACCAGCACGGCCAGGGCGCGCACCGGATCGCCCGAGAGGGCCCAGGCGGCGGCTGCCACGGCGAGGGTCAGCGGCAAGAAGACAAGAGCGTAACGGTCGGCGAGGCGGACGAACGGTGCCTTGGAGGCCTCCGCCTCCCGCACCAGGCGGACGATGCCGGCATAGGTGCTCTCGGCCGCGGTGGCCACGGCGCGCAGATCGAACGGGCCGCCACCGTTGACCGTGCCGCTCCGCGCCAGCTCGCCGGCGGACCGCTCGACCGGCCTGGACTCGCCGGTGAGCGCCGACTCGTCGAGCACGGCGGGCTCTCCCTCGACCAGGCCGTCGACGGGTACAACCTCCCCGGGCTTGACCAGCAGGAAGTCGCCGGGGCGGATCTCTTCGAGAGGAGGTGAAGTGAGGAGCCCGTCCTCATAGCGGTGTACCGCCCGCGGCGCGCGTGTCAGGAGGGCCGTGAGCTCGCGCCGGGCGCGGGCGCCGGCGAAGGCCTCCAGCGCCTGGCCGCCGGAGAGCATCAGGGCGATCACGGCGCCGGCCAGGTGCTCGCCGAGCGCCAGCGATCCCGCCATCGCCAGCAGGGCGATGAGGTCCACCCCGAGCTCGCCGCGGCGCAGGTCGGCGAAGACGGCGAGCGCCAGCGGAGCGAGGACCACGGCGGTGGTGAGGGCCCAGAGGACGTCGGCGGCGCTCCCGGCTCCGGCGAGCCGTGCCAGGCCCCCGGCGAGGATGCCGGAGAGCGCGATCCCCGCGAGCCAGCGGCCCGGCCGAAGGAGCGAGGCCGCCACGCTCACATCTCCGGGATCGGGACCGGTTCGCGATGCCAGGCGGGCATCGTCTGGGTGGTGATCGCTTCGGCTTTCACATCGGCAGGGGTCTCTTCGGAGTCCATCCTCGAGTCCGCGTACGACAACTCCCCTCGGTGCTCCGTTGAGGCGTCTTGCCCTCGGCTCACCTCGGGCGGCACGACGAGCAGGTTGCAGCTCGCGCTACGCAGCACTCCCGTAGCGACACTTCCGATCACGAGGCGCTCGAAGCCGCCTCGTCCATGAGTGCCGAGCACGGCGAGGTCGACCTGCCTCTCCGCAAGCTCCTCAAGGATCTCCTCCCGCGGGTAGCCGGTACGCACCCGCAACAATCGTGGACGCGCGCTCGCGGCGGTGTTCGCCGCCAGAAAACGGCCGAGCTCCTCGCGGGCGAAGCGCTGGATCTGCTCGGGCGTGAAGTGCACCGAGCCTGCCACTTCGAAGGGATTGAGGACGAAGAGCGCCTCCGTCTCGTCGAGCGACACCTCGAGCTGTGCCAGGAGATCCAGCCCTTGATGGAGGGCGTTCGCCGAGGCCGGTGAAAGATCCAAGGGAATCTCCACCCGCGCGGGTGGGAACACATCCGCGGAACGGATGGCGAGCACCGGGCAGGGCGCTTTACGGATCACCCGGTCGGCGGTCGAGCCCAGGATTTCATGGGAGCCTTCCGCGGCGCCCATGACGATGAAGTCGGCCTGGATGCGCCGGGCGAGATCGACGATCTCCCGATGCGGCGAGCCGGCCACCAGACGGACCCGGGCGGGCGAGAAGCCCGCCAGCGAGGACAGCCTCGTCCGCCGGGCCTGCTCGGTGAGCCTCTCTCCCAAGTTCTTCACCTGCTCTTCGGTCCACCGGGCGTCGACGCCTCCTCCAGACGGCAAGGCGAGGGGAAGATAGGGGTGGTAGACGTGGACGAGCCACGGAGAGGCCCCGGTCGCCCGCGCGAGAGTGACGCCGGACCGCACAACGCCGTCGCTGGCGTCGGTGAGCGAGGTGGCGATGACGAGGGTCTTCAGAGGTTTGGACATGATCGTTTCCTCCACGAAACGCTGGTCTGTCACGCCCTCTTTTTCCCACAGCGGAGTCCGGCGCGGAACACCCCGCAAGGCATGAAGCGGCACACCGGGGAGCGGGGATATCCCGCTGTGTCAGCTACCCCGGCGGGGGGGATGACGTCCGGGCCAGAGGCTCTACCCTGGCGCCGATCTCCCACCCCCAGGGGCGTTCCGGGGCGATGCGATCCGTGAGACAAGGAGATTCTAGGAGAAACGTTGATGAGGTCCGCTCACGGTCTGGCCATCGCCGCAAAGCCCATCGCTGCCGGCGTGTCCGCGGCCGAGCCGGTCTTCCGCGCCCGTGGGCTCTCCAAGATCTACAGGATGGGCGAGATCGAGGTCCCCGCCTTGCAAGCGGTCGATCTCGATCTCTACGCGGGCGAATTCGTCGTTTTCCTCGGCCCTTCGGGGAGCGGCAAGTCGACCCTGCTCAACATCCTCGGCGGGCTCGACGCTCCCACTGCGGGCAGCGTCCATTTCCTCGACCATGAGCTGACAGGCTCCTCCGAGGAGGAGCTGACCCGCTACCGCCGCGAGCACGTCGGCTTCGTCTTCCAGTTCTACAATCTCGTCCCCAGCCTGACGGCGCGCGAGAACGTCGCGCTGGTCACCGACATCGCCCGCGCGCCGCTCGCGCCGGAGGAGGCGCTCGCGCTCGTCGGGCTCGGAAAGCGGCTCGACCACTTCCCGTCGCAGCTCTCGGGGGGCGAGCAGCAGCGCGTCGCGATCGCGCGCGCGGTCGCCAAGCGGCCCGACGTGCTGCTGTGCGACGAGCCGACCGGGGCCCTCGACCTGCGGACCGGGGTCGTCG
>JBIOVX010000186.1:0-28764 GCA_044868005.1 Thermoanaerobaculia bacterium | reverse complement strand
CGCCGTCTGTTGGTACGCGGAGCGGAAAACGGCGGGCGCGTAGGCCCGCCGCTACGACCCTTGGCATTCTGTTTTCCCCTCCTCTCTTCCCGGCGGTGCGATGACTTCTCCGTTTTCTCCGTATATTGAGGATCAGGAGATCCCGTCATGCCCGAGACGATCAACGCGAGAGCGATCCTTGGCGCCGGCTGCCTGTGGCTGATCGTCGCGGCAGGTTGCGTATCCGGAGCGGAGGAGCCGCCGGCCGCTCCGACGACTCCGACGAGCCCCCGCCTCCTCGCGCTCGCGGCGCAGGTGCGCGGCGGCGATGCGGCGAGCGTCGGGAAGTTCTGGGAGGAGATCGCGAAGCAAGGGACTCCCCTCGTCGAGCCGGCGCCCGCGGACGCCAACCTCGCGCTCGTCACCTTCCTCTGGCGCGGCGACCCGGGAACGCGCGGCGTGTTTCTCCTCGGGAGCCTCTCCGGCGAAGCCCTGATGGCGCGGCTCGAAGGCACGAACGTGTGGTTCCGCACCTCTACCGTCCGCAAGGATGCGCGGTTCAATTACCGGCTCGCTCCCTTCCGCGGAGCCACACCGGAGGGGCCGGAGAACATCCGCAAGACCGCGACGGTCGATCCGCTCAACCCGCGGTGGCATCCGCCAGCCGGACCGCCTCTGTTCTCCGTCGCCGAGCTGCCGGACGCGCCCGCGCAGCCCTGGATCTCGCGGCGGCCGGGGACTCCCGCCGGTGCGGTGAAGGAGGGGATGACCCTCGAGAGCGCGGTCCTGGGAGGCCGCCGGCCCGTGGCCGTCTACACGCCTCCAGGCTACGAGGCGGGAGCCAAACAGCCGTATCCGCTGCTGATCGTCTTCGACGGCACGGGATACCGCGACCTGATCCCCTTGCCGACGATCCTCGACAACCTGATCGCGGCGGGCCGCATCCCGCCGGTCGTCGCGGTCCTGATCGGCCAGCTCGAAGCGGACGAGAGGGAGAGCGACCTCTCCTGCAACCGCACGTTCACGTGTTTCCTGGCCGAAGAGCTGTTGCCCTGGTCGCGGAAGGGATTCCGCGTGACCTCGGAGCCTGGCGGCGTGGTGCTCGTCGGCTCCAGTCTCGGCGGTCTCGCAGCGGCCTGTGCCGCTCTGGAGCATCCGGATCTCTTCGGCAACGTGCTCTCCCAATCCGGAGCCTTCTGGTGGAAGCCGGAGAGGGACTCCGAGTTCGAATGGCTGGTCCGCCAATTCGCTGCCCGTCCGCGGCTGCCTCTGCGCTTCTACCTCGACGTCGGCTCACTGGAAGCCCGGCCCGGAGTCACCGGACTCAACCTGTACGGCGCCAACCACCGCCTGGAGGAGACCCTGCGCGCCAAGGGCTACGATCTCCTCTTCTCCGAGTACATCGGCGGGCACAGTTACGCCAACTGGCAGGGGACGATCTCCGACGGGCTGATCTTCCTGCTGAAGCGGTGAGATCCACGCGCCTGGCGGGTTGGTTCCGGCTGGCGCCTGCTCAATCGTGAAGCATCAGAACTGTAATATGGTGCTTCTATGCCGAGGACGACTCTTCAGCTCGAAGACGATGCGTTGGAAGCGGCGAAAGCTTACGCTACACGTCACCGGCTGACTCTCGGTCAGGCCGTCAGCGAGCTGGTGAGACAAGCGGCCGAACGTCCGCTTGTAACAGAGGATCGGAGTGGCTTCCATGTCGTTCGCCTGAGCCGGCGATCACCGAAAGTGACGGCGGCGCTTGTCGATTGGTTGCGCGAAGGTCTGCCGTAAAGCCGCCGCGAGTGGTTGCGCGCCTCAAGCCTCGGGCTCTTGAGCAGGCGTAATGGATTGGAGCGTCTCGCGGATAGAGGCGAGCAATGCCTCGTCCGGCTCCTTACCCGCGGATGCGGCCCGACCAAGATAGATCTTCAGCATCACGGCCATCCAAGGTGCGAACGCAATGGGAAGGCGCAGGAAGAACGGCGAGTAGATCCGAATCGCTTCGTCGATGGCTTGAAATGCCTGCTCGGCCTGTCCAAGCTCACGATGAATTCCGCTGAGATTGCCGAGGCTCCCCGCGAGATTGGGCAGGAAGGCGTCAGGCCGATGTCTTGCGAGTAGTCGATAGATCTCGACGGCCTCGTTGGTGAGGACGAGAGCTTCCTCGCTGTGACCGAGCTCGCTGAGCCTGATGCCCAGATTGTTGAGGCTCATCCCTAGATCGGGGAGGAAGGCGTCGGGCCGTTGTTGTGCGAGTAGTCGATAGATCTCGAGGGCCTCTTTGGTGGCGTCGAGCGCTTCCTCGTGGCGGCCGAGGTCGCTGAGTCTGTTGCCCAAGTTGTTGAGGCTTATGGCGAGATAGGGTAGGAAGGCGTCGGGTCGTTGCCGTGCGAGTTGCTTTCTGATCTCGACGGCCTCTTTGGTGGTGTCGAGCGCTTCCTCGCGGCTGCCGAGGTTGCTGAGCATTGTGCCCAGGTTATTGAGACTCATTGCTAGATCGGGGAGGAAGGCGTCGGGCCGTTGTTGTGCGAGTTGTCGATAGATCTCGACGGCTTCTTTGGTGGCGTCGAGCGCTTCCTTGCGGCGGCCGAGTTCGCTGAGTCTGTTGCCCAAGTTGTTGAGGCTTGTGGCGAGAAAGGGGAGGAAGGCGTCGGGCCGTTGCCCTGCGAGTCGTCTTCTGATCTCGACGGCTTCTTTGGCGGCATCGAGCGCTTCCTCACGGCGGCCGAGGTCACTGAGCCTGTTGCCCAGATTATTAAGGCTCATTGCTAAACCGGAGAGGAAGTCGTCAGGCCGTTCCCGTGCGAGTTGTCGATAGATCTCGACGGTTTCTTTGGTAGTGTCGAGCGCTTCCTCGCGGCGGCCGAGACCGCTGAGCATTGTGCCCAGGTTATTGAGACTCATTGCTAGGTCGGATAGGAAGGCGTCGGGCCGTTGTTGTGCGAGTTGTCGATAGATCTCGACGGTTTCTTTGGTGGCGTCGAGCGCTTTCTCGCGGCGGCCGAGTTCGCTCAGCATGACACCCAGGTTGTTGAGGCTCGTGGCGAGAACGGGTCGGAACGCGTCGGGACGGAGTTGCGCGAGTTGCCTCCTGATCTCGACAGCCTCGCGTGTGGCGTCGAGTGCGTCCTCGCGTCGGCCGAGTTCGCTGAGCCTGACGCCCAGGTTGTTGGCCAACCTTGAGTACTCAATCTGCTGGGTTTCGTCTAAGTCGCTTCGCCGTTCCCGAAGTAACGCGAGGCCTCTTTCTGTCGCGATGTGAGCCACCTCTCTAAGGGGGACGGAGGATTGGTATCTCTCCTCATCGCAGCGTTTTTGGATACGAAGCACCACGTCGATCGATGAGCCGCCAGCAAGCTCAGCGGCAAGCTCCATTCCGAGTGGATCACCTGTGCTGATGGCGACTTCGAGAGCGGTCTCGCCCAAGTGCTCTAGACGTCCATGAAGGCCAACCTTGATCCAGCGCCGCTGGTCCGAAAGGCGTTGTGCCAGACGGGTAAGCACGGTCAGGGCGGAGGAACCCTCTTCGGAAGTCGCCTCATCGAGCACCCTGCCCAGCAGGCCGTCGTCTTTGGCGAGGGCTTCGGCGATCAACTGCTCGCCGAGGATGTCTGGCTGCAGAGGATCGAGATAGCGTTCCCCTGATCCGTAATAGAGGTCTCGGAGGACTCTTTGGACAGTTCGGACTTCCCGCTGCTGTAGGGCGAACGGCTGCAGAGCCCGGGCGAGGAGTACCTGAGCCTGCGAGGAAGTGGCGGTTCCTCCGACGAGAGTCACAGCTGCGACTGCTGCTTCCAGTGCTTCCGTCAGATCTTCAGCCTGCCTCTGCCAGAAGCGACGTTCGTGGGCCAGCGTCTGTTCCAGCGCATCTTCCGCCGTCTCAATCTGTTCTCCCTGGAGCGCCGCGAGAGCAGCCATGTGGAGATAAAGAGCACGACCGAATTCAGTACGAGTCAGGTCAGGGATGTGCAGATCTGCCGGAGCCTTGCGGTCGAGTTGCCAGGCAAAGCCTTGTACGGCCGTATCGAAGGACCGTTGGCGCTCGGCCGGATTCGTCGGCAGCAATGCGGTGATCGGCTGAGGTTTAGGAGAGCGCAACAGGAGATCTTCTACGGGACGGTCGATCCGTGGAAGGCTTTCCCACCAATCCGCCTGACGACGCGCGAGGAGGACAACGCGCAGCTTGGGTCCCTCTCCGTCAGAGGCCAGGCCCATCTTGAGCAGGAGCGGTTGGACGACCCCGAGGCGGGTCTCAGCATAATCCACCACAACCAGGCGTGGGGCCGAGCCCTCCAGCAGCGGATCGATCTCGCCCTCATCACGGTCCTTCCGCAGGAACCCTGCGTGCCAGCCTTGATGGCGGAGGCGACGGCACCACTCGATCATCAGCCGTGTCTTGCCTGAACCTCCCTCTCCGGTGAGCAGAAGGACGCTTTGGTTCTCGGCTTGGTTGCACCAGGAGGCGAGGAGATCCAACTCCTCACGGCGTCCGTTCTCGTCGAAGGGGATTACCTCATACGCTGCCGTCAGGAGCTTGCCTGGTGACGCGTTCGGCGGCAGACGGTCGGTGTTGGGATGGAGCAGCCGCTTGATCTGCCCCACCTCATCGAATACGGCTCGGATTCGAGCCGCCATGTGGCTTGCGGCCCAAGTCCCGATGTCGGTGCGGGCGGTGTCGATGAGGTCGGAAAGATCCTTGCGGGTCAACGCCCGATCCCTGGGCTCCTTCTTGATGTGGGCCTCGAGGACGCGGACGATGAGGCGGTCGAGGAGATTGCCAGCGGGGAGAATGCGGGTGTCCGCCTGTGAAGCAAGGCGGTTGCGGATCGTCTGGCGGATTCCGTCCAGGTCCGGCGCGTCGAAGGACCAGTCGATGGCATCCATGAACCCCTTCCAACCTTCCGCCTCCTCGTCCAGCCAAGTCCGCGCCTCTTCGACCTCCTTCTTCTTCGGATCGTTCTTGGCCGGCTTGACGAGAGACCGGACCCTGCCGACCACCTTGGAGGTACGATTCCCCTCCTTCCACTTCTTCAGGAGAGCGAAATCCACGCCGTCCCGGCGCTTCTTCTCATAGGCGGTGGTAGTGAAGACGAACTTCCGGGTCTCGCCGCGCTGCCGCTTGAGGGCAACGTAGCTCCGGAGGAAGTTGCGGAGGGAGTCGCGGACCACCCGATCCGTGATGCTCAGCCCGCCGGTGTAGGCCTTGACCTGCTCGCTGACGGCCCCGCCGCCGAGGAGGAAGCGGTCGAGGTCCTCGTCCCCCTCGCAGAGCAGGATCTCGTTCGGCTGGAGGTCAAGCCAGCGGAGGACGCCGAGGCAGGTCTGATAAAGATAGCCACGGATGGAGGCGTGGGCGGAACGCCTTTCGTCGAGGAGATGGAGGTTTCCTGCCCCGGAGCGGGGTTTATCGCTGGTGGGCATTGCTTCAGAAGATGCTAGCAGAGCCAGCCCGTGGCGGCGGCGGCGTCCAGGGGGACAGGGCTCCCTGTATCAGCTACGTCAGGCCGTCTCTATAGTGCATATCCGGGAGGACGGAAAGGAATGGAGCCGGGTAGGCGGGGAAAGTCCCCAGTACACGAGGGCATTCCTGTCGGCAGAGAGGCTGAGGCTCTGTGCCACAACGACTGCGCCTACTATCACAGCTGTTGTGCCATAAGCCACAAGCATCGCGGTATAGAGCCGTAAGTATTAAGGCTATGAACCATAGTAACTGTGTTCTATGCCTCAAGCTTTGTGCCGACAGCCTTCGTCTCTCTGGCATAGAGCCACAAGGGTTGAGGCTCTATGCCACGACAGTTGTGCCACCAGCCACAACGGCTATGCCCCCAACTGTACATTCAGGGCAAAGGGGGACGGGCGTGCGTTTCCGTTTCTAGGAATTAGCACCGGTGGGTCATAGATCAGCGGAGCCCGATACATAGAGAATCATCGCTGCTAGGGAATCGAGACCCCGGGCGTTGGTTCACCCTTCATCGCCAACGCCCGAAAAAACTCCTCCGCCACCGTGGCGGGGTTCCCCACCAGCGCGCCGGCTCCTTCTTCGGGGAGCCAGTCGCCGGGGAGGTATTGGCGATAGGGGGCGTGCAGGAAGCGCTGGTCGAAAAGGGCGATGACGCCGGTGTCCTGGGCGGAGCGGATGAGGCGGCCGGCGGCCTGGACGACGCGCGTCATGCCCGGCACCACGAAGGAGTACTCGAAGCCGCGGTCGAAGCGCTCCTGGTAATAGTCCTTGAGGAGCTGCTGCTCCAGCGTCACCGCCGGCAGGCAGGGCCCGACCACGGCCACCGCCTTCAACACCTCGCCGGGATAGTCCACGCCCTCGGCGAAGACGCCGCCGGCCACGGCCACCAGCAGCACGTCGCCGAAGATCGCCGAGCGCAGGGCGTGGAGGAGCAGCTCGCGCTCCTGGTCGCTGTCCGCCGGGCGCTGGACGAGCACGCGCTTGACGCGCAGCTTCATGCGGCCGGTGACCTCGGCCAGGAAGGCGTAGCTCGGAAAGAGGGCGAGGCAGTTTCCCGGCACCGAGTCGGCGAAGGTGGCGAGGCGCTCGGCGATGCGGTCGTAGTTCGCCGGCCGCACGCGATAGGCGGTGGCGACGCTCGAATCGATGACGATGCGGCGGTTTTCGGCCGGGAACGGATTGGGGATCTCGACGAAGGCGGTGCGGCCGGCCTCGAAGCCGAGCAGGCCGGTGTAGAACTCGGGCGGCGAGAGGGTGGCCGAGAGGCCGACCGCCGCGTGCGCGCGGTTCATCACGGCGCCGAGGAAGCGGCTGGGGTCCTTGCACAGGATCTTCAGCCGGCCGTCGCCGCCGCGGTGCTCGACGTAATGGCTGAAGGCGGCGTCGGAGACGGCGAGGCCGTTCAAGAAGCGGAGGACGTCGAAGTAGAGGTTGACGAAGGGATCCTCGGGCCGGAAGGTGCGCGTCTCGCGCTGGTGCTCCAGGTAGTCGACGAAGGCGGCGTCGAGCTCCGGGCGCAGGCGCCAGAGATTGTCCTCCGGCAGCGGCCACTCGACGGCGCGCTCGCCCGGCGGCCCTTCCTCCAGCGCGTCGGCCACGGCGCTGTCGATGAGCGCCGCGAGCTCGAGGCAGAGCATCTCGATCCGCCGGTGGATCGGCTCGCCCCAGCTCCCTACGGCGGCCGCCGCGCGGCGCGCCTGGTTGGAGGAGAGCTCCGGGCTGTAGTAGCCGCGCCCGCGGTCCACCAGGTTGTGGACCTCGTCGATGATCAGGATGACGTCCGAGAGGTCTTCGCCGGCGGCGAACTCCGAGAGGGAGACGTACGGATCGAAGGCGTAGTTGTAATCGCAGACGGTGACCTGCACGCGCCCCGAGAGCTCCAGGCTCACCTCGAACGGGCAGACCTCGTTCTCCTTGGCGAGGCGGAAGACGTCGTCCGGCTCGATGCCCGCGTAGTCCTCGTAGATCCTGCCGAGCACGCCGGTGGTGGCCATCTTCAGGCCGTAGTCCTTGGCGAAGCGGCAGTACTCCTCGTGGCAGAGGATCTGATCGTTGGCGCACATCTTCGCCTTGGCGCGCAGGCGCAGGGAGCGGAACGCTCGTTCCTGGTTGAGGAGCGCGAGCACGGCGGTGGCCATCTGCTGCTGGGTGGTCTTGGCGGTGAGCACGAAGAGGCGCTTGTCGTGGGCGAGGGCGTAGCGCAGGGCGGGGAAGAGGGCCGCGACCGTCTTGCCGATGCCGGTGGCCGCCTGCAGCAGCAGGTGCTCGCGGTTGGCGACGGCGGTCTCGACGGCGGCGAGGATCAGCTCCTGGCCGGGCCGCGGCTCGCCGTAGGGGAAGACGAGGCGCTCGGCCGCCGCGTGGCGGTCGGCGGCGCGGCGGCGCTCGGCTTCCCAGGCGTGGAGCAGGGAGTTGACGCGCCGGCGGATGGCGGCTTCGAGATATCGGAAGTCCGGCTCCAGGGCCTCGCGCTCGGTCTCGTCGCTGCCGATCGCGATCAGCACCAACTCGGCGCGCACGGGCGCCGTCTCCTTCTGCGACAGCATCCAGGCGTAGAGGAGGGCCTGGCGCTGGTAGCTCTCGCGCACCGCCGGCGGCAGGCTGCCGCCGCGCCGCACGGACTTGATCTCCTCGACGACCAGCGCGCCGTCCGGATCGCGCCGCAGGCCGTCCATGCGGCCCTGGACGGTCACCTTCCAACCGCGGTGCTCGAAGGAGTAGGCGACGGCGACCTCGCGGCGGTAGGAGGGATCCCCTTCGAGCGCCTGCTCCTGGTATTTCCCATGGATGGCCTGCCCGAGCCACATCCGCTCGTAGCCGCCGCGGCTGGAGAAGCCGAGGCTGCGCAGCGGTCCTTCGAGGAGATCGGCGACGGAGAGGTCGAGCGTGAGGTTCTCGGAGTCGAAGCGCGGAGCCATTCTGAAGGATTATACGGCGCACTGCCGCCTATAGCAGAAAAGGCGCCGGTGAGCCCGTGAAGCCTCACCCCCTGTCCTGGAGCCGCGGCCTCAGCGGCAGCGGCAATCGTCCTCCACGGCTCCGTGCAGGATGAATCCCATCGGGGTGTCCTTGGGCACGTTGTTGACCACGACGGTGAGCAGGTTCTCCCCGTCCACCAGCAGTTTGGCCGGCTTGGTCTCCTCGTAGTGGAACGGCGTGTTGTTGAAACCGGCATGCTTACCGATGCTCGTCTTGTTGAGGAAAATCTCCGCTTTGTCGTCCGCCAGCAGATAGAACCAGATGCGCGGATGGTGGAAGCAGGCGCAGAGGTCGAACCTCAACTCGAAGGTATAGTCGCCTGTGGGGAAGTCCGCGGCGCGCCTGGGGTTGGAGGAGATCCAATGCGCTCCGGGAATCAGGTCCCAGGCATTGTCGGGGAGCAGGACGATGTCCGCCGGCCGTGGAATCTTCCCGTAAACACCCGGAATGGATTGTTCCGCCATGAGCTGCCAGTCCGCCACGCCGGTGCTCAGCGAATAGACCGTCGTGCCGAAGGTCGTACGGCAGTCTTGATATTCCACATTGTCGCCGTTGACAGTGAGGAGCCCCAGCGGTGCGTAGTGATGCTCGACGCCGTGGGGCGGACGGGACTCCGGAGCGTCCGGCGGTCCCGGCCACTCCACGTCGCCCGTGGCGACGCGGGCGGGGATGAGCCAGTAGTCGCCGGAGCGGTAGGCGTTGAAAGTTCCTTGCGGAGGCTTGTCGAAGAAGATCTGCACGCCGTCTTCGAGGTCGAGCCATTCGCCCTCGACGACGGGGTAGACTCCGTTGCTCTTCAGCGCCTTGCGCGCGATGCCGCGCCGGTGGTCCCAGCGCCGGAGCATCCACGGCTGACCCAGCTCGGAAGGCGGCTTGCCCTTGAGGACGACCCGCCGGCGCTCGGCGTCGACGCTGGCGACCTGCAACAGAGGATCGGTCCCCTGCCGCAGGTCCTCCGTGCCGCCCACGATCTCCACCCAGTCGTCCTGGATCAGGCCGGAGCCTTCGCCGCGCCCCAGGTGCTCGAGGATCACCGTCGTCTGATCGCTCTCCTTCGCCGGCTCCACAGCGCGGACGGGAAACACCACCGAGCCGTTGTCCGCCGACCACTTGAACGTCGCCGTGTCGTCGGATTTCGCCGCGCCGGCATGGATCTCCACCCGATAGAGCTGGTTCTCGCCGCGATAGCGCGCCTCGGGGGAGGAGAGGCAGGGATCGGTGTCGTCCGGCGTGCCGGGCCGCGCGCGCGCCTTGAGCCGGCCGCGCTGCGGCGGCTGCAACTGCTCCACCCAGCTTCTCCAGTGACGCCGGACGGCCCGGCAGGTCAGTTTGTCGATCGTGAGATCGGGCTCCAGGTCCCGGATCGGCTGCGGGATCTCGTGCGTGGACCCCATCCGCCAGACCACCTTCGACCGCGTGGCCGTGTCCGGCCCCAGGAGCGCCACCTCGCGCAGCAGGTCATCCTGCAGATAGGTGACGTGCCGCTCCCACACGTCCAGGTAGAGCAGGAAGCGGGCGCCGGGATCGAGCTTTGGCACCGGCCACTCCGTGGTGTTCCGGGCGGCGATGCCGTCGACGTAGTAGCGGCCCGGCAGGAGGAACAAGCCGAAGAGGTGGCCGTCGGCTTTGCGGCGCGCGACGAGCTTGAACCCCCGGCCCGCGGTGCCGTCCGCTCCGGGAGGCGCGCCAAAGGGGCCGATCAGGTCCGCCGCCAGGGCGCGCAGGTGGTACAGAAGGATGTCCGCCTGCTCGTTCCAGTCGGCGTCGAGCTGGACGCGCCCCTGCTGCATCAGGACGCGGGTGTACTGCTTGGCGGGGTCGAAGGTCACTCGGGTGAAGTCGCCTTTCATGGTGCCTCCTGGTCGGCGAAGATCAGGCCCGCGTCCTCGCCGGCCGGTGTGTATTCGTCGAGACGGGCGCGCAGGTTGGCGGCCCGCTGGGGTTCGAAAAGGTCGTGGAAGACGCCCATCTCCGACTCGTCCTCGGCGCCGCGCCGGATCTCCTCGGCGCAACCGTCGGCGAGCCGGGCATAGACGGGCGAGCCGTAGCGCCTGCTGCGGAAGATCGGCCGCACCCGCTCGCGCGCCGGCGCCTTGGCGGCCTCGCGTTCGGCCGGGTCGATGAGGCACGCGGCCGCCGCCTCCTCCGCCAGGTCCGGCTGGCACTCGAAGCGGCGGGGCGTGCGCGAGCGCTCGCCCGGGACGTAGGAGGAGAAGCGCAGGCAGCCGAGCTGGCGGCGGGCCACCCGCAGCAGGCCGGCGAAGATGCTGTCCTCCCCCAGCTCCAGGGCGTGGACGAGGACCTCGCCGAACACCGTGCTGCGCTGTACGGTGAGCAGCGCGTGGGCCGGCAGGCCGTCCGGCGCGCTGACCGCCTCGAGCTCGTCATGGGTGGCGTCGACGATGCTGTCGCTGACGTGCAGGCGGACCGGATCGGTGGCCACCTCGTCCTGGTTGACCAGGATGGAGCCCACGATGGAGTGCTCGACGGCGACCTCGGCGCTGACGTTGAGCAGCTCCAGGCTGGGCTCCGCCGGCTCCCGGGGAGCGCAGTCGCCGTGCAGGCCCCAGCCGGGCACCAACGTCGAATGGCGAACGGTGACGGCGGCCAGATCCCCCTCGACGTGAACGCCCCGGCCGGTGATGAGCAGGCCGTCGAGGGTGAAGGCGCTGCCGGCTTCGCCGTCCACGGTGAGGGAGTCCTGAGCGGAGGTCTGCCGGTCGAGCAGGCGGATGACCGGGCGCTTGCGCCGCGCGGCGCGGAGCTGCAGCGTCTGGTCCTTCTTCAGCGTGACGTTGATCTCCTCGACGTAGTCCTGGCTGTCGGTGATCTCGATGACGGCGTGGTGAGGATGGTCGTCGCGCCACTGATCCAGCGCGTCGTTGATGTGCTTCAGATCCTCCTTCTGGCCGACGGGATAGACCTTGGCCCCCGCCGGCTGCGACAAAGGCCGGTCATACTCGCCGCCACCGATATCGGCGCTGAAGCCGTAGTGGTAGACGACGCGGATGCCGTGCTTCGGCACGTGGCGCGCCGGAAACGCGATGCGGCCCAGCTCCGGATCCACCGCCACCTGGCCTTTGCGGGGCTGGTAGTGCCAGTCGCTGAGGTCGGCGACGACGATCTCTTCGGCGGAGATGGGCGTGACGGTCTCCACCTGCTTCTTGTCCTTGACCACGCGCAGGATCTGGAGGCTCTTGCCGGCGCCGTAGTAGCTCTCCTTGTGCTCCGCGAAGAGCCGCCGCCCGAGAGCCATGGGGACGTTCAGCTCCTCGGCGATGTGGGTGGGCTCGCTCTCCGGCTCCGGCTTGACGTAGAGCGGCGCGTCGTTGCCCAACACGCTGAAAGTGAAGTGGTGATTGCCCTTCTCCTTGCAGTACGCCGCGGTCTTGCTGACGGAGTAGGAGCGCAGCCGCCAGAGGAAGAGGCCGACGCCGGGGAGGTTCGGCCGGCCGGGACTGTGCAGCGAGGCGACGCGGCGCACGTCGGGCGTGTGGGCCAGCCGGTCGAACGGGCCGCCGAGACGGATCAGATCGCCGGCGCGGCGCACGTCGACCGTGCGGCCGCGGCGGAGCCGCAGGTGGTTGAGTGATTGGGTGAAGGCGACGAGCCTGTAGAGCTCCACCGCCCGCGCCGGCCAGCCGGCCACGTCCTGGGCGAGCTGCTCGAGCAGCGCCAGCGTGCCCTTGCGCCGCCGGCTGCGCAAAGTGTTGCCCACGTCGCGGCGCGGGAAGAGGACCCGGTTGCGCCGCACGCCGGCGGCGGTGCCGGCCTCGCCCGGCTCGCCCGCGTCGTGCACGGACCGGTAGCCGATCAGGTCGCCGATGTAGGGGACGACCCAGTCCTGGCAGGTCTCGATGAACCAGTTCTCGTAGAGCTGGGCGATATCGTCCTCGACGGCGTTCACCTGCCCGGCGATGACCCGCAGCAGGTCGCGCAGCGCATAGCCCTGGTCGGCGTCGCGCTGCCGGTAGACGGCGGGCAGGAGGTCGTAGAGGCGGTCCTCCCTGCCGCTGCCATGGGTGGAACTGGCGGGGCCGCTCATGATTTGCGCTCCTTGAGGATCAGGGTGTCCGCCACCTCGGGCGTGAGATAGAGGAGCTGCGCGGGTTGGATCTTGCCCTCCTCGATGTGGGCGAGGCTCGCCGGCAGCCGGCTCGGCGGCGGATCCGCGAGCGCGAGCTCTTCCTCCAGGTTCTCCGGATCGCGCCTGGCGAAGAGGTTCACGTCCGCGTAGTGAACTCCGGGCACGCCCTGGATGGCGCGGTAGACCTCGCTCAGCATCGCGTCCTGGCCGAGGTCGCGGCGCGCGAAGCCGAACGCCTCCGCCATGGCGGCGCGGATCTTCGGCTCGACGTTGTCCCACAGGTAGTCCGGCAGCACCCGCACCTCGGCCTGGACCACCAGGAAGGAGCGCCGGCGCAGCGCCAACTGCAGCGGCTGGCGCGGATCGCCGAAGCGCAGCAGCGCCTCCTCCAGGTTGAGGAAGAGATCGGATTCCTCGCGGATGGGAATGTCGTCCTCGCCCGCGATGGTGACGTGGATGAGCTGGACGCGGCCGTCCGAGAGGCGCGTCGCGCTCGTCTTGCCGACGCCGGCGAAGGTGCGGGCGAAGTCCGCGTAGTCCTGCACGCCGACGAGCCGGTCCAGCGCCATCACCGCCAGCGGCGCATTGCGCCGCGCCTGGTCCCGGCTCTCGGCGCCGGCGCCGCCGGTGGCCGGAATGGGATTGATCACCTCTTTGACTCCCAGCGGCCGGGTGGCGAGCTGGCTGATCTGGCCCGCCTTGACGTTGGCCTCCTTGCCGATGCCGCTGCGGTACTTCGCCCGCACGTTCTCCGCCCCGGTCGGCAGCCGGGCGCCGCGCTTGCCATCGCCGAAGACGACGGTGGTCTGGCCGCCGTCGTCGATGCGCAAGAAGTAGATCCGGTCCGCCGGCCCGAGCCCGGCCGGGCAGCCCGCCTCGTGCCACAGCACGTCGTTGACCCGCGCCTGCAAAGTGCTGGCGATGCCCGAAGGCGTCGGCGCCGAGACCCAGGTGAGCGGCGGCTGCTTGAGGGTGAACGACTGGTGAGGCTTGGAAGCGTCGCCGCTGCCCAGCACCTCGGAGCGGGTCTCGCCGTGCGTGGCGTGCGCCACGTTGCCGTAGATCCTGAGGGTGTCCCGCTTGTAGCAGTACGCCAGCGGCTGCGCCAGCGTCAGCGTGGTGTGGATGCGGTCGCCCGGCAGATCGATCTCCGTGGAACCGTCCGGCTTGATCCGGCTCACCCCCTGTTTGATTCCGGCGATCATGGCCAGCTCGGCGGCCGGGACGCCGGCCACCGGAACGATGAGCTTCTTCGTGTTCTTGTCGATCTCCCCCGCGTCCGTGCGGTCGCCGCTGAGGATCAGCCAGCGGCCCGGCTGCAGACCGTCGTAGAGGCCGGCCAGCTCGATCTCCTTGCCGCAGAGCGCTTCGACGACCGGATCGATCGGCTCCTCCGCCAGCGTCAGCTCCTCGCACTGGGCGAAGACCGCCGTGCCGCGGATGACCGCGAAGGTGTCCGGAGGCGTGGATTGCAGCCATGGCTCGCTCAGCTCGACGCGCGTGCTCTTGCCGGTGATGCCGTACGCGGCGCGCGAGACATCCCTGACCGCCAGCGCCGTGGCGATGACCAGCCGCGACTTGCCCGGCCGTTCCAGGTCCGGCCGTTCCAGGACGATCCAGCCGCCGGGCTGGACCTGCGGATAGGAGTTGTCGAGGTACAGCGCCTGGTCTTCCTCGCCCGGGCCGAGGATCGTCCCCGCCACCTCGATGGAGTAGAACTCGCCGGTCACGACCGGCTCGGAAGCTGGCAGCGAGGAAAAGTCGGAAGCTGGCAGCGAGGAAAACGAGGAAAACGTAAACGATGGCGACGGAATGAGGAAAGTCGCTGTGACCGTTCCGGGAAGGCTGCTGGAAGCGACGAGCCGCTCGAACGGGCGCTCGTCCTCCTGCAACCCTCGCAGGGTGACGACCAGGCCGCGGTTCTTGAAAAGGAACTCGAATTCGAAAGGCAGCCCGGAGAAGCTTTGGACTGTGTTGGTCTTGAACAGAATGGTCTCCGTGGCCTGCGGATACGGGAGGGTCTCTTCTTTACCGGCTTGCACCGGTGAGAAAGGCCTCTCGATGGGCGGGAACGATCCGAGCGTGATCTCGACTCTCAGCTCCAAGCCGCGGTCGACGAGGTTGGGCTCCAACAGGATCTTGAAGTCCTCTCTCGATGAGCCGGATTTCCGCGGCAGCTCCCACTCCTTGCCGCCGATGATGACGCCGGCGCTGTTGCGCACCGGCTCCAGCGGCGCGTTGTGGCCGAACACCGCGGCCCGCGTGCGCAGGGCGCAGATCTTGAGCGTGGGCGCCGCGGTGGCCGGCACGTTCGCCCATGCCTTGTAGAGCACGCCGGCGAGCTCCGGCTTGGCCACGGTCAGCAGCCGGGCCGCGAGGTCCGAGTCGGGAGCGAAGAGCTGATTCACGTCGCGCTGCAGGTTCGCGGCGTTGCGCACCTGCGGCCGGGGTTGCGTGCCGAGCGACTCGAGCACGTTGGTGAGGCTCGTAGTCCGGGGGGCGGCGGGCTCTTCATCGCAGTTGCCGGTGTTCAGGTACATCCTCTGCGGAGAGATCTCAGCGGCGGCCTCGGCGGAAATCGTGGGGTTCTCGGCGGCCGCGCCTTCCAGGTCCGCGATCAGGCCGCCGATCCAGGGCTCCAGCCGGTTGGCGTTCTTCTCCACCGCCACCGCGTGCTCCTCCTGCAGCTTGGGCAACGCCTCGGCGATGGCGGCGCGCAGCTCGGGCTCTCCGGCTCCCGCGTCGAGGACGGCCTTCACCGGCTCCAGATGGGAAAGGACCCGTTTGGCGCTGGCGCCGCGGGAGATCCTGAGCGTCTCCAGATCGCTCGCCCGCTCCACGATTTCGCGCACCGCCTCGGCTGAAACTCCGGTCTCCCGGGGAGCCATGGCAGAAATCACCGCGTCCGTTTCCGCGAGCACGAGCGAGGACGGAGCGGGCGGCGGGGGGGGCGGGGGGGGCATCAGCCAGGGCTGGACGTCGACCTGGGTGCGGTCCCTCACCGTGTCCGCCTCCACCTTGACGACGCGGAAGAGATCCGGCTTGACGCCGCCGGTCGCGATCAGCAGCGGATCGTTCAGCTTCAGGTTGGTCGCGATGCCCTTGAAGTAGAGCGGCACGGCCTTGCAGTCCGCTACCCAGTCCTTGGTGACCTTCTTCGTCTGCTGCGGCCGGGTGAGCCGCACCTGCAGGTTGTTCCAGGCGGCGCGGGCCACGAGGTCTTCGGTGGTCTCGAAGGTCTGCGGCATCTCGCCGGGGCCGGGCACGGAGCGGGCGGCGGCGCCGGCGGGGATGACGATCTCCGGCTCGTCGAGCGTGGCGGCGGCGACGTCCGGCGCGCCAGGCGGCAGCACCGGCTTGACCTTCTCCTCCAGCGTGTAGGCGAGATAGGTGCTCGCCGCCACACCCGGCCGCGGCACGTAGCCCACCAGCCGCGCCAGCTCCAGCACCGACCGCCGCTCGGTGGCGGTGCGCAGATACCCCTCGTTGGCGATGCGCTCCTGGTAGAAGGTCAGCACGTCGGCCACCACGGCCCAGGCGTCCAGCAGGGCGAGCGAGGCGTCGGCCGGCTCGCGCGTGGTGAGGCCGGCGAGGGCCGGGAAGGCCTGGGAGGAGAGCTGCGCCTGCATGGTCTCCAGGAACGACGCGTGGGTGCCGATCCGGTAGGAAAGCGCATCGAGGCCGGGACGGTTGGCGATCGGCCGCGGCGTCACCGGCTCGACGCCTTCGCAGCAACCGCAGTCGCAGCCGCGGCCGCACGAGCAGGGCTCGTTCAGGGATCGGTCTCTCATCGGCCACCTCGCATCTTCAGCCGGAGCTTGCCGCTGTCGGGAAAGCGGGGGTCGTTCTCCAGCCGCGCAATCTCCAGCGGGCCGAGCGGCAGGAAGCCGTTCTCCAGCTCGCCGTTAGGACCCTCGAAGAAGCGCTCGAAGGTGCGCGCCTCGACGCTCTCCACCCCGGCCACTCCCTGGGCGGCGGCCAGCAGCCGCGAGAGGGCGATCCCCTGGCCGAACGTCAGGTTGTCCGCATGGAAGAAGCCGCGCCGGCCGTCCGCCAGCACCCGGGTGCCCAGCGCCTCCAGCAGCGCGGCCTCGACGTGGCCGCGCAGGAAGTGTGGCTGCACGCAGACGAGCAGCTCGACCTTCAGCGGCACGGGCATCGCCCGCTTCACCGCCACCTCGTGGCCGATCCGCCGGTAGCGGTGAAGGGCCGCGCGGATCTCCTGCAGCAGCCGTTCGACGTCCGCCTCCGTGCTCAGCGGGTCCACGGCCACCAGCACCTCGGTCCAACTGCCGGTCCACCGCAGCACGGCGGCGGCCCGCTGCACCCGGCCCTGGAACTCGCGCTCGACGAGCCGCGCGTAGTCCTCGGCGGTGATGGCCCGCTGCAGCTCCGCGCGGAACGTGCACGGCGCCAGCAGCCGCACGTCGGCCAGCGGCTCGGGGGCCGTGCCGCCGCGCGCCGGCAGCGGATTGCGCGGCGTGAGGCGGGCGCCGGAGAGCGTGCCGCCGCGCAGCACGAGATGGCGGATGGTCTCCGCGCCGATGTTGCCGGCGGGGCCGTTGCCGGTGCGGTAGCGCGCCCAGAAGGCGGCTCCGGCGAGCGGCGCCTCGCCCGTCTCGCCGTCGCCGAAGCGCAGGTGGGCGCGGCCGTCGTCGTCCACCTCGGCCACGAAGTGGAGATCGTCCGGCCCGGAGTCCAGCAGCCCCGCCCGCACGCGCCAGTCCGAGGGCTCGAAAGGCGCCTTGAGAGAGAGCTCCACCGCGGGCACGGCCCGCCGCGGGTCCTGGGCCAGCAGGCGCGAGGCGGCCATGCGGCGGGTGCGCGCCGGCACCGGCTGATGGAAGGTGAGCGGCGCCTCGGCGAGGACCGGATGGAAGCGGCCGGGGACCTGCGGCACCTCCGACTTGCGGCCCTCGCCTTCGCAGTGGACGTCGCTCTTCCCCGCCGGCACGCTCCCCAGCGGTTCGAAGATCCGCCGGCCGTGGTCCGCCAGGAAGACGTTGCCCCGCGCCACGCTCACCGGCTCCAGGAGCTTGCACTCCTCGCCGCCGATGGCCGAAATGCAGAGGGGGAAGGGGAGCGCGTCCTCCCGCGCCCACTCGATCTCCAGGACGGGCCGGGGCGGATCGTAGAGCTCGTCCACCCCCTCCTCCACCCGCGTCAGCCGCACGACGTGGCGATGGGAGCGGTCGGCGTCATCCGGATGGCCGGTCTTCGGACCGATCACCTCCTCGAACAGCAGCAGGCTTCCCGGCCGCAGCGCGAGCCGGCGCTTGGGGTTCGGCGGCGGTGGCGGCGGCTCGCAGGCGTCGCCGTAGTGCGGCGGCGGCTCGTAGACCTCTTCCGGCTGCTCCGCCGGCTTCCATTCGTCCCGCAGGGTGGCCCGCGTGGCGCCGCGCGGCAGGCAGCACTCGCGGTCGCCCCAGGTGTAGAAGCGGATCTCGTCGTGCGCCGCGCGCAACGCGATAGCCCGCACCGGGTCTCCCGCCACCGGCTCGAACACCTCGTAGAGGCCGCCGGGCAGGTTGCGCAGGTCGTCCTCCGTGAGCGGCTTGCCGGCGGGCGGCGCGGGATCGAAGCCGGTGATGCAGTAGAAGCTGTCGGGGGCCAGCGTCAGGTCGGCGTCCGTCTCCACCTGGATCCACACGCGGGCGTTGCATCCCTCGTGCATCGGGTAGTCCACCAGGCGCGCGTGGCGGCGGACGGAGATCCGCCGGCGGGCGGTGTCCAGATAGGCCTCGGTGCCGACGGCGTCCTGGTAATAGCTCAGGTGATCGCCCACGTAGGCGAGGAGCTCCACCAGGGCGATGCCGAGGTCGGGGACGTGGCGTTCCTTCCACTCCGGCATGGTGACCGCCAGCCGGTCGAGGATCAGTTGCCGGAAGCTCGCGTAGTCCTTGGCGAGGTAGTTGATCTCCGGCTCGACGCGCGGCTCGGGCGGACAGATCCGCTCCTGCTTGCAGTCGAGATCGCTCGGGCAATTGACCTTGAAGCCGAACTCCAGGCAGGCGTAGCGCGGATCGAGCCCGGCCAGCGGCTTGCCCGTCGGCCGGCCGTTCTCGTCCACCTCGATCAGGCACAGCTTGTAAGGTGAGAAGCCGCCCGGCCGGTCGAGGGTGATGTGCAGGCAGTCGTCGCGCTCTTCATTCTCCAGATGGCAGACGCGCCAGCCCACCACCTTGACCTCGCGGCCGGGGCCGCAGGGCCGGATGGAAATGTTTTCCGGCAGCAGGTTCTCCAGGCTCTCCGGCGCCTTGTCGAGGAAGAAGACGATCAGCTCGCGCTGGTCTTCGTTGCCGTCGGCATCCTGGCCGATCTCCAGATAATCCAGGCCGTTCCAGGCCTTCGCCTGGCGGACCCGGTGACGGCGCCGATCGTCGAGGCAGATCATGATCCACTCCGTTCGAAAGTCTCGCTGCGGGCCTCGCCGGTGCGCCGCACCACGTACTGCACGACGATGCGCAGCGTCGAGTCCTCGCTGGTGACCTCCAGCGACTGCACGTCGATGACGTCGCCCAGCCAGCGCTGGAGGGCGGCCTGGACGGTGAACTGGAGCGCCGCCGCCAGCTCCGGGCTGTTCGGCGCGAACACCAGTTGCAGCAGGCCGCTGCCGAAATCCGGCCGGTTGACCCGCTCGCCGGGATTGGTGAAGAGGAGCTGCTCGATCATGTCCCGCACATGGTCGTCGTAACCCGTGGTGGCGGTGCGGCCGAGGCGGTCGAAATGGAATGGATAATCGATATTCATGGCCATGGCCTCATGTCGCGAGGGCCCGCACCTGGGTGACGGCGATGATCAGCGGCGTGCCGGTGGGCGCGCAGATCGCCTGGCTGCTCTGCACCAGCAACGGCTGGCCGTTCGAAAGGACGCGCACCGTGCCGACGAGCCACTGCGCCGTCACGCACGGGCCGTTGGCGGCCGGCGGCGGCGGCAGCGCGCAGCCGGCGATCACGTAGGGCGCCGTCATCGCCACCGTCGGCTGGCCGCTCACCAGCACCCGCGGGTTCGGCACCGTCGGCTGCGCCTGCCCGCCGTGCGAGCAGAGCACCGTGGCGCCGACGTGCAAGAGGAATCCCGGCATGGCTCACCTTTTTTTCTAAGTCACCACCAGGGCGACCTTGTTGATCATCACGCTCGGCCCGACGAGCTCGATCGAGGCGCCCTTGCCGTTGTTGATGTAGATTCCGGTGTCGTTCACCACGATCATCGCGCCCGTCGGGCTGCGCAGGATCACGCCGCCCGTTCCCGGCGGCGCCGGAGCGGGTATGGGCGCCATGGCCGGAATCGGCGGCGCGTCGCTGATGACGACCGAATGCTGCAGCGTCGTCTGCAGGACGATGTTGCCGCCGGGAGGAATGGCCGGCGGTATGAGAGCTGCCGGCGGCACCTCTGCGGCGATGCCCCAGAAGCCGCCCACCCAGATCGGATAGTCGGGGTCTCCCTGCTCGAACTCGATCCAGACGCCGGCGCCGATCTGCGGCACCATGAAGGTGCCCATCGCCTTGCCGGCGATCGGCACGCACGGCATCGCCCAGCTCGATGGAATGAACGTCGACACATCCGGAACGATCACCTGGATGCGGCCGATCTGCAGCGGATCGATGTTGTTGATCACCGTCGCCCGGTACTTGCCGTAGTAGGACGAGCTGCCGCCGCCTTCTCCCGTCCCTTCTCCGGCCTCTTCTTCGGTCTCTACGCCGTAGTCTTTGTAGCTCCATGCGCTCATACGGGCACCCTCGGAACCGTCGAGATCAAACCGTTTCGGCTCAGGCTGAAGCTCTGTTTGTATTCGCCACGCTTGATGTCGTGCGTGACGCTCTTGACGTAATGCAGGCCGTCGAAGGCGACGCCGGCGCCGCGCACGCCCACCAGCTCGCGCGCCCGCAGCACCCGGCCGTAGCGGATGACGTCGAGCCTGCCCTGCCCCGTGACCGCGTCCGACGAGCGCGCCGCCTTGGCCAGACCGAGCAACGCGGCACGGATGGCATTGAACTTCGCCGTGGTCTTGATCTGCCTGATCTTTTTCGGGATCGGCGGCACGGCACCCAGCGGCGGATTGAGAGGGCCGATGTCGGGTATGGGGATCGGAATCGTCACCTTCGACTCCTGGTTATGGATCACGAGAATGGGCAACACCTTGGCTTCGGCGTTGAAGTCGAAGCTCAGCTCCTCGACGTTGGTGTGCGCGTCCATGTTGATGTTGAGAGCCGGCTGCGGCACTCCCACCTTGATCTGCGGGCCCCAGTACGCGAAGTTCATCAGCGGCGCCGGACCCGGTTTGAGATAGAACACGTAGCCCACGTTGGCAGCGAGCTTCCGGACGTGCTGGAGGTCCGTGCCCTTGTGCCGCGGAATGATGTTCGTCGGCAGCGGTATATCGATCAGCAGGCTGGGGATCACCAGCGGAATCACGCCGAATACCGCGTACTTGGCGAGGATCAGCGCCACCTGCGCTTCGGCCGGCATGGCCGGATAGGGCAGGCCGTCGAACGGGATCAGATCCATCACCGCCGTCAGGTCGGTCCCCTTGACCGTGAGCGTCGACTGGCCGGCCGTGCCGCCGGGGCTCACGTGCTGCTCGGTGACCACGCCGTCCATCAGCACCTCGGGCGAGCCGCCGATGGTGACGATGATGAGGACGCGGAGGACCGGCGGCACGGCGCCGCCGGCGAGCAGGAACAGGGTGTGGAGCGGCGAGCGGTTGCTGAGCGTGAAGGTGAGCTCGAAGACGCTCGGCTGGTTCGCCTCCGACGTAGTGGTCACCCGCACGCCGGTCAGCGCGTCCAGCACCGCCTGCGGCACCGGCACCGGCACCGCCGGCCCGATCATCAGCGTCAGAAAGAAGCTCTTGTTCATTCGGCGCCGCCCTGTAGGCCCTCCGGCAAGGTGATGCGCAGCCGCCGGCCGATCGTCTCCGTCAGCTCGTCCGGCCGCAGCGCGCGGTTGGCGTCGCAGACGCGCCAGAACTGCTCGGGATCGCCCAGGTGCTGCGCCGTGACGTTGTCCAGCCGGTCGCCCTGCGTCACCGTGTGCTCCCGCAGCAGAGCGAAGATCTCCGGCTGCGGCACGAAACGCCGGCGCAGATAGATGATCGTTTTTCCCTCCGCGGTCTCCAGCTTCGCCGTCCCCACGGCGGCGTAACGGCTCGTCTCCGGCACCAGCGAAACCTGCGAGACGCCCAGCTTCATCAGCTCCTGCAGCGGATCGATCATGGGATGCCTCCGATGCCGAGCGCGCTGATGGCGCCGCCCGAGAGCTTCACCGCCAGCCGCTCCTTCTCCTTCTGATAATTCATGTAGAGGTTGCCGCCCTTGTGATCGAACCCGACGTCCTGCACGCTCAGCACGCGCATCCCCAGGCTGACCTTGGCACGGATCGGATTGAGCGCCGGATCGAACGCCTCCTCGGTGACGCTGAGCTCCGTCAGCCGCACGGGCAGGATGCGCGTCTTGCTCCACACGAAGAGCGTGAGGGGCGCTTCCACCGGCGCGATCTCCAGCGTGCCCGCTTTCGCCAGCCGGTTGTTCTCCTCCAGCCGCGCGCTCGGCGGATAGACGATCGTCTCCAGCGCCGCCAATTGCGGATAGAGCCCCAGCTCGGTGGCGACGCGGTTCTGCCCCTGGTCCGGCAGCTCGAGCTGGTCCGTCACGTCGATCTCGGCCTCCAGCTTGAACGTCTCCACCGGCGGCGCCTTGATGCGGAAGGCCTCCGAGCGGTCGCCTCCATCCTGTCCCACCGCCTGAATCTGGAAGCTGCGCGTGAGCGTGTCCGGGTTGTACTGCAGCACGATGATGCGCAGCACGGCCGCGGTGGTCGGATCGATCAGCACGAGGCCGCCTTTGAGCAAGCGCGGGGAGCGGGTGAAGGGAGTCATGATGGCTCGTCTCAGACAGGTGGATCGAGTTCGCTGGCGCCTCCGAGCATCGGAGCGCCCGCTAGCGCACTCTCGGAAGCACCGCTCCCTTGGTCGAGAAGAGATCCCGTCGCTTCAGGACACTGCGGAGCGCTAGGCCGTGGACAATTGGGAACAGCCAGTCCTGTCACGCTGATGGTCGTCACGCTCGGGACGGTGCCGTTGTAAACGGTGACCGCATCAGCCCTGTGTAAGCGGACGCATCCGTGCGAGAGAGGTGTACCATCGACAGGACTATATTCATGGAGTCCAATCTGCCGCGTTCCGAAAGAGACGAAGTAATTCAAGCCACCCGTGCGGCGATACTTGGCGGGGACAGTAAACGTGCCGTCCGGAGTGCAATTCGACCCATCCACATAATTCTTTGGCGGATCACAAGGCTGTGGACAGCATCGGCCTTGGCCCGTCGAGCATTGGATGCTGGGCGTGGTTGTGCCGTCGCTCCAATCCAGCGAAACATTTTGAGGCGTATTCATGTCGACGTGGATCGTCGTAATATGCCTTGCGCCAGCAGCTGGTGCCGTGCTGCCAGAAACGCCGCCACCAGCAGCTCCACCGGTCACGGCACCCCCAGACTCTTGTAACTGCATCGTGGGTCTGGATAAGCTAGCCACCTTTCCAACTCGCCCACCTCGAACGACGCGGTCAGCGAACACCTCTGCTTCTCGTTCTGCTCCCGAGCTGTTGTCTCCCAACTTAGTGTCACCGACAGCTTGCAGAATCGTTCCTTCAGCGGCGACCCTCTGTTGAACCACGTGCACCAGCTCATGGGCAAGCAATCTTTGCCCCTCCGCAGTCCCTGGCACGTAATGCCCCGCCCCGAACACCATGTCTCGTCCCACCGTATAAGCCAGTGCGTTCAGCGCCCGCGCCGATTCCGCTGCCCGCGCGTCAGTATGCACTCGCACATGGCTGAAGTCGTGGCCGAAGCGGGGCTCCATGAAAGCACGCGTTGCCGGGTCAAGCGGCCGGCCAGCCGAATGGAGGACGTCATGTACGATGGAAGGCACAGCGGCGGCAGAGGAACTGTTTCGAGGGGCACGCTGTAAGCGCTTCTGATAGCACGACGTACACTCTCCTCCGGCGGTAGTGTGATTGCCGCAGTCACATTTGCGCTGCAACACGGCGCCATTGACCAGCGTTAATCTCGGCGTTGCCGTCCATTGAGCCTGGGTCAAAGCGTGGTCGCTCATGATGATCTACCAATCCCTCTCTGACGCCGCTAGCCGCGTTTCGTCATGATGCGCTGCTTCCATGGTCAAGCCGCAGCGGTCGCCCCCGAACCGATTCCCGAGCCGGCAGCCCCCACCGGCTGCGGCCGGCTGAAGTATCGCGCACCGATGCAAGTGAGCAGCGCAATCACTTGTGTCAAGGTCAAGACTAAGCCAGTTAACTTCAAACACAGCCAGACTACGGGAGCGGCCTCCGGTCCAGCGAGGAACGCAGTCAGACAAGCGAGGACGACGGGTATGCGTCCAATCAGAAAAGGTAGTCCGACATCTTTGGCGCATTGTTTTGTTATCTCCCACAGCGTGGTATTGGCAGCTCCGGCAGCCGAGTTCGTCGCGCTAGGCGAGGTTGGTTGTTGACCGCCGCCTTGCTCGCGAGATGCTATGGGTTGGCGCTGGACTCTTCCGGTTGAGGCCGTGGTGAAAACCAACCCGCTCTTGCGACCCGACTGACCTGCCCCAGGAGCTAACTCGTGCGAGCCCGAGCCACCAATTTCCAGAGCGACCTGCTCTGCCTCTAGTTCGGATGCCTCGTTCTTGCCGCCCAAGATTAGATTCGTCCTGGCCCCGCCGGCGGCTGTTCTACTCTGCGCAACATGTGTCAACTCATGTGCCAGCAACTGCTTGCCTTCATTTGTTCCTGGCCGATATTTTCCCGCCCCGAACACCACGTCTCGGCCCACGGTATATGCGAGCGCGTTGACGGCGCGCGCCGACTCCGCCGCCTTGGCGTCGATATGCACGCGTACCCCGCTAAAGTCGCGGCCGAAACGCGACTCCATGAAACCGCGAGTAGCCAAGTCAAGCAGCTGCCCAGGGGAACTCAGGACCTCATGTACGATCGGTGGGACAATGGTGTGTTCCGAGCCGTTCTCCCTCTGCCGCTGGATGCTCTGACCTTTCTTTCGGCATTCCTCGCACTCTCCTACACCGGAGTGCTGACCGCACGCACATTTCCGCTGGAGGATGCCTACCGTGATCGCCGGCTTGTTCTCTGTCCGCGACGGCACCACCGTCCGCTGATTCATTTCCCAATCCCCCCATACACAGACCGCGCGATCTGACGTCCAAGCTGGACCGGATTGCCTTCCCCACCTATCTGGAACCCTTCCGCTTTCACCGACGGCACCGCCCCCCCACCCGCCAGGTCCGCCCCCACTCCGCCCTCCGCGAGAAGACGCCCCAGCTCGGCTTCGACCGCAGCCTGAAGGTGCGACCGCTGCGCGGGCTCGACGTTGATCCCGTCCAGGACCAATCGCTCGATATGAAGGGTTACCTTCACGCCACCACCTCCACCGGCGCCGTCCAGCGGAAATCCGCTTCGTTGATCGGACGGTTCAGCTTCTGGAACTCGGTGCGCGCGGCGGCGAGGACGTGCGGCATGGTCACCGCCGTGCCGGCGCGGGCCGCCAGGAAGGCGGCGTTCATCGCCACGTTATTGATCGATCCGCCGTTCAAGTTGAGGCGGCCCAGGCGCGCAAAGTCCAGGCCCTCGGTGCGCGTCTCGGGAGGGAAGATGCGTTCCCAGATCGCCCGCCGCTCGGCCTCTCCGTGCGGCTTGAACTCGACGATGAAGCGCAGGCGCCGCAGGAAGGCGGTGTCCAGCGCTCCTTTCATGTTCGTCGCCAGGATGGCCAGCCCCGTATAGGCCTCGATGCGCTGGAGGAGGTAGTTGATCTCGATGTTGGCGTAGCGGTCGTGGCTGTCCTTGACCTCGCTGCGCTTGCCGAAGAGGGCGTCGGCCTCGTCGAAGAAGAGCAGGGCGCCGCCGTCCTCGGCGGCGTCGAAGAGCCGGCGCAGGTTCTTCTCGGTCTCGCCGATGTACTTGCTCACCACGGCCGAGAGATCGATGCGGTAGAGGTTGAGGCGCAGCTCGTTGGCGAGCACCTCGGCGGCCATGGTCTTGCCGGTGCCGCTCTCGCCGGCGAACAAAGCGTTGATGCCGAGGCCGCGCGTGCGCTTGGCGGCGAAGCCCCATTCCTCGTAGACCTGCGAGCGGTAGCCCACCTGGGCGGCGAGCTGGCGCAGCAGGTCGAGCTCGGCGGCGGGCAGGACGATGTCGTCCCACGTCGCCTTGGGATCGAGGCGCTGGGCCAGGGACTCGAGCCGCGGCCGCGTGCTCTTCAGGCAGGCGTCCCACAGACGGGTTTCGAGATCCTCGCCACTATCGACGGGGGCGGCGAGCGCTTCGCGGGCGATCTGGTGCAAGGCCGGGAGGTTGAGGCTGAACTGGCCGGCCAGGCGCGCCGGAGCCTCTCCCGCGTTCTCGCCCAGAGCCTTCTCCCACGCCGACCGCTGCTCGGCCGGCGTGGGCTTTTCCACGTCCAGCGCGACGGTGGCGCCGCCGAGGCCGGGCCGGATGTCTTGAGTATCCACGAGGATCACGCCGTTGCAGCGGCCTGTGAAACGGCTGAGGGATGCGCCCTCGGCAGGAGTCGACTTCTCCGCTTCGAAGGCGTCGAGATAGACCGCGAACGGCCAAAGCGCCATCTCCCGCTGCACCAGCCGGACGAGCGTCTCCAGATCCGCGATCGGAGCGGGGAGCAGATCGGCGCCGAGCCGGTAGGGACGCAGGCCGAGAGCCGCGGCGGCGTGCCAGGCGACGAGCTGCTTGCTGGGCGAGTCCGGTCCCAGAAGCTGAGTGACCGGCAGACGCTCGCCCGGCGTGGCCGCTTGCAGCCGTTGGACGATCTCCTCCGCCACCGCGCGCTGGGAGGGCGGCAGCTCGGCCTCCAGGTCCGGTGGCTCCAACGGCAGCAGCAGAGGCGCCAGGCGGTCGTCGAGGTAGTTGAGACCCTTGAGGTAGTTGACGATGCGCTCGTCGGCGCGCAACGAAGCGGCGGTCAACGGCTGCGCGCCGGGCTGGTTGATCTCGATCAGCCGCCAGTAGCGCAGCGGACGCTCGGGAGAGAGGGCGTCCCAGGCAGGATCGTCGAAGAGGGCGAGGGCGAGCGCGAAGGTCGGATACGGGCGAGCCGGATCGTCCTGGGCGCGGGCGCAGAGGGAGGCGACGCGGGTGTCCAGCTCCAGCGCAGCGCAGAGCAGCAGGACGTCGCGCTCGAAGCGGGAGAGCCCGAGCCGTTGGGCGAGGAGCATCAAAGCCGGCGATGGATCGCTTCGCTCGGCCGCGGCCATGGCTTCCGCGGCTTCGGCGACCTGCTGCTCGGTGACGGCGTCCGAGGCTGGCGGGAGCGCTAGAACGGGACGCGCCGCGTCCACGGCCGGAGCCCGCCGCCGGAAGCGGTCTCTCAAGGATGGGGCGGACGCCGAGGGCGCGGGCGACGGTTCGAGCGTGGCGGGCGCAATGGCGGGACGGCCTTGATCCGCCAAGCGCTCCAGGCGTAGGCGCAACCACGTGAGCGCCGCCGCCAGGTAGGCGTCGTTGCCCCGCTGCCAGTCCGCCGCGTCAGTCATGGATGTCCACCATCTGGCCTGTATCGAATTCCGGCGGCTTGCCCGGCTGGCGCTTGACGAGCAGGCTGTCCACGCCGTCGATGCGCAAGCGCAGGAAAAGCTTGTCCTTTGGCGCATGCTTGACAATGAACGTCAGGGTGTCGGTCGGTGACGGAGGCGACGGCAAAGGCTCTGCCGGGATCTCGCGGTCGCCGATCAGCAGCACGGCGCGCTGTCCGGGACGGAATTCAGGACTGAACTGCAGGGTTATCTCGGCGGATTCGTCGGCTTTGCGCTGGACATCGAGCGGTGGAGGCACCGATGTGATGAGGGGCGCGATCGTCAGCGGCAGCTCGTTGGTGCTTCGCACGTCATTGCCGCTGGTGAAGACGACCGCCACCGTGTAGAAACCCGCTACCCACTTCGTTGAATCATTGATGAGCTGGATCTTGATCTCCGTGGCCGAAGGGTTCGGCAGGATGGTGACAGGACCGGGATCCGTCAAGCGCGGGCTGATCACCAACACCTTGGGTGTGCCGGCGTCCAGGTGCAGGCCGGTGAGCGTCACTTCATCGTCCAGCCGCGCGCTGAGCTGCCCGTTGGGCAGGCCGATGCCGAGCAGGGTCGGGAACGGCGAGTCCACGTCCGGCTGCGAAGTCACGCCTTTGTCGCCCTCGCCGCGCTCCAGCACGGGCAGCGGTGCCTTGGCCGGCCGCGTGCTCTCGATGAGCACCACGTCGACCTTGTAGGCGGCCGAGGTCCGGTAGTGGGTCTGGAAGGCCGTCCACAGCTTGGATAGCTCTTCGAGCGGCAGAGGCTCGAGGGTGATGCGAACCCTCTCGATCTGCTCGTGGAGGTCGCTGTCTTTGAGATCGCCCGAGCTCGCGTTCTTGATCTCCGTCGCGTCGAGCAGGGGGTGATCGTGCAGGATGCTCATCGCCCGGCCGAGCAGGATCTGGCTCTTGAAGTCGTCCTTTTCCTCTTCGCTGTAGGCCGTAAGCAGGTAATGGAGGGTCAGAGGGAGCGGTGGGTGGCCGGTCTCGCCCGGCTTGAGCTGGCGCGGCATGTCCATGTTGCGCCAGGCGGCATTGGGCGCTGTCTGGTAGAGGAAAAGGTTGACCTGGTCATCGGTGGCGGTATCGCGCGCTTTGTCCGGCGAACGGGCAGTAACTCGGACCGGGGAGAATTCGTCGAGCTTCTTGTCGAGCAGCCAGCGCAGAGTCGCCGTGGTGGTGGCAATGGCCAATGCGTTGCTCATCCGTCGCCCCTCCGCGAGCGCCGGCGCAGGTACTCCTCCAGGCTCATGGCGGCGTGCGTGGCCGGCCGCGGCCGGGCGGGCTGCGCCGGCGGCGGCGTGGCCCGCACCTCGATGCGGCCGATGCTGATCTGGATGACCGGCTCGGCGGCCGGCGCCTCCGCGCGGACGGGAAGGGATGAGCGCTCCACGACGGTGATGCGCGGCTGAAGCGGCGGCGTGACCGGCCTTTCCTCGAGCGGCTGCCGCGTTGCCGGAGAGCTTGGGACGGCTGGTGAAACCGCGATCGGCGGCGATTTTTCCCGCGAAACGAGAGGGAACGAATCCTGTGGCGCTGGGCGCGAGATCGAGTCGCGGGAGGGGTGGAGCGCAGATGAAGCCGGAGCGGGGAGGGCGGGCTGGAGCGCGCCGGGAGGTTGTGCATTAACCGGGCGGTCTGCGCGCGAGACCTCACCCCCTGGCCCCCTCTCCAGC
>JBIOVX010000185.1:0-2487 GCA_044868005.1 Thermoanaerobaculia bacterium | reverse complement strand
TTTCCTCTTTACTGTCCTCTGCCGGCGAGGACGCCGGCGCTCCCAGGACGCACCACGAACGCCATGCCGATCGCCGCGGCCAGGGCGAGCCCGGCGCCGAAGTCGAAGGCAGCCATGGATCCCCAGCGGTCCCAGAGAAAGCCGAAGAGCAGCGAGGCCGGCAGCGCTCCCACGCCGATCGCCAGGTTGTACCAGCCGAAGGCGGCCCCTCTGCGCTCCGGCGCCACCAGATCGGCCACCAGGGCCTTCTCGACTCCCTCCGTCAGGCCGAAGTAGACGCCGTAGACGGCGAACAGGGCCCAGGCCTGCCACTGCTCCTGCGCGCGGCCGAAGGCGAAATAGACCGCCGCGTAGAGGAGCCAGCCGGCGAGGATGAGCGGCCGCCGGCCGAGGCGGTCCGAGAGGATCCCTCCCGGCGTGCTGGAGAGCGACTTCACGACGTGCAGGATGGCCCAGAGGATCGGTATCAGGGCGGGAGCCACGCCGAGCTGCCCCGCCCGCAGCAGCAGGAAGGCGTCCGTCGAGTTGCCGAGGGTGAAGAGGAGCAGGACGCCGAGATAAGCCCAGAAGCGCCCGCCGAGGCGCGTCCGCAGATTCTTCGTCTCGCCGGAGGGTCGGAGCGGCGGGCCTGCGTGCCTGCCGCCGGTTTCCTTCACGCCAAAGATCAGGGTGGCGACGGCGAGGGCGCCGGGGATCGCCGTCAGCAGGAAGACGGTGCGCAGCTCGAGGCCGGCCCAGCGCAGCAGCGCGAAGGCGACGAGGGGACCCACCACCGCTCCGGCGTGATCGCCGGCGCGCTGGAACCCGAAGGCCCGCCCGCGGATGCTCGCGTCCACCGAGTCGGCGATCAGCGCGTCACGCGGCGAGGTGCGGATCCCCTTGCCGATGCGGTCGGTCACCCGGATGGCCAGCACCTGGGAGACGGACTGGGCGAAACCGATGAGCGGCCGGACGGCGGAGGCGATGGCATAGCCCGCGAGCACCAGGGGCTTGCGCCGCGCCACGCGATCGGACCACCAGCCGCTCGCCAGCTTGAGCAGCGCGGCCGTGGACTCGGCCGCGCCCTCGATCCCCCCCACCGCCGTAGCGCTGGCGCCGAGCACCGTCGACAGGAAGAGCGGCAGCAGCGGATAGGTCATCTCGCTCGCCACGTCGGTGAACAGCGACACCGCCGCGAGGGCGAGGACGTTGCGGCCGAGGCGATGAGGACGGCCGTCGCTCCCAGAAGTCTTCAAAGCAGGTTCCAGGGTATGACCCTCACGCCGGGGACCAGAGCGGACGCTTCCTGGGCCTGGGTCACCACCAGTCCGCTTCCCGCTTTCTCTCCGGCGATCGACCGCCAACGCACCAAGGTCTCGGCGTGGGCCGGACGTGGAGTTGCCGTGGCTTTGACCTCCACCGGGTACAACCTGCCGCTCAGCTCCACCAGGATGTCGATTTCCCAGCCGTCGCGCAACCGCCAATACCAAAGGGCCGGCGGCAGGCCCCGATGATAGAAGAGCTTGGCGAACTCGGCCACCACGGCGGTCTCGAACAGGGCGCCTGCCATCGGACCTCGAAGCACGGCGTCATCCTCCTTCAGGCCGAGGAGAAAACAGAGCAGCCCGGTGTCCAGCCAGTAGAGCTTCGGGGACTTGATGAGCCGCTTGCCCAGGTTCTCGAAGTGCGGGCGCAGGAGGAAGATCTGGTGGCTGGCCTCGAGCACGGAGAGCCATTGGCGGACCGTCGGCGGAGAGACGCCGGCATCCCGGGCGAGATCGGCGAGATTGAGGACCTGGGCCGTCCGGGCCGCCGCCAGCCGGAGGAAGGTCTGAAAGGCCCCCAGATCGCGCACTCCGAGGACCGACCGCACGTCCCGTTCGAGGTACGTCTGAACGTAGCTCGCCAGCCAGAGCTGCGGGTCCACGTCCGGGTCGCTCCAGAGCTGCGGATATCCGCCGCGCAGAAGCCACCCGGCCAGGTCCGGGCGCTCGGAAGGCGCCGGAGTGGGACGGGCCTCCAGAAGCTCGTGGAATACCGTCTCGACGAAATCCTGCGTCCGCGCGCGGTTCTGAATCTCGCTCCAGGAAAGCGGGAGAAGGGTGAGGATCACCACCCGTCCGGCCAGGGACTCGCTCGTCCCCTCTAAGAGAGGAAAGCTTTGCGAGCCCGAGAGCAGCCACCGGCCGGGCCGGCGATCCTCGTCGATGGCGACCTGAAGATAGGAGAGCAGAGCCGGCGCATGCTGGATCTCATCGAGGATAACCGGCGGCGGGTGGTCGGCCAGAAAGCCCACCGGATCGGCCAGGGCACGTTCGCGGACATGAGGGGCCTCCAGCGAAACATACCGATGGGTAGCGTCGAATCGGGAGCGGAGCAGGGTCGTCTTGCCCGATTGGCGCGGCCCGGTTACAAGCGCCGCCGGAAAGCCCTTGACCGCCTTCTCGAGAAGTCCGGAGAGAGTACGGGGAACCAGCATGACCTCCACTCTAACTTTCGCGGATCGAA
>JBIOVX010000184.1:0-15890 GCA_044868005.1 Thermoanaerobaculia bacterium | reverse complement strand
TGACGAAGGAGGAGGGCGGCCGTCACACGCCGTTCTTCAACGGTTACCGGCCGCAGTTTTACTTCCGGACGACGGACGTGACGGGAGTGGCGAAGCTGCCGGAAGGGACGGAGATGGTGATGCCGGGAGACAACGTGAACCTGGAGGTGGAGCTGATCGCGCCGATCGCGATGGAGAAGGGCGTGCGCTTCGCCATCCGCGAGGGCGGCAGGACGGTCGGCGCCGGCACGGTCACGGACATCCTGGCGTGATTCTTCTGGTGCATAAGGGGCAGAGGTCATGGTGAACGAGAAGATCCGCATCCGCTTGAAGGCGTTCGACTACCGCATCCTGGATACGTCGACGCACGAGATCCTGGATACCGCGCGGCGCACCGGCGCCCGGGTGGTGGGGCCGATCCCGCTGCCCACCCACATCTCGCGGTACACCGTGAACCGCTCGCCGCACGTCGACAAGAAGTCGCGCGAGCAGTTCGAGATCCGCACTCACAAGCGGCTGCTCGACATCTTCGAGCCGACCTCGCAGACGGTCGACGCGCTGATGAAGCTGGAGCTGCCGGCGGGCGTCGACGTCGAGATCAAGGCGTTCGGAAAATAGGGGTTACGGCGATGGAAGGCATTCTTGGACGCAAGTTGGGCATGACCCAGATCTACGTCGAGGACGGCACGGCGATCCCGGTGACGGTGATCCAGGCCGGGCCCTGTCTGGTGGTGCAGAGGAAGACGGCCGCCAACGACGGCTACGAGGCGGTGCAGCTCGGCCTGGTGGAGGCGCGGCCGGCGATGGTGAACCAGCCCAAGGCCGGCCACTTCCGCAAGGCCGGTATCGCGCCGACGCGGCGGGTGGCGGAGTTCCGCCTGGCGCCCGGCGAGGAGATGAACGCCGGCGACGAGGTGAAGGCCTCGATCTTCGCCGAGCAGGAGTGGGTGGACGTCGTCGGCACCAGCAAGGGCAAGGGCTATCAGGGCGTCGTCAAGCGCCACGGCTTCGCCGGCGGCCGCGCCACGCACGGCTCGATGTTCCACCGCGCGCCGGGCTCGATCGGCGCCTCGGCCTATCCTTCCCGAGTCTTCCCGGGCATGAAGTCCGGCGGCCGCATGGGCGGCGAGCGGGTGACGGCGAAGAACCTGCAGATCGTCAAGGTGGACGCCGAGCGCAACCTGATCTACGTGCGCGGCGCCGTGCCCGGCCCCAAGAGCGGGTATCTGGCGATCCGCAAGGCGAAGAAGGGTTAAGAGGATCGAACGATGAAGATCGCGGTCAAGAACTTCGACAACCAGCAGGTGCGCGAGATCGAGCTGCCCGAGGAGATCTTCGGGTATCCGTACAAGCAGCACCTGATCCACGAGGCGGTGCAGGCCTACCTTGCGGCCCAGCGGCGCGGCACGCACAAGACGAAGACCCGTTCGGAGGTCTCCGGCTCGGGCAGGAAGCTGTGGCGGCAGAAGGGCACGGGGCGGGCGCGCACGGGCGACATCCGCAATCCGAAGTGGCGCAAGGGCGGCACGGTGCACGGCCCGGTGCCGCGCAGCTATGAGAAGGACCTGTCGCGCCGGGAGAAGAGGAACGCGCTGAAGTCCGCGCTGTCGCGCAAGCTCGCCGAGGAGTCGATCCTGGTGCTCGAGGGCTTCGCGCTCGACGGCCACAAGACGCGCGACCTGCTGGCGCGCCTGGGCAAGCTGGGCGTCAAGGGCAAGGCCCTCCTGGTGGACAGCCTGGAGAACCACAACCTGGCGCTCGCCGCGCGCAACGTGCGGGCCTTGAAGGCGGTGGACGCCCTCGGGCTCAACGTCTACGACGTGGTGGACCGGCCGTACCTCGTGGTGAGCGAGGACGCGCTCAACCGCCTGGTGGAGGTGCTGGCGAAATGAGAGTGCAGGAAGTCATCCGCCGCCCGCTGATCACCGAGAAGTCGACGGAGCTGCGCGACGAGAAGAACGTCATCGCCTTCGAGGTGGCGCGCGACGCCAACAAGATCCAGGTCAAGCGCGCCGTCGAGGCCCAGTTCAAGGTCAAGGTCGCCGAAGTTCGCATCGCCAACGTCCACGGCAAGGTGCGGCGGCAGGGCCGCCACGTCGGGCGCCGTCCCGACTGGAAGAAAGCCTACGTCCGCCTGGCCGAGGGCGAAAAGCCGATCGAGTTCTTCGAGGGGATGTAAGAGATGCCGATCAAGCAGAGGAAGCCGATCAATTCGTCGAGCCGGTTCCAGACGCACCTGACGTTCGAGGAGATCACGCGTGCGGAGCCGGAGAAGTCGCTCACCCGCGGCAAGCAGCGCACCGGCGGGCGCAACAACACCGGCCAGCTCACGTCGTGGTGGCGGGGCGGCGGCCACAAGAAGCGCTACCGCGTCATCGATTTCAAGCGCGACAAGCACGGCGTGCCGGCCAAGGTGGCCACCGTCGAGTACGATCCGAACCGCTCGGCGCGCATCGCGCTGCTGCATTACGCCGACGGCGAGAAGCGCTACATCCTGTGGCCGGACGGCCTCAAGGTGGGCGCCGTCGTGATGTCGGGCGAGGCGGCGGAGGTCAACGTCGGCAACGCGCTGCCCCTGAAGCGCATCCCGCTGGGCACGGTGATCCACAACATCGAGCTCAAGATCGGCAAGGGCGGCCAGATGGTGCGCAGCGCCGGCGCCGGCGCGCAGCTCATGGCGCGCGACGGCGGCTGGGCGCAGGTCAAGCTCCCCTCGGGCGAGGTGCGGCGGGTGCACGTGGACTGCTACGCCACCGTCGGCCAGGTAGGCAACCTGGAGCACGAGAACGTGTCGATCGGCAAGGCCGGACGCAACCGCTGGCTGGGCTGGAAGCCGCACAACCGCGGCGTCACCATGAACCCGGTGGACCACCCGATGGGCGGCGGCGAGGGCCGCACCTCCGGCGGCCGCCATCCCACGACCCCGTGGGGCGTGCCGACCAAGGGTTACAAGACCCGCAACAACAAGCGCACGGCGGGCATGATCGTGCGGCGCCGGAACCAGAAGTAGGAGACTTTTATGGCTCGTTCACTGAAGAAGGGCTATTTCATCGACGACCACCTGTTGCAGAAGGTGACGGCGATGAACGACCGCGGCGACAAGCGGGTGATCAAGACCTGGTCGCGCCGCTCGACGGTGATCCCGGAGATGGTGGGCCACACGCTGGCGGTGCACAACGGCGCCAAGTTCATCCCGGTCTACGTCAGCGAGAACATGGTGGGCCACAAGCTGGGCGAGTTCGCGATGACCCGCACCTTCCGCGGGCACAGCGGCAAGAAGGTCGAGAAGGGCGCCAAGCCCCGGTAAGAACCGGAGGGAATGAACGATGGAAGTTACAGCTCGGCTTCGCTACGCCCCCGGCTCGGCGCAAAAGATGCGCCTGGTGGCCAACCTCATCCGGGGCAAGGGCGTGCAGGAGGCGGTGAACCTGCTCGAGGTCACCAACAAGGTGGCGGCCCGCCACGTCCGGAAGTGCCTGAAGTCGGCGATCGCCAACGCCGAGAACCGCGAGGACGGCGTCGACGTCGACCGGCTCTACGTCAAGGAGATCTTCGTCGACGGCGGGCCGGTGGCGAAGCGGGTGCGGCCAGCGCCGATGGGCCGGGCGTTCCGGGTGCTGCGGCGGCAGAGCCATATCACGATCAAGCTCGACACCCACAAGGGTGACGGCAAGTAGCGGAGAGGACACGAACGTGGGTCAGAAAACGCACCCGTATGGCTTCCGGCTCGTCTACAACAAGACCTGGCACTCGCGCTGGTACGGCGAGGCGCATTACGCCGACACGCTGCACGAGGACCTGCGGCTGCGGCGGCACCTGAAGACGCGGCTCGGGCACGCCGGCGTGTCGGAGATCGACATCGAGCGCGCCGCCGACAAGCTGCGCGTCACCATCTACACGTCGCGGCCGGGCATCATCATCGGCCGCCGCGGCGCCGAGGTGGACAAGCTGCGCGACGACCTGCAGAAGGAGATGGGCCGCGAGGTGCACATCAACATCCAGGAGATCCAGCGGCCGGAGCTCGACGCGCAACTGGTGGCCGAGTCGATCGCCGGCCAGTTGCAGCGCCGCGTCTCTTTCCGCCGGGCGATGAAGAAGGCCATGGAGTCGGCGTTCCGCTTCGGCGCCAAGGGCGTGAAGATCATGGTCGCCGGCCGCCTGGGCGGCGCCGAGATCGCGCGCTCCGAGTGGTACCAGGAGGGCCGCCTGCCGCTGCACACGCTGAAGGCCGACATCGACTACGGCCTCGCCGAGTCGATGACCACCTACGGCGTCATCGGCGTCAAGGTCTGGGTCTACAAGGGCGATCTGTTGAAGGAGAAGAGCCGGCGCGCGAGCGCGTAGGAGATTTTTTCCCATGCTAATGCCGAAGAAGGTCAAGTTCAGGAAACAGCAGCGGGGCCGGCGGGCCGGCAACGCCAAGGGCGGCAGCTACATCGCCTTCGGCGATTACGGCCTGCAGGCGCTCGAGCCCGGCTGGGTGACGGCGCGGCAGATCGAGGCGGCCCGTATCGCCATCTCGCGCTACGTCAAGCGCGGCGGCAAGGTGTGGATCCGCATCTTCCCCGACAAGCCGATCACCAAGAAGCCGCTGGAGACCCGCATGGGCAAGGGCAAGGGCAACCCGGAGGAGTGGGTGGCGGTGGTCAAGCCGGCGCGCATCCTCTACGAGCTCGAGGGCGTGCCGGCGGACGTGGCGCAGGCGGCGATGCGCCTGGCTTCGCAGAAGCTGCCGATCAAGACGCGGTTCATCACCCGTCACGAGGATATGAGGTAAGACGATGAAGGGGCTGAAGGCTTCGCAATTGCGCGATCAGACATTGGACGAGCTGCAGGACCGCGAGCGCGATCTCTCCGAGCAGCTCTTCGCCCTGCGCCTGCAGAAGGTCACCGGCCAGCTCGAGAAGCCGGCCCGGGTGCGGCAGGTGCGCAAGGACCTGGCGCGGGTGCTGACCGTCCTGCACGAGCGCCGGGCAGGCAGCTAGGAGCGAGAACGATGATTTCGGACGAAGAAATGATTTCGGGCAGCACGGATACGGCAGAGACGACGCAGCCGCCGGCCGCGGCGCAGGCTCCCGCGAAGGGGCGCCGGCAGAGCAAGGTGGGCCGCGTGGTGAGCAACAAGATGGCGAAGACGGTGGTGGTGGCGGTCGAGGAGACGGTGACGCACCGGCTCTACCACCGCAGCCAGAGGCAGACGAAGAAGTTTCACGCTCACGACGAGGAGAACCGGTGCAACGTCGGCGATCTGGTGGAGATCGTCTCCAGCCGGCCGCTGTCGAAGACCAAGCGCTGGCGGGTGCGCGAGATCGTGAAGAAGGCGCAGTAGGGGATAGAGCAAGGGGCCGACGATGATTCAGATGGGAACGATTCTCGACGTGGCGGACAACTCGGGCGCCAAGAAGATCGCCTGCATCCACCTGCGCGGCGGCTCGGCGGGCCAGTACGGCCGGCTGGGCGACGTGATCACGGCCTCGGTGAAGGAGGCCTCGCCCGACGGCACGGTGAAGAAGGGACAGGTGGTCAAGGCGGTGATCGTGCGCACCGTCAAGGAGCAGAGGCGCCGCGACGGCAGTTACATCCGCTTCGACAACAACTCCGCCGTCCTGGTCAACGACGCCGGCGAGCCCATCGGCACGCGCGTCTTCGGCCCGGTGGCGCGGGAGCTGCGCGAGAAGCGGTTCATGAAGATCGTCTCGCTGGCGCCGGAGGTCATCTGAGATGAAGCTGAACGTGAAGAAGAACGACCAGGTGCTCGTCACCACGGGCAAGGACCGCGGCGCGCGAGGCCGCGTCCTGCGCGTCCTCGCCGCCAAAGGCAAGGTCATCGTCGAGCGCGTGAACATGATCAAGCGGCACACCCGGCCGAACCCGAACAAGGGCATCCAGGGCGGCATCCTCGAGCGCGAGGCGCCGATCCAGATCTCCAATCTCAAGGTGATCTGCCCCGAGTGCGGCACGCCGTCCCGGCTGGGACGCCGGCGGCTCGACGACGGGCGCGGCGTGCGGGTGTGCAAGAACTGCGGCGCCACCTTCGGGTAGGCGCGCGAGGCGAGGCTTAAGACATGGCGAAGAAGGACAAGGACAGCAAGGGCGGCAAGGCGAAGGCGGCTCCGGCCGCGCCGCCGCGGCCGACTCCCAAGGACTACGTGCCGCGCCTGAAGAAGCAGTACGCCGAGGAGGTGGTGGCGAAGCTGCAGCGCGAGTTCGGCATCGGCAACGTCATGGCGGTGCCGCGCCTCGAGCGCATCTCGCTCAACATGGGCGTCGGCGAGGCGATCCAGAACATCAAGATCCTCGACGACGCGGTGGAGGAGCTGGCGGCGCTGGCCGGCCAGCGGCCGACGATCACCCGCGCCCAGAAGTCGATCGCCGCCTTCAAGCTGCGCCAGGGCATGCCCATCGGCTGCCGGGTGACGCTGCGCGGCGACCGCATGTGGGAGTTCCTCGACCGCCTGATCACCCTCGCGCTGCCGCGCGTGCGCGACTTCCGCGGCGTGCCGTCGAAGAGCTTCGACGGCCGCGGCAACTACACGCTGGGCATCCGGGACCACCTGATCTTCCCCGAGGTGGACTACAACAAGGTGGAGCGCACCAAGGGGATGAACATCACCATCGTGACGACGGCCGGCAACGACGAGCGCGCCCTCTATCTGCTGCGCGAGCTCGGCATGCCGTTCGCGCGCTAGGACTTGGCGAGGAGAGACGAGCCGTGGCGACCACTGCGAAGATCGCGAGAGAGACGAAGAAGCTGAAGTTCACGGTGCGGCACCGCAACCGCTGCCGGCTGTGCGGGCGGCCCCGGGGCTATTCCCGCAAGTTCGGCCTCTGCCGCATCCATCTGCGGGACCTGGCGCTGCAGGGCTATCTGCCGGGCGTCATCAAGGCGAGCTGGTAGGCGAGGAGACTGACGATGAGCATGACCGATCCGATCGCGGACCTGCTGGCCCGCATCCGCAACGCGCAGATCGCCAAGCACGACCGGCTCGACGTGCCGGTGTCGCGGCTGAAGGTCGAGGTGGTGAAGCTGCTCAAGGAGGAGGGCTTCATCAAGAACTTCCGCGAGATCGCGGGCGTGCCGGTGGGCACCCTGCGCATCTTCCTGCGCTACAGCGCCGAGGGCGTGCCGGCCATCTCGCACCTGCTCAAGGTGAGCAAGCCCGGCCGGCGGGTGTACCGCAAGGCGGACGAGATCCAGCCGGTGCGCAACGGTCTCGGCATCGGCATCGTCTCCACGTCGCAGGGCCTGCTCACCGACGCCCAGGCGCGCGAGCGCCGGGTGGGCGGCGAGCTGCTCTGCCAAGTCTGGTAGAAGACCGTCAGGAGAGAGGCTTATGTCGCGGATTGGAAGGATGCCGATCGCCGTTCCCCAGGGCACCAAGGTGGAGGTGCGGGACGGCATGTTTGTGGCCGAAGGGCCGCGCGGCCGGGTGGAGCAGGCGCTGTTCGCCGGCTTCCCGGTGGAGGTCAAGGAAGGCGAGATCACCGTCGCGCGCCCCGGCGACGAGGGGCCCGAGCGCTCGCGCCACGGCCTGCTGCGGGCGCTGCTCGCCAACGCCGTGCAGGGGGTCTCGGGCGGCTTCACCAAGCAGCTCGACATCGTCGGCGTCGGCTACCGCGCCGAGGTGAAGGGGAATCAGGTGCAGTTCGCGCTCGGTTACTCCCATCCGGTGATCTACGCCATCCCCGAGGGGATCAAGATCGAGATCGACGCCAAGGCCAACCGGGTGACCGTCTCCGGCGCCGACCGCCAGAAGGTGGGCCAGGTGGCGGCCGAGATCCGCGGCCTGCGCAAGCCCGACCCGTACAAGGGCAAGGGCATCAAGTACACGGGTGAGATCCTGCGCCGCAAGGTCGGCAAGGCCGGCGGCAAGTAATAGTTAGAGGACCTGAGCGATGACCGAGCACGTGACGATACGGATGAAGGCGAAGCGGGAGCGCCGCGAGCGCGCCCATCTGCGGGTGCGCAAGCGGGTGCGCGGCAGCGCCGAGCGGCCGCGGCTTTCCGTCTACAAGAGCCTGCGCTTCATCTACGCGCAGGTGATCGACGACGACCGCGGCACGACTCTCGCGCAGGCGAGCTCGGCCGATGCCGACGTGCGCGGCCAGCTCGGCGGCTCGACCGCCGGCAAGGCGGCGGCGAAGCTGGTCGGCGAGCTGGTGGCGTCGCGGGCGAAGGAGCGCGGCATCGAAAGAGTGGTCTTCGACCGCGGCGGCTACGTCTACCACGGCCGCGTCCAGGCGCTCGCCGAGGCGGCGCGCGAAAAAGGTCTGCAATTCTAGGGCAACTGTAGAAGGAGACGAGCGTGGCCAGGGATTTCGAGCGCGAGAGCGAGTTTTTCGAGCAGGTCGTCCACATCAACCGGGTGACCAAGGTGGTGAAGGGAGGCAAGAACTTCTCCTTCTCCGCCCTGGTGGTGATCGGGGACGGCAACGGCCGCGTGGGCTACGGCGCCGGCAAGGCGAAGGAGGTGCCGATGGCGATCCGCAAGGGCATCGAGATCGCCAAGCGGAACATGGTCCAGGTGCCGCTCAAGGGGACGACGATCCCGCACGAGGCGCTGGGCACGTTCGGCGCCGGCCGCGTGCTGTTGAAGCCGGCCTCCGAGGGCACCGGCGTGATCGCCGGCGGCCCGGTGCGCGCGGTGATGGAGACGGCGGGCATCCAGGACATCCTGACCAAGTCCCTGGGCTCGACGAATCCGCACAACGTGGTGAAGGCCACCTTCGACGCCCTGCTGCTGCTGAAGAGCGAGCAGGACGTGATGGCGATGCGGGGACTCACCGAGCGCGCCGCCAAGGCGGCGGCCGCGGCGCAGGCGGCGGCCAAGCCGGCGCCCGTGGCGGGC
Source organism: Thermoanaerobaculia bacterium (assembly GCA_044868005.1). Taxonomy (GTDB): domain Bacteria; phylum Acidobacteriota; class Thermoanaerobaculia; order Multivoradales; family UBA5704; genus DATARR01. The sequence continues at coordinate 7,062 of JBIOVX010000184.1, read as the reverse complement.
GCGTAAAGGAAACGACGATGGCGAAGAAGAAGGAAAAGGAAGAGACGAAGACGATCCGGATCCGCCAGGTGAAGAGCGTCATCGGCACCCGCCGCGAGCATCGCGAGGTGGTCAAGGGGCTCGGCCTGCGCCGCATCCGCGACGTGGTGGAGCGGGCCGATACGCCGGCGGTGCGGGGCATGGTGGCGAAGGTCCAGTATCTGGTGGAGGTCGAGGAATCATGAAGCTGCACGAGCTGTCTCCCGCCAAGGGAAGCAAGCACTCGAGGAAGCGGGTGGGACGCGGTCCGGGGTCCGGGCTCGGCAAGACGGCCGGCCGCGGCGAGAAGGGCCAGAAGTCCCGCACCGGCTACAGCCGCCGGCCCGGTTTCGAGGGCGGCCAGATGCCGCTCGTCCGCCGGGTGCCGAAGCGCGGCTTCACCAACATCTGGAAGACCGAGTACGCGGTGGTCAACGTGGCGCAGCTCGCCGACCTCGACGGCGACGTCACGCCCGAGGTGCTGGCCGAGCGCGGCCTGGTGCGCGCCGGCCGCAAGGTCAAGGTGCTCGGCGACGGCGAGATCGGCAAGGCGTTGCGCGTCGTCGCCGACAAGTTCAGCAAATCGGCCCGCGAGAAGATCGAGGCCGCGGGCGGGCGCTGTGAGGAGCTGCAGGCGTGATCGAAAGCTTCCGCAACATCTTCGCCATCCCGGACCTGCGCAAGCGGGTCCTCTTCACCTTCGGCTTGCTGGCGGTCTACCGGGTGGGCTGCCACATCCCGAGCCCGGGCGTCGATCCGCAGGCCCTGCTCGAGTTCATGCAGGCGCAGGCGCAGGGGTTCCTCGGCTTCGTCAACACCTTCACCGGCGGCAGCCTGCAGAAGATCGCGGTGTTCGCGCTGGGCATTATGCCCTACATCACCGCCTCCATCATCCTGCAGTTGCTGACCGTGGTGTGGCCGTACCTCGAGAAGCTCTCCAAGGAGGGCGAGCTCGGCCGGCGCAAGATCACGCAGTGGACCCGCTACGGCACGGTCGTCATCTCGATCATCCAGGGGACGGGCATCGCCGTCTGGCTGGAGCGCATGACGACCCCGGGCGGCGCGCCGCTGGTGCCGAGCCCCGGCTGGGGCTTCCGCCTGATGACCGTCATCACGCTGACCACCGGCACGGCCTTCATCATGTGGCTGGGCGAGCAGATCAGCGAGCGCGGCATCGGCAACGGCATCTCGCTGATCATCTTCGCCGGCATCGTGGTGGGCCTGGTGCCGGCCATCGGCTCGACGGTCAGTCTCGTCCAGCAGGGCAACCTGTCGCCTTTCGTGCTGGTGCCGCTGCTGGCCTTCATGGTGCTGGTGGTGGGCTTCATCGTCTACATGGAGCGGGCGCAGCGCCGCATCCCGGTGCAGTACGCCAAGCGCGTGGTCGGCCGCCGGGTGTACGGCGGGCAGAGCACCTACCTGCCGCTGCGGGTCAACACCGGCGGCGTCATCCCGGTGATCTTCGCCAGCTCCGTGGTGACGATCCCGACGGTGATCTCCGGCCTGATCCAGAACGAGGGGGTGCAGAAGGTCGCCGGCTTCGTCGCCTACGGGCAGCCGATCTACTACTTCCTGCAGGTCGTCACCATCATCTTCTTCTCGTACTTCTACGTGTCGATCATCTTCAACCCGGCGGACCTCGCCGAGAACATGCGGAAGTACGGCGGCTTCATCCCCGGCATCCGGCCCGGCAAGCGGACGGCGGAGTACATCGACCGCATCCTGACCCGGCTGACGCTGGTCGGCGCCATCTATCTCGCGGCCGTCACCGTGCTGCCCGAGTTCCTGCTCACCGGCATCCACGTTCAGGGCCTGCCGTGGCTGGGGCCGCGGATCGCCGGCTACTTCCCGAGCTGGTTCACGGAGGGCATGGGGATCCAGTTCTACTTCGGCGGCACGTCGCTCCTCATCGTGGTGGGCGTCGCGATGGACACCATCCAGCAGATCGAGAGCCAGCTCGTGATGCGCAATTACGAGGGGTTCATGAAGCGGGGCCGGATCCGTGGGCGAAGGGGTTGACGGCCACCCCGCGCGGGTGGTCTTGCTGGGCCCGCCGGGAGCCGGCAAGGGGACCCAGGCGCAGGTGCTCGGACGGCGGCTGGGCATCCCCGCCATCTCGACGGGCGACCTGCTGCGCGACGCGGTGGCGGCGGAGAACGAGCTGGGGCGGCGGGTGCGCGCCGGTATGGACGGCGGCAAGCTGGTCGCCGACGACGTGATGGCCGACGTGGTGCGGGAGCGGCTCGCGAGACCCGACGTCTGCGAGGGGTTCCTGCTCGACGGCTACCCGCGGACGCTGCCGCAGGCGGCAACGCTGGCGGACATCCTCCGGACGGTAGGTTGCGGCCTCGACGCGGTGTTGCTGTTCGACGTGCCGGAGGAGGTCGTGGTGCGCCGGGCCCTGCTGCGCAAGCGCGGGGACGACGCCGAGGCGGTGATCCGGGAGCGGCTCAAGGAGTACCGGGAAAAAACCGTGCCGCTCATCGGTTATTATAGGGAGCGCGGTCTGCTGCGCGAGATCGACGGCAACCGTCCGATCGAAGAGGTGACGGCCGCGATGCTCGGCCTCTTCGGGGTCGCCTGATGGCCATGGTGCTCAAGACCCCGGGCGAGATCGAGCTGATGGACCAGGCCAACCGGATCGTCCACCGGGTGCTGGACGCGGTGGGCGAGCGCATGGTCGCGGGCGTCAAGACGCGGGAGCTGGACCGTCTCGCCGAGAGGATCATCCGCGACGCCGGCGGCGTGCCGGCGTTCCTGCATTACCGGGGCTATCCGGCGACGCTGTGCATCTCGGTCAACGACGTGATCGTGCACGGCATCCCGGGCGATCGGGAGCTCCGGGAAGGCGACATCGTCGGCGTCGATTGCGGTGTCTTCTACAAGGGGTACTGCGGGGACGCGGCGCGGACCTTCGCCGTGGGCGAGATCAGCGCCGAGGCGAAGCGGCTGCTGCAGGTGACGGAAGAAGCGTTGCGCCTCGCCGTGGCGCAGGTGCGGCCCGGGGGGCGCGTGCAGGACATCGGCTGGGCGGTGCAGCGCCACGCCGAGAGCCACGGCTACTCGGTGGTGCGCGAGTTCACGGGCCACGGGGTCGGCACCTCGATGCACGAGGACCCGCAGGTGCCCAACTTCGGCTTTCCCGGCAAGGGACCGAAGCTCAAGCCGGGGATGGTGCTGGCGATCGAGCCGATGATCAACGCCGGCACCAGCGCCGTCAAGATGGACGCCGACGGCTGGACGGCGCGTACCGAGGACGGCTCGCTCTCCGCGCACTTCGAGTTCTCCGTGGCGGTGACGCCCTCCGGAGCGCGGGTGCTGGGCCGCTAAGAGAAATTCGAGAGAGGAAGAGGTTTGTCGAAAAAAGAGGAAGCGATCGAGGTCGAAGCGGTGGTGGTGGAGCCTCTGCCCAACGCGATGTTCCGCGTCGAGGTGGAGATGAACGAGACCAAGCACCAGGTCCTGGCGCACATCTCGGGGAAGATGCGCAAGCACTTCATCCGCATCCTGCCCGGGGACAAGGTGCTCGTCGAGCTGTCGCCGTACGATCTCAAGCGCGGCCGTATCGTCTACCGGCTCAAATAGGGCGTTGATGTAGGCGGCGGGAAAGGAAGTCGGATATGAAAGTACGTTCGTCGGTCAAGCGGATCTGTCCCAAGTGCAAGATCGTCCGGAGAAAGGGCGTCGTGCGGGTGATCTGCGATAACCCGAAACACAAGCAGCGTCAAGGATAGGGAGTCGCCAATGGCACGTATCGCAGGAGTCGACCTGCCGCAGAACAAACAGGTCTGGATCGGGCTCACCTACATCTACGGCATCGGCCGCTCGCGCGCGCGCGACATCTGCGCCAAGTCCGAGGTGCCGGAGATCACCAAGGTCAAGGACCTGACCGAGGACGAGGCGCGCCGCCTCCGCAAGGTGATCCAGGACGAGGGGCGGGTGGAGGGCGACCTGCGCAAGGAGGTCAGCCAGAACATCAAGCGGTTGATGGAGATCGGAGCCTATCGCGGCGTCCGGCACCGCCGGGGCCTGCCCGTGCGCGGCCAGCGCACCCAGACCAACTCTCGCACCCGCAAGGGGCCGCGCCGCGGCGCCGTGGCGGGCAAGAAGAAGGCGACCAAGAAGTAACGCCGAGGGGAATCGAAGATGGCCAAGGTGGAAGGCAAGAAGGAGCGCAAGGGCGCCAAGCGCAAGGAGAAGCGGGTCGTGCCCCACGGTGTGGCGCACATCCAGGCGACCTTCAACAACACGATCGTCTCGATCAGCGATCCGGAGGGCAACGTCCTCTCGTGGTCGTCGGCGGGCCGCATCGGTTTCAAGGGCTCGCGCAAGGGCACGCCCTTCGCGGCCCAGGTGGCGGCGCAGAACGCCGGCAACAACGCCAAGGACGCCGGCGTGCGTTCGGTGGACGTGATGGTCAAGGGCCCGGGCGCCGGACGCGAGTCCGCGGTGCGCGCCCTGCAGGCCGCGGGCATCGAGGTCAAGTCCATCAAGGACGTGACGCCGATCCCGCACAACGGCTGCCGGCCGCGCAAGCGGCGCCGGGTTTAGTTCGTCATTTCGCGAGGACCCCGGGCGTGCCGGGGCTCCTCGCGCGTCTTCCAGGGTTGAAGTCCCCGTAGCCTCGGGGAGAGGACGTCAAGGAGAGATCCAGTGGCAAGATATACAGGACCCGTTTGCCGGCTGTGCCGGCGCGAACGGATGAAGCTGTTTTTGAAGGGCGATCGCTGTTTCAAGGAGAAGTGCGCGGTCGAGCGGCGCAACTTCCCGCCCGGCCAGCACGGCACCCGGCGCGGCCGGCGGACGTTGGGCTACGGCCTGCAGTTGCGCGAGAAGCAGAAGGTCAAGCGCATCTACGGCGTGCTCGAGGCGCAGTTCCGCACCTATTTCTCCGAGGCGGACCGCCGCAAGGGGATCACCGGCGAGAACCTGCTGGTGATGCTCGAGCGCCGTCTCGACAACGTCGCCTACAGCCTCGGCTTCGCCGCCTCGCGCGCCCAGGCGCGGCAGTTCGTCCGCCACGGTCACGTGACGGTGGACGGCCGCAAGATCACCATCCCCTCCTTCCAGGTGAAGGCGGGGCAGGTGGTCGCCGTGAAAGAGGGCAGCCGCCAGAACCCGCTGATCCGCTCGAGCGTCGAGACGGCGCGCGGCCGCGGCGTACCGGATTGGCTGGAGCTGGATGCGGAGAACACCACCGGCAAGGTGTTGCGGCTGCCGGTGCGCGAGGACATCAAGCTGCCGATCCAGGAGCAGCTCATCGTCGAGCTCTATAGCCGCTGATCGCGACTGGGATCGCAAGAAGGAGTTTCCTATGCTTTGGAAAGGTTTTCAACGCCCCAAGCGCGTTGACGTCGATACCGAGACCCTGACTCCGACGTACGGCCGCTTCACGGCCCAGCCGTTCGAGCGGGGCTTCGCCACCACCATCGGCAACGCCCTCCGGCGCTGCCTGCTCTCCTCGATCGAGGGCGCGGCCATCACCGCGATCAACATCGAGGGGGTGCTGCACGAGTTCTCGTCCATTCCCGGTGTCCAGGAGGACGTGACGGACATCATCCTCAACCTGAAGCAGGTGCCGATGACCCTGCACACCGAGGAGTCGAAGGTACTGTCGATCGACGTCCAGGGCCCCGGCGACGTGACCTCCGGCCAGATGGCCGAGGATCCGCAGATCGAGATCTTCGATCACGACGTCCACATCGCCACCCTCAACGAGGAGGGACGGCTCAAGCTGCAGGCGCAGATCAAGCGCGGCCGCGGCTACGTCTCGGCCGACCGCAACTTCGACGAGTCGATGGGCATCGGCTGGATCCCCGTGGACTCGGCCCACAGCCCCGTGCGGCGGGTCAACTACCGTGTCGAGGCGGCCCGCCTCGGCCAGACCACCGACTACGAGCGCCTGATCCTCGAGGTGTGGACCAACGGCACGGTGCGCCCGGAGGAGGCGGTGTCGCTGGCGGCGCTGCTGCTCAAGGACCACCTCGGCATCTTCATCCAGACCGAGGAGAGCCTGCGCCACGACGGCGGCGAGCTGGGCCGCGAGGAGCTGGCCGGGCTCGACGCCCTGCTGGCCAAGAACATCGACGAGCTCGATCTCTCGGTGCGCTCGGCCAACTCGCTCAAGAACGCCAACATCCACACGCTCCGCGACCTGGTGCGCCGCTCCGAGAAGGACATGCTGGAGACCAAGAACTTCGGCAAGAAGTCGCTCGAGGAGGTGCAGGAAGTCCTCGACAAGCTGGGTCTCTCCCTCGGCATGGAAGTGCCGGAGCGGCCCGGAGTCTCGGCCTAAGGAGAGATCATGCGTCACGCGGTCAAAGGCAGAAAGCTGGGGCGGACCTCCTCTCACCGGGAGGCTCTGTTCCGCAACCAGCTCCAATCGCTGATGGAGTCGGAGAAGATCGTCACCACCCTACCCAAGGCCAAGGAGCTGCGGCCCCTCGCCGAGCGGGTGATCACCCGCGGCAAGCGCGGCACCGTGCACGACCGCCGGTGGGTGCTGCGCTGGGTGTTGAAGCGCGATCTGGTCAAGAAGGTGTTCGACGAGATCGCGCCGCGCTTCCGCGAGCGCGAGGGCGGTTACCTGCGCATCGTCAAGCTCGGTCCCCGCCGGGGTGACGGCGCCGAGATGGCGGTGATCGAGCTCGTCGAGCGCGAGGCGGCCGCCGCGGCGGCTCCCGAGCCGGCGGAGGAGAAGAAGGGCAAGGCGAAGCCCAAGGGCGAAGCCAAGGAGAAGGCGGCAGCCAAACAGGCGAAGCCCAAGGCCGCGGCCAAGCCCCCGCGCGAGTCGAAGAAGGACAAGGGCGCCCCGAAGGTCCACACCCACAAGGAAGGCAAGTCCCAGACCTCGACGCCGAAGAAGGTCGGGTCGTAAAAGCACCCCTACCCCCGCCGTGCGAGTCCAATCGCGACTTGCACGGCGGGTCGGTATTCCCTCCGAAGCCTCACCCCCTGTCCCCCTCTCCCTGACGGGCGAGGGGGACACCGCTACGGGCCCTTCCGGCGACCGGCACACTCCCTGAACCTCCGCGGATCGAAAGT
>JBIOVX010000183.1:0-7496 GCA_044868005.1 Thermoanaerobaculia bacterium | reverse complement strand
CCTCACCGACGAGCCCGGGCTCTTCGGGATCTTCACGCCGGAGAACTTCACGCTCCTCGAGAGCGAGGGCCGTGGGCCGCTCACCTCGAACTACCCCCACCTTTTTCGGCAAGATCCCATCGCAGGCGTCCCCCCTCGCCCGTCAGGGAGAGGGGGACAGGGGGTGAGGCTTCGAAGGGCAGATCCATCCGGCGTCCAAGGCGCCCTTGGACCTTGTTGAAACACCGCCCCATCCGCCTACGTAGGGCTATTCGAAATCGCCGCCTACTCGGCCGCTTCGGGCGAGGGACTACCGCCATGGACACTCTGCTGCAGGATTTCCGCTTCGCCGTCCGCCTGCTCCTCAAGAGCCCGGGCTTCGCCGTCATCGCCGTGCTCTGCGTGGCGATCGGCATCGGCGCCAACACCACCATCTTCAGCGTCGTCCAGGCCATCCTGCTGCGTCCCTTCCCCTATGCGGAACCGGAGAGCATCGTGGCCCTGCACGAGACGCAGGTGAAGAACGACATCGACGAAGGGGGCCTCTCCTATCTCGACTACCGGGACCTGCGCGAGCAGAGCACGTCGTTCGCGCAGACGGCCGCCTATACCCAGCGCAGCCTGACCTTCTCGGGGACCGAAGAGCCGGAGCGGCTCCTCGGTTGTGCGGTCTCGGCGAGCCTGTTTCCGCTGCTCGGCGTCAAGCCGATCCTCGGCCGGGATTTCCGCGAGGACGAGGACCGGGCAGGAGCGCCGGGAGCCGTCATGCTCAGCCACGAGCTCTGGATGCGCCGCTTCAACGGCGATCCGAAGATCGTCGGCCAGACGATCCTCGTCAACGCCGCCGGCCACACGGTGGTGGGCGTGATGCCGCCGCGCTTCCAGTTCCCCGAACGGCAGCTCGCCTGGGTGCCGCTGACGCCCTGGGTGCACGACGATCCGCGGCAGGAGCGGGGCCTCGGGGTGTTCGCACGCCTGAAGCCGGGGAGGACAGTGGAGCAGGCAAGCGCGGAGATGAAGGGGCTCGTCGAGCGCATCGCGAAGCAGTTCCCGGATACCCATTCCGGCTGGTCGGGTACCGCCGTGACGCTGCGCGACGAGTTCGCGGGCCAGGAGATGCAGCTCATCGTCCTCACCATGATGGGCGCCGTGCTCTGCCTCCTCCTCATCGCCTGCTCCAACGTCGCCAACCTCCTGCTGGCGCGGGCCACGGTGCGGCAGCGCGAGGTGGCCGTGCGCGCCGCCTTCGGCGCCGGCCGCCTGCGCTTGCTGCGCCAGCTCCTCACCGAGAGCGTGCTCATCGGACTGGTTGGCGCGGCGTTGGGTATCGTCTTCGCCATCTGGGGCATCCGCTGGATCGAGCTGTCGATTCCGGCGGAGGACGCGCCGCCCTACTGGATGGTGTTCAAGATCGACAGAGCGGTGCTCCTCTTCACCCTCGGAGTCGCCGTCGTCACCGGCCTCCTCTTCGGCCTCGCGCCGGCCCTGCAGGCGCTCAAGCCCGACCTCCACGAGACGTTGAAGGAGGGCGGGCGCGGCGCCGGCGGCAGCCTGCGCAAGAACCGCCTGCGCAGTGTGCTGGTGATCGTCCAGGTGGCGCTCTCGCTCGCCTTGCTGATCACCGCTTCGCTCTTCATGCGCAGCTTCCTCAAGCTCCAGGATGAGAACGGCGGTTTCGACGGCTCGCATCTGATGACCATGAGGTTCTACATGCCGGCGGGAAGATACGAGGAGGAAAACGAGAAGATGACCCGCCGCGTGCAAGACGTGGTGCGGCGAGTGGAGGCCGTGCCCGGCGTCGAGGCCGCCTCGGCGTCGAACAACATTCCCTTGAGCGGCGGCGGCGGCGGGGGGCGGGTGTTGATCGAGGGCAAGGATTTTCCCCGCGGCGAAGAGCCCAACGTCTTCTACGCCGGGGTGACGCCGCACTTCTTCAAGACCCTCGGGCTGGCTCTCAGCAGCGGCCAGAGCTTCACCGACCAGGAAGGCTTCGAGCTCTCGGGTGTGGCGGTGATCAATCAGACCTTCGCCAAGAAGTTCTGGCCCGGCGGGGATCCCGTGGGGCGGCGCTTCCGCCTGCCGGACGACGCGCACCCGGACTGGATCCGCATCATCGGCGTGGTTCCCGATGTCAAGAATGACGACATCGACGACGATCTCCAGGCGAGCGCCTACGTGTCGTATGCCTACCAGCCGTCGCGCAACACGGGCTTGACGATCCGCACCCGGGGCAATCCCCTGCAGGTGGTGGCGGGAGTGCGGGAGGCGATCCGCGCTTCCGATCCCAACCTGCCGGTGTTCGACGTCTACACCATGGAGCAGCTCCGCCGGCAGGGCTTCTGGGAGTACCGCTTCTTCGGCGGCATGTTTACGATCTTCGGCGGCATTGCCCTCTTCCTCGCCGCCATCGGCCTCTACGGCGTGCTTTCCTACTCGGTGAGCCAGCGGGTGCGAGAGATCGGCGTCCGCGTGGCCCTGGGGGCGCGAGACGGCCAAGTCATGCGGCTCGTGCTGCAGCAAGGCATGATCCTCGCGCTCATCGGCATCGGCTTCGGATTGCTCTTCTCGTTCGGCGCCACGCGCGTGGTGGGGAGCATCCTCTACGACACCAGCCCCACCGACCCCTTGAGCTTCGCCGGCATCTCCGCCGTGCTCGCCGCCATCGCGGCGCTCGCCTGCTACCTGCCGGCGCGGCGGGCGCTCGAGGTCGATCCGCTGGAGGCGCTGCGGGGAGAGTGAGGAGCGTGTTCGCCGCCGTCGTCCTGGCGAGCCTGATGGGCGGCCCTGCCCATGCGGCCTCTCTCCCACCGGACGCCGAGATCCGCGCGCTGCTCGCCGAACGGGTCGGCGCCGCGGGGGAGGGCGCCGGCATCGTCGTCGGCGTCGTCGGACCGCAAGGCCGCTGGGTCATCTCCTCCGGCCGGCTGGATGGCGACACCGCTTTCGAGATCGGCTCCGTCACCAAGGTGTTCACCGCGCTCCTGCTGGCCGACATGGTCCGGCGGGGCGAAGTCGCGCTGGCGGATCCGGTGGCGAAGCATCTGCTCGGCGCGGATCGATAGGCCTACGGAGCCTCTACCTCCGGCGGCTCCAGTCCTTCGAGCATCTGGGGAACCGATAGCCCGATTCCCGGCAGCGAATCCCAGCTCGGGTCGCCCTGCCGGACGCGGACCATGTAGGCCCAATGAGCGTTGGTCTGCGAGCCCACGCCGGCGGACATCTGCATCTCGAAGCTCCATTCGCCTCGATGCGGCACCATCCGGCCTGTGCCGATGGTGGCCGAGCCCGGCGAGGTGGGGATGAAAGTCAGGTGAACCCTTCCTTCGGGAGTGATGCTGCCGAGCATGGTGAAGCCCCGCGGCCCTTGCTCGGGAACCTCTTCGCCGGCGTCGTGGAGCAGCGCCGAGCACACGCCCCAGAAATAGCCCAACCCATAGCCCGTGATGTGCCAGACGGTCTGGTCGACCAGCCAGGTGAGGGAGTTGCCGTCCTTGTCGAAACGCAACGCCGGCAGGCTTTCCGGAGGGACGCACCAATAGGTCTCTTCCAGCCAACTCCAGGGGGATGAAGCGGGAGGGGTCGTCATGTGAGTAGCATCCTACAACTGATTCTTGATGAACGGCGTCAACAGGCTGCCAAGCCCGACGTAAGAATTGCCGAGGACCCGCGTTCTTCCTGGCGGATGAACGCGCGCGCGCTGTGGGAGTTCTCGCGGCGCGAGCTCGAGTGAGCGCTCGACGGTCACTTCTTGCCGGCGAGGGCCTCGATGTCGGCCAGCGTCTTCTGCAACTCCGCTTTGGGGAGGAGCTTGCCGTTCAGCACCACGGCATCGATCTTCCGGCTGTTGCCGATATCCTCGAGGGGATTCGCTTCGAGGACGACGAGGTCCGCGATCTTGCCTTTCTCGACCGTGCCGAGATCCTTCTCCTTGTCGAGGAAACGCGCCGGGTTGAGCGTGGCGGCCTGCAGGGCCTCCATCGGCGAGAGGCCGGCTTGGACGAGGAGCGTCAGCTCGTCGTGCAGGCTGAAGCCGGGAAAGCAATAGGGATTGATCACGTCCGTTCCCGCCAGGAGCTCCACGCCGGCACGGCGCATCGGAAGGACCAGCTCGGTGAGCTTGCCGTAGACCGATCGCGCCAGGTCGTAGTCTTCCTGGGTCCTGTCCTGCAGGCGGAAATCACCCGCGGGATCCCATCCGGAGGCGATCTCGTGCGGTATGTACTTGACTCGGCGGTCGTCGTGGATCACGGGGTCCTTGATGAACGCCATGTTGCGCTGCACCGTCAAGGTGGGGCACTGCCAGGTATGATTCCGCGCCAGACGGGCGAAGAGTGCGTTCGCCTTCTCGGAGCTGAACGTGTCGAGCATCAGGCGGGTCAGCGGGCGCAATGTGGCGCGGCTGGGGCGCGCCTGCCCCTCGGGCAGATTCTTCCAGGCATCGTCGCCCGCTTTCCGCAGCTCCTCTTCGCGAGTGGAGCAGGCCTCCAGAAAGCTGGTGAAGTGCTCGATGCTCTTCTGCCCGGCATCCGATGCCTCGATTACGGATACGGGTCCCGGGACATGTCCGGCGAAGGGGATTCCCTGCTTCTTCGCCTCGTCCGCGATGGCGAAATAGCCCTCCCGCGTCAGCCGGCTGTAGACCTTGATGAAATCGGCGCCCTCCTTTTTGCTTTGGATCACCGCCTGCCGGCCTTCCGCCTCGGTGCCCACCGCGAGCGAGCCGGGCCAGATGGGCTTCGGTCCGTCCACGATCGCGCTGGCGATCACCAGGCGCGGGCCCAGCAACGCCCCCCGTTCGATCTCCTGGCGCCATTGTTGATGGAGCGGACCGCCCCACATGATCCGGATGCCGGTGACCCCATTGGCGACGAAGAGCGGGAGATAGTCCTTGTGGTACCAGTGGACGTGCATGTCCCACAGTCCCGGAATCATGAACTTGCCCGTGCGGTCGACCACTTGTGCGCCTTCCGGTACCCGGACCGCCCCGCTCTTGCCGAGCTCCGTGATCCGGTTCCCCGTAAGCACGACCGTCATGTCAGGGCTGGGCGGCGCGCCGGTCATGTCGATGACCGTGACATGGGTGAAGGCGAGCGGCGGGGGAGCCTGCGGCGCGGGCTGAGCCGGCAGAGCCATCAGCAGGAGGAGAAGCAGGAGCAGTTTTTTCATGTCGATCCTCGGGAAGGGGGAGCCGCCATAGTGTAGCGCGTCCCGCAGCACGCCCGAAGAGCCTCTGGTTGCCAGCTTCTCATGGAGCAGGCGATTGTGAGGCTTCGGGACACCGTTTATAGTTCTGCCATGGAGAGAACCACTCGGCAGAGCGATGCGACGCTGCAGCAGGCCTACGAAATCCTAGCCGAGGACGCCGAGACCGCGGAGGTCGAAGAACTGATGGCTGTCCAGGCTGAGACGCTCCTCGATGAGTAGCCTTCCCACCCTACTGTGGCGATCATGGAGGTGTCAGATGGGAGCTCCCGTCGGATATATGTGCCCATCATGTGGCTCTTATACGAACGTCACAAACTGCGATGAGTGCAATGGCATCGTGAAATGGAACCGTGAGGTCCACGGGACTGCCCACTGCACCGGATGTGGAATGGCTATCCACGTGATAGCGTGCAGAAAATGCGGTTACAAATTCAGCCTGTAACGAACTGGCTGCGGCCGCCACGTCTCATGGGGCTGGATCAGGCGGCTTGTTCCTCGTTCTGGATCAGCACGGTGGGCCTTGCCGCTCTTGGCGGCACCGGAAGGCCTTGTTCCTCCAGAACCTCGACATACTCCTTTATCCCCCACCGCGCCTTGTAAAGGCAATCTTCGATCGAGTAGCCGACGCCGGTGAACCCTTCAAGGTCCGGAGAATAGAAACCGAAGAAATTGGGATCATCGGTGGCTTCAATGATCAGGGAGTAGAGGAGATCGAGCATAGCGGCGACCGAGATCCTACTACGGCCTTGATGCACTCAGGTAAGCACCGCCAGATCGAGTTCGCGAAGCCGCTCGGGATCGCCAATCACCTCGATCTGCACGATCTTCCCGTGTTCCAGCCTGAAGCTGAGCACCCGGAACAGCCTCCCACGTGGAGCCACGACAACTCCCACTGCGCCGTCCACGAGCGCCGGCCGTGCGAAGCGGGCGCCTCGCGAGAAGGCGACCGCGCCCTGAGCCCAGGTCCGCGCTCCGCGGACCTCCCTCGCTCCGCCCGCCGCCACGGCGCCGACGTCGGCTCGGACGACGACGTCCGGGTCGAGCACCGCGAGGAGCCCTTCGAAGTCACCGCCGCGGAGGGCGGCGAGGAAGGTGTCCACGACTTCGCGCTGCTGGGTGAGGTCGGCGTCGGGAACCGTGTCCGCTCCCTGAACCCGGCGGCGGGCACGGCTCGCGAGCTGCCTGGCCGCGGTGGGGGAGCGGCCCACGATCGTCGCAATCTCCTCGAAAGGCACGGCGAACAGGTCGTGCAGCACGAAGGCGAGCCGCTCGGCGGGAGTCAGCCGGTCGAGCACCACGAGCAATGCGAGACCGACCGAGTCGGCCAGCAGGGCTTCTTGCTCGGGGTTCATCCCGCCCTCGCGGCTGGCGACCGGCTCGGGCACGCTCTCTTCCAGGGACTCCTCACCGCGTGACTTGCGCGAGCGCAGCATGTCCAGGCATACCCGCGCGACGACGGTCGTCAGCCAGCCGCCGAGGTTCTCGACATCGCTCGTGTCGGAGCGGCTGAGCCGGAGCCACGCTTCCTGGACGGCGTCATCCACCTCGCTCAGCGAGCCGAGCATGCGGTAGGCCACCGCCCGCAGATGGGAGCGGTTGGCCTCGAATCGCTCCGCCAGATATTCGTGTCCGTCCATCGGTCACATTCCCTCGTCGCCATCCGTCATAGCAGTGACGGACGAAACCCAGTCTATGTGACAAGGAGACCGACAACATGCAAGCAAGAATGAACAACCCAGCGATGTTCCTTCCCGACGCCATGAAGGCCCTGCTCGCCCTCGGGACGTCTGTGAAAAAGAGCGGCCTGCCGTCGCGGACGGTGGACCTGATCCACCTGCGGGCGAGCCAGATCAACGGCTGCAGTGTCTGCGTGGACATGCACGCTCGCGATCTCAAGCGGGGAGGCGAGACCGACGAGCGCCTCTTCGCGGTGGCGGCGTGGCGGGATGCGCCCTATTTCACCGATGCCGAACGCGCCGCCTTGGCGCTCACCGAGGCGGTCACTCGGCTCAGCGACCGGCCGGACCCGGTGCCCGACGAGATCTGGGACGAGGCCGCCCGGCACTACGACGAGCCGGCGCTCGCGGCCTTGACCCTCTCGATCGCCCTGATCAACGTCTGGAACCGCCTCAACGTCACCACCCGGCAAGTGGCGGGCGAGTGGGCGAAGTCGGCGGAGGCACAGGCCTGGTTGGCGAGCCAGGCGGGGGCGGGGCAGCACGTGGCGGTGGGTACCTAGCAGGGAGAGGATCCGGGGTGCTGCCGAGCGTCTCGGCAGCTCTCCTCAAGGCGTCGGGAGCACGCCCGAAAGC
>JBIOVX010000182.1:0-3803 GCA_044868005.1 Thermoanaerobaculia bacterium | reverse complement strand
GGTGCCGGACTGCGAACCCAGGGCGGCCACGCAGGGCCGCCCCTACACAGATTCTTGTTGAACTGTTTGCAGCTCGCCCTCGGGAGCCCAGACGGTCACTGGACCCAGGCCCGCGAACTGCTTCTCCAGCGCCTCGGCGGGCCCGACGGCGACGATGGCGATGCGCTCCGGATCGAGGTGGCGCCGCGCCGCCGCCAAGACTTCCTCGCGGGTGACGCCGGCGATCCTCTCCAGGTACCACGTGTAGTAGTCGTCCGGCAGGCCGTAGACGGAGAGCGTCTCCAGCCGCTTGGCGAGATCGCCGATCGTCTGCACGGTATAGGGGAAGACGCCGATCATGTAGCTGCGGGTCTCCTCCAGCTCCGCGGGCTCCACCAGGGCTTCGCGCACGCGCCGCAGCTCGTGCAGGACCTCGCGCGCGGCGGCGCCGGCCGACTCGGTGGCCACGCCGGCGGCCACCAGGAAGGGTCCCGGCCCCATGCGCGCCACGAACCGGCTGTTGGCGCCGTAGGTGAAGCCGTGCCGCTCCCGCAGGTTCATGTTGATGCGGCTGGTGAACTTGCCGCCCAGCAGCGTGTTGAGCACGACGAGGGTGACGTACTCCGGGTGCGTGCGGGAGACGCCCGGATGGCCGAGGCGAAGCTCGGTCTGCGCCGCGCCGGGACGGTCCACGAGGTGCACCGTGATGCCGGTCATGGGTGCGGGCCGGATCGCCGGCGCCGCGGGGGCCTCCGGCAGGGGAGCGGCGGCGGCGAAGGTGCTCTCGATCTCGCGCAGCAGCGTTTCCGGCTCGCAGTCCCCGACGGCGATGAGCGCCGAGCCGGCGAGGCCGTAGTGGCGGCGGTAGAAGGCCAGCATCGAGTCGCGGTCGAGCCGCGAGACGCTCTCCGCCTCGCCGAGCAGCGAGTGCGCGTAGACGGTGCCGCGATAGACCTCGCGATGAAAGCGGTCGTCCGCCAGCACGGAGGGATCCTGGGCGCGGCGCAGGATCTCGGTGAGGCGCTGCCGCCGCAGGCGTTCGATCTCCTCGGCGGGAAAGGTGGGCGAGACGGCCACTTCGGCCAGTAGCTCGAGGCCGGCGCGGCGGTGCTGCGAGAGCAGGCCGGTGGCGAGATAGCCGACGTCCCAGTCGGCGCCGCTGGTGAGATAGCCGCCCAGCCGCTCGGCGGTGGCCGCGATCTCGATCGACGAGCGGCGGACCGTCCCTTCGTCGAGGACGGCGGCGGTCATCGCGGCGATGCCCTCTTTTCCCTCCGCGTCGAACTGCCCGCCGGCGGGGGACACCATCTCGATGCTCAACAGCGGCGGGCCGGGCAGCCGCGCCGCGAGCACCGCGAGCCCATTGGCCAGCCGGGTGCGCAGGAAGGGCGGGAAGCGGAACGGACGGACCTCGCCGGGCGGCGGCGGCGCGGTGCGGTCGACTTTAGGCATTCCGTGGCACCACCGACAGCACCACCCGTTCCGGCTCCGTGCACCAGCCCGCCGCGTAGTCCATGAGGTCCTGCGGGGTGATCTCGAGATAGCGGCCGGTCTCGCGCGCCACACCGCCGGGATCGTCGAAATAGGTGGTGAACTGGGAGAAGAGGTCGGCCAGGCTGTCCAGCTTCTGGAGGGCGCTGTAGGAGTCGGTCAGCATGCGGTTGCGGGCCCGTTCCAGGTCGGCGGGGTCGGGAGGCCCGGCGGCGGCGCGGGCGATGGATTGCAGCAGCGCCCCCTCCAGGGTTTCGATCGCCACACCCGGCCGCGCCGTGGCGACGAGGAGGAAGGTCGCGGCGCTCTCGTAGGGACCCAGCGAAGCGCCGACGTCCTGCGCGATCTGCCGCTCGTAGACCAGCTCGCGGTAGAGCGGGCTCGACTTGCCGCCGGCGAGCACCGCCGCGAGCAGATCCGCGGCGTACCACGGCCGCTCGCCGTAGGCGGGAGCGCGAAAGCCGATGTAGACGCGGGGCAGGCGCACGTCGTCCGGCAGCACGGCGCGCCGCTCGCCGCCGAGGCGGCCCAGCGGCGCGGAGACCGGCGGCACCGGCGGACCGGCGGGGATCTCGCCGAACCAGGCCGCGATGCGCTCCAGCGCGTCGGCGGGCTGGAAGTCTCCCACCAGGGTGAGCACCGAGTTGTTGGGTGTGTAATAGGTGCGGAAGAAGGTCCGCACGTCCTCCAGGGTGGCGGCCTCGATGTCCTCCAGGTAGCCGATCACCGGCCAGTGGTAGGGGTGGCCCTGCGGGTAGAGCAGCTCGTGCAGCCGCTCGCCGGCGAGGCCGTACGGCTGGTTCTCCACCCGCTGGCGGCGCTCGTTGATCACCACGTCGCGCTGGTTGTCGAGGTTCTCCTGGGTGAGGGCGGGAAGGAAGAAGCCCATGCGGTCCGACTCCAGCCAGAGGGCGAGGTCGAGCTGGTGCGCCGGCACGGTCTCGTAATAGTTGGTGCGGTCGAACCACGTCGAGCCGTTGGCGACGCCGCCCACCTGCTGGATGTAGCGGAAGTGGTCGTGCGTGCGCACGTGCTCGCTGCCCTGGAAGAGCATGTGCTCGAAGAGATGGGCGAAGCCGGTGCGGCCCGGCCGCTCGTTCTTGGAGCCGACGTGATACCAGAGGTTGACCGCCACCAGCGGCAGTGCGGCGTTGCGGTGGAGGACGATCCGCAGGCCGTTGTCGAGGGTGTGGCGTTCGAAGGGGAGGTCGGGTGTCGCGGAGCTCATCGCTGAGGGGAGCACGGGAGTGGAACGGCGAACCCGGCGCTTCGGCAGTGTATAACGAAACCTCGGAGAGGCTCAAAGGGGCGGCGGCGGTTGGGGCGGCGTGCCCTCCGAAGCCTCACCCCCTGGCCCCCTCTCCCTGACGGGCGAGGGGGAACGTCTGGGAAGGGGTTTTGCCGAAAAGGCGGCATCCTACTGGCAAGACCGGCTGTGAATCGTCCCCCCTCGCCCGTCAGGGAGAGGGGGCCAGGGGGTGAGGCTTCGAAGGGCAGATCGCCCCAGCTTCGAGGCGATTTTGAAGCGAGTTTCCCCTCCCGCTTGCATTACGCTACGTTACCGCCTATACTTCCGCCATGTCCTACCTAACCGAACGGCAGAAAGAGATCCTGGAGTACATCCAGGAGTACCGCCGGGAGCGCGGTATCGCTCCCACCCACCGGGAGATCTGCGAGCGCTTCGGGTTCTCCTCCTACGGCACGGCGTACAAGCATTTGAAGCTGTTGCAGCAGAAGGGGTTCCTGCGCCGCGACTGGAACCAGAAGCGGGGCATCGAGCTGATCCGCGCCATTCCGGGGGCGGAGACCTCGGAGCGGGATCTGCCCTACTTCGGCCGCATCGCGGCGGGCCAGCCGATCGAGGCCCTCTCCGGCCAGGACCGGGTCACCGTGCCCGGCCACCTGCTCTCCCCGCGCGGCGGCGACCACTACGTGCTGCGGGTGGTCGGCAACTCGATGATCGAGGAGGGGATCCACGACGGCGACTACGTCATCGTCCTGCGTCGCGATCTGGCCGAGCCCGGGGAGATGGTGGTGGCGCTGGTCGGCGGCGACGAGGCCACCCTCAAGCGCTTCTACCCCGAGGGCGCGACGGTGCGGCTGCAGCCGGCCAACCCGGCCATGCAGCCGATCCGCCTCCCGGCGCGGGACGTGCGGGTGCAGGGGGTGGTGGTCGGGCTGATGCGGAAGTTCTAGGGCGCCGCTGGGGGGCTTCCCCAGGGGTCCATGAATTTTTCGGCGGCCTGCCCTCCGAAGCCCTCACTCCCCTGACCCCTCTCTCCCAAAGGGGAGAGAGGGGAACAAGAAAGTCATCTTTGCCGTTCTCCCTCCTC
>JBIOVX010000181.1:0-19084 GCA_044868005.1 Thermoanaerobaculia bacterium | reverse complement strand
GGCCTGCTGGTCCGACCCGAAGGACGCAACACCCTCGATGTAGGAACCAGTCCTCCGGTCAAACGACGCTTCGCCTCTATCCACCAAGGTCTCTTACGGGCCGCCTGATTTTTTGTCACATTGAGGTTAGCTGACTCGCCACAGAGCGGAACGGCACGTCCTTCTCCGCCCGCGGCCGGCAGATGACCAGGAGGATGCGGATCTTCCCCTTCTTCCTGGCTGGAAGCTGCGGAGCGAGGGCTGTGTTGGGTTGGGCGCGCACAAACGAATGGGCTGTGAGGGCCAGGGCGGCGGTCGTCTTCGGTTCCCGTAGCAGCTCCCACGGGATCGTGGCCGCCTCGGTCACACTGGTGACGATCTCGATGCGCGTCTCCGGCAGCCGCTCCCGCACCCGGCTCCAGATGTCCCGGGTGTCTTCATCAGCCTGGAACACCACTTTGAACAGCTCGGCCCCTATCTCTCCCATCCGGCCCTCGACCCGCTTGGCGATCGTCGGCGCCGGCTCATGCGGGTATTGGAGGAAGTCTTCGAGATACCAGCGCAGATCCTCTTCATCCTGCGGTGAGAGGGAGAAGGCGAAATCTGAGGTTGCCGCGCGCGGAGCGCCATCGCCAGTGAGGTCGAGGTCGACCCGGTGGCGGCCCTCTGGCAGAGCGGATTGCCTGAGACGGAGCTGGAGCATGACGGAGTTTACCCCGTCTCTAAGTGGCTGGGGAGGCCAGGGCGTTTCTTCGGGTTCCGTCGCACGCGAGTTGCGCCTCAGGCGATACGTGTTAGGGTGGTCCGGAGGTTGAGGATGACGATCACGCTCAAGCTCACTCCGGAACAGGAGCACCGCTTGCAGGTTGGCGTGGACAAACAAGACGCGCAGACTGTGCGCGAGATCCTGCTCCAGGCGATCGACCCCACGGTTGAAGGTCTCCTGCGCAATGCACCACAGCAGCTCAAAGAGCCTACGCTTCCTACCTTACTCGACAAGATCGCAGCCGAGTTCCGCGATGCGCCTGCGTTGTCAGACGAGGCGGTTCCGCGCGCCGTGATCTATGCCGATCACCCCTGAACAGCGTGGCAAGAGATGAATCCGCCCAAGGTGCCGGCACCCGTCGACGTTGAACCCGCTGCAATCAGGGCCTGGGCGGAGGGCCGGACGGTCTTCGTCGAGCTGACGGACGGACGAATCGTCGGTTTCCCGGCGGATCGCTTTCGCATCCTGAAGAGCGCGACGGACGAGCAATTGAAGGCCGTGACTCTGCGCCTGAACGGCTTTGCACTGCGTTGGGAAGAGCTGGATGAGGATCTGACAGTGCCTGGGGTAGTGGCCGGCAATTTTCAGTTGCCGCCGCCGGGTCCTTCTCTGTTGGATCCATAGACGGCTAAAACTCCAACGCAGGTGTTTGGCGCCTTACGGTGTGAACGCGGCGGCCCAGCGATGGCGCGCGGAGCTCTACCGAAACGATGAGACAGTCGTACCACTGGTGCGACAATTGCCGGGGAGCCGCAACCTGGCAACCTGCTCCAGTTGAAGCGTCCTGAGCCGAACTCTGTGACCTGCCCGCGTTATCTTGCCTTCGAGAGACGTCCCGCCGTCCCTGTGGCCTGCGAGGCGATGTCGTGGACGGCCCGGGACGTCTCTACGGGGCCGTTTTCGCGGGTTCGGTCGTACTCTGATACCGCATCACCACAGCCCCGCCCTCCGCATCTACCGTCGCCGTTCCCCCGTTCTCCAGGGCTCCGAAGAGCAGCTCCTCGGTCAGCGGCCGCTTGACCGTATCCTCGATGACACGTCCTAGAGGCCGGGCCCCGAAGGTGGGATCGAAGCCTTTCTCGGCGAGGAGCTGGCGGGCGGCTTCGGTGAGCTCGATCGTCACCTTGCGTTCGCCGAGCTGCGCGGAGAGCTCGCGGATGAACTTGTCGACGATCTGCTCCATGACCTTGGGCGAGAGGGGATTGAAGCGCAGGCGGGCGTCCAGGCGGTTGCGGAACTCCGGGCTGAAGAGGCGCTCGACGGCGCGGTCGGCGTCCGTGTCCTTGAGGTGACGCGGTGTCATGCCCTCGCCGAGCTCGCTGAAACCGGGCGTGCGTTGAGCCAGCTCGCGGGCGCCGACGTTGGAGGTCATCAGCAGGATGACGTGCCGGAAGTCGGTGGGCTTGCCGTTGGTGTCGGTGAGCGTGCCGTGATCCATGATCTGGAGCAGGATGTTGAAGATGTCCGGGTGGGCCTTCTCGATCTCGTCGAGGAGGAGCACGGCGTGCGGGTTCTTGGCCACCGCCTCGGTAAGCAGGCCGCCGCGGTCGAAGCCGACGTAGCCGGGCGGCGCGCCCACCAGCCGTGAGACGGTGTGCGCTTCCATGTACTCGCTCATGTCGAAGCGCAGGAAGGCGATGCCCAGCACCTCGGCGAGGCGCTTGGCGACCTCGGTCTTGCCCACGCCCGTGGGACCGGTGAAGAGAAAAGCACCCACCGGCTTCTGGGGCTCGCGCAAGCCGGCGCGAGCCACCTTGATGGCGCTGGTCAGCCGCTCGATGGCCTCGTCCTGGCCGAAGACGTGGGTCTTGAGCTCCTCCTCCAGACGCCGGAGTTGCTCTTTCTCGCCTCCCTTGACCCGTCGCGCCGGGATCTGCGCCATGGTGGCGAGCACGTCCTCCAGGTCCGCCTCCGTCACCTCTGTGCCGCCGCGAAGCGCCACCGCGGCGCCGGCCTCGTCGAGCAGGTCGATGGCCTTGTCCGGGAGCCGGCGGTCGCGCATGTAGCGGTCGGCCAGCAGGGCGGCGTTGTCGATGGATTCGGGGGTAAACGTGATGCCGTGGTGCTTCTCGTAGCGGTCCTTCAAGCCCAGGAGGATCTTGGTGGTCTCCTCGGCGGAGGGCTCGGTCACCTCCACCTTCTGGAAGCGGCGGGCGAGGGCCTGATCGCTCTGGAAGGTCTGGCGGAACTCCTCCCAGGTGGTGGCGCCGATGCAGCGCAGGGCGCCGTCCTGGAGCGCGGGCTTGAGCAGGTTCGAGGCGTCCATGGTGCCGCGGCCGGCGCTGCCCGCGCCGACGACGGTGTGGATCTCGTCGATGAAGAGGATGGGATTCTCCTGCTCGGCCAGAGCGTGGAGCACCGCTTTCAAACGGTTCTCGAAGTCGCCGCGGTAGCGGGTGCCGGCGATGAGCGAGCCAAGATCCAGCCGGTACACCTTGGTCTTGCGGAAGGGCTCGGGCACCTCGCCGTTGGCGATCTTGAGCGCCAGCCCTTCGACCAGGGCCGTCTTGCCCACGCCGGGATCGCCGACGTAGACGGGATTGTTCTTCCGCCGCCGCTGGAGGATGTGGAGGGTGCGCTGGATCTCCTTGTCGCGGCCGATGAGCGGATCGATGCCGCCGCGCTCGGCGAGCAGCGTCAGGTCCTGGGTGAACGCCTTCAGGGGATCGGCGGCGGGCGCGCCGCGGCCCCGGCGGCCCATCTCCTCCTCGTCGTCCTCGTCGTCGCCTCCGGCCGGCATGGCCGAGCCGCCGAAGTACGGCGGTTGCAGCCGCGAAACGCCGTGCGCGATGTAGCTCACCACGTCGAGACGGTTGACGCCCTCGCTCTCCAGCACCTGGATGGCGTAGGAGTCGGGCTCGTCGAACATCGCCACCAGGACGTCCGAGCCTTTGATCTCGTTCTTGCCCGAGCTTTCCACCCGCGCCGCGGCCATGGAGAGGACGCGCTGCACGCCGAGGGTGAGGCGCGGCTCGAGGCCTTCCTCGTCCACTTTCTCCAACTCCTCGGAGAGGTACTCGGAAAGGTCCTCGCGTACGCGGTCGAGATCCGCGCCGGAATTGCGCAGCACGCCGGCGGTCTCGTCGTCGAAAGTGAGGGCGTAGAGCAGGTGCTCCAGCCCCGCGTACTCATGCCCCAGCCGGCCGGCTTCGGAGACGGCCACGGAGAGCGCGATTTCCAGATCTTCGGAGAGCCTCATTCTTCCTCGTCTCGTCCTTCCTCGGCGGGCTCGGCGGTCAGCTTGAGCGGCATGCCGTGGGTCCGCGCCTCGTCCATGACCTCGGCGACCTTGGTCTCGGCCACTTCCTTGGAGTAAACACCGGCGACGCCGGCTCCCTTCCTGTGCACCTGCAGCATGACATGAGTCGCCTCGGCGGCGTTCTTGTGGAAGTGCGTCATCAGGATGTAGACGACGAACTCCATGGTCGTGTAGTCGTCGTTGTGGAGGATCACCCTCCATCGCCGGGGGCGCTTCCGCTTGCGCCGCTCCTCGACGGCGAAGTCCTCTTCTTGCTCGAAGTCGGGATCCCACGGCTCCGCCATACCTTAAAAGTATTGCGGATCGGTGTGGAGAGGCAAGGAGAAGCGCTACTCGATCAAGCCCCGGTGCTTGGCCAGCTCGACGGCTGCCAGGACGATCCGCCGGAAGAGATAGGAATGGAACAGGCCTGGCGTCCTATGCTCTTTCTGGAGCCTTAGAGCGGACTGTGTCAGTCGCCTTGCCATCGCTTCGAGAGTCGGGAGGCGGAGGGCTTTCGAGGGAGCGCCGAAGCAGTCCAGGATGCAGCGAAGGACTCCGGAAGAACTCCCATCATGGATGTAGGGATCGTGGCCGCTCAGGTCGCTCAAGCTCGCTTGGAGCCGGAACGCCTTCTCCTCGAAGACGAAGAAACTGTGTGGCCTCAACTGAGAGAGCGAATACGCAATTCCCAGCTCGAACGGCATGTTGAAGCGAGGGACGTTGAGGTGGTCCGACAGGGTAACCCGGCTCAGGTCGTGAATTGAGGCGCCACAACTCGCGATGAGACCGAAAATCCGCTCAAGACGATTGCGGCCTCCGCTGGGAACCTCCAGGACGCAACGGGGTTTCCGGCCAAGGGCGGCCAGGCCGGTAATGAGGGCTACAAACAAAGGCGCATAGTCTTCGTCGAAAGGGACATTGAGGAAAACGCTCTGAGGATCTATCGGACCTTCAGGTTCCGCGGAAGTCATTCTCCGAGCTGGATCTACACGCCCTTTTTGGGTGATCGGACTTTGGGCGGCGGAAAGTCGCCGGCATCGCCAATATCAGGAGGCTCGCGCCGCTCGATATCAGTGTCATACTCCCCAAGCTCTCTCAGGATTCTCTCCACGATCTCCCTATCTTCGCGAGTGACCCCGAGGGTTTGAGCTATCTCTTCAGCAGTGGCGGGAGCGACGATGTGTTTCGCCATGGCGAAAGTATAGCAGAGGTAGAATCGGCCTGGGGGTGAAAAGCCTCCCAGGCCGGACATTCGTGTCCCCTCGGCTACACCCGTCGGCCCTTGATCATCCTCCAGATGATCAGCAGCAGGATGGCGCCGATGACGGCGATGATGAAGCTGCGGAGATCGAAGCCGGAGATGCCGCCGAAGCCGAGCGTGGTGGCGAGGAAGCCGCCGAGCAGGGCGCCGACGACGCCGATGATGATGGTGATGATGCAGCCGCCCGGATCCCTACCGGGCATCAGGAATTTGGCGATAGCGCCGGCGATCAGTCCGAACACGATCCACGACAGAATCCCCGTCATATCCGCTCTCCTTTCCGTGTCACAGCGGTTCCACGGCTCGGGCGAGATCTGGTGCGAGACGCATGCCAGTGAGGAGGAGACATAGAATGTCTCCGCCATGGCCGAGACCCGTACCAGCTCCCAGCCCAACACCCGCCCCCGTCTCTTCCTGATCGACGGGTACTCGAATATCTTCCGCGCTTTTTATGCCATCCGCAACCTCTCCAGCTCGCGGGGCGAGCCGACGAACGCCGTCTACGGTTTCGTCACCATGCTGCGCAAGCTGCTGCGCGAGGAAAACCCGGAGCTGGTGGGGGTGGCGCTCGAAGGCGGCCGGACGTTCCGCAGCGACAAGTTCGAGGAGTACAAGGCGAACCGCCGGCCCATGCCCGAGGACCTCGCCAGCCAGCTCCCCTGGATCCGCAAGGTGCTGGAGGCGTACCGCATTCCCACCCTCGAGCTGGCGGGCTACGAGGCGGACGACGTGCTGGGCTCGCTCTCCTGCCGCGCCGCCGAGGCGGGTTACGACGTGGTGCTCGTCTCCGCCGACAAGGACCTGATGCAGCTCGTCGAGCCCCGCGTCTCGCTCTACCACACGGGGCGCAACAAGCTCTACGGGCCACAGGAAGTGGAGGAGGACTTCGGCGTGCCGCCGGCGAAGGTGGCCGACGTGCTGGCGCTGATGGGGGACTCGATCGACAACATCCCCGGCGTGCCGGGCATCGGCGAGAAGGGTGCGAAGTCGCTCATCCAGGAGTACGGCTCGCTGGAGGAGCTGCTGGCGCGGGCCGGAGAGATCTCCCGCAAGGCGTACCGCGAGGGGCTCCTCGAAAATCAGGAGCAGGCGCGGCTGTCGAAGGAGCTCTCCACGATCCAGACCGGCCTGGAGATCCCATTCGAGCCCGACGCCCTCCACCGCGATCCTCCCGACGTCGACGCTCTTCGCAAGGTCTTCTCCGAGCTCGAGTTCTTCTCGCTCGTCGAGGAGCTCGGGCCGGCGGGCGCGGCGGCTGGCGAGGAGGAGATCCCCCCGGCCGAAGAAGCGATCGCGGTCGAGGTCTGGACGGACCGCGCGGGGCGTCTGACGGGAGGCGAGGTCTACGTCGCCTTGCTCGGCGAGGAGCGGCCGCTCGGCCTCGCCGTCGCTGCGGACGGAGATGGGCCGGTCGTCTACGCCGACTTCCGGCGGGACGGCATGCGCGACGCCGTAATGGACAGCCTGCGGCGGTGGGTCGAGGAGCCGGCGGTGCGGCTCGTCGGGCACAACCTGAAGGAAGTGCTGCGCCTCTGCCCCGGCCCGCTCTGCGAGTCCGCACTGTTCGACGCCATGCTGGTCTCCTATCTGCTGAAGCCGTCGGTCCACGGCCACTCGCTCGACGAGCTGGCGCTCGAACGGCTGAGCCGCAAGGCTCTCACCCCCAAGGAGGTCGGCTGGGACAAAGGCCAGGAGCCGCCGGTGGGCGACTCGCGGCTCGCCGCCTACGCTGCCGAGCGGATCGTGCTGGCGCGGCGCATGGCCGAGGCGATGCGCCGCGAGCTGGAGGCGGGCTCGCTGGCGCGGGTCTACACCGAGATCGAGGCTCCCCTGGTGCCGGTGCTGCTGCGCATGGAGGAGGCGGGCATCCTGCTCGACGTCGGCTACCTGAAGGAGATGTCGGTCGAGCTGGGCCGCGAGGTGGGCGAGCTGGAGGAGGAGATCTACAAGCAGGCCGGCGAGCGGTTCAATCTCAATTCGCCGCAGCAGCTCGGCTTCGTCCTTTTCGAGAAGATGGGGCTGCCCGCCCTCAAGAAGACTCAGAAGACGAAGAGCTACTCGACGGGCGCCGAGACGCTGGAGGAGCTCGGCCGGCGCGGCTATCCCATCGCCCAGCTCCTGCTGCGCTACCGGGAGCTCAGCAAGCTCAAGTCCACCTACCTCGACGCGCTGCCGGAGTTGGTCGGCTCCGACGGCCGCCTCCACACGCGCTACAACCAGGCGGGCGCCATCACCGGCCGTCTCTCCTCGGTGAATCCGAACCTGCAGAACATCCCGATCCGCACCGAGGTCGGGCAGCGCATCCGGAAAGCCTTCATCGCCCGGCCCGGAGACGTGCTGCTGGTGGCCGACTACAGCCAGATCGAGCTGCGCATCCTCGCCCACATCGCGGACGAAAAGGCCCTGATCGACGCCTTCGCGGCCGGCGAGGACATCCACCGCGCGACCGCCGCGGCCGTGCTCGGCGTGGCGCCTGAGCTGGTGAGCGCCGAGCAGCGCCGGGCGGCGAAGACGATCAACTTCGGCATCCTCTACGGCATGAGCGCCTTCGGTCTCAGCCAGCAATTGGGGATCTCGACCAAGGAGGCGGACCGTTTCATCCACGCTTACATGGACCGCTATCCCGGAGTGAAGGCCTACATCGAAGAGACGCTCGCCGGAGCCGAGCGGTCCGGCAAGGTCGAGACCCTCTACGGCCGTACCCGCTGGCTGCCGGACATCCAGAGCAAGAACTGGAACCTGCGCGAGAACGCCCGCCGCATGGCGATCAACGCGCGCATCCAGGGCACGGCGGCGGACATCCAGAAGCTGGCGATGATCGCGGTCGACCGCCGTCTGCGCGACGAGCAGCCCGGCGCCCGTTTACTGTTGACGGTTCACGACGAGTTGGTCCTCGAGGTCCCCGAAGAGCAGGCCGAGCCGGTGGCGCAGCTCGTCAAGGCCGAGATGGAAGGTGTCGCGGACCTCAAGGTGCCGCTGGTGGTGGATACGGGGTGGGGAGCTAGCTGGTATGAGGCGAAGGGGTAGGGGAGTCCCTACCCCACCGCCACCGGTGCATCCGCGTAGACGAACTCCACCGGCTTGTCGATCTCCGGCGACAGGCTCTTGTGGACCGGGCAGGTCAACGCCGCGTTCTCCAGCTTCTTCCTCTGCTCCGGCGTGAGGCCGGCCGGCATTTGGATGATGACCGGGATGGCGCTGATCCGGCGGGGATTGGACGCCATGTGCTTCTCCAGCCGGAAGGAGAGGCCCGTCAGATCAATCCCATCCCGTTCGCCGACGATAGCAATGAGGGTCAGCATGCAGGCACCGAGGGAGGTGGCCGCGAGATCTGTGGGAGAGAAGGAGCTGCCGTCTCCCTGATTGTCCACCGGGGCCGCCGTGCGGATTACGGTGCCCGAGGGTCCGTGGGTGAGCTCGGTCTTGAGGTGACCGATGTACTTGCCGGTGATTTCGACCGCCACGGTCATCTCCCGATCAAGATGAAGATCCCTGCGAGCAGGGCCAGGATGCCTTGGATCACCCCGAAGTAGGCGAAGCTCAGGCCGATCAACAGGCCCAATCCGGCCAGGATCAGATAGATGCTCAGCAACAAGTAGCCGATATTCCGCGGGCTGCGAGCCATACCATTCCCTCCTTGAAAGAACGCCCATAGAATACCGTCTTTCTCCATGAAACCGTCTTCTCCAGCTTCTCCCAATCTCACCGGCCGCATCGCCGTCGTGACCGGCGCCTCACGCGGCATCGGCGAGGCCATCGCGGCAGGACTCGCCGCGGCCGGCGCGCGTTTGGTGCTGGCGAGCCGCAAGCTGGAGGGCGTGGAGGCCGTGGCCGAGCTCATCCGCGCCGAGGGCGGCGAGGCCGTCGCGGTGGCCTGTCACACCGGCCGGCGGGCGGACGTCGAGGCTCTCGCGGAGCGGGCACGGGAGGTCTACGGCGGCGTAGACATCCTGGTCAACAACGCCGCCACCAATCCCCACTTCGGACCTCTGCTGGAGGCCGAGGAGAGCCACTGGGACAAGACCTTCGAAGTCAACGTCAAGGGCTACGTCCACGCTATCCGCGCCTGCGTGCCGCTGATGCGCGAGCGGGGCGGCGGCGCCATCGTCAACGTCGCCTCGGTGGCCGGCATGGTGCCCCACGGCGGCCTCGGCGTCTACGGCGTCACCAAGGCCGCCGTGATCATGGTGACCAAGACGCTCGCCGTCGAGCTGGCGCGGGATGGCATCCGGGTCAACGCCATCGCGCCGGGTCTCATCCAGACGCGCTTCAGCGAGGCCTTGTGGGCGTCTCCGGAGAGGCAGGAACGCGCCCTCCGGTCCATCCCGCAACGGCGGCTCGGCCAGCCGGACGACATCGCCGGCGCTGTCCTTTACCTCGCCGGCGGCGCTTCCAGCTTCACGACCGGAGCGGTGCTGGTGATCGACGGCGGGCAGACTCTGAGCCTGGCGTACTAGCTGCCGCCGCGGCCTCCATCGCCTGCTCCAGGTCCGCCGTCAGATCCTCCACATCCTCGATCCCCACGGACAGCCGCACCAGGTCGGGCGGCGGTCCCAGCCGCCCTCGCAGCTCGGCGGGGACGCTGGCGTGCGACATGCGGCAGGGCAGGCTGATCGAGGAGCCGATCGAGCCGAAGCTCACGGCGATGGTGAACAGCCGCGTTGCCTCGACGATCCGCCGCGAGAGGTCGGGATCGCCGGTGGTGAAGCTGATCACGGCGCCGGGCCCTCTCGCCTGTCGCTCGTGGACCGCCCGCGCGGCGGGCACGGCGAGAGCGGGAAAGAAAACCTCCTGAACCGAAGGGTGGATGGCCAACAGCTCCGCGACCCACCGGGCCGAGGAGCACTGCCGCTCGACGCGCAGGGCGAGCGTCTTCATGCCCCGCAACAGCAGCCAACTGTCGAAAGGCGCGAGGCCTGTGCCTTCTGCGTTCAGGTGGAAGGCGAGCCGGCTGTGGAGCTCGGGATCGTTGGTGACCACGGCGCCGGCGCAGACGTCGGCGTGGCCACAGAGGAATTTCGTCGCCGAGTGGATCACCAGGTCGGCTCCGAGCGCGAGGGGCTGTTGCAGGCACGGCGAGAGGAGCGAGTTGTCCACGGCCAGCAGCACGCCGCGCCGGCGGGCGATGCCGGCGAGGCTCGCGAGGTCCGCGATGCGCAGCAGCGGATTGGTGGGCGTCTCGACCAGCAGCAGGCGGGTGGCGGGAGAGATCGCCGCCTCGACAGCACATGGATCGGCCGCGTCCACCCAGCGGACCGAGATCCCTTGGCGCGGTGCCACCTGGGAGAGCAGGCGGATGGTGCCGCCGTAGAGGTCGTCTCCGGCGAGGATCTCCTCGCCCGCCTGAACCAGACGGGTGACGGCGGTGAGCGCCGCCATGCCGCTCGCGAAGGCGCAGGCGTGGCGGCCGCCTTCCAAGGCCGCGATCTGTTCCTCCACCAAGGCGCGGGTGGGATTGGCGGTGCGCGAGTAGTCGAACTCGCCGAAGTCGACCGCGGAGGGCTGGCGGAACGTCGCCGTCTGGTAGATCGGCGGCGAGACGGCGCCGAATGGGTCGCGGCCGGAGGCCGGATGCACGCAGCGGGTGGAGGTTTTCACGATCTCGCCTCCAGGGCGCGGCGCAGGTCATCGATGACGTCGTCGGGGTTCTCCAGTCCCACGGAGAGACGCACGAGACCGCCGGTGATGCCGGTGGCGAGCCGCTGCTCGATCGGCACGGCGGCGTGGGTCATGGAGGCCGGATGGGTGATGAGAGTCTCGGCGGCGCCCAGGTTCTCGGCCAGGGCGCAGAGGCGGACGCGGTTCATGACGCGGACCCCGGCTTCCTCGCCGCCCTCGACCTCGAAGGCGAGGAGAGCGCCGCCGCTGCGCTGCTGGCGGCGGGCGAGCTCGTATTGCGGAAAGGATTCGAGGCCCGGATAGAGGAGCCGCGTCACCCGCGGGTGGGTCGAGAGGTACCGCGCCACGCGCAGAGCGTTCGCCGAGTGGCGTTCCATGCGGAGCGGCAGGGTCTTGACGCCCTGCAGCGTCAGCCAGGCATTGAAGGGCGATTGGATGGCGCCGATGGCGTTGCGCAGGAAGGCCAGACGCTCGTGGAGCGCCGCGTCGCGGGTGATGAGGGCGCCGCCCACCGTGGCGTTGTGACCCTCGATGAACTTGGTCGTCGAGTGGAGGACGAGGTCGGCTCCCAGATCGAGCGGAAGCTGGAGCGCCGGCGTCAGCAGGGTGTTGTCCACCACCACCAGAGCGCCCGCGGCATGGGCGAGCTCAGCGGCGAGGGCGATCTCGGTGAGCTTGAGCGTCGGATTGGCCGGCGTCTCCAAAAAGAGGAGCCTGGTGGGACGGCGAAGAGCTGAGGCGAGGCCGATCGGATCGGCGGTATCCACGAACTCCGCCTCGACGCCGAAGCGCGCCAGCACCTGCTGGAAGAGGCGGACGGTGCCGCCGTAGACCACGTCCGAGAGCACGGCGCGGTCGCCGGCTTGGAGCAGGGCGAGGGCGAGCGCCGTGGTGGCCGCGAGGCCGGTCGAGTAGCAGGTCGCGTGCTCGGCGCCTTCAAGGGCGGCGAGGCGCCGCTCGAGGGCCGCGACGGTGGGGTTTCCCGAGCGGCTGTAGGTGAAGCCCTTGTGCGCGCCGACCGCGTCCTGGACGTAGGTGGTGGACTGGTAGATCGGCGTCAGCAGGGCGCCGGTCGCAGGGTCGGGCGCGGTGCCGGCGTGGAGGGCCAGCGTGGCGAGGGACGGATCGAGATCGGCGTCGACTGCGTAAGGAATCGTCATGGCGTTCTCCCAGAAAGTCGGTTGAAAGTCGAAAGACCACCGCCGGGGAGGCCGGGCGGTGGTCTTTTCGCTCTCGGGAAGAACGCCTGTCTTGGCGGATGCTACGGGTCGGCGAACCTCGCGGCGGCGATACGGCCAGCGCCCGGCCTGGGCATGACCATTCGCATTCGCTGTCCGATCGCGGCGCGCGGTTTCATGGCGGGGAAATCTATGGGCTGCAACAGCAGCATGTCAAGGGCGGCCTCCGAACTGGCAGGCCCTTCCTTGCGTCACTGTCCTGTCATCTCGTCCCCCAGCCCCTCCACCTCGCGCAGGAAATCTCCTGCCTTGCCATCCAGCCAGTCGGCCTTCAGGGTCGCGAAGAGCCGGTCCCGGCGGGCGCGGTTGAAACGGGCGAGCACGATGAGGCCGGACTCGTACGGGCGGCGGCGCTCGGCTCGCAGGAGCTTGTCGTCCGGCTCGTCAGCGAGAGAGATCTCCAGCAGTCTGCGGGATCGCTTGGCGGCGGCATTGTCGAGGGCTTCGGAGATCTCCAGCTCCAGCACGTGGGCGTCGTGGAGGTCGCCGAGCAGATCCTGGAGGACCTTGAAACGCTTGACGATCGAGCCAGCGCCGGGGATCTCTTCGGCGAGGGGTTCGAGCAGGTAGCGGACGCGCTTGGCGCTGATGCGCGCCTGGTGCGCTTCTTTTTCGTCTTCCGCGTCCGCGATGCGGGCGACGTGATCTTCGAGCTCGGCCAACTGGCGGCGGAGGATGCCGGCCGTGGTCTCGCCGAGCGTGGAGGGAGGCTTCGCCGCGTCGAGATGGATCTCGGTGCGGTAGACGGAGAGACGTTCGCGCAGCTCCTTTTCGAGCTTCACGAAGTCGCGGTCCACCTCGGCAGCCAGCTTGGCGTAGGCGTCACGCATCCGCTCCTCCAGCCGGCCGAGCAGCCAGGCTAGGCCGGCGCGATGGTAAGAGGAAAGGTGGGGCCTCCTGCCGCGCAGCCATTCGATCTGCACCTCCGCATCCCGCCCCGGTCCGGTGGAGCGGGCGAGCCGCCGGAGCCTCCGCGCGAGCTTCTTGGGGACGCTTTCCTCGAGGCAGTCGCGGTAGGCCCGCAAGCAACTTCGCAGGCGCCGCAGGCCGACGCGGAAGTCGTGGAGCGCTTCGGTGTCCGTTGGATCCGCCAGGCGCGGCCGGGCGGCGGCGGCCTGATCGAGGAAGGAGAGCGCCAGCAGGCGAGCTCCCTCCTCGGGCGGGCGGGAGAGGAGTGCGGAAGTCATAGAAGAGAGCCCGAGGGGCTCATTCTACTAATCGGCGAGCGCGCGGAGTTGGGCGGGCGTCAGCGTCCAGAGCAGGGTCGCGGTGCCGCCGCCGACCTCACCGGGAAAATCGAGCAGGCAGGCGCCCCCCTTGCGCATGGCGATGATCCGGCGCTCCGTGCCGGTGAGGAGCCACGAGGCGATGAGGCTGAGGCTCGGCTCGTGCCCCACGGCGGCCACGGTATCGCCCTTCTGCTTGCGCAGCCAGCGCAGGAAGCTCTCCGGCGTCGCCTCCGGAGAGAGCTCCTTGATCTCCACCTCCTTCAGGTCCCCATAGACGGAATCGAGGATGGCGGCGGTCTGCGCGGCCCGGGTGAGCGGGCTGGTGGCGAGAAGGTCGATCTCGGGCACGATCTCCCGCAGCCCCTTGGCGCCCTGCTTCATCTTCTTCCGTCCCTCCTCGGTCAGGGGACGCAGGCGGTCCTCCTTGCCCGTGCGGGCGAAGTCCTCTCGTTCCTCGGCAATGGCATGGCGGATGAGGAGAAGCTTCATAGACGCACCTCAAGTCCGGAAATCCAGCGCGCTTTGGGCGCGGCCTGAACGGATGCAAAAAAGCGGCCCGGGGCGAGTCGCCGGACCGTTCGACAGAGTCGGAAACTGTGGCCGGAGGAAGATACGGGAGGAATCAGCGTATCCGGTGACGCAGGTATGGCAGACGCGTGACAGGGGGCGAGGGTTGCTCAGCGATCCCGCTCTTCACGAATCGGATCGGGCGGCATGCCGGCTTCGGGCGGTGGCGCGCCGCCAACGGTAGACCGTCCACCGGCGGCGGTGGAAGGCGCGCCTGAGGCGGTGGACTGTCCACCGGCAGGGGTGGAATGCGCACCGCGGCGGTAGGCCGTCCGCCAGAGGCGGTGGAACGCGCGCCGCCAGCGGTGGAACGTCCAACGGAGGAGGTTGAACGTCTAACGGAGGAGGTGGAAGGTCCAACGGAGGAGGTGGAACGTCCGCCGGATGTCAGGCACCTAACGGCGGCCTGACAACAGCACGTTCGCGTATGGCGTGCCCATCCCCATCGGCTGTGCGTCCACCGCCAACCCCAGGCGCGCCATCAGCTCCGTCCATTCCGCGGCGCTCCGGTAATGGAAGCGCTGGCGCCAGTGACCTCGCAGAAGCGCGGAGAGGCGCTCCTGGAAGCGCGTGGCGGTGAAGCGCCAGCCGGCCGCGGCGTCCGCGTCGCGGATGAGGAGGACGCCTCCCGAGGCGAGCGCGGCGGCGGCCTTGGCGAGCAACGCCTCCTGATCCGCAGCGGGAAGGTAATGGAGGACGTCGAGGAGGAGGATCGCTTCCGCGGGGGGCATCTCGGCCGTTCGCAGATCGGCGGTCGAGATCTCAACCTCGCCGGCGAGCGCCTGGCGAGCGGCCTCGGCGATCTTCGGACGTCCTTCGATGCCGTGGAACGTCAGACTTTTCGGAGGCGGCACCCAGCCGTCCGGATAGAGCCCGCGGGCTTCGACCTCCCGCGCGGCGAGCAGCAGGGAAAAGACGATCCCGCGGCCGCAACCGAGGTCGAGCAGCCGCCCCTCGGAAGGCAGGAATCCCCGGCGCAGCAGGTTGAAGTAGAGCGGATCGTAGCGCAGCTTACCGCGCACGAACTCCCAGTTGAGCATGCCGGTGTCGAGATAGCGGCGGGCCGCTTCCTCGCGCAGGGCCGCGATGTCCGGGTGGAGCTGCCGGCGTCGCGCCGCCCGGAACGTGAGCGCTCCCAGGACGGCCGCGAGGACGGCGCCGATGACCGCGCTGCCGAGCAGCAGGTCGATTCCCACCTGTCCCAACCCGATCCGCCGGATGTCCGCGACGTGGATCTGGAGAAGGCTCTGCCCGCGCAGTCTGCGTCCCACTTCGAGCTCGGCGAGGACCAGAAAAGGCCAGAGGCCCGGCAGGCTGACGTGGGCCGCTAGGTAGGTGAGGCCGGGATTGAGCCGGAGGAGGCGGGCGAAGAGCAGGCAGAGGGCCAGATGGAGGCCGTAGAACGGGCTGCAGCCGATGAGAACCCCTACTGCCACGGCCGAGGCCTGCTTCTTCGGCGAGGTCCCTTCCGTACGCAGCTTGTAGAGCAGCTCGCGGAGGCCTTTGGTGAGGCGGGCCTTCACTCCTCCACCTCGATGGGCACCGACCTGAGCCCCCGCGCCGCCAGCGCGTCGAGCACCCGGGGTAGGACCTCAAGGATCTGGGGGTTGCCGCCGCGCTCGCGGAGGGTCGAGCCGTCGTGGAGGAGGAGGATGTCCCCCGCGGAGAGGCCCTGGAGCAAGCGCCGGGCCACAGCTTCAGGATCCCTCTGCACGGCGTCGAAGCCGCGCCGGGTCCACGAGACGAGGCGAAGGCCGGTGCGATGGAGCACGCCGTCGAGGAGCGGATTGCGCAAGCCGGCGGGAGCGCGGAAGAGGCGAGGCCGACGCCCAACCGTGTCCGCTATCGCCTCCTGGGCGCGCTCGACCTCGCGCCGCATGGCGCCCCAGGGATAGCAGGCGAAGAGATGCGGATGGGTATGGCTGTGGTTCTCGACCCGATGGCCGCGGCGGGCGATCTCGGCCGTCAGATCGCGATAGGCCTCGGCCCGCCGGCCGATGCAGAAGAACGTCGCGCATGCGCCGGCGCCGTCGAGCAGGTCGAGCACCCGCGGGGTGACGCCGGGGTCGGGACCATCGTCGAAGGTGAGCGCGACCTCCCCACGGCGAGCGGCGTCCTCCGGCAGGCGGACGAGGTTGGGGCCGACCCAGCTACTCCTGGGAGAGAGGCTGGCGGCGGCGAGGACGACATGATTCGCGACGAGGGCGCCGGCCGCGGTCAGCCAATGCCGGGGCGAAACGGCGAGGGCGAGGAGACTGGCGGCGTGGAGGCCCACCGAGCTTACGAGCAGCGCGGGCGGACGGTAGGTCTGGCGAGCCCCGGTCACGGGCCGTCCGCCGAGAGCGAGAGCAGGGCGCAGCGGTCCAGCTTGCCGCGGCTGTTGCGCGGCAGGGCCTCGACGAAGAGGACGCTGCGCGGCACCTTGTGCGCCGAGAGGCGGGCGCGGCACCAGGCGGCGACCTCCTCGGCGCTGAGGCGGCCCGGCCGGCAGGCGACGACGGCGCGCAGCGCCTCGCCGCTCCGCCCGGGCAGCGCCACGCCGAGCACCGCCGCTTCGTCGACTCCCGGCAGGCGCGCGATCACCTCCTCGACCTCGCGCGGATTGACTTTTTTCCCCTTCACGTTGACGAGGTCGTCGCGCCTCCCCAGGAGCGCCAGCTCGCCGCCGCGCCAGGCGGCGAGGTCGCCCGCCTGAAACCGGCCGCCGGCGAGCCGCTCGTCGGGATCGGGCAGGTAGCCCTGAGCGACGGCAGCGGATTCGACGGTCACGATCCCTTCGCCGCCGCCGGCAGGCCCGCCGTCGGCCGGCGCGAGGGTGATCCGGACGCCTTCGACGGGCGAGCCTACCGTTCCCCGTTCGGCGGCGCTCCCTTCGCGGTCGTAGCAGATGCCGCCGCACTCGCTGGAGCCGTAGAAGACGTGCACGGGCAGGCCGAAAGTCTCGCGGAAGCGGGACGAAGTGGTGGCCGCGAGAGGCGCGCCGGCCGTGATGACGAGCCGTAGCGAGGCCGGCGGCGGGGGCGGCTCGGCCATCCGCACCAGAGCGTCCAGATAGGCGGGAACCGTGGGGAAGAAGGTCGCTCCCGTACGCGCCGCCGTGAACAGGGGATCGTAGAGGCCCCCTTCTTCGGAGATGGCCAGAACGGCGCCGCGCGTGAGGGCCGGCAGCGCCAGGCTGGAGAGCCCGTAGGAGTGCGAGAGAGGGATCGTGGTGAGCAGGCGATCCTCGGGGCACAATCCCATGGTGCTGGTGAGGGCTTCGTCGTCGGCCATCAGCGCTGCGGAGGAAGTGGCGATGCCGCGCGGCGTGCCCGTGGAGCCGGAGGTGAGCTTGACGACGGCGGTGTCCCGGAAGATCGGCAGGCACGGGTTGCCGGGAGTCTCCACCAGCGACCATCCCTCCGCACCTTGCGGCCAGCCGGCGGGGCAGCGCAGGAGGAGGGGAGAGCCCAGGGCGGCGAGGACGCGCAGGGCTTCCGCCGCGGGTGTGCGGGTGTCGAGCAGCAGCGCGGCGAGGCCCGCACGGCGCACGGCGAGGAAGGTGGCGAGGAAGCCCGGGCCGTTGGCGGCGGCCAGGCCGACGATCGTTCCCGGCGCGCAGGGCCGCTCGGCGAGCCGGCGGGCGGCGGCGCGGGCCAGCGCGTCGACCTCGCCCACCGTGGCCCGCCGCTGCGGCGACACCACCAGAGGAGCCAGCGGATCGCGCCGGACGAGCAGCGCGAAGGCGTGGAGGATGGGATCCCGGGACATCGGCTCGGCGCTCTTCATGGAGAGGGGCGGAATGATACTATTGGCACCTCGGTGAGAGGGGACAACCTGCGGAGCCCGCCGCACGGTGGAGTTTACGCCGTGCCAGGAACAGAGGTTTGCGTATGTCGACGAATGGAATCGCCACCCCCGTCCGGATCAAACGCCTGATCGTCGAGAGCCTCAACCTCGAAGGGATGAGGCCGGAGATGATCGAGGACGAGACCCCTCTGTTCGGCGAGGGCCTGGGCCTCGACTCGGTAGACGCGCTGGAGTTGGTGGTGGCGCTCGAGAAGGAGTTCGGCATCCGGATCAAGAGCCAGGAGATCGGCCGCGAGGTGTTCTCCTCGGTCTCGTCGCTCTCCCAATTCATCGAAGGCAGGACGTAAAGGATGCAAAGCCTCGTCTTCGGCGCCGGAGCGCACTAGAATCGCTGGGTGAAGCCTCAGGGAATCCCCATACAGCAAGGACGGTCAGGCGCGTTCCCGCGCGTCGCCGTCAGCGGCATCGGCGCCGTCTGCGGCCTGGGCTGGGGCGTCCCTTCCCTCTGGCAGGGTTTGCGCGCCGGCCATCCCGCCTTTGCGCCGTTCCGCCGCTTCGACCACAGCCGGCACCGCACCCATCTCGCCGCCGAGGCTGGCGAACCGCCGGCGGAGAGGGCGCGCTCCATTCCGGGCTGGCGCCGCCTGTCGCTCGCCGACCGCTTCGCCGTGTTCGCCGCCGCCGAGGCCGTCGAGCACGCGGGTCTGTCCAGGCCGCTCATGGAGGAAGCCGGCGTCTACTTCGGCAGCAGTACGGGAGGGATGTACGAGAGCGAGATCTTCTTCGGCGACCTCCTGCAGGGCCCGCGGCGGGGCCGGCTCTCCGCGCTCACCTCGCAGCAGGTGAACGGTCCTGGCGATGCCGTGGCGCGTCATCTCGGCGTCGCGGGACCGGTCGAGACGCTGTCGTCCGCCTGCGCCTCGGGAGCGCTCGCCCTGGCCGTGGCCCTCGACGCGATCCGCTCGGGCGAGGTGGAGATCGCCGTCGCCGGCGGCGCGGACTCGCTCTGCCAGCTCACCTATGCCGGATTCAACTCGCTGCGCTCCGTCGACGAGGGTCCCTGCCGGCCCTTCGCCGCGAGCCGTGCCGGCATGTCCTTCGGCGAAGGGGCGGCCGTGCTGGTGCTGGAGCCGCTGGAGCGGGTGCTGGCGCGGGGTGCCGAGCCGCTGGCGGTGTTCGCGGGCGCCGGCTCCTCGTGCGACGCCCACCACATGACGGCTCCGGACCCTTCGGGCGCGGGGGCCGCGGCGGCGCTCTCCGCGGCGCTCTCGGACGCGGGCCTGGGGCCGGAGGCGGTGGATTTCGTCAACGTCCACGGCACGGGCACACCGCTCAACGACGCCGCCGAGTGGCAGGCGCTGCGGCGGGTGTTCGGCCCACGGGCGGGGGAGATGC
>JBIOVX010000180.1:0-14006 GCA_044868005.1 Thermoanaerobaculia bacterium | reverse complement strand
GGCCGCACTGCTGTTGAGTCCCCCCGAACCAGGGCGGCCACATAGGGCCGCCCCTACACGGTTTCACATTCATCACGCCCGCTCGAAATACCGAGCCCGCTCCCAGCACGTCACCACCTCGTCGAACTTCCGCTGCTCCGTGCGCAAAAAGTGGAGGTAGTGCTCGGCCACAGCCTCGCCGAAGGCCTCGCGCGCCAGATCGCTGCGCTCGAATTCTGCGATCGCCTCGCGCAGGGTGCCGGGAACGCGCGGCAGCTCCTTCGCCGAGTAAAGGTCCCCTTGAAAGATCTCCGGCGGCTCGATCTTGTTACGGATCCCATCCAAGCCGGCGGCGATCGCCGCGGCGTAGAGAATGTAGGGATTGGCGTCCGCTCCGGGGATGCGGCATTCGACGCGCAGCGAGGGACCGTGCCCGACGACGCGGAAGCCGGCGGTGCGGTTGTCGTAGCTCCAGGCGATCGTGGTCGGCGCCCAGGAGCGCGCCTGGTAGCGCTTGTACGAGGCGACGTACGGGGCATAGCAGGCGGCGAGCGCCCGCGCGTGCCGCATCCAGCCGCCGAGGAACCAGCGAAAGGTGTCGCTCGCCTCCACCGGACCGGTGGGCCGCTCGCCCGGGAAAAGGCTTTCTCTACCATCCGCATCCCACAGGCTGATGTGGATGTGCGCGCTCGATCCCGTGTGCTTCTCATCCCACTTCGCCATGAAGGTGAGCGAGCGGCCCTGCGACCAGGCGATCTCCTTGGCCGCGTGCTTGTAGAGGACATTGCGGTCCGCCTGCGTCAGCGCCTCGCTGAAGCGCAGGTTGATCTCCTGCTGGCCCAGCCCGGCCTCGCCCTTGCTGAACTCCACGGGAACGCCGCTCTGGTCGAGATGGCGGCGGATGGCGCCGACGAGCTCGTCCTCCTTGGTGCCCTGGAGGATGTGGTAGTCCTCGTTGTAGGTGCCCATCGGCCGCAGGCCGTGATAGCTCTTCGCCCGCGCCTCGGCGAAGCTGTCGTCGAAGACGTAGAGCTCGATCTCCGTGCCGCCCATCACCGTGAAGCCGGCCTCGCGCGCCCGCGCGAGCTGGCGCTGCAGCATGCGGCGCGGCGAGACCTCGACCGGCTTCTCGTCGTGATCGAGGAGATCGCACAGCACGATGGCCGTCTTCGGCAGCCAGGTGGCGCGGCGCAGCGTGGCCATATCGGGAACGCAATGGAAATCGCCGTAGCCGGTCTCCCAACTCGTGTACTTGTAGCCGGGGATGACGTCCATCTCCATGTCGCAGGCGAGCAGGTAGTCGCAGGCGTGCATGCCGCTTTCGGCCACCTCCTCCAGGAAGTAGTGCCCGGTGATGCGCTTCCCCATCAGGCGGCCATACATGTCCGGAAAGACCGCCAGCACCGTCTCGATCTCGCCGCTTTCGATGAGCTCCCCCAATTGCTTGCGGGTCAGCATGCCGCGCACCGGCCTGTCGAACATTGGATCAGTCCTCCGCGATGAACACGCTCTTCCACTCGCTGTAGTGATCGAGGGCCGGCGGACCCAGCTCGCGGCCGACGCCGCTGCGCTTGACGCCCCCGAACGGCATCTCCAGGTGGACGCTCCAGCTCGAGTTGACGGAGAGGACTCCCGTCTCGACGGCGCGCGCCACGCGCAGTGCGCGGCCGACGTCGCGCGTCCACAGCGAGCCGGAAAGGCCGTAGAGGGTGGCGTTGGCGAGGCGGACCGCCTCCTCCTCCGTGTCGAACGGCAGGATGGCCACCACGGGTCCGAAGACCTCCTCCCGGGCGATCTCCATCTCGGGAGTGACGCCGCGCAGCACCGCCGGCTCGTAGAAGCTGCCGCCAGCGTAGAGGCTGCCGTGCAGCATGCGGCCGCCGGTGCACAGGCGCGCTCCCTGCTCGACGGCGCGGCGCACGTAGCCGTCCACCCGCTCGCGGTGCGCCCCCGAGATCAGCGAGCCCATCTCCGTCTTCTCGTCGAGCGGATCGCCGACGCGGAGGGCGCGGGTGCGCTCGACGAAGCGCTCCACGACCTCGTCATAGACCAGCCGCTCGACGAGGATGCGGCTGCGCGCGCAGCAATCCTGCCCGGCGTTGCCGAAGGAGCCGGAGACCGAAGCTCCCGCCTTCTCCAGGTCGGCGTCGGCGAAGATGACGCTCGCCGACTTGCCGCCGAGCTCGAGCGAGACCCGCTTGACGTCGTCCGCCGCCGCCCGCATGACCTCGCTGCCGACCTCGGTCGAGCCGGTAAAAGCGATCTTGCGCACGTCCGGATGGCGTGCAAGCGCCGAGCCGGCGGCGCTGCCCGGCCCCGGCACGACGTTGAGCACCCCCGGCGGCACGCCGGCTTCCGCGGCCAGCTCGGCCAGCCTCAGGGCGGTGAGCGGCGTCGCCGAAGCCGGCTTGACCACCACCGAGTTGCCGAGCGCCAGCGCCGGCGCGACCTTCCAGGTGGTGATGGCGAACGGGAAGTTCCACGGCACGATGAGGCCACAGACGCCGACCGGCTCGCGGAAGGTGAGGCCGGTGCCGGGCGCGCTCACCGGCACGGTGCCGCCGCCGAAGGCGGGGATCAGGCCGGCGTAGTACTGGAAACAGGCGGCGCCCATCTCCACCTCGCCGCGCGCCTCCTGGATGGGCTTGCCGACGTTGCTCGCTTCGAGGTGCGCGAGATCGTCGGCCGCGGCGCGGATCCGCTCGGCCAGCCGCAGCAGCACCCGCGCCCGCTCGGCGGGAGCGGCCCGGCGCCAGTCGCCCCGCTCGAAAGAGCGCCTGGCCGCGGCGACCGCGGCGTCGATGTCCTCCGGACCCGCCTGGGCCACCTGGGCGAGGACCTCGCCCGTCGCGGGATTGAGAACGGCCGTGGACTCCTCCGAGCGGGCAGATACCTGCTCACCGTCGATCCAGAGGTTCGCGAGGGGAGCTTCGACCGCGGCCATGCCGAGCCGAATCATACTGCCCTCCGCGGCCCCCTCGCCGGGGGAAAGAGGATTCTTCTTACTTCAAGTGCGCCGGCATCAGACCGAGCTGGCGCAGGAAGTCGAGCTGGTCGAAGATCGGCCACTCCTCGACGATCTTGCCGTCCACGATGCGGAAGACCGTCATGCAGGCGATGCGGATGCGCTTGCCGGTGGCCGGCAGCCCGTTGCCCGCTCCCGTGTTCGTGCCCTCCGCGATGAAGCGCACCGCGACGAGCTCGCCATCGGCGAGGACCTTGTCAAGGTGGACCTTCAGGTCCGGGAACGCCTGCCGCCACGCCTTCATGGTCTCGCGGTCCTCGGCCCGGCTCGCATCGCGCGTGCTGCCGTGAGACACGTAGCCCGGCGAATACAGGGCTTCATGCTCGTCCATCTTGCCCTGGCCCAGGACCTCCTCCAGAACGGTCCGGACCATGGCTTTGTTTCTCTCCTCCACCTCGCCGGCGAAGGCGGATTCGCCGCAGAAAGCGATGAGGACGATAACGAGCAGAGCCCGCAGGATCTGTCTCAACATGGTTGTCGGCCTCCAGGAACAAGCACGTTCCGAGCTGCGCGCCGGAGCATACGCTCGACGCCTGGAATTGTTGCACGGCGGAGAACCCGCAAGCTACGGTTTCCCCGCCATCTCGCCAAGCTTCAGCACCGTGCGCCAGTTCCGCGTCGTCACCGGCGAGCCGACCAGCCGGTCGAGGAGGCCCGGTGACAGCTTCGATCCGGCCACACCGTCGCTGAAGTGAATCCACAGAGCCTCACCCACCTGAACAATGCGCTCACCGTGCGTCGCACGCTCGCGCAGGCCCTTCTCGGCGTCGGCCTTCGGCGGCGACTTGGAGAGGCCCAGCATCACCGCGTTAGGCTCCTTCTCGGACGCTTCTGGAAACGGATTGCCCTTGATGTACGCCGGCCAGTCCTTCGCCGCACGAACGAGGACCGAAACCTTGAAGCCGAAGCGGCGCTCGATCGCGCGCTCGAGCTCGTTTTCGAGAGCCGCCGGCGCGCCGCCGGCCGTGAACACCAGGTTCCCACTCTGGATGTAGGTCTGCACGTCTCCCCAACCGAGCTCGGCGCACAGCGGACGCAGCTCGGCCATGGGGACCTTGTTGTGCCCGCCGACGTTGATGCCGCGCAGCAACGCGATGAAGGTGCTCATCCCTCGAAGACGGCTACCGCCCGTACCGGCGAGCCGGTCCCTCCGCGGATCTTCAACGGCAGGCCGATGAAGCGAAAACGCCCGCGGCCGACGAGCTGATGCAGATTGATCATGTTCTCGTAATGCGTGAAGCCGAGCTCTCCGCAGATATGATGAACTTCCTTGTTCGAGACGTCCATCACGCCTGGCGACATCGTCTCGACGCCGAAGGCCGCGATGCCCTGCCGGCCGAGCCAGCGTGCCGCATCGGCGCTGATCCTCGGTCCGTGGCGCCAATCGTCGGTTCCAAAGGCACGCCGATAATGGTCCGTATAGAGCAGAACCGTATCCCCCGGCTCGATCTCGAGGCTCGCCTCGGAGAGCGCGCGCTCCAGATCCTCCGGCTCGATGAGCTCCCGACGGCCTTTCCGCGACAGGTCCAGGCAGAGCCCCTCCGTATAGAACATCGTCAGCGGCATCGTGTCGATCGACTGTCCGCGGTACTGGCGCGCCATATGGTTGAGGGCGTCGACGTGCGTGCCGGTATGCTCGCTCAGCTCCAGCCGGTTCACGGCGGGTGAAACCACGTCGCTCTCGCCGATACCATCCCACTGCTCGTGCGAAACGTGCAAGGTGATCTTCACCTCTGGCAGGCCGGGAAAGACGGGCATGCCGGTGAAGATCTCCTGGCTCAAGTCGATGATTTCAGTCATGCTCGCTCGTCGCCGTGTCGTGCCGTTGACGCAGATTCCGCGCTTCCCTATCATGATCCAGGTATCTCTGCAAAATGCAATGGCTTCTCGGCACGCTGAGCGGTCTCTCAGCGCGTCGTATCCGGAGGGTGCCGATGAGTTCCATCGAGAAGAAATCGATTCCTCTGCGGCGCGATCATCCCGCCGTCGCGGTTCTCCCCTCCGCCGACAGCAAGGCGGAGGAGATCGTCACGGCCCTCGGCGTGGAGAAGGCTTATAAGGCCGTCATCCTCGTCCTCGGGGGCGCGGCCGATCTCGACCAGAAGCTGATTCCTCGGCTGACGCAGTTGTTCGGCCGCGGCATCGCCCGCGCCGCGGCGGAAACGAACGCGGTGGTCCTCGATGGGGGGACCCAGGCGGGTGTCATGGCCCTGATGGGCGAGGGGGTCGCCGGCCGCGGACACCCGATCACGCTGATCGGCGTCGCACCCGCCTCGAAGGTCTCCTATCCGGGAGGACCGGAGCCGGGAGAGGGGCGCGTTCCGCTCGAGCCGAATCACACGCACTTCGTGCTCGTCGAAGGAGACGACTGGGGGAGCGAGACGGCCACGCTCTTCTCTCTCGTCGCCGCGTTGATGGACAAAACGGTGGAGACGAGGAAAGCCGGGCTTTGGCGGAAGCCGGAAACGGCGAACGAAAGGGTCCCGGGACTGGCCGTCCTCGCCGGCGGCGGAGCGGTGACGCGGGAGGAGGCGCTGCGCGCCGTGCGGCAGCAACTCCCCTTGATCGTGATCGAAGGCAGCGGCGGCCTGGCCGATGAAATCGCCGCCGCTTGGAAACAGAAAGAGACGTTGCCGGACGATCCCGTTATGGCGGAGATCCTCGCCGACGGCGAGATTCACCTCCACCTGCTGAGCAATTCGGTCAATGGCCTCGAGCGGCTCATCATTCGCGAGCTCGGCGTGGACAAGGCGCTGATGCAGGCGTGGGAAGTCTTCGCGGACTACGATCTCAACGCCATCCTCCAGCAGAAGCGGTTCGGCAAGCTGCAGCTCGCGATCCTCATTCTGGGCGTCGTCGGCACGGGGCTCGCCGTTCTGCAGCAGGTCTACGCGCCCAAGGACGGGAACCAGGTGCGGCTGGTCTCCTGGACCCAGGGACCTCGCCACTGGTGGCTCATCCACTACGTTTTGATCGCCCTGCCGATTGTGCTCACGGTGTTGATAACGGCGGCCAATCGCTTCAAGCAGGGCAGCAAATGGCTGCTCCTGCGGGCCGGCGCCGAGGCGATCAAGCGCGAGATCTACCGCTACCGCGCCAGGGCGAAGGACTACCAGAAGAATCCGGAACAACTGTTGTCGAAGAGGGTGGAGGACATCACCCAGCGGACGATGCGAACCGAGGTCAACCTCTCGGGCTTGCTGCCCTACGACCGGAGCAAGGGCTTTCCGCCTTGGATGTATGCCACCAAAGGCGGGGATGACGGTTTCAGCTACTTGACGCCGGACCGCTACGTCGAGCTCAGGCTGGGCGACCAGATGAGCTATTTCAAGAAGAAGAGCGTGAAGTACGACCGGCAGTTGCGGGCGCTCTCCTGGCTGATCTTCATCATCGGCGGCGTGGGTACCTACCTGGCGGCGATCAATCAGCAGGCGTGGATCGCGGTGACCACCGCGGTGGTCACCGCGCTGGGAACCTACCTGGCTTACCGGCAGACCGAGGCCACGCTGACGAAATACAACCAGGCGGCGACGGACCTCGCGAATGTGAAAGCCTGGTGGAACGCGCTGTCCGCCGAC
Source organism: Thermoanaerobaculia bacterium (assembly GCA_044868005.1). Classification (GTDB taxonomy): domain Bacteria; phylum Acidobacteriota; class Thermoanaerobaculia; order Multivoradales; family UBA5704; genus DATARR01. The sequence continues at coordinate 7,424 of JBIOVX010000180.1, read as the reverse complement.
GAGCAATCCCAGCAGGCGAATATCGACTCTCTGGTGGAACATACCGAGCAGGTGCTGCAATCGGAGCTCGACGGCTGGATACAGCAGATGCAGAACAGCCTGGCCGAGTTGCGAAAGGGCCAAGAGGTGGCGCCGGAACGGGAGGAAAAAAGGGAGCGGCACGAGGCGCCTCCGCCGACCGGAGCCGGCCGCGAATCCACGAAAGGCGGAGCGGGCGGTAAGACTTCGCCTCCCGTGTCAGCGGGAGGGGACGGAAACGCCGTCCCGCCGCGCGATCCTGCCGCCGAGCATGACGAAGGAGACGCGGCGTAACGCCGAGAGGTCCGCCAGGGGATGGCCCGGCACGGCGATCAGGTCGGCGACCCGCGTGCTACGATTCTGTCATGGAGAAGCGGGGACAAGCCCTGGACCGGCAGGGTCGGGTATGGACTGCGCACGTGGTCCCTGAAGACGAAGCGGAAGAAGCAGACTTTCGGTTCTGGTACGAGGAGCTGACTCCCGAGGAACGTGTCCGCGCTGTCGAAGACTGCCTGCTCTCCGCACTCAAGACACGAGGTCTCGATGGCGTCCCGCGACTACGAAGAGTTTATCGAGTCCTTGAACGCAAGCGGCGCTAGGTACCTCATCGTTGGAGCGCACGCCGTCGCCTTCTACGCTCGTCCGCGTGCAACCAAGGACCTGGACCTCTTCATCGAGCCGACACCACAGAATGCCACACGCGTCCTGGAGGCCATCCGGACCTTTCTCGACAGCGATCTGGGCTTGACGGTCGCGGACCTGACAACGCCCGGCCGTATCGTTCAGCTCGGCGTTGCTCCCGCTCGAATCGACCTGCTCTCTCGGCTTTCAGGGAATCGAGATTTCGACGCTGCCTGGAACGCGCGGGTCAACGCCAAGTTTGGAGATGTGGATGCGCATTACCTCTCATTAAGCGATCTCATCGAGGAGAAAGAAAGCGCCGGACGGGACCAGGATCGGGCCGATCTGCGGTCTCTGCGGAAAGCAACTCTACAGCGCCGCCCGTGATCGTTATCTCCATCGCTTCGGCCATCGCCGCTGGCGCCCCCTCTTTAAGCCCGAAAAAGGGCCTGCGGAGCTCCGCCCCAGGATGACGGAGCCGTATCTTATCTGTCGGCGTCGCATCAGATGCGACTCCCACAGATGAGGGCGGCGTTCCGAAGCCCCCGGCTCAGGGGTGTGGTAGGGTTTCTGGCAAGACCTTCCAAGAAAGGACTCCGTTCCGGAATCGCCACCAACTTCTGGCAGGCTTCGGAAAAACGTGTAGACGTTCATACCGCAACCTTAGATGTTAAGGTCAAGTCCGAGATAAGCATGGAACCGCACCACTCGTAAGGCATCATTACGTACCGTTGACCTCGGATAGTATTGCGTTCTCCACTTCTGCAACTCCGAGTGGGGAGAGTATAGCCATTTCCGTATCTCGGTCCCACTCGATAAGGCGTGCTTTGTGTAACCGAGACAGGACATCCCGCCGGTAGTTCGCCATATTGGGGTGCCCCGTCCACTGGCAGAGATCCTCGGTGGGGACTCCCGTTTCTAGTTCTGAATATAGGAGCAAGAGGGTCTGCTCCTTATAATTAAGCGATGTGTCGAGAACTCGCTTTCGCCCGAGAACATGCCAAACGTTTGGGAGTTGGCGCTCCGCGATTGCATCACACAACAGCTGAGCGTCCTCAAGAGGAATGTTTTGGGACACCCTGACGAGTTCGCAGATGCACCAATCCGCTAGGCGGGTCGCTGTAACGGCATCAATCTCGTTCGCCTCGACCTCTCCACCTGCATGTCCGAAGTCACGCTTGTTGCGCAGCGTATACATGAACAAAAGGGCTCTCGGCATTAGGATGCGAAGGCCATCTGGACCCGAAGTGGTGGGTGTGGTCTCAAGCAACTCGCACTCGCGTTTGAAGTTATTGAGATTGTCCGATAGGGGGGTGTACTTGCCAGTCAATAGATGCTGAAGCGCCCTGAGCAAAACCTCAGCCAGCTTTCCAGCTCTCACTCCGATCGCATCAAACTCGCGTTCGAGGACACGTTTCTTAAGGTCAGCATACGTCTTGAGTAGTCGCTTGCGCAGTGGAGCAGGGATTGCTGACAGGGCCTGTTCGAGAGATAGGTTAGGGTTTCTTGTACTCATACTGTCCTTCGTTGTTCTCATCCCGCTCTAATACACCATCGCGGACGAGCCTGAGCATTGCCAAACGGAGCTGATCAGTCCCGAGATCAAAGCCGCGCTTCTTCTTCAGGTACTCTTGCACCTCTGGCCCCGACTTTGGGGTTGCGAAGAAGCCCTGCTCGACGAGAGACACAATCGCAGCCTTAGGGCCTATCGCTGTCGAGGATGTACGTTTACTCTGAATCTTTTTGGCGGTACCGGCATCTGCGGTCTTGCTCGCGCGAGCATGCTGAGACGACGTGCCTGATCTCACCCTAGCCTTCCGGCTCTTGCGCCCTCCGCGTTTCTTGGTGATGGCGACTGGCTGGTCGTTGCCGACATACCCGTCATTGCGTTCGAGATGCGCTAGGTACTCCTCGCCGGGTCCCATAATTCGATAGCGATATCCCCTGCCCTCACCTACTCGGTCAACTAGGTGGGATGCATCCTTCAATGCCATACCTACTGCCTGCCTCGTTGTAGCAACCCTGAACTTGTCAGTGAGAATGCGAGCTATCTCAACTGGAGTCAGACCGTCCACTGAATGATCTTGAAGGGCTATCTGCAGCACCATCAGCGAGCGGTCGAGGACTTTTGTCGTCGATCTCACGCCGGGATGACGCGTAGAGTCGATTCGTTGGAGCAGGTCGCCACTGGATCCCTGACCCTGTAACTTGCTCTCACTCGCGATGCCGGCACTAGGCCTGGATTGGGCAGCGCCAGCTGGCTCCCTTTGTGGAACCCCGCCAACCAGTAGCTCAAGAGCACGGTTGAACGCAGCTTCCTGCATGGTCTCCGGTACTTGTTGAGCAATCTCCGCAGCTTGGCGGAAAAGTTCTTTCAAGTCGGGAACTGTCTGCTTGCCCACAGCTGTACCCCTCTCTTTGCGACGAGCCGCTTCTGTAAGTTCAACCTGCTCTTGACCTTCTCCGCCAGCGTCTTTTATCGCTCCGGCCTGATTCCCCAGGAACACGCAGTGACGCATGATCAACCTGCTATGCTGTTCTCCTACAAGTATTTAGGTCATGGTAGGACAATCAAGCCTCGGCGTCAACATCGGTTTAAGGTACAGAACTGAGTGCTTCTCGCCCCCGATTCCCGTTGCTGTCAGCATAGGGTAAACATCAAGGCGAGTTGATCGCGGTGCTAGATAACCGCCGTCGCCTCGATCTCCACCTTCGCCTGCCCCTCGACCAGCCCGGCAACCACCGCCACCGACATCGCCGGGTAGTGCCGTCCCATCACCTCGCGATAGGCGACCCCGATCTCCCTCTGCGCGGCGATGTAGGCGGCCTTGTCGGTGATGTACCAGGTGAGGCGCACGACGTGCCGCGGCTCGGCTCCGACAGCGCGGAGGACGGCGACGACGTTGCGGAGGGCCTGGGTGGTCTGGACTACGAAGTCGTCGGTTTCGAATTGGCAGGTCTCAGGGTTCCAGCCGACCTGGCCGGCGACGAAGACGAGGCGGCCGGTGGCCGCGATGCCGTTCGCGTAGCCGGAGGGACGCGGCCAGCCTTCGGGCTGGAGGACTTCGAAGAGATCGCTCACTTCCCCCGCTCCCGCAGCTTGAAGCGCTGCAGCTTGCCGGTCTCGGTGCGCGGCAGGGAGTCGAGGAACTCGACGGCGCGCGGGTACTTGTAGGGCGCGATCTCCGCCTTGACGAAGTCCTGCAGCTCCTTGACCAGCTCCGGGCCGGGCTCGAAACCCTGGCGCAGCACCACGTAGGCCTTGACGATCTGGCCGCGCTCCTCGTCCGGCACTCCCACGACGCCGCATTCGGCCACCTTGGGATGGTCGAGGAGCACCGCTTCGATCTCGGGGCCGGAGATGTTGTGGCCGGCTGAGATGATCATGTCGTCCGTCCTCGCCTGGTACCAGAAATAGCCTTCCTCGTCCTCGATGTAGGAGTCGCCGGTCAGGTTCCAGCCGTCCTGGACGTAGGTGCGCTGCCGTTCGAGGTTGTTCAGATAGCGGCAGCCGGTCGGTCCGCGCACCGCGAGCCGGCCTATAGTGCCGGGCGGCACTTCGTTGCCTTCGTCGTCGATCACCTTGGCCTCGTAGCCCGGCACCACCTTTCCTGTCGAGCCCGGGTGGATGTCGTCGCCCGAGGAGCTGATGAACATGTGGAGCAGCTCGGTGGAGCCGATGCCGTCGATGATCTTGATGCCGGTGGCCTCGCGCCAGAGCTCGAAGGTGGGCTTGGGCAGGGTCTCGCCGGCGGAGACGCACTTGCGGAGGCTCCCGAGGTCGAAGCCCTTCGCCGGGCCGGCCATGGCGCGGTAGGCCGTCGGGGCGGTGAACACGACGGTCGCGCGGTGGTCCTGGATGCCCTGGAGGAGCTGCGGCGGCGCCGCCTGCTCGAGCAGCAGCGCGGAGGCGCCGATCCGCATCGGGAAGAGCAGCAGGCCGCCGAGCCCGTAGGTGAAGGCGAGCGGCGGCGAGCCGCAGAAGACGTCGTCCGCCTCGGCCTCGAGCACGTGGGCGGGGAAGCACTCGCAGGCGGCGATCACGTCGCGATGGAAGTGCATGCAGCCCTTGCCCTGGCCGGTGGTGCCGGAGGTGAAGGCGATGAGGGCGGTGTCGTCCGCCGCCGTGTCACAGTTGTCGAACGAAGAGGGCTTTCCCGCCATCAGCGACTCCAGCGAGCCCGGCGTGGCGCTGTGGAAGTGGACGACGCGGCCGCCTTCGCGCGGGAAGCCGGCGGCGGTGGTGGCCATGGCCTGCTCGCACTCGGCGGCCACCCTTGTATCGCAGAGCGCGAGCCGGATGCGCGCCACGTCGGCGATGTAGGTGAGCTCGCGCACGCGCAGCAGCGGCATGGTGCAGACGACGACGCCTCCCGCCTTGAGCACGGCGAACCAGCAGGCGGCCATCATCGGGTTGTTCGGCCCGCGCAGCAGGACGCGGTTGCCGGGCACGAGCCCCAGGTCCTCCACCAGCACGTGAGCGATCTTGTTCGCGGTCTCCAGCAGTTGCGCGTAGGTCCACTTGCCGCCGTGATAGTGGAGGACGGTGCGATCGCCCCAGCCCTTCTCCACCGCGCGGTCGAGCAGCTCGGCGGCGCAGTTGAGGCGCGGCGGCAGGGCGGCGAGCGCAGGCAGGCGCGTGTAGTCCATGTCCGGCCACAGCTCGCGCGGCGGCAGGTTGTCGCGGCAGAAGGTGTCCACGTGGGCGCTTTCAGCCATGCATCATTTCTCCGTATTGGCGATGCCGGCGATCAATTGGCCGGCGATGACGAGCCGCTGGATCTCGCTGGTGCCTTCGTAGATGCGCAGGGCGCGCACCTCGCGGTAGAGCCGCTCGACGGGCGCGCCGGCCACGACGCCGCGGCCGCCGAGAAGCTGCACGGCGGCGTCGGCCACCCGCTGCGCCGCCTCGGTGGCGAAGAGCTTGGCCATGGCCGCCTCGCGGGTGATGCGCTCCGCGCCGGCGTCGCGCGTCCAGGCCGCGCGGTAGACGAGGAGCGCCGAGGCGTCGACGTCGAGGGCCATGTCGGCGAGCCTTCCCTGGGTGAGCTGATGCTCGGCCAGCGGCTTGCCGAAGGCGTGGCGATGCACGGCGTGGCCGAGCGCCTCGTCGAGAGCCCGCCGCGCGAAGCCGAGCGCCGCGGCGCCTACGGTGGGACGGAAGACGTCGAGTGTCGCCAGCGCCACCTTCAGTCCCTTGCCGGGCTCCCCCACCATCGCCGCGGCGGGCACCCGGCAGCCGTCGAAGACGACGGTGCCCAGCGGGTGCGGCGCCAGGACGTCGATGCGCTCGGCGATGCGCAACCCGGGATTCTCCGCCTCGACGAGGAAGGCGCCGAAGGCCTTTTCGCCATTCTCAGGCAGGCGGCAGAAGACGACGTAGAAGTCCGCAAGCCCGGCGTTCGAGATCCACGTCTTGGCGCCGTCGAGCACCCAGCCATCGCCATCCTTTCGTGCAGCCGTGCGCATGGCCGTAACGTCGGAGCCGGCCTCGGCCTCGGAGAGCGCGAAGGCGGCGATCGCCTTCCCGGCGGCCACGCGAGGAAGCCACGTCTGACGCTGCTCCTCGGAGCCGAACAACGAGATCGGACCGGAGCCGAGCCCCTGGAGCGCGAAGACGAAATCGGCGAGACCGGAGTATCGCGCGAGTGTCTCGCGGATCAGGCAGAGCGAGCGCACGTCGAGGCGGCCCTCGCGGGAAGCCGGAACCGCGTGGCGGAGCCAGCCGCCTTCGCCGAGCCGGCGGACGAGCTCGCGGCAGGTCTCATCGAGATCGTCCTCTTCGAGCGGCGCGATCTCGCGCCGGCACCACGCGTCAAGGTCGCGGGCGAGGGTGCGGTGGTGGTCCTCGAAGAAGGGCCAGGCTAGGAAGGTGGAATCAGGCAATCAATCCCCCTCGAACACCGGCTTCTCCTTCGCCGCGAAGGCCCGGAAGGCGCGGGCGAAGTCCTCGGTCTGCATGCAGATCGCCTGCGCCTGCGCCTCGGCCTCGATGGCCTGGTCGATCCCCATGTCCCATTCCTGGTGGAGCTGGCGCTTGGTCATGGCGTGCGCGAAGGTGGGACCGTGCGCGAGCGAGCCGGCGAGCTGCTGCGCCTCGACGAGGAGGTTTTCGGGCGGCACCAGGCGGTTGTAGAAACCCCAGCGCTCGGCCTCGTCCGCTTCCATGAATCTTCCCGTGTAGAGCAGCTCGGAAGCGCGGCCTTGGCCGATGATGCGCGGCAGGATGGCGCAGGCTCCCATGTCCGCGCCGGAGAGGCCGACGCGGGTGAAGAGGAACGCGACGCGGCTACGCGGCGTGCCCAGACGCAGGTCGGAGGCCATGGCGAGGATCGCGCCCGCGCCGGCGCAGATGCCATCGATCGCCGCCACGATCGGCTGTGGGCAGGCGCGCATGGTCTTGACCAGCTCGCCGGTCATGCGAGTGAACTCGAGGAGGCGGTCCATGCGCTTCTCCTCGCGCATCGCGACCAGTGGCCCGATGATCTCGTGGACGTCGCCGCCCGAGCAGAAGTTCTCGCCGGCGCCGGTGAGCACCACGGCCTTCACCTCCTCGACGTGGCGCAGGCGGTTGAAGGTGTCCGCCAGCTCGCGGTAGGAGTCGAAGGTGAGCGGGTTCTTGCGCTCCGGCCGGTTCAGCGTGACCGTGGCGACGCGGTCTTCGACTGCCCAGCCGAAGGAATGGGGACGGAGGTCCTCGACAGCAATGCGGTTATCCAAACTGGTCTCTCCAATACGCAATCCCAACGTAGGGGCGGGGCTTGTCCCCGCCCTGGGTGGGCTGA
>JBIOVX010000179.1:0-2977 GCA_044868005.1 Thermoanaerobaculia bacterium | reverse complement strand
CGCTATGACTTACCGCGTTGCTGCTGCACTGCTGTTCCTGATCTCTCTGCTGCCGGCCTTGGGCTGCGACAAGGCCACGCCGGTCGCCCCCGACGGCTCGATCCTCGCCATCAGCGCCAATCCGCAGCGGATCCCCCTGCGCGGCCGCTCGACGATCACCATCCTCGGCCGCAAGCCGGACGGCCAGCCGCTGAACCCCGGAACGGAGGTGCGGCTGAGCGCGACCCTGGGCACGATCGAAGCCATCGTCACCACGGACGACAACGGCGAGGCGAGGGCCACCTACCAGAACGACGGGCGCCAGGGCGTGGCGACGATCACCGCCACGACCGGCTCGGCCTCTGGGGGCGGCGGCACCGGCACGGGTGGTACCGGTGGCACGGGCGGCACCGGCGGCGGCACGACGACGGGCCCGCTGCGCGCGACGGTCGACGTGCAGGTGGGCGAGACCGCCAAGACCATCGTCCTCCAGCCCACGCCGACGGCGCTCCCCGAGACCGGCGGCACGATCCAGTTGCTCGCCACCGTCCGCGACGCCAGCGGCCAGCCGCTGCCGAATCAGGGGGTCAACTTCACCACCGACGTCGGCCGGCTGAACTCGCGCGGCGCGATCGTGCAGACCAACGCCAACGGCCAGGCCCGCGACACGCTCACCGTCTCCGAGGCGGAGCTCGCCGGCAACGTCTCGGCGATCAGCGTCAGCGCGCAGACCGCCGGCAGCGACGGCGGTCTGATCACCGCCACCGCCTCGGTCCGCATCCAGGGCGGACGGCCCGTTGCCAGCTTCGCCTTCGACAAAGGCTCGACCGACCTGCAGGTGCTGTTCACCGACACTTCGACGGGTGGCGTGGGCAGCCTTACCTATAGCTGGGATTTCGGCGACAACACGAGCGCGAACACGCAGAACCCGACCCATACGTACGCCGCGGCCGGCTCGTACACGGTGCGGCTCACCGTCACCGACGACAGCGGCCAGTCCGACACGGCGACGGCGCGCATCACGGTGCCCGTCACCTCGCCCGGCACCGGGCAGTAGGCGGGGCCATAAAGCGGCGGTCAAGGCGGGCCTTCCAGGAAGGCCCGCCGTACCGTTTCCGCGGCCGTATGTTGCTATAATGCAGCCACTTTGCCGCCTTCCCCGACGCTCTCCGCTCGCTCCGTGCGCCTGAACCCCGTGCGAGGTGTCCTCGCATGAGCGACGGCGCGTTTCCCGACCGCGTCACCCTGCTCCGCAACCGTTGGGAAGCCGACCCGTCGTCCCGCATCTTCCTGCAGCTCGCGGAGGAGTATCGCCACCAGGGACGCGTCAAGGAGGCGCTCGACGTGCTGGACCGCGGGCTCAAGGAGCACCCCGGCTATCTCTCGGCCCTGGTGGCGAAAGGCCGCTGCCACCTGGAGCTGGCGGAGCCCGGGCCGGCGAAGGCGGTGCTGGAGCGCGTGGTCAAGCAGGACGCCACCCAGATGGTGGCCAACAAGCTCCTGGTGCGGGCGTATCTCGACACCGGCGAGCCGGAGCGGGCACGCGAACGGCTCGATCTCTATAGCCTGTTGAACGACAGCGACCCTGAAATCGAGGAGTTGCGCCGGAGGCTCCGCGCGATGGAACAACCCCCGCAGGCCCCTGCCCCGAGCCGCGAGGCCGCAGCCGCGGGCGGCGACATCTTCGACCTCGGCTCCCCTTCGCCCCGGGCGGCGGCCGTGAGCCCGGAGGAGCCCTTCGCCGATCTCCTGGCGGCGCCTCCCGCCGCCGCGGCGGCGGCGGTTGCGGTGGCCGAGGCCGCGCCCGAGCCCGAGGAGGAGCCGGAGCCCGGGGACGTCCTCTTCCCGGGGCTCGCCGGCCGGGAGAGCCGGCAACGGTATCTGGACCGTCTGGGCGCCGAGGGCCTCTTCCTGCTCGATCTCACCCCCGCGGCCCCGTCCCCGGTGCCGCCGGTGGCGCGGATGCCGGGGCCCTACGGCGAGCCGATCCTGGCGGGCGCCGCGGCGCCGCCGTCCCTGGAGGCGGAAGCCGCGGAGGAAGCGCCAGTCTTCGATCTCGCCGAGCGGACGCCCTGGGCCGCGGAGCCGGCGGCGCTCGAGGTCGAGCCGGCTGTCCCGGCGGCGGCCCCGCCGGCGGCGGCCGAGCCGGCCGCCACGGCGACGCTCGGGGATCTCTACCTGCGGCAGGGGCACCGCGGCGAAGCGGAGAGCATCTTCCGCGAGGTGCTGCGGCGCGAGCCGGAGAACGCCGCCGCCCAGGAGGGTCTGGCGCGGGCCGCCGGCCGGCGGGAGGAGAGCCGGCCGCTCGCGGTGCGCGACCTGCTGGCGGGCTACGAGCCCGGGCCGGCGGGCGGCGAAGCCGAGGTGAAGGCCCGCAAGGCGTGGGTCCTCAAGAGCTACCTGCAGCGCCTGCGGCACGGGAGCCAGCTCGATGTTTCTTGACCAGTTGAGCCGCATCAGCAACCGCATCGACGGCGCGCTCGCCCTCTCGCTGGTGGCGCGGGACGGCCTCCCCGTCGAGTCGTTCAGCTCCGATCCCGGGCTCGACCTGGAGATGCTCGCGGCCGAGCTGATCGCGCAGGTGCGCTCGATCACCGAGAACCACCGCGAGCTGGACGTCGGCGCGGTCCAGCAGCTCTCGGTGATGACGGACCGCCTGACCCTGATGGTAAGCTCCGTCGCCGCGGACTATTATCTGCTTCTCGTCCTGGGCCCCGAGGGGAATTACGGCAAGGCCCGGTTCGAGCTCCGGAGAGCGCGTCTGCTCCTGGAGGAGGAGCTCTCCTGAGGGGGCGTCGACGTGCTGACCTTTGAACAGATCAAAGAGCTGATCGAGCTGGTGGCGCAGAACCGCCTCCAGGGTATCGAGCTGGAGCGCTCGGGCTTCCGCCTGAAGATCGACGGCCAGCAGGCGGTGCAGACGGTCCAGGCCGTTCCCGCCGCGCCGCCGCCCGTTCCCGCCCCGGCTCCGGTCCCGGCGGCTGCCGCGGCCGTACCC
>JBIOVX010000178.1:0-55119 GCA_044868005.1 Thermoanaerobaculia bacterium | reverse complement strand
GTTCCGCGTACCGACAGACGGCGGGCACGTAGGCCCGCCGCTACGACGAACACCAAGGTAATGTGGAGTACACTGGATCGGTGGAAGCCGAAGCCCTGAAACAGAACGGCTTCGTGACCGGGGAATGGACGGTGGCCCCGACGCGGAACCTCCTCCTGCGCGGCGACGAAGAGGTGCGGGTCGAACCGCGGGTGATGGACGTGCTGGTGTACCTCGCCGGGCGCGCGGGCGAAGTGGTGTCGAAGGAAGAGCTGGTGGAGCGCGTATGGGAAGGCCGCTACGTCACCGACGACGTGCTGACCGTAACGATCTACGCCCTGCGCAAGGCGCTGGGCGACGAGGCGCGCCGGCCGCGCTACATCGAAACGGTGTCGCGGCGCGGGTACCGGTGGATCGCACCGGTCGAGGCCGAGGCTGCCGAGGCGGATTCGGCACCCCTGCCGGCCGCCGCGCCGCCGCCAGTCGGAGCTCCGCTTCCGCACCGGGCTGCGGGGCGGCGGGGCGCGATGGCGGCGGCGATCGTCCTCGCGCTGTTCGCCGCCGGCGCCGCCTGGATGCTCAGGTTTCCACTCCGCAGCCCTCACATACCGAGGGCGGAGGCGCACGAAGCCTACGTGAAAGGGCGCCACTTCCTCGACCAGCGCTTGCTCCCGAGCCTGGAGAAGGCGCGCGAGCAATTCGAACGCGCCATCGCGCTCGATCCGCAGTACCCGGCCGCGCGGGCCGGCATGGCCGACACCTACTCCGCAATGGCCGACTTCGGCGTGGCCTCGCTGGCGGAGATGCGGCCGCAGGCGATGAAGGAGGCCCGGCGCGCCCTGGAGCTCGATCCGCAGTCGGCGGAAGGCCACGCGGCGCTGGGCCGGGCGCAGTTCCTCTTCGACTGGGATTTCGCCGCGGCAGAGCGCAGCCTGGAGCGCTCCATCTCTCTGGACGACGATTACATGCCCGCCTACCAGACGATGGCATGGCTGCAGTCGGCGTGGGGGCATCATGCCGAGGCCATCGCGGCGGCGCGGCGGGCGCTGCAGCTCGACCCGGTGAACATCGCCCGTTACACCGAGCTCGCCTGGGTGCTGTCGCTCGGCCGCCGCTATGGCGACGCGCTGCGGGAAATCGACCGCGCATTGCTGCTCGACCCGAAGTCGTTCTCAGCTCAGTTCGCGCGCGGCTGGACCTACGAGGCGGCCGGACAGCCGGACGCCGCATTCGCCGCCTACCTGGAAGCCTTCCGCCTTCGCGGCATTCCCGAGGAACGACTGCGGAGCATCGAAACGGTCTATCGCGCCGAAGGCCTGCGTGGCTACTACCGCCGATGGTTGAACCAGCGCGGCGGCGGCATGCCCATGTCGAATACCTCGCGCGCGCAGCTCTACGTCCGCGCCGGTGAGCTCGACCAGGCCCTCGAATCCCTCGAGCACGCCTACCAAAAGCGCGAGGGCGCGCTGGCCTGGGTCAACGTCGAGCCCAGCTTCCGGGTGCTGCGCTCCAACGCGCGCTTCCAGCAGATCGCGGCCCACGTGGGGCGGAACTAATCCAATCCTCACCCCCTCTTCATCTCTCCTTCAGGACCCAAAACGGCAGCCTGAACGAGATTTCCTCCTGAACTTACGCCGCGCGGAGCTCCTGCCGCGCGGTTTCCAGGAGGTGAACCATGAACAGGCTGCTGATTCGTATCGGTATCTGGATTGGAATCATTCTGTTCTCCGCGCCGTGGGAGGTCTGCGCGCAGGAAACCGACCTGAAGACCCGCATGACGGAAGTGCTGCGCTACACGGGCTTGGAGAACCCGGCTCCTGAGGATGTCGCGCGCATGACGGAGCTGTGGGCCCGGGCGCAGCAGACCGGGATCAGCAGCGACGAGCGGCGGACCGCGCTGCGCGATATGTTCACGCTCTACGCCAAGCTGCACGGGCAGGACCCGAGCAGCCGCCCCGGAGGCATGGAAGGCCTGGCGCGGTTCGCCGCGACCTCGATGGAGGCCGGCGGCCGCATGGACCTGACACTCCCGGAGCCGCGGGGAACGCCGAACGGTCCATACCTGCACGTGGAGACGCGCGGCAACGGACCGGTGCCGCTGGTGCTGATCTCCGATCTCGGCGTGGATGGGCGCAAGCTCTACGGCCCGTTCGCGGAGCGCAACGCCGGCGCCTACACCATGTACATCGTGACCCTGCCGTGGGCCGGCGCCGCGCGTCCGCTGCCCTGGCCGGAGAAGCTGGACTACGCGGCCCGGCCGTGGCTCAGCCAGGTTGAACGCGAGCTCCTGGCGTTGATCGATCAGCCGAAGCTGAAGGGCGCCGTCGTGGCGGGCACGACGAGCGGCGGCTACTTCGCCGCGCGCCTGGCACTGCTGCGGCCGCAGCGGATTCGCGCCGCCGTCCTCGTCGACGCACTGGTGAATGCCACGATGCGGTCGGCGGCGGATCCGGACGCCCCGGCGAGCCTCTCCGAGCGATTGGCGCAAATCAAGGCCGTGCTGCCGACGCCGCAGCTCTTCCCCTACGCGCCCGTGCCGCCGGCCGACGAGCTGCGCCGCTTGATCGACGATCCGGGCTCCATGCATCCCACCGCGCGCAACTGGTGGACCTTTGCCGTGAAGGATGCATCGCTCTCCAAGGCGTGGGCCTTCGAAGCGCTTTCGCGCGGCTTCATAGTTCCCGGCCTGGAGTACCGCTGGGAGCTGTTGGCCACGGATCTGACCGACGAGCTGCGGCACCTCTCGGTTCCCATGCTCGCCATGGTCGCGATTCACGACGAGGGCTCGCCCTCGCAAACCTCGCCCAGCCTCTCCGAATGGGACGAAATCAAGCTCCTCTACCCGCAGGTGCCGCTCACCGTAGCGACCTTCGTGGATTCACGCTCCTACATCAGCGTGGAGTACCCACAGGAGTTCGACCGCGCGCTGGCCGACTTCCTCGCCGGCCGGCCGGTGCACGGCAAGAACGGCATCTACATGCCGCGCAGCAGCCCGCGCGCCTCGGTGATACAAGCGGTCGGCGGCGGCGAGGTGCGCATCGCCTACGGGCGTCCGGCGGTCCAGGAGCGCAAGATCTGGGGCGAGCTGGTGCCCTACGGCCGAGTGTGGCGCGCAGGAGCCAACGAGGCCACGACGGTCACCTTCAGCCAGGACGTGCAAGTCGAAGGTCATCCGCTGGCCGCGGGAACCTATACGTTCTTCGTGATCCCCGGCGAAGCGGAATGGACGGCCATCTTCAACCGCGTCCCCCGCCAGTGGGGCGCGTTCAACTACAACCCCGCGTTCGACGCGCTACGCTTTACGGTGAAGCCCGCGGAAATTCCATCCGCCGAATACGTGACCTATTCGATCGAGCCCGACGGGAAAAGTGGAGGCGTGGTGGGCCTGGCCTGGGAAAAGAAACGGATCTCCTTCCGCGTCGAGACCGCTTCCACAGGAGGTGGATCATGATCGTGAACCGCTCCGCACCGAGAGCGACCGTCGTGCCGATCCTCGTCTACGAGGACGTGGAGAAGGCGATCGACTGGCTCTGCGCCACCTTCGGTTTCAAAGAGCGCCTGCGCGCCGCGGGTCCGGGCGGCAGCGTCGCGCACGCACAGCTCGCCATTGGCGACGGCGCTGTCATGCTGGGCCGCCCAGGCGGAGAGTTTCGGTCTCCGCGGCCTGGCGGGGTCAGCCAGTACGTGACTGTGCACGTCGAGGACGTCAACGCGCATTTCGAGCACGCCCGGCAACGTGGCGCGCGGATCGTGAAACCGCCAACGGACATGCCCTTCGGGGAAAGGCAGTACACCGTCGAGGATCCCTGGGGTCACCGATGGACGTTCTCGCAGTCGATCGCGGATGTTGCTCCCGAGGCTTGGGGTGCACGGGAGGCGGGTGGGGGGGAGTGAGGATGGTAGACGGTCAAGCCTTGCGGAGGCGCCTGCGAATCCAGGAAGGGTTTCGTCGACAATCGAGCACCGCGCGGACGCGTATGGTCTGCTGCTCGACGGTGTAGTAGATCGCATACGGGAAGCGGTTGGAAAGAGACCGGTGCTTCCCGTACACGATTTGATGAATCCCAGCATAGATGAGCAGGGAATCAATGTCGGAATACAGGGTGTCGAGAAAGTAGTTGCCGAGACCTGGCGACTGGCGCTCGTAGAAATGGTAGCCGTCGAGGAGATCCTCTTTGGCCTTGGCGAGGATCTCAATCCTCATGCGCGCGGCTGCGAATATCAGCCTTCGCCTCTTCCCAGTCTACGAACTCGGCTTCGCCGGCTGCAACCTGCTCGTCCCGCTCTCGCAGAACGTCCTCATGCCAAGCCGGGGACTCGAGCGTTTCCGGATCTCGGCTCAAATCGTCCCAGAGAGCCTCCATGGCTTGGAGCTTCTCTTCGAGGGTCATTTCGCTAAGGGGAAGAGAAACTGGCATAGGGAAAGTATACCCGCAGACGCGCGGAGCAGGTCGAGCCTCCTGGCCTCCATCCAACCCGCCCGGAGCAGCGGTGCAACATTTTTCCGTGCTCCGCAACGCTTCGGGAGCGCTCCTGCAACGTTGCGGAACGCTCCGCGGCCGTTGGGCAGCGTTCTGGCAGCGCTACGAAGCGGAACCACTGGGCTCAGGAGCCCTTCTGCAACGCTATGGACCGCTCGCCGCGTCCTCCGGAGCGTTCCGTCACCCCCGCGGATCGACTCTGGCGGGCCCCGAAACAGTCCGCAACGCTACGGGAGCCTTCCGCAACGTTGCGGATGCGTTCCCCAATGTTGCGGAAGCACGTCCCACTCCTTGCGGAGCGTTCCGCAATGTCTCTTCCATTCTCCGCGGCCTCGATGCAGCGTTCCTTCGTGTTGCTCGGACGCTCCCCTGTCTCTCATCCGCTCTCCGTCTTGCGATAGGTGGTCGTCCGCCGGCCGCTTCCGAACTCCCGCGCCTCGATCCGGTGTTCGTCCTCCAGTTTCTGCAGCACCCGGAAGAGAGAGGAGCGCTCCGGCGCGGTCGCGAGGAGCCGGCAGATGTCGTTCTTGTCGAAATCCCCGGAGATCTGGTCGAGGGCGGAGACGACCTCATCGTACAGTGAGCCTATGGCACGGCGCATCCGCCGAGCGACCGGCGCCGGAACGGCGGCCTTCGGCGTCGGTGTCTCCACCGCTCCAGCCGGCTCGTCCCGCGTGGCGGCCCAGAGCCGCTCCAGGGCCTGCATCTGAGCGCGATGAGAGTCCCGCAGCAGAGCGATGTTCGCTTCAAGCTGCAGGTCCAGCGTGCGCTTGCGTTGCGTGAACTCCTCGTCGGTCATCGCATTGCTAATTGCAGCACGGCGGGGGAGCCAACACAAGCTACCTAAATGGCGCCTACTCCGGCGGCAACGCCATATCCATCGTCAACTTCCACGAACCATCCGCTTGGCGCTTCCAGGCCGTGACGTACCGCCCTTCATCCTTCCCCGGCTTGCCCTTCTCCGTGTATTCGTACTTGTACCTTCCGACCTCGTAAGCCGTATCGCCGTCCAGCCAGACGTGCGTGGTGGTGACGGTCACCTTGACGCCGGGATCGGCGCTCGCCATCGCCACCTTCTGGCGCTCGCGGATCTGCTCGCGGCCCTTGATCACCTTGCCAGTGGTGGAGAGCTGCACGCCGTCTTCGGTAAAGATGGCCGCGACCATCGCCGCGTCGCCTTTCAACCAGCCTTCACTCCACTGGGCGTTTCCTGCGTCGATGGCGCGCCTCACAGCCGCCAGGGCCTCCGATTCAGCGGTGCGGCCTTCGGTTTGCGCGAAGGCGATCGACAGAGCTGCGAGGGCGACGATGAGTCCGGCGAAGATTCTGTGCATGTCCAGGTCCTCCATTCCATAGCAGGTGCGCGCCGGGCATGCTAGGGCGCCGGCGGCACTTGCGTCAATGCGGGGGGAGTCACCCCTTCAGCACCTGCCGGCTCCGCCGCCGGGCCCGCTCGCGGTCGGGCAGGGGCAGGCCTTCGAAGAGCGGCAGGCTGCGCTCGCGGCCGCTGCCGAGGAGGCTGAGGACCTCGCGGAACTGGTGCTCGGCGCGGGCACGGTCGCCGAGGCGCAGCAGGCAGTCGGCCAGCAGGACGCGCACCTGGAAGAGCGCCGCGTCGAGGTAGAGGGCGGCGCGGTACGAGGCGGCGGCTTCTTCGGTGCGGCCGCGCAGGTCGTGCACGAATCCCTCCAGCGCGTGCACCGCCGGCTCGGAAGGATCCGCGAAAAGAGCCTCCGCGACCGCACCCGCGGCCTCGTCGATGCGGTTCTCCGCGAGATCCTGCGCCGCGGCCTTCAGGCGATCTTGAACACCGCGGGCCTCCACGATCGGCGCCTTCCCGGCGGCCACGGCGGGAGCGGCAGGCGTCGTTATCGCAGCCTTATTGTCCTTGCTGTCCCTGCGGTCCCTTTGGTCCTTTCCAGTCGCCAAAGCCCGCCGCACCACCCGCGCCGGCGCCGGCTTCTCCACCACCGGCGCTTCCCGCCGGTGGCGGTAGGCGAAGCAAGGGCCGAGGTCCACCGCTTCGAGTTCCTCCTGGATCTGCCACAGCGTCTCCGAGGCGCCGAGGAAGAGGACACCTTCGGGCGCCAGCAGCGGCGCGACCTGCGAGATCACCCGGCGCTGCAGCGGCCGGCGGAAATAGATGAGGACGTTGCGCAGCAGGATGAGATCGAATTCGGCGACCGGCAGCGAGAACGGCGCGTGCGCGAGGTTGAGCGCCTGATAGACGATGCGCGAGCGCAGGCCGGCGTCGAGCTCGAAGAGCTTGCCGCGCTTCACGAACCAGCGCTCGAGCAGGCGCGGCGGCACCTGGGCGACGGCGCGCGAGCCGTAAAGGCCGAGCCGGGCGCCGGCGAGCGATTCCTCGTCGATGTCCGTGGCGAGGATGCTCCACTCCCAGCCGGCGAGCGACGGCTCTTCGGCCAGCAGCATCGCCAGCGTGGCCGGCTCCTCTCCCCGCGAGCACGCCGCCGACCAGATGCGCAGTTGGCGGGTTCCGGCGCGGGCCCGCAACAGCGCCGGCAGCACCCGCGCGCGGAAGGCGTCGAACTGCTGCGGCGCGCGGAAGAAGTAGGATTCCTTGATGGTGACGAGCGGGATCAGGTGGGCCCACTCGTCCTCGATCTCCCGCGCCGCGAGCGCGGCCACGTACTCCTCGACGGCGGCGAAGCCCCGGACCTGGCTCCGCCGCCGTGCCACGTCTTCCAGGAAGCCGAAACGGGCGGCGGCGATGACGTTCCCCGTGGTGTCGCGGATCAGGCCGGCGAGCTGCTGCAGCGCGGCGGCGGCGTCCTGGCTCATGGGCGGACGCAATTCCTGCCGGCAGCCTTCGCCTCGTAGAGGCGGCGGTCCGCCAGCGACACCAACAGGTCGCTGCTCGGCGGGCCGGAGAGCTCGTCGCGCGAGGCGGCGCCGAAGGAGCCGGTGATCCTCACCTCGACGTCGCCGGGGAGGCACACGAGGTGGTTCTCCAGCCCCTGGCGCAGGCGCTCGGCGGCGACGCACGCCGCGTCCAGATCCACCTGCGGCAGCACGGCGAGGAACTCCTCGCCGCCGTAGCGCCCCAGCAGGTCGGTGGTCCGCAGGCAGCGCCGCAGCACCGCCGCGCCCTCGCGCAGCACGGCGTCGCCGGCCAGGTGCCCATAGGTGTCGTTGACCTGCTTGAAGTGATCGAGATCGCAAAGCACCACGCTCAGCGGATAACGGTAGCGCCGCGCCCGCTCCAGCTCCTCCGTGAGCCGGTCGTAGATCACGCGGTGATTGAGCTGGCGGGTGAGGCCGTCCAGCGTCGACAGCTCGTGCAGCCTCTGCGAGAGCCGGGCGTTGTCGAGCACCAGCGCGAGATGGCCGGCGAGGGCTCCCACCTGCGCGCCGGACGACCCGCCAAGCTCATGCGGATCGCGGGGCAGGAACGCGAAGAAGCCGCTGGCCTCGCGCAAGGGCAGAGGCAGCCGGACGAGGCGCTCCAGATCCGCCGCCACCTCGCCGCGCTCGCCGCTGACGCGGGTGTCCACGACGGTGCCGGGCACCAGCTCGAGGGCCTGCGCGAGCTGATCGCTCAGCCCGTCGACGACGGACGCGAGCAGCGGATCCTGCAGGAGGATCTGCGCCATGGCGGAATGGGTCTCCGCCACCGCCACGGCGAGGAGCGGCGCGTCCACCACCTGGGCGAGGCTCTCCAGCGCGCCGCGGGCCGCCCCGTGGAAATCGTTGGCGGCCATGCCGCGCTCCAGGAGCGTGTTGATGACGGTGGCCTGGAGGAGGGCGGCGTCGAGGTGGCGCGCCACGCGGGCCAGCACCTCGATGGGCCCGATGGCCTTGAGATCCCCGGCGGAGGCGGGCTGAGCCGGAGCGGCCGCGGCGGCCTTCTCGGCGAGGCCCGAAACCACGTTGACGAGCTCGGCCGGATGGAAGTCCTTGGTGAGATAGGCGTCCGCTCCCGTGCGCAGGCTCCAGTAGCGGGAGGCCGCCTCGCCGTGGCTGGTGAGGATGAGCACCGGGATGTGCGTGCTCGCCGGGTCCGCCTTGAGCAGCCGCAGCAGGGGGAAGCCGTCCATGATGGGCATCTGGAGGTCGGTCACCACCACGGCGGGCTGCTCGCGCAGGGCCGCCATCGCTCCCTCGGCGCCGTCGCGCGCTTCCAGCACCTCGAAGCCGGCGCCGCGCAACGTGCGCACGAGGATGGCGCGCGTCACCTCGCTGTCGTCCACCACCAGGACGCGCCGGTTCACCGCTTCCCCTCGCTCCACAGGCGCACCAGCGTGCGCGCCAACGCCCGCGGCGGCAGCGCGACGTCCGAGGCGCCCTTCTCCAGCGCCACGCGCGGCATGCCGAAGACGACGGAGCTGGCCTCGTCCTGCACCAGGGTGACGCCGCCGGCGCGGCGGAGCGCCAGCAGCCCCTCGACGCCGTCCGTCCCCATGCCGGTCATCAGCACGGCGGCCACCTCGCGCGGGCAGTGAGCGGCGCAGGAGAGGAACATCTCGTCCACCGAGGGACGGTGGCCGCGGCGCGGCGGCGTGTCCGAGTCGAGGCGCAGAACGCCGTCCTGCTCGAGATGCAGATGCGAGCCGCCGGGAGCCAGGCGCACGGCGCCTGCGCGCAGCACCTCGCCGTCCTGCGCCAGCCGCACGTCGAAAGGGAATTCCTTGTTGAGCCAGTCGGCGAAGCCCAGCTCGAAGCCGGAGGCGATGTGCTGCACGATGAGGAAGCCCACCGGCGCGTTGGCCGGCATCTCGGCGAGCAGCTCGCGGATGGCGGCCGGCCCTCCCGTCGAGGCGCCGATGGCCACCCAGCGCAGCTCGCGCGGCGCGGCGGCGAGCGCCGCCGGACGGACGGCCCGCTGCCGCGGCGAGCGCGGCGCGGCCTGCGCCGCGGCCACGGTGCGCACCATCTCCGGCAGGCTCTCGGCGAGCTGCTGCCAGCTCGCCGTGTCCTCGGGCTTCGGCAGCACCTCCAGGGCGCCGCGCCGCATCGCCTCGAACGCGGTCTGCATCTGGTTGCGGTTGGCGCGCGAGGAGAGGACGACAATCGGCGTCGGCCGCACGGCCATGATGCGCTCCGTCGCCACATAGCCGTCCATCACCGGCATCTGGAGGTCCATCACGATCACGTGCGGCTGCAGGTCGATCACCGCCTGCACGGCCTGCTCGCCGTCGCCGGCCTCCCCCACCACCCGCACATCGCGCGTGCGGGAGAAGAAGCGCCGCAGCACGGCCCGCACGGAGGGGGAGTCGTCGACGAGGAGGACGCGGATCAAGAAGACACCTCGAAGCCCGCCGATATTTCGCGCCTCCGGCGCTGGCCCTCACCTCCCCGGCCCTCCTCTCCCGCCCCCTCCCTCCCCCCCACACCGGGAGAGGAGGGAGAAAAACAAAAAAAATCTCTTCTTAAAGCCCCCTCTCTCCCGGTGTGGGGGGGAGGGAGGGGGCGGGAGAGAGGGGGTTGGGGGAGTGAGGGCCAGCGCCGGAGGCGCGACACGCGGGAGCGGTGAGGCATCGAGTCGGCCCCCCTCACCGCCCGCTCCCCCCCAGCCGCCGCACCAGGTCCACCAGCTCGCCGGCGTCCAGACCCTGCTTGGTGAGATAGGCGTCGGCGCCGGCCTTCAAGCCGCGCAGCCGGTCCTCCGGCCGGTCGCGGGTGGAGACGACGACGATGGGGAGCTGCGCGAAGTGCTCCATGCTGCGGAGCTGTGCCGTCAGCTCGAAGCCGTCGATGCGCGGCATCTCGATGTCGGTGACCACGCAGTCGAAGCTCTCCTCGGCGAGCAGCCAGAGGGCCTCCTCGGCGTCGCTGGCGGCGGAGACGTGGAAGCCGGCGTCCTCCAAGAGGCGCCGCTCCATCTCGCGGGTGACCAGCGAGTCGTCCACCAGCAGCACCCGCACGCGGCGAGTCGCCACCTGCGGCCGCGCCGCCGGCAGGGCGCGCAGGTACTCGCGCTGGGAGAGCACCGCGGGCGAGAGCACGCCCACCGGCTCACCGGAGGCGAGCAGGGCCACGCCTTCGAGCAGCCGGTCCGTCGGCGCCCGGCGGGTGATCGGCCGCACCAGCACCTCCTGCTCGCCTTCCACCCCGTCCACGGCGAGCGCCAGCGGCTGGCCCGAGACCACGCCTTCGAGCAGGAGCTGCTCCTCGCCGGCGGGCTGGCCGTAGATGCGGGAGAGCGGCACGAAGGGGACGAGCCGGCCGGCGAGCGACGCCAGCGTGCGGCCGTCCCGCTCGACGACCTGCGCCGCGCCGAGCCTTGTCGCGCGGCGCACCACGGAAGCCGGCAGGGCGATCTTGAGCTGCCCCACCCGCAGCAGCATCACGGACTCGCCGCGGCGGGCTACCGGCACCTCGACGGTGAACGTCGTGCCGTGCCGGGGCTCGGTCTCCACGAACACCTCGCCGCCCACCCGCGCCACGGCGTTGGCCACCACGTCGAGGCCGACGCCGCGGCCGGAGACCTCCGACACCTGCTTGCGGGTGGAGAACCCGGGCGCGAAGAGCAGGCGCAGCGCCTCCTTCTTGCCCATGCCGGCGGCGGCGCCGGAGTCCACCAGGCCGGAAGCGACCGCCTTCTGGATCACTCGCGCGACGTCGATGCCGCCGCCGTCGTCGGCGATCACCAGCCGCACCTTCGGACCGCTGGCCTCGGCCTTGATGCGGATGCGTCCCGCGCGCGGCTTGCCGCGGGCCTCGCGCACCTCCGGCGTCTCGATGCCGTGATCCACGGCGTTGCGCACCAGGTGCACCAGCGCCTCCTCCAGCTCGCGGGCGATGCGCCGGTCGAGCCGCGTCTCCTCGCCTTCGAGATCCACCTCGACCTCCCGCCGCAGCGAGCGCGCCAGCTCGCGGGCGTGGCGGGCGAAGGAGAGCAGGAAGCCGCGCAACGGCTGGAGCTGCAGCGAGAGCATGGTCTCGAGCTGCTCCTCCGCCGCGCGGATGAGCCGGCGCTGGCCGCCTTCCAGCTCCACGCCTACCCGGCGCAGCATGGTGGCGAGCACGGCCAGCACCTGCTTCGGCGCCGGCTCGTGCAGCCCCTCCTCCGCCAGCCGCGCGAGCTCGTAGATGCGGTCGGTCACCTGCCGGCCGGCGATCGCCATGATGCGCACCTGCGTGGCCCGCTCGGCTACGGCGTCGAGAGCGGCGGTGTCCACACGGACGTCGGTGGTGGCGGCGGGAGCGGCAGACTTGGAAGGACCTGTCTTCGTAGGGGCGGGGCTTGTCCCCGCCCCCTCGCCCTGGGCGGGGAGCCCCGCCCCTACGTCAGGTTTGGGTGCAGGTGGCGCCGAGGGCGCCGGGCCGTCTCCCGCCAGGGCCTGGAGCTGCTGCACCAGCTCGGCGTCCACCGCCGGCTCTTCGCCGCGGGAGACGGCTTCCACGAGGGTGGTCAGCTCGTCGACGACGCGGGTGAGCAACGGCGCGATGCCGGAGCGCGGGCCGTGCAGCACCTCCTCGGCGGCGTGGCACAGCTCGGCGAGCGCCGCGATGCGCATCATGCGGCCGGCGCCCTTCAGCGTATGCAGCTCGCGCCGGGCCTCCACCGCCGACTGCGGATCGCTCTCCAGGCGCGGCACGCTGGTGGCCAGCCGCTCCAGCCGGTCGCGGGCTTCCTCCACGAAGAGGGGAACGAGATCGGCGAACTCCGCGTCCACGGCCGCCCCGAGGTCAGATCTTGGTCCAACTGTCCACGTTGACGTCGAGCCCGAGCACTCCCGCCAGCTCGCCGTTCTCGTAGACCGGCGAGGCCGCGGTGAAGATGGGCTGGCCGGAGAGCAGCGAGTTGAAGAGCGGCGTCAGCGCGGTATGCCCCTCGCGCACCGCCGCCTTGTACCAGGGCCGCTCGGCGAAGCCGTCGCCGGTCCGCACGGCGGCCGGCACGTCGCGGTCGCCGATGAGCTGGCGGTTGACGGTGAGCGCGTTCTGCTGGTGCTTGCCGTCGAAGAAGTACAGGCACTCGACGTATGGCGTGCGGTGCACGAGGTCCTCCAGCAACCGCTCGATGGACTCCCAGTTGCCGAGCCGGCGCCGCACCTCGCGCGCCCACGTCTCCGCCATGTGCTTGAGCGAGTGCGGCGAGTCGAGGTGGAACGACTGCGCGAGCATCTGGATGACCAGCCCCAGGCGGTTCAAGCGGTCGGCGGTCTCGGTGAATTGCTTGAGGCTGTCCGCCATGCGCTGCACCACCTGGCTGACCTCCTTGAGCGTCAGCACCACCTGATCCGAGGCGGCGTTCTGCTGCTGCGTGGCGAGGGAGATCTCGCGCGCCACGCGGGCGGTGTCGCTGGAGGCGCCGCGCAGGTCCTCGATCGCCGCCGCCGCGGCCTGCGCCCGCTCCAGCACGCGGCCGGCCTCGCCGCTCCCCTCCTCCGTGGCGACGACGGTGGTGCGGATCGAGCCGGCGAACTCGTCGAGCAGGTTGCGCACCGACTCCACGGACTCCTGCGAGCGCTGGGCGAGGCGGCGCACCTCCTCGGCCACCACCGAGAAGCGCCGCCCGTGCTCGCCGGCGGCGGCGGCCTCGATGGCGGCGTTGAGCGACAGGATGTGCGTCTCCTGGGCGATCTCGGTGATGAGGTCGAGCACGCGGTAGATCTCCTTCGAGCGCGTGCCGAGGATCTCGGCGCGGTTGGCGATGCCGCTGATCCGTTTCTTCACTTCCTCGACGCCGGCGACTCCCTCCTCCACCGCGCCCTGGCCGAGGTTGCCGCTCTCCTCGGCCGCCTGCGCGAGGTCGGCCTGGGAGCCGGCGTTGTCGGCGATCTGCGAGGCGGTGCGGGCCAGCTCCTCCATGGCGGCGGTGATCTCCACCACCGAGGCCGCCTGCTGCGAGGAGCCCGACGCCAGCTCCGCCGCGATCTCGTTGACGGACGCCGCGGCCGAGGCCACCTCGATCGAGCTCGACTGGATCTGCTGCGCCAGCACGTCGAGGGAATTGGTGGAGTTGGTGAGCGCCCGGGCCAGCCGGCCGGGCAGCGATTGCGCGTGCTCCGCGCAGTTGACGAGATCGCCGTCGCGCAGGCGGTCCAGGGCCTGCACCAGCGTGCGCTCGATCCCCTCGTGCCGCGTCTCCGCGCTCTCCACCCGCTCGCGCAGGCGCTGCTGCGAGCGGTAGACGACGCGCCCGTAGAGCGCGAGCGTCGCCGCCGCCAGCAGCAGGTAGACCTCGAACGGCCAGTGCCGCGCGCCTCCCGCCTCGGCCGCGACGAGCAGCACGAGGCCGGAGACGGCGACGCCGCCGGCGATGAGCAGCCCGGCCAGCGCGGGGTTCATCGAATCACTCGCTCGCTTCATCCGCTCCTTCTCCTTCGTCCAGCCGCAGGGCCGCGGGCAAGCGGCGCGGGTCCACCACTACCACCGGCAGCCGGCCGTGCACCGCGAGGCCGGCCGGCGTTTCCGGCCAGAACCGCCGCAGCACCGGCGCCGGCGGGGTCACCCGCAGGTCCTCCACCACGCCAAGGATCTCGTCGGCGGCGAGCGCGCTGCTGGCCACCGAGATGCGGTAGCCGCCCTGGCGCGACGCCAGGCCCTCGACGTCGGCGCTGGCGACGCCCCACACACCGCCGGCGCGGCGCAGCAGCAGGAAGCCGCGGCCGCCGGGCGGTACGCTCACGCCTCGCGCCCCAGCGCTTCGAGATCGAGGACGCGCACCACCTCGCCGCCGACCGGCGCCTCGCCCGCCAACAGGCCGCCGTCGCCGGCCACCATGGATTCGGCCGCCACGTGCGCCACCTCCAGCGCCGCGTCGGCGGCGAGGCCCACCATCTCCCGCGCTCCCGCCGGACCCACCCACACCACCACCGTCACCGGGAAGGCGGGGTTGGCTCCGGGCGGCGCGTTCATCAGGCGGCCGAGGTTGAGCACCGGCAGCGGCTCGCCGCCGAACTCCGCCAGGCCTTCGAGCTCTCCGGAAGCTCCCGGCAAAGGGTGCACCGTCACCGCGCGCACCACCCGGCGCACCGATCCCAGCGGCAGCGCGCAGGTGTATTCCCCCGCCCGCACCAGCAGGTGGGTGCCCTCGCGCCGCTCCGCGGTCTGCCCGTCCATCAGATCCTCGTCCAGCCGGTGACGTTGATGTCGATCCCCAGCACCGCCGAGAGCGAGCCGTCGCCGTTGTGCAGCGGCGTGCAGACGGTGAAGCAGGCCTCCGAGTTCTGCATCGACTCGTAGGGCGGGATGAGAGTGGTCCGCCAGTGACGGGCCACCGCCTTGAACCACGGCCGCACGCGCACGTCCGTCTCGCGCACCTTCTCGGCGAGGGCCTGCTGATGGGCGTCGAGCAGCTCCTGATTGAAGCTCAGCGCCAGCGTGCCGCCGTCCAATGCCATGAGATAGCCGAGCTCCACGAACGGCGCGTTGCGCACCAGCTCGTCGAGCGCCTTCTCCTTCTCCGGCAGCGAGGGCCTGTCCTCCAACTGCCGCGCCCAGTCCTCCACCAGGTGCTTGAGCGAGCGCGGCGAATCGAGGTGGAAGGATTGCGCGAGGAGCTGGATCTCCAGCCCCAGCGTGTTCAGGCGGTCGGCGGTGTTGGAGAGGTTCTTGAGGCCGGCCGTCATCCGCTGCACCACGAGGCTCACCTCGCGCAGCGTCATCACCACCTCGTCGGAGGCGGCGTTCTGCTGCTGGGTGGCGAGCGAGATCTGGCGCGCCACGCGCGAGGTGTCGGCCGAAGCGTGGCGCAGCTCCTCGATGGCCGCCGCGGCGGCGCGCGAGCGCTCCAGCACGCGCGTCGCCTCCTTGCTCCCTTCCTCGGTGGCGACGATGGTGGCGCGGATCGAGCCCGAGAACTCGTCGAGCAGGTTGCGCACCGACTCGACCGACTCCTGCGAGCGCTGGGCGAGACGGCGCACCTCCTCCGCCACCACCGAAAAGCGGCGGCCGTCGGCGCCCGCGGCCGCGGCCTCGATGGCGGCGTTGAGCGACAGGATGTGGGTCTCCTGGGCGATCTCGGTGATGAGATCGAGCACCCGGTAGATCTCCTTCGAGCGGGTGCCGAGCGCGTCGGCGCGGCTGGCGATGGCGCTGATGCGCTTCTGCACCTCCTCGACACCGGTCACCGCCTCGTAGACGGCGGCCGAGCCGGCGTCGCCGCTCGCCTCGGCCCGCGCCGCAAGATCCGCCTGCCGCGTGGCGTTGTCGGCGATCTGCGACGCCGTGCGCGCCAGCTCCTCCATCGCCGCCGTGATCTCGACCACCGAGGCCGCCTGCTCGGAAGAGCCCGACGCCAGCTCGGTGGAGATCTCGTTGACCGCGTCGGCGGCGGCCGCCACTTCGATCGAGCTGTCCTGGATCTGCTGCGCCAGACGCGAAAGCGCGTCGCTCGCCGCGCGCGAGATCTCGGCCAGCCGCTGCGGCAGCCCCTGCGCGTGCTCGACGGCGCGCACCAGATCACCCGCCCCGAGCTGATCGAAGGCGGTGATCAGCTCGGCTTCGAGCCGCGACCAGCGCCGCCGCGTCTCCGGCAGCCGGCTCTCCAGGCGGCGGAAGTACGGGAAGACCCACAGGCCGTAGGCCACCACGCCGGCGGCGCCGAGCGCGAGGAAGACGTTGCGCGGCCACACCGGTCCGCCGGCGGCAGGGCCGAGCGCCAGGAGGAGCAGGCCGGCCAGGAACAGGCCCGCGACCAGCAGCCAGCCGAACAGGGCGTTGCGAGCGTCGCCCCGCTCGGACCTGACCTCTCCCGCAAGGATCGGCTCTGCCTCCATCCTGTGATCTCTCCTCGGCTGCCGGGGCCGCCCGCCGGACGGCGGCTGCCGGAGCGGCGTAACTCCCGACGGTTTCAGCGCTTTCGCGGCTCGAGCGTGGCCCGTAGGATAGGCAATTCGCCCCCCAGCCGCAACCTCACCCCCTGGCTCCCGGCGCGCTTTGACCCTCCTCCCGCACCGGTCTTGTTGCAAGTAAACGCAAATTCGGCTATAGAATGCCCTAGATTTCGCTCTCTCTTCAGACGCGCAAGGGCTGTAATCCGGGCCCGTTTCCCGGAGTGCGCCCGCTCACGTTCGCTTTTGAGGAACCTTAGGGAGGTTGCATGAAAAGCAAAGGATGGTCCCTGCTGCTCGTCCTCGCCCTCGCAACGCCGGCCGCGTACGCCGGCAACGGCCACATGCTCCACGGCGTCGGCGCCGTCAACAGCTCGATGGGCGGCGCCGGCGTGGCGCTGCCCAACGACGCGCTGGGCGCCCTGCTGCTCAACCCGGCCCTGCTCGCCGAGCTCGACGGCAGCCGGTTCTCCTTCAGCGCCGAGTACAACACCCAGAAGAACGCCGTCGAGAGCAGCGCCGGACCGTTCTCCGGCCGCACCGAGGACGACAGCGATCCGGCGCTCATCCCGGCCTTCGGCTGGACCCGCCACAAGGCCGGTACGCGCCTGGGGTACGGTGTCGGCTTCCTGGGGCTCGCCGGCTTCGGCGCCGACTACCGGCAGGACTCCACCAATCCCCTCCTCGCTCCCCAACCCATCGGCTTCGGCCGCGTCTACTCGAACTACCAGCTCATGAAAGTGCCGGCCGTCGTCGCCTGGAAGGTCAGCGACGCCTTCTCCGTCGGCGTGTCGCTCAACGCCGCGCGCTCGTCGCTGACCGCCGATCCCGCCGGCTTCGCCTCCCCCGACTGCTCGGGTCCCGCGGGGCCCTGCTTCTTCCCGCGCGTCAATTCGGACAGCGCCTGGGGCTTCGGCCTCGGCGTCGGCGCCTATTACAAGATCAATCCGGCGTTCGCCCTCGGCCTCTCCTACAACACCGAGACGGATTTCGAGGACTTCGAATGGAACTCCGCGGTGGCCAACCCGAACCTGCCCACCTTCGGCAGGCACCGCAAGATCAAGTTCCAGCTCAACACGCCGCCGGTGCTGGTGGCAGGGCTCGCCTTCACGCCCAACGACCGCTGGGCGATCGCCGTCGACGGCAAGTGGATCAACTACGAGGACACCGAGGGCTTCAGCGAAACCCTGGGCTTCGAGGACATCAACGTGTTCGACGCCGGCATCCAGTGGAAGGCTACCGACAGCATCACGCTGCGCGCCGGCTACAACGTGGCCGACAACGCGATCCCGGAAGAGCTGACCTTCGTCAACGTGCCCGTGCCCGCCATCTTCGAGGACCGCATCGCCGCCGGCTTCGGCATGCGCGCCACCGAGCACCTGACGCTCGACGCCGCCTACTACCACGTCTTCGAGAACCGCATCACCGGCCCGTTCCTAGGTCCCACCGGCCCGGTGCCCGGCACCTCCGTGACCACCGAGATGGCCATGGATTCGATCGTGCTGACGTTCTCGTTCAACCTCTAGAGCCGTCTGCGCTGCGCGAGTTTTTTCGTAGGGGCGGGGCTTGTCCCCGCCCTGAAGCGCTCCCCGTCAGATGCCCGTCAACAGAAAGTCGACGGCGGCGATGATCTCAAAGCGGTGCTGGTCGACTTGGGTCACCGGATTCCCCAACTCGCTCTTGAAAATTCCTGCCATCTGGGGCGTCAGCAAGATGAAGGGCTCACCCTCGACCTCAATGACGGGCATCAAGGTCCGCAGAGTCTTGCCCCTCATGGCGGAGAGCGGACAGAGTGGAATGACGACCCGGGTCTCCAGATCATCCAGCAGATCATTTTGGATATCGAGCAGGAAGGGTATGGCTGAACGGGTTTCGGGATTCTTGTTCCTGCAGACTGTAAACTGGGACATCAAAAGCCCCGCAAGCCTGCGCTGAACACGCCATGTTGCGCCACGTGCTGATTGTAAGCCTCGATCGCCTCTTGATTCTCCTCCAACCAGGCTTCGCGTTGCCTCCTGGAGACCATCCGGACCAGGGCTTCCTCCAAAGTGGCGTCAAGATCCACTCCGAGTGCGCGGGCCTTCTCCAAGAGGTCGCTGTTCACACTCAGACTCGTGGGCTTCTTGCCGGCTTCCCGGTTGTAAAGAACGTCGTTGGGCGTCGGGCCAAATCTATGGGCGTCCATTTTGCCAGTATATCCCGAGTCTACCGCCGGCTTCGGCATGCGCGCCACCGAGCACCTGACGCTCGACGCCGCCTACTACCACGTCTTCGAGAACCGCATCACCGGCCCGTTCCTCGGTCCCACCGGCCCGGTGCCCGGCACCTCCGTGACCACCGAGATGGCCATGGATTCGATCGTGCTGACGTTCTCGTTCAACCTCTAGAGCCGTCTGCGCCGCGCGAGTTTTTTCGTAGGGGCGGGGCTTGTCCCCGCCCCCCGCAGCGCTGCCCAGCGTAATTTCTCGCCGCTCCGTGCGTAAGATAGGCAGGCCGCGACGCGGCGTGAGACTCGCGTCTTCTGCGGAGAGCCGACCATGACGAGAGCCACGATCGCCGGCGGGGCGTTCGCCACCGTGCTTGTCCTCCTCGCCATCGCCGCCGGCTACCGGGTCCTCAACCAGGACGCCCACCCCGCCGCGGCGACCTCGCCCGCGATCCCACCCTCGACCTCGCCGCCGGCGGCGAAGACCCACCCGGCGGCGGAGACCGACCAGGGGTTCCTCTACGGCCGGATCACCACCGTCGAGGGCGCCACCTACAAGGGGCGGCTGCGCTGGGGGAAGGAGGGCGACCAGGAGGCGTTCTGGGGCGACTACTTCAACGGCTTCAAGCACGAGAACCCTTGGGCCGCCCACGTGCCGCCAGGGCGGCTGCCCAAGGTGCGCCGCCCGATCGAGATCTTCGGGATCGAGATCTTCCACCGGGAGCGCCCGATCGACCTCGGCCGGCCCTTCATGGCGCGCTTCGGCGACGTCGCGCGCATGGAGGCGCGCGGCCGCGAGGTGCGGGTGACTCTCAAGAGCGGGACCGCGTTCGACCTCGAGCGCTTCGAGGCCAGCGACTTCGACGACGGCGTGCGAGTGTGGGACGGCAGGCGGGGTGTCGTGGACCTGGAAGGTGGGATCGAACCGCGGCTGCGGGATCTGCAACTGGGCCGCGACCGTGGACGGATCCGCACCGTCGAGCTCCTCCCCGCTCCTTCGCCAGGCGCCGCCCCCTATCGGCTGCACGGTACGGTGCGCACGCGGCAGGGCGACTTCACCGGCTTCGTCCAGTGGAACCGGACAGAGTGCGTCGGCACCGACGAGGTCCACGGACGCACAGCCGACGGTAAGCTCAGCCTGCGTTTCGACACCATCCGTTCCATCGCGCGCGGCTCGCGCGACAGCTCCCTGGTGACGCTGCTCGACGGCCGCAAGATCGCACTCTCCGGCATCGAGGTAGTCGGCGACGGCAACCGCCGCGGGATCTACGTCGACGACGGGCGCTACGGCCGGGTGCTGATCTCCTGGGACGCCTTCGAGCGCGTCGACTTCAGCCCCGGCGGCAGCGGCCCCGCCTACGGCGACTTCCCGCCGGGACGCCCGCTCACGGGCAGCGTCACCACCCGCGCCGGCCGCCGCCTCGCCGGCCGGCTGATCTACGACCTCGACGAGAGCGAGACCACCGAGACGCTCGACGCCCCAGCCCAGGGCGTGGACTACACCATCCCCTTCGGCCTGGTCGCCTCGATCGTGCTCCCAGGCCGCGAAGAGCGCGGCGCCCAGCGCGCCAGGGTGACCCTTCAAAGCGGCGAGGAGCTGCAGCTCGAACGCGCCGGCGATCTCGGCAAAGGGAATGCCGGCCTGCTGATCTTCGTCGACGGCCTTCAGCGCCCCGAGTACGTGCCCTGGACCGACGTCGAACAGATCGATTTCGACCGGTGATGTACAGGCTACGGCTGCTGGACGATCTTCACGTCGTCCACCGCCGCTTCCACCAGGCTCGCCGAGGCGGCGTCGGCGGTCTCGATCAGGATGCGCACGGTCTGTCCGGCGAACGAGGTGATGTTCGTCGAGTTGGTGGCCCAGACCGCGTCGTCGTCGGCGCCGCTGCCCAGCTCCTGGAGCACCGTGGAGGTGGTCGCGCCCACCACCTTGACGCGGAAGAAGTCCGCCGTCGAGGACTTCTTGTCGTGCGCGAAGTAGTAGGAGAAGGAGAGCGTCAGCGTTCCCGTCGCGGGCAGGCGAACTTGACCAGCACGATCTCGTCCCCGCCCGGTTCCAAGGCGAGCGCGTTCATGGCCTCGGCCGCCTCGGGCTCCGGCCGGCTGGTGTCGATGATGCGGGAATTGAGCGCGATGACGGTGGCCGCCCGCGCTTCCAGGCTCGGCAGGGCTTGCGCGATCAGCGGGGAAGAGACGGCGGCGAGCAGCGGCAGGGCCAGGCTCCAGGACTTTCTGCATCCACGCATGATTTGGTCTCCTCTCCCTAGTCATGGTGCTCGCCGCGGGCGAAAGAAGGCGGGAGGCCGGGTCAGCAGGCTGGGAAGGTCTTCAAGCCGCGACGGGGGGAGCAAAAAAAGAAAAAGAGTGCCGGGGAATCCCCGGCTGGGGGCAGAGATCGCCTGTAGAGCCAACCGTTGTAGTTTCCTCGTACCCTACAGGCGCGGCCTCCGGCCTGTCGTCCTCAGATAGTTGATTTTTGTCTCAACGTTTGTTGTAGGCGTCAGCGGCCCGCCCGTCCCTGCCACACCAGCCGCGAAATCTCCGCGATCATCTGGTTGGCCGCTTTCTCGTCCTCATATCCGCGGGTGAGGACGACGAGGACGTATGGCGGCTCGCCCGGCGGCCCCGGCGGATATACGATCGCCGCATCGTGGTGGATGCCGGTGATGTCGCCGGTCTTGTGGGCGATGGGAGTGCCCTTGGGCAGGTAGGCCGGGATCTTCTCGTTGAACTCCTGCGCCTTCAGGATGTCGATCATCTTCGCGTTCGACTCCGCCGAGAAGCTCTCGCCCTTGGCCAGCGCGGTGAGCGCGATCTCCAGGTCCTTGGCCGTCACCTTATTGTTGAAGCCGGCCTGGAACGCCTTCTCGTCCTCGACGCCGCGCAGCACCTGGATGCGCATGGCGCCGAGGCTGCGCATCAGGTCCGTGGCGCGGGAGGCGCCGATGTGCTCGATCAGCAGGTTGGTGGCGAGGTTGGAGCTGCGCACGATCATGCGCCGGATCAGCTCCTCCAGCGGCCGCGAGCTGCCGACCGCCTCGTAGAGGTCCGGATCGCCGTCCTCCTTGGGATCGAGCGCGAACGGCGAGCCGTCGACGATGCTCTGGAACTGGTTGCGCACCGGCAGGGGCTCGGCGAGGCTGAGCTCGCCGGCGTCCACCATCTGGAAGAGAGCCATCATCACCGGCACCTTCATCGTGCTGGCGGCGTGGAAGGACTCGTCCTCGTTGCGGAAGTAGGTGGCGCCGGTGCCGAGGTTGCGGTAGGCCACCGCCACCGTCACGTCGCGGCGGTGGAAGAACGGCTCCAGCCGGCTGGCGAGCGAGCCCGAGGGGGCGCCGCCCGTGGCGCAGGCGGCAAGGATCAGCGAGAGGAGGAGCGGTACCCTCAGCGATCTCATGGGCCGAGATCCTCCCGCCGCGGCCGGTCGACGTACATGGCGAGGAGGGCGGCGCCGCCGAGGCCCCAGCTCCACCACGGATTGCCGCCGAGCAGCGCCAGGACGAAGCCGATGAGGCCCGCGGTCTCGCGCATCGCGAAGCTCAAGATCGTACCCGTCGTGTAAGCGCTCATTCTCTGGACCGGATCGCGTTCGAAACCCTCCTCCGCCTGCGCCCGCTTGAGGACGGCCCGCCTGACGGACGGCGCGGCGGCGAGGAGGAGCAGCGATACCACGAAGATAGCGAGGGTGACGTCGCGCGACAGGGCGCCGGCCGGCAGCGATCCCGAGGCGTGCAGGACGGCGATGACGACGTTCACCATCACCAGGCTCAGCGCGATGGAGCCACAGAGGATGGCGAGCGTACGGAAGCGCTGCTCGACCGCGACATCGGACGGGTTCATGCTGTCCCGAAGGATAGAATATTTCACCCCCCGAATGCGGAAACGCCCCGAGAGGCCTCCCTCGGGGCGCCTAACGAAGCCCGATCTTCCGCCGCGGCTTCTACCAGACGAACAGCAGGTCGAAACGGTTGTCGGAGAGCCCACCGCCGTGGTTGAAGCAACGGACGTTGGCGAAGAAGTCGGCGCCGCCCGTGCCCCAGCTCACGACTTTGCAGTAGTCGGCGTCTTCACTGCCGTAGGCCGTCACCTGCACGTGTCCGCCGGCTCCCCAGGTGCCGCTGCCGCTGAACAGGGCGCCGCCGCCGACTCCCTTGCACGTGACCACATAGACGCCGGTACCGGTCCGGGTGATGGTGTTCGCGGCCGATCTGCCGACGGCGTTGTAGGAGTAGGGGGTGCTCGGCGTATAGGGAGAACCGATCGCGCGTGAGGGTTCGTTCGCCCAGACATAGCACAGGATATTGGCACCCCGCCCCGGATCCGCCATGGCGGGCAAGGCAACACCAGCCAGGATCAACGTCAGCACGCACGCGAAAATGATCTTTCTGCTCATCACGCAACACTCCTTTCCAAGTAGTTATCCGCTCCTAGGACTCCGTCACCGCGAGACGCCCGCGGTCGTATTGCAGGTTTCCAAGCAGCCGAGGCTACATCCGGCTCCTTCTTCTAGGCGCCGTCAAAGGAGAATTGTTACAGCCCTGGCGGGCAGCTTATCGCACCCGTGCTATGGGTCAAGCCCGATCCTGTCGCAGAGCCGCGTTGAGCCGGAGCGGCCCCCAGAGCCAGGACCAGAACAGCACGACCAGCGACAGGACGGTGAACAGGATCTTGTTGTCCAGCAGGCGGGTGAACTCCTGCTGCGCACCGCCCATGAAGGAGGGGCTCGTCCACCACTCCATCTCCGAGAAACCGAGGAGCAGCAAGGCCATCGCCGCCCATGGCCATCCGCGGCGATGGCAGACAGCCGCCAGCGCCACCGCCAGGAAGCCCCACGCCCAATAGAAGCGCACCTCGCGCACCTCGTTGCTCTTCCGCTCCCAATCTTCAATGGCGGTGCGCAGGGCCAGGACCTCCATACTGCTGTTGGCGGGATCCTGCGGCTCGCTGTAATCACAGGGATTCTCGGCGGGCTGCGGCCTGGTCTTGGCGGCCTTGGCCGCCTCCTCCCGCGCCTTCTTCACCGCCGCGGCATAGAGCTTATCGAGAGCCTGCAGCGAAGTGGCGTTGCGGATCTCCTGATGAACGGCGCGAGCGTACTTGTCGAGCACTGACCCCTGTTCCTGCACCCAGCGGACGTAGATGTGCCGGATGAGCTGCGCCGAAAGACAGAGGAAGGTCAGCAGGAAGACGACCACCTTGAGCGTTCGCATGCGTGCACCTCCGGCCCGGGGCCCAAGGCGATCCGCATGCCAATCCGGTCATGTTGCTCTTCGATCCATGGAATCAACGAGTTGAAACAAGGCCGCTCTTCGGGCCGAGCGATGCCGGCTCGCGCCTTTTGACGCCGGCTGCCTGCCCGTGTACATTCCTTGTACATGGCGCTGCTGAACGAGAGCGAGCGGGACTTCGCCACGGCCGTCTCGCGCCTGGCCTATGTGAACCCCTTCCTGCCCGAGCGCATCGAGTGGGAACGGCGGGCGCTCGGCGGCGAGCACGTGCGGTTCGACGCCGTCTGGCACGCGGGAACCGGCGAGATCGGGGAAAACCCCAACGAGGCGCGGATCGCCGAGCGCGCGTCGGCCCTCGCCGAGGCACTGCGCGAGCGGCTGGCCAAGAAGAGGCGCGCCACGGCGGCGGAGCTCGAGCTCTACGAGGACCTCGCCGCCTACGTCCTCTACTACCGCTATCAGGCGCGGCTCTACCTCATCTTCGCCGAGGGCGCGGAGGCGCGCCGGCCCGAAGCCGGCTTCTACCGCGAGTTCGGCGCCGACTGGGAGCGTTTCTTTCCGCCGGCCGGGCAGCAGAGGCCGCGCTTCGAGGCGGCGCATCTCTTCGCCTGCTGCTTTCAGGTCCGCCGCGCCTTCCACTTCATCTTCCGCTCGATCATCGGCGGCTCGATGCCCGCGGCGCGGCTGCGCGCCCAGGTTTGGCAGTCGATCTTCACGCACGACCTGCGGCGGTTCCAGCGCTCGCTCTATCAGCGCCTGAACGACGTGACCACCCTCATCACAGGCCCTTCCGGCACCGGCAAGGAGCTGGTGGCGCGCGCCATCGCGTTGTCGCGCTTCATCCCCTTCGACGCGGAAAGGCGCCGCTTCGGCGAGCGTCCGGACGACTCCTTCTTTCCGCTCAACCTCTCGGCCCTGTCGCCGACGCTCATCGAGTCGGAGCTCTTCGGCCACCGCCGCGGCGCCTTCACCGGCGCCGTCGCCGACCGCGTCGGCTGGCTCGCGGTCTGCCCGCCGCTCGGCACCGTCTTTCTCGACGAGATCGGCGAGGTGGACGTGGCCATCCAGGTCAAGCTGCTGCGCGTCCTGGAGACGCGCGCCTTTCAGCCTCTCGGCGACACGCGGACGCAGAGCTTCCGCGGCAAGATCGTGGCGGCCACGCACCGCGACCTGGCGCGCGAGATGAGCGCCGGCCGCTTCCGCGAGGATCTCTACTACCGGCTCTGCGCCGACCACGTCGAGACGCCTTCGCTCGCCGAGCGCCTCCGCGATTCCCCGCAGGAGCTCGCCGATCTCGTGCTCTTCCTGGCCCAGCGGCTGGTCGGAGAGGAATCTGCGCCCGAGCTGGCACGGGAGGCCGTGGACTGGATCGACCGCCGTCTCGGCCGCGACTATCCCTGGCCGGGCAACGTGCGTGAGCTCGCGCAATGTGTGAGCAACGTGCTGATCCGCCACGAGTACCGGCCCGCCGCGCGGATCCCGGCCGGGAATCCGCGCCAGGCGCTGGCGGAGGAGATCCTCTCCGGCCGTCTCTCCGCCGAGGAAGTCCTCACCCGCTATTGCACGCTGGTCTACGCCGAGACGGGCAGCTATCTGGAGTCCGCCCGCCGGATCGGGCTCGACCGCCGGACCGTCAAGGCGCGGGTGGACGAGGAGCTGCTCGCAAGGTTGCGGGAGCCCTCGTCAATACGCTGAGCGAGGAAGCCCTGACAAGAGGCCTCTGAGCTCTGTCTCTCCCGACAGCCGTTCCAGCACTTTTAGTTTTGGAGGAAGTTCCTATGAAGCTCAGAGCTCTGTGCAAAGTCGTTTCGGCAGGTCTGGTCCTGGTGGGCACGTACCTGCCGGGTACCGCCAGCCTGGCCTCCCAGAGTGGCGACCTCGATGCATGCGGTGCACCTCCCGGCCTGCCGGCCGCCCGGGCCAAGGCGCGCCAGCTCGTCCGCCAGATCCGCACGGATCTCACGGCTGTCGAGAATCAGATCCGCGGTGTCAAATTCGTGGCCGATGTCGAGGCCGGTACGGCTTCCGTCGAAAAGATCGCCGCCGTGGTTGCCGAGGAGTACAGCATCATCCATAGCGATCTGAACGCCTTCACGCAGATGGCCGCCCGCTGGGACTCCCCCAACGGCAGCCACTTTTTCGGCGATCTTGCCTTCGGTGAGGCCCTCGCCGCCCCGCTCGTCCTCGACTTCGCCGCGAACGTTGGTCTCAGCGAGGCGGATCTGATCGCCTACGAGCCGCGGCCCAAGGGACAGACTTATGCGTCGCGGGTCTCCTGGATCGCCGCCAACGCGGATCGCGCGTCTGCGGCCGCCTCGTTCCTGGTGAACTTCGGCGTTTTCGGCGAGAACATGGGGCGTGTGCGCGATGCGCTGGTAAACGTGTATGGGTTCGCGCCCTCGCAAGTGGAGTTCTTCACCTTCTTCGCCGAGCCAATTCCGGGCTTCGAAGACGACGCCATCGAGGTCATCGCGACCGGGTTGCAGGAAGGCGTCTGCCCGCGGGATGTGCGGCGATCGGCGAGACTGCTCCAGGCTTATGAGTTGGATTTCTGGCAAGTGGCTTCCGAGGCGCCCGGTTCGCCGCTGCCGGTGTCCTGGAATCCCAACTGACCCTCAGGACCGCCGGCGTTTTGCTCCGCAAGGCAGATCGAGCTCAATATTCCGCGAACGCCTCGTCGGGATAGCAATACAGCCAGCGCTCGCCGGGCTCCGCCGAGGCGATCACCGGATGGCCGCTGGCGCGCGCGTGCTTGGTGGCGTGGCGGTTGGGCGAGCTGTCGCAGCACAGCGTAGTGCCGCACTCCTGGCACGTCCGCAGATGCACCCACCGGTCGCCGGTCTTCACGCATTCCTCGCAGACCCGGCGTTGCGCGTGCTTGACGCTGGTGATATCGCTGATGTGAGAGCAGATCCCGTCGGATGTCATCGTTCCTTGCCTCTTACTCGTGGAGCACCTGATGGACGAAGGAGACGGCGATCGATCCCTCGCCGACGGCCGAGGCCACGCGCTTGATATTGCCGCCCCGGACGTCGCCGACCGCGAACACACCGGGGAGGCTCGTTTCGAGGAGATAGGGAGCCCGCGCGAGCGGCCACTGCGCGGCGGCCAGATCCTCCGGCGAGAGATCCCGTCCCGTCTTGATGAATCCTTTGGCGTCGAGGGCGAGACAACCGTCGAGCCAACCCGTGCTGGGAGTGGCGCCCATCATGAGAAAGACGTGGCGGATGCCGTGCTCCTCGCTCTCTCCGGTCTCGTGGTTCCGCCAGTGAACACGCTCGAGATGGTTGTTGCCTTCGAGAGCCGTGATCTCGGTATGCGTTCGCAAATCGATCACGGGATTGTCTTCGATGCGCAGGATCAGGTAACGCGACATGGTGTCCGCGAGCCCCTCCGCGCGGACCAGCATGTGCACGCGCCGGGCCGTCTGCGCGAGGAACACCGCGGCCTGGCCGGCGGAGTTTCCTCCTCCGACCACGACCACCTCTTCGCCGGCGCACAACTGCGCCTCCATGAAGGTCGCGCCATAGTAGACGCCGGCGCCTTCGAATTGCGAGAGGTTCGCCAGCGGCAGCCGGCGGTATTCGGCGCCCGACGCGATGATGACGGTGCGCGCCGGCACCCGCGAGCCGTCGCCGATCTCGACAGCGTATGGTCTGCGGTCGCAGGCGAGCCGCCTGGCGCCCTTGGCGATCACCACTTGCGCGCCGAACTTCTGCGCTTGCGTATAGGCACGGCCGGCGAGCTCCTGGCCCGAGATGCCGGTTGGAAATCCCAGATAGTTCTCGATCTTCGAGCTGGCGCCCGCCTGGCCGCCCGGCGCGGTCGACTCCAGCACCAGGACGTCGAGCCCTTCCGACGCGCCGTACACCGCCGCCGCCAACCCCGCGGGACCGGCGCCGATAACGACCAGGTCGCGGATGTAGCTCGGATCGATCCCTTCGTTGAAGCCGAGACAGTCGGCGATCTGCTGATTGGTCGGGTTGCGCAGCACCACCTCGCCGCGGCAGATGAGGACGGGGACGTCTTTGACACCGATGTGAAATTGATCCAGCAGCTCCTGCACGCCGGTGTCGCGATCGAGATCGATATAGGAATAAGGATGGCCGTTGCGAGTCAGGAACTCGCGGACGCGCAACGTTCCCGAGCAGTGATTCGAACCGAGGACCACGACGTCGCCGGCGCCGTGCGCGATGAGCTCCACCCGGCGCAGGATGAAGGCGCGAAGGATGATCTCGCCGAGCTCGCTGTCGGTCCGCACGAGAGCCAGCAGACTTTCGCGGTCCAGTTGAACGACCTCGCCCGGTTCGGCCACCCGCGAGCGGACCAGCGTGCGGCGGCCGGAGAGCATGCTCACCTCACCGGTGAACTGGCCTGGCCCATGGGCGGCGACGAGAGTCTCGCCGCCGGCGGACGGCTGGACGACCTCGAGACGGCCGGTCTTCACCACGAAGAACGGCACCGCGTGATCTCCCGCCTCGACGAGCACCTCACCCCGTTCGATTGGACGCACGCGTCCGTGCGCCGCGATCCGCTCGACTTGCGCCGGCGTCAGCGTCGGGAACAACTGCTCGGCCGGCGAGGCGAGGGTCGGTTGGATCATCGGCGCGGTTTCGGGCATGGGTTCTGCTCCATCGGCGCCAGCTCGCGCGTACCAGCGGGCGCCCGTAGTCTATGCCTTTCATGGGGGGCCTACTCGCTCGATCTCCTCGCCTTTCCCAGTGAGTTGCCATCGAATCAGCGAAACCGGTATGACGCCGGCGGAGTAGACTTCCTCGAACCAGCGCTTCATGGTGAAGGCGTCGCCGAGCTGATGAGCCCGCTCGCGCATCAGATCCTCGAGCTGAACCTTGCCGGTGATGTAGCTCGTGCCGTAGCCCGGCTGACGTAGGTAGAGCTGTTGCTCGAAGCCGAGGAGGTCGAGGTCGGGGCGCATCCAGCCGCGTGGGGTCCATTCGACTTGGAAGGCCTTGGCCTGCGCGAGGTCGAGCTCGTTGGCCTGGAGGTAGAGCGAGGCAAGCCCGCGGGCGGCGCGCTGGGCGAGCATGATCCAGACGATCTCGCGCGCCCGCGGCTCGTCGTCGAAGAGGCCGGCATGGAGCATGAGCTCTTCCATGGCCGTGGCCATGCCCTCGGAGCGGCCGTCCCAGATGTTGTAGAGGAGAGGCCCGCGCCGGACGGCACTCGGATGCGGTTCGTCGCGCATGCGCGCCAGGTCCCACCAGTGCGATGAATGCGTGTAGAGGGTGAGCGGTTCGTAGTGCGTGGCGATGGCGAAGAAGTTCCGCCGCTCGATCGGCACGAACGAGCCCCGGCGCTGGCGCAGCTCGGCGTCCATCGTCGTGCGCATCGGGTAGAGATTGCGCTCGCCGAGGAAGGCGATGAATTTGCGGATCGCCCGGTCGGCACGGCGCTGGTACTCGGCGTCATCCTGAGCCGCGGTCATCTCGGGCAAGCCGCGATTTCGCTCCTCCTCGAGCTTGAGCGACGCGTGCGCTCGCGCGAGCTCGCGCCGGAGGATCGCCACCTCGTCGTCCCATGTCATGGGCAGGAGGTGCACGTGTTGCTGCGACCAGGTGTAGCTCTCTTTGCCGAGACCCGAGGGGCCGGTTTTCGATGGCGCCTTTTCCTCGAGCCAGGCGACGAAGGAAACAGTCGCTTTGCGCGCCTCGGCGACCGCCGCGCGAAGCTCCTTGCCGCCGGAGGCGACCTTCTGCTCGAGATCGGTCAGGTCGGCGGCCTGCCCCCGCATCGTCCCGATGCCGGTCGTCCAAAGGTCGCGTGCGTTGCCGGTCAGATTCTCGCGCGCCTGGGAAAGGAAGGAGGGAATCGGACGTATTTCGCTTGCCAGCCGCGATTCTTCCTGTGGCGACAGCGGAAAGGAGTATGTCCAGAGCTCGACCAATCCGTGCGCGTTCGGTCCCTCGTGCGCCGGCGTGTCGCTCTGCTCGGTCCGCACCGTGGCGTAGAAGGCGGGATCGCGGGTCCAGGGCTGGAGCACGCGCAGGTTGAAGTCGAACCCGTTCATCTCGGCGCGCAGGAGCTCGAGGTCGATGCGCGCGTCGTCCGCAACGGTGCTCGTCTCGAGCGCCGCGAGCCGGTCGCGAAACCGTGCCAGCTCCGCCCGCCGCCGCTCGAACGTCGACGCCCGATAGTCCGGTGCGCCCTGGTGAGAGGGCGGCATCTCGAAAGCTCGCCAATCCGCGAACAGCGCCTCGATCGGTGACTTTCCGCCGGCGGCCGCTGACGGTGGCTCGGCACCTGTTTCGAACGACAACGCGAGAGCCACCATCATCAAGAGGCCGGCTCGATTGACCCATGCCCGCGTCCTGAATCGTGCGCTCATCTCAGACCTTTCGTTCCTGTAGAGGTATATCCAGCTTGGAGAAACCGCAGCCTATAACGAAGAGTGAAGCTTGAGGAGCGCCTTGGGAGCCGTGTTCCGCCAGGCCATGACGAGTGCGTCGTAGAGGATCGCCTCGTCGGCGGCATGAAGCGTCACGTAGGTTGCGCCGCGCCTTCCCCAACCGCCCGGCACCGGTGCGAACACGTCAGGCCGGGCGCGGACGAGAACGTCCTGTTGCTCGTCGAGGAGCTTGACCATCGCGCGAGCGTCGTCGGGGTGGCCCAGAGTCGCGAAGATCTTCCCGCGCACACGGAAATCGGGATGCCCCATGTGCGATTGCTCGCTGGCCTCGGGCAGCGAAAGCGCCAGTCTGCGGAAGTCTTCAGCGGTCATGACGCCCCGAAGGGGTGGCCATTTGAATAGCCCGGCGGCGCCAGCCCCGGGTACAGGCGTCGAGTCTATCCCGAGAGCCCCGGCGACACGCGGACATAGGAGATGCCACCCCTTCGGGGTTACCAGGTGTTGATAGGGGCGCCCGTCCCCGGGGCTGGCGCCGCCGGGCTATTCAAATGGCCACCCCTTCAGGGCGTCGCCGGTGTGATAGATAGAGCTCGTGACGTCACCTTCAGCTCCATCCGGTGCAGGACGCCCGTCCGCTCACGCGTCTCGCCGCCGCCCCTGGCTGAGGCCCCGACTCGACTGGCTTCTGGTGTTCGTGCCGGTCGCCATCGCCCTCAGGTTCTTGCCGTCCCTCGAGAACCCGACTGCACTCTTCGTCGTATCGTGCCTCGCGATTGTCCCCCTGGCCGGGTGGATGGGGCGCGCCACCGAGCACCTGGCCGAGCACTTCGGGCAGGGCGTCGGCGGGCTCCTCAACGCCACGTTCGGCAACGCCGCCGAGCTCATCATCGGACTCTTCGCCCTCTCGAAGGGGCTGACAGGCGTCGTCAAGGCCTCCATCACCGGCTCGATCATCGGCAATATCCTGCTCGTCCTCGGTCTCTCGTTTCTCTCGGGCGGTATCAAGTTCCGCAAGCAGGAGTTCAGCCGCGTGGCCGCGGGTGTCACGACGACGGCACTCACGCTCGCCGCCATCGCCCTCATCATCCCGACGGTCTTCCACCGGACGGCGGCGGCCGTGCCCGTCGCGCAGGGCGGCTGGACGCCGGCGAAGGAGCAGGGGCTCTCGCTCGCCATCGCCGTCGTGCTCTTCCTGACCTACGCGCTGATGCTCGTCTTCTCGCTGGTGACGCACCGGGAGGTGTTCGGCGCGGATGAATCGAAGGACGTGGCGTGCGAGGCGGGCGAGGAGCTGACCCGCATGGAAGCCGAGGAGGGTGCGCACGCGCCGTGGTCCGTGGGCAAGTCGGTCGGCGCCCTGCTGGGGGCGACTGCTTTCGTCGCGCTCATCTCTGAGTTCCTGGTCGGCGCCATCGAGAGTGCGCGCGAGTCCCTGGGGCTGACCGAGGTCTTCGTCGGCGTCATCGTCGTCGCCATCATCGGCAACGCCGCGGAGCACTCCTCGGCCGTCCTCATGGCGCTGCGCAACA
This sequence comes from Thermoanaerobaculia bacterium, assembly GCA_044868005.1. Classification (GTDB taxonomy): domain Bacteria; phylum Acidobacteriota; class Thermoanaerobaculia; order Multivoradales; family UBA5704; genus DATARR01. The sequence goes on along the minus strand of JBIOVX010000178.1, from coordinate 23,579 downwards.
AGATGGACATCAGCATCGGCATCGCCGTCGGCTCCAGCCTCCAGATCGCGCTCTTCGTCGCCCCGGTGCTGGTCTTCGCTTCCTACCTCTTCGGCCGCCCGATGGATTTTGAGTTCACCGTGCCGGAGGTCGTTGCGGTTGTGGCCTCGGTCATCATCGTCGAGCAGATCAGTAGCGACGGCGAGAGCAATTGGATCGAGGGGCTCCAACTCCTCTCGGTCTACGCCGTGCTCGCCGTGCTCTTCTATTTCCTCCCCGACGTGCACGCGGCGGGGGTTCACCAGTAAGGAGCGCGCCAGACGTTTTCCCCACGAGGCCGCCGACGCACGTCAACCTTCCGAGGTGCCGTAGACCTCGGCATCGAACCAACTGACCCACGACGGGCTGACGGTGGTCCTTACGCGCAGGAAACGCACGTTGCGGGCGGCCGGGCTGAAGCTGGTCTCGAGCCAGGTGGACGCCGTGGTGAAGCCGCTCAGGGTGCGCAGCAGGGCCAGTGAGGAGCGCGATGGCCCGCCATAGATCTCGTGCGTCGTATTGCCGTTGGGGGTCTGGTTGACCCGCAGGCGCACGCGAGTAACCGCGTGAGCCGCCCCGAGGTCGAGATCGATCGAGGCGGGCGGGAAGCCTCCGGAGTTCCACGCTGTCCCGGGGTTGCCGTCCACGGCCGCGGCCGGTGGCGCATCGGGCAGCGAGCTCGATGCCCCGACGGCGGTCAGGGCGATGCCTGGGGCAACAAGCCGAACGAACTGCGCCTTGGAGGGTACGCCATGGGGATCCAGAACGAAGAGCATATAGTACCCGGGAGGTGCGACCCTTCCGTGCGGCGGCGCCTGCGCCCTCAGCACGCCGGGCGCGGAAGTGAAGCTCAACTCCACCAGCCGTTGCTCCATGTCAAAGGCATGGGTGGGGGCGCCGAGGCGGATCAGGACGGCGGAGCTGATGTCCGGCGCGTCGTGGCGCACCTCGAACGTCGCGCCATAGCGGATGTTGATCGGAGCCACGCTGAGGATGGTCGGCCGCCTGGCGGAGCTGCCATCCGGTTTGAACAGATAGGCAGGCGAATAGACCTCGACCCGCTTCACATATTCCCCCATTCGCACCTCGCCGCCGAACGCCGCCACCCTAGCGTCCGGCAGCAGAAAGGCGGTCGAGTGATAGCCCCGCGGGAACCGCATGGTGCTGGCGGAGCGGAAGGCGTTGCTCACCGGATCGTAGATCTGGGCCTGCAGCACGGGGGTGGTCTGGTTCCCGATTTGATCCTCTCCACCTGAGACGAGGACTTTACCGTCTGGCAGGATCGTCGCGTTCAACTGCTTCCTCGGCTTTGACATCTTCGGCCCCAAGACCCAATTGAACACGCCTTCTTTCGACAGATCGATCAGCTCGGTGGTGTCCGTCGTCAGAGTCTGGTCTCCGATTTTATATCCACCTCCCGCGATCCACACCTTGGCTTCATAATCGGGCGGCTTCAGCGACAGCAGGACCGAGGTGCCGTAGGTTCGGGGGTGGGCGTGATTGGTCGTAGCCACCTGGGTGAAGGTTCGGGTTGCGGGATTGTAGAGTTGCGACTTCGGTTTCTCGCCGGATATGAAAACCTTTCTATTGGGCAGCAGGTGTTGGCGCGGATAGAGGGGCATGTCGGGGAAGGCAGTCCCCGCAGGAGTCCAGGCCCCCTCCACCCATCTCTGGACGGTAAGATTGGGTTGTCCATTCTCACGGAGGCCGGAAACGACCAGGACGGAACCATCGTCCAGCACCGTTCCCGTGGGATACCAGCGGCCGCCGCTCATGTTGGGGCCGTCTGCGAAGGTCTCCCTGATCGGGTCGAAGACGGCGGTCCGAGGCTCTCCGAAAAACCTGGGATGGGTTGCCGTGGGGTACTCCAGCGTACCTCCGAGGACGATCGGCTGGCCGTCGGACAGCACCACCATGCCGTTGCAGAACATGTCCCACGCAAGGGTGAGCCTCTTGGTGATCGCTCCTTCCTCGGGATCCCAGACGGCCGCCTCAAAGATTCTGTTTTCGTGCTTGGCATGATCATGGCCGGAGCCTGCAATGAGCAGCACGTTGCCGGTGTGCGTCACGACGGCGTGCACCGGGTTGAGGTCGATCGGGCCCAACGTGTCCCACTTGCCGTTCAGAGCGGGTTGCGCTTCGACCACCGCCGGCTCTCCGAGATCGTCCGTGGTGGACTGTGTGGTGGTCAGACTCATGGTCTCTTCTCCTTCTCGAGATCGGGAGGCGCGCCCTGCGGGGAGGCGCCGTCCGGGTTTTGGATTTCAGATCGATGGAACGCTTGCAATCGATTGCGCCTGCCTGGAAAGCGCAAGGGATGTGCCAGACCGCCGGCCGGGGGAGACGGCAGAAAGACGTTCCCAGAATCGGGACGGCAGGGTTTCAGAGGCCCTTCAGGTGTTCCGAAAGTGGGAAAGAAGGCCGAGCGGGCGCACCCCCCTCGGCGAACTGTTCAGAAGTGCCACCAGCCGGCCCGATCGCTCTCTGGTCCTCAGCGGTTGAACGGCCGCTCGTTGATCCAATGGAAGCCACGAGTGGTGAGCAGGAACTTGGGAGGTTTTTCCCAATGGAGCTTGGCTCGGATCTTCCGGCCGTCCAGAGTCCCTTCCAGGGTGAGGAGCCCCGGCTTCGGTCGCGCGTAGAAGAGGGTGGCCTTCCACTTCGCGCTGGTGTCGCCGCGCTTGCCCAGCGTCATCACGCCCTTGTCGAGTTCGAGGCTGTAGCGCACGCGCGAATCGCTCATGAGCTGGACTGCCATCGTGCCTGGATAGTGGAAGATTACCCGCCGCCAGCGCTCCCGATCGGTGACGAGCGGCGGCCGGACTTGCCCGTCGATCTCGAACTCGTCGACGTTCCAGATACCGTGCAGCAGCGACTTTGGTCGCTGGCCGATCTGATGGGAAAAATTCAACATGTACGCTGTGAAGGCGAGGACGAGGAGGGTGCGGAGCACCAAGGTCCCGCGACGCAGCCAGGGGTGCCGGAAGAGCGGCCGGATCTCGATCGGCTCCACTCTGCGGCCGAGCACGAACATGTCGATCAACCGCCGCACGTCGGGAAGGATCAGGAAGACCGCCATGGCGAGCAGGTGCGACGAAAACAGCTTGACGTGAATGTCGTAGAAGAAATTGAGCGCCACGATATCGCTGAGAGCTGCGAAGCTCACCAGCGCTCCCAGGAGTGTGGTCCTGCGGACGGTGAGCAGCAGGCCGCCGATCATCTCGGCGGCACCGGTAAAAATGTTGTAGCCCCAGGAAGCCCCCATGAAGGTCCACACGAGGCCCATCGGCGAAGCGTCGCCGTAGGGCTGGAGGAGACGATCGAGCGGTGGATCGGGAAACTGTGACCTGATGATCTTGACGGCACCGTACTCGATCATCGACGCGCCCAGGGCGAAACGGACGTAGATCCGCAGACCCTCGTGGAGGCGGGTGTAGTGAAGCCGCTTTCGATCGAGGACCGTCCACACGGCCGTCGCGGCCAACGCGATGACCAGGAGGCAGAACAACTGTACGTAGCTGTAGGTCGTATCGCCGCTGCCGTTGGGGAGGATGCCGGTGTCGGCGTGGAACAGGTGCGTGCCGACCCAGTGGACCAGAGCCGTCAGGGGCTTCCGGTACAGCGCGGAGAGCATCTCCCCGACATAAGGGATGAAGTCCAGGGGATAGGGAAAGTTGTACAGCACCAGATACGCGAAGGCGAAGCGGAAGAGGATCCGCTTGGTGGGACTCCAGATGGGAGCGGAGGGCGCAGCATCGATCGGCGGAGCCGGGGTCGGGGATTCCAGGGCAACGTGCGACGCATCGATCGCCGGCTGCATGAGGCTGTTCTCCTTGGAGTTACCGGTTGGCGGACGTGTCGTGGATCCAATGGAAGCGGTCGCTGATGAGCCGATAGGAGCTCTCGTCCTCCCGGCGGAGCGTGAGCCGCGTCTTGCGGCCCTCCATGGTCCCGTCGAGCGTGAGCAGCCCCGGCTGCGTCTCCTTGTAAGCGAAGGAGGAGCGCCAAGCCTCGTCGTCGTACTTCGTCAAGGTAAGCCGGCGTTTCCCCAGGACGAGGTTGTAGAAACTCCGTGAGCCGTCCATGAGCTGGAAGGTGATGAAGCCGGGATACTCGAAGATAGCCCGGCGCCACCGGGTCGCGTCGGTGACGAGAGGCGGACGGGCGACCCCATCGGCCTCCATCTCTTCCACGGTCCAGGCTCCATAGAGCGGGGTGCGTGGGGAAAGGTCGCCCCATTCCTTGCTGGACGTGTAGGACAGGTGCAGCATGTATCCGGACCAGGCCACGGCGAGCACGGCTTGCGCCACGAGCGCGGTGCGGCGGAAACGCGCCCGCGGCGGGCGGACCGCGGCGGCCTCCACGGGCCGGTTGAGCACGAACAGGTTGAGCAGCCGTCGCACGTCGGGAAAAATCAGGAAGGCCCCTATCGCCAACAGATGGGACGAATACAGCTTGACGGGAACGTCGTAGCAGAAATTGAGGGCGACCACGCGACTCATGACGCCAATGCTCACCAGCGCGCCCAGCAGCGCGGTGCGGCGGAAGAAGAGGAGCAGGCCGCCGAGCATCTCGGCGGCACCGGCGAAGATGGTGTAGCCGGAGGAGGCACCCATGAAGATCCACAGGATGCCCATCGGCGAAGATTCTCCGAAAGTCTCGGTGAGCTGTAAGGGGGAGGGTTCGGCGAACTGGGACGGGATGACCTTGTAGGCGCCGTAGGTGACCATCGCCGCCGCGAACACGAAACGGAGGTAGACCCGCAACCCTTTGTACAAGCGGGTGTACTCGGGCCGTTTTCTGTCGAGGGCCGCCCAGACCGCCGTAGCGGCGGCGGCGAGGATCAGGTAGCAGAGGATCTGTACGTAGTTGTAGGTGGTATCGCCGCTGCCGGCGGGCCGGATGGTGATTTCGAGGCCGAGCAGGTGCTTCCCGGCCCAGGGCACGAGCCGGTCCCACAGGGTCCGATAGGGCTCGACGATGATCTCCCCGGCCCAGGGGATGGAATCGAGAGGGAACGGAAACGTGTAGAGCGCCAGGTAGCAAAAGGCGAAGCGGAACAGAACCCGCTTGACCGGGCTCCATGACGGCGAGGTCGTCGTCGGATTCATGAGCGTGAGCCGCTCCTCCTGAGCTTCCGCCGCGGAAATGTTAACGCCGCATGATAAACCTTCCGCAGGCGGGTAGTTCGAGGCGAGTAGCAGTCTTTGAGCTATTCGAGCGGCATGTGCTTTCGACGCTAGAGCGCTGCCTGCCGGAGCTCCGGAAAGACCTTGCCGACCTTATTGAGCAGGTAGTCGCCGTAGGTGCCCTCAAAAGCGTGGACGCTGGCGTGATCCCAGCGCTCCTCCCGATCATCGGGAAGGGCCTCCGCGCTCGGCAAATCGATGGGCTGCACCCGCGCGAAGAAGTTGGGATCGAAGAAGAACGGGAAGGAGAGCCGGTCGCGCGGCGCCGGATTGCGCACGCGGTGTGGGGTCGAGCGGAAGAGGCCGCGGGTCATGCGGTCCAGCATGTCGCCAATGTTGCAGACGAACGAGCCCGGCACCGGCGGCGCCGGCACCCAGCGCGACCGCGACTTCACTTCCAGCCCGCCGGCGTCGTCCTGCAGCAGGATGGTCAGCAGGCCGTAATCGGTGTGCTCGCCGACACCCCACAGGCTCGGATCGGGCGGCGGCGGATAGTTGAAGATGCGGAAGAGAATCAGCGGCTCGCCGGTGTAGCGGTCGGCGAAGTAGGACTCCTCGAGATCAAGGCTCAGGGCGAGCCCGGCCATGAGGCGATGCCCCAGACGCGTCAGCGCCTCCATGTACTCCAGGACGGTCTCGCGCAAGCCCGCCGGCTTCTCCGGAAAGAGGTTGGGACCGTGCAGCGGCGTCCCGGCCTTGACCAGCGGATGGTCCGCGGCGAGCTCCTCGCCGAAGTAGAGCCCTTCCTTCTGGTCCGGCCTGCCCGATGTCAGCTCGTCGCCGACGCGGAAGTAGCCCCGCCAGGCCCGTCCGCCCAGCGCCATGCGGATGCGCATCTTGGTCTCCACGTCCTGGGCGAAGAGCTCCCGGCTGAGCTCGCGCAGCCGCCGTTGCAGACCCTCGTCCACGCCATGCCCGACGACGTAGAAGAAGCCGCTCTCCCGGCACGCCTGCCCGAGCCGCGCGGCGACCTCCCGGCGGCCGGGAGCGCCATCTACGAGCTCGCTGACGTCGATGATCGGGACGCGGGAGAAGTCTTGCGTTGGCGTCATTGGTCAGGCTGTCGCCGGCACGACCTCCCGCTCGATACGCTTCGCGTTCGCGATCTCGGCAACTCGCAGGTCGTACGCAGCCTGGAGGTTGAGCCACGAACGTGCATCGCCTCCGAAGTAGCGAGCAAGCCGCATGGCGGTATCGGCGCTGATACCGCGCCGCTCGCGAACGATGTCGTTGATGCGGGGAGCTGGCACCTTCAGCGCTTTTGCGAGCGCGTTGGCACTGGTCCCGAGCGGTACGAGAAAGTCCTCTCGCAACACTTCGCCGGGATGGATCGGTCGCATGCCGTTTTTGAACATCGCAATACTCCGGGTTTCTTCAGCGGTTGATCGGGCGCTCGTTGATCCAGCGGAAGCCGCGGGTGAGGAGCAGGAACTCGGGTGGCTCGGTCAGGCGGAGCCGTGCCCGGACCTGGTGCCCGTCGAACGGTCCTTCCACAAGAAGGACGTCCGGCCGCGGCTGCCGGTAGGCGAGAGTCGTCTTCCAGTTGCGATTCCCGCGCTTGCGGAGGACGAGCGTTCTCTTCTTCTCGTCGTGCTGCACGAGGTTGTAGCGCTCGTGGGAGTCGCTCATGACCTGGATGGCGATGCGGCCGGGCGTGGTGAAGAACATCCGCCGCCACCGCTTCTGGTCCGTGAGCAGCGGCGGCCGGACCTTGCCGTCCATCACGAATTCCTCGACGTTCCACATCCCGTACAGCGGCGTCTTGGACATCGCCTCGCTGCCATAGTCCACCATGTCCCTGTAGGACCCGTACAGCAGCGCGCCGGTCTCATAGAGGATGAACACGGCCGCGAGAGCCGCCGCGGTGCGGGCGAGCCATCTCTTCCGGAAGAGCGGACGCACCTCCTCGGGCTCGATCGTGCGGTTGAGCACGAGCAGGTTGGCGAGGCGCCGCGCGTCGTGTGCCGCCAGGAAGACCGCCATGAGCAGCAGGTGCACGGAGAACTGCTTGACCGTCACGTCATAGCAGAAGTTGAGCATCACCACGTTGCTCAGGACGCCGATGCAGACCAGCGCGCCGAGCAGGGTGGTCCGGCGGAGGGTGAGGAGCAGCCCGCCGATCAGCTCGCCCAGGCCGGTGAAGAAGGTGTAGGGCGCGGACGCGCCCATGAACGTCCACAGGAGCCCCATGCGCGTGGAGTCCCCGACGGGCTGCATCAGGCGGTCCGTCGCCGGCGCCATGAACTGCGACGGGAAGACCTTCCAGGCCCCGTACTCGATCAGGGTCACCGCGAGCACGAAGCGGATGTAGACCCGCAGCCACTCGTAGAGCCGCGCGTAGTTGCGCCGCTTGCGGTCCAGGAGGTTCCAGATCAGCGCGGCCGCGATGGAGATTACCAGGAAGCAGAAGAGCTGGACGTAGCGGAAGACCGAGTCCCCGCCGCCGTAGGCGGTGATGTTCACGTTGAAGACGTGCTTCGCGACCCAGGGCACGAGCGGTCGCCACATCTCGAGGTACCAGGCGTCGACCTGCTCGATGTGGAGGTAGTACAGGGGAGACGGGAAGTTGTAGAGGACCAGATATACGAAGGTGAAGAGGAAGAGCAGCTTCTTCACGGGTCCCCAGGCCGGGCCGTCCGGCTGTGGGTCCTCCGTCGTCCGGACGTCCGGAGGAAGATCATCGACAGCGCGGAGCGCCGGGGCGGTCTGCATCGTGGTCTTAGTATCGTACACTGGACTCTCCCACGGAGGCAGGATGGAGCCGCTCAGTCAGGACAGCCCGGGCCGAGAACCCGCCGCCGCCGTTCCGCAGGCGGAGGAGAGGGAAGTGGAGAGCGTCCCCGCGTGGGGACCCGTCCAGCGGGCCTTGTTCCGGTTCCTGTTCTGCTACCTCCTCCTCTACAACTTCCCCTTCCCCCTCGACGTCATCCCCGTCTACGGCGGGGTCCTGCAACAGTCCTACAGAGAGATCTGGAGCGCGGTCCCGCCCTGGGTGGGGGAGCACGTGTTCGGGGTCGCGGTTCGCCCTCGCCCCTACGGCAGAGGGGACTCGACCTACGGCTACGTGCTCATCTTCTGCTATCTGATCCTGGCGCTGGCGGCCACGGCCGTCTGGACGCTCCTGGACCGCCGGCGCGCCAACTACGCACGGCTCCACGAATGGCTGCGGGTCTACGTCCGCTTCGCGCTCGCGACCGTGATGATCGGGTATGGAGCGTACAAGGTCATCCCGGAGCAGTTCGGTACCCCGTTCCCGAGCGAGCTCCTGCAGCCGATCGGCGAGAGCTCGCCGATGGGGCTCCTCTGGAAATTCATGGGGTCGTCCATTCCCTACGTCATCTTCACCGGCGCGGCCGAGATGCTCGGCGCCCTGCTGCTCGCCGCCCGCCGCACCACGCTGTTCGGCGCGCTCGTTTGCATCGCAGCGATGAGCAACGTGGTCATGCTCAACCTCAGCTACGACGTGCCGGTCAAGCTGCTCTCATCCCACCTGCTCCTGATGGCCGTCTTCCTGGTCGCTGCCGACCTGAGGCGGCTCGCGAGCCTGTTCGTCTGGAACCGCCGGGTGCCGCCGGCCGAGCAGCGCCCGCTCTTCGCCAGCCGCCAAGGCAACCGCGCCGCGCTGGTCTTCCGCACGGTGTTCATCCTGTACGTCACCGTCGCCGCGCTCCGCGAGGCCTACGAGAACAAGCTGCAATTTGCGGACACGGCGACCCGGCAGCGGTTGTATGGGGCCTGGGAGGTCGAGGAGCTCGCGGTCGACGGGGCCGTGCGGCCGCTGCTGGTCACAGACGAGACGCTGTGGCGACGGCTGGTCTTCGAGTGGCCGGGGGCCATCGGCATCCAGTACGCACACGAGACCGAGATCCGCGAATACGAGCTCAGACTGGACCCCGGGCCGTACATGTACACCCTCTGCTGCGACCCGGAGTGGAAGGCCGCCATCTCCTTCAAGCAGGTCGAGCCGGACGTGCTCGCCCTGGAGGGGACGGTGGACGGCAAGCAGATCCGCGGCCGGTTCCGCCGCATGGACGATTCCCGGTTCCCGCTCCTCAGCCCCGGATTCCACTGGACCGCCGAGCGGCCGGTCAACCGGTGAGGGTCAAGCTGTAACCGGCATCGCAAGGTTGGTCAAGAATCTTCCCTTTCTTTTTCCGCTGCGATGCGCCATTCGAGGTACTCGCAATCCATATGATCCGCAGGACGGATCGTCTGTTTCGTGCGGATCAAGGTCTGCATACTTGCCACGAGGATCTCTTCGCCGCCGATGTCGCGGGGCTTGGCCTCGGCAACCGCATCATCGTACGACACCCCGCAAGCACTGGCCAGCAGGTCGACAACAACTTCGTCAGCGACCCGCACGACCTGATACTTCTCGACATCTCCTTCTTCAATCTCCGCCGCGGCGTTGTCCGGCAGGACGCGGAGAGCCGATTTGATGCGGGCTACGTTGTCGGGTGAAGGATCGATCAGGAAGTCGATGTCCTTGGTCGTACGTCCGCTGCCGTGAACGATGACCGCAAAACCCCCGATCAGGACGTAGCGGGCCTCTGCTTCATTGAGGGCACGACCGATCCTGGCGACGTCTTCGAGGGTTGGAGGGCGTGAGTACGCGCCATCATCGCTGTCATCCACGTGTCAGCCTCCTCGAAGGTCCTGAATCGGTAGAGGCCGCGCGGCACGAGCTTCTCCGTACCGCGCAAGGCCCAGGCCGTACGCAAGAGAAGATCGGTCTCCTCAAGGGTGGCAGGCTCGGTCCTCCGGCGGCCGACGGTCTTGCCGATGAACTCCTGGCTGGGATGTCGAGATCTCTTGCGTTCCATGGCTACGAATCTACCATGAGCGAGGCCGTCCCGGCTTTATCCCGGCTTCACCCGCCCTCCCTCCGGCGAGGGACCGTACGGGGTGACGTAGTCCTCGCGGAAGATCACCGGCGCGTTCTTGTCGTCGCCGGGCTCGCGCACCGCCGGCAGGATGTACCGGGGCGGCAGGTTCTGCGGGTTGCCCATGCCCTTGCTGCTGAAGTTGCCGGAGAAGACGGCGATGACGAGGTCGAGCTCCGGAACGGCCATCGCCATCTGGCCGCCGGCGCCGATGGCGAAAAAGGCGTGCACGGTGCGGTCCTTGTACGGATAGTCGATGCCCCACCAGAGATAACCGTAATAGATCCCGCGGAGGTGATACAGCGGCGCGGAGGCGCGGGCGACGAAATCGCGGCTGAGGATCCTGCCGCCCTGCCAGGTTCCGCCGTCGAGCATGAGCTGCGCGAACTTCATGAAGTCGCGCGGCAGAAACTGCACGCTGCCGCCGCCGTAAGGGTTCCCCGCCGGATCGAGCCCCCATCCGTAACGTTCGATCTTCATCGGCACGCCGATCAGGCGGTCGAAGGTGTCGAGCGGAAATTCACCCGTGGCGCGGCCCACGATACCGAGCGCGAGGTTGGGATTGGCGCTGCAATAGATGGATTTTTCTCCGGGCTCCCAGGCCATCGGGACCTCGAGTGTGTAGCGGTAGTAGTCCGGCTCCTCCTCCTGTTGATTCATGTTCTCTTCGTTGCCGGGCGCCTCGGGATTGGTGTCGTCGCAGAAGTATCCGGAGGACATCGTCAGCAGGTGCTCGAGCGTCATGGCCCGCTTCCGCGGCTCGAGGTCCGCCGGGAAGACGCCGCCGTTCATGACCTGGTAGACGGGAGTGGAGAGCGCGAGCGGCGCTCCGGCCTGCATGGCGGCGCCGACGAGGGTGGCCGTCACGCTCTTGGCCGCCGAGCGCGTCTCGTGCGTCTTGTCGCGGTGCTGGCCGTGGAAATATTCCTCCAGCACCAGCTTGCCGTGCCGCGCGATCAGAAGGCCGTGGATCTCCGGAGCGTCCACCGACTCCATCGGCGCGTCGAGGATCTTCTGGATGAGCTTCTCGATGCCCGCGCGATCGATATCCACCTCGTCGAGACTGCCGGTGGGCCAGCCGTCATCGCGCGCGAGCGGCGGGCGGTATTCATAGCGCGCCGGGTTCTTGCCACGGGGATAGAAGTCGCTGTCGTCGCCGTCGCGCCGAAAGTCGTAAGGCCCGCCGCGGTTGGGAAAGAAGAGGGTGAGCACCTCACTTTCCGCATCGTACGTCCCGCTGGCCACCGCTCCCTCTTCCTTCCAACCCGGACGCTTGCCGATGAGCTTCACGGCGTCGCCCTCGCGTACGAGGCGATTGACGCCGAGCCAGTTGCCGAAGTCGCGCTCGGGATTGCGCAGGACGACGCCGACGGTTCCGTCCGGCCGTTTCTGTGCCAGGAGATAGAAAGTGAACGTGTCCTCCCAAGGCGTAACCTCTCCGCTCCAACGGTTCGGACCGTCCGGCTTCAGGCGGACGGGCGAAACGAAGATGCCGCCCGCGTTCTGCGCCATGCCGCGCGGTGGAAACCAATGGCCGAGGATGGCGCCTTCCCCTCGCAGCTTGCCGCGAAACGCGCCCTCGCCGTTCGGCAGCTCGAACGACAGCTCGCCTTTCTCGTCGCGAACGGGCACGGTCCGCCCGGCCATCTCGGCGGAGTACGCCGCACCGGTACGTTGAATGATCAGGAGGCCGCGGGCGTCCGGCCCGAACCGCCGCTTCGCCTTCCAGAGGCCGGCGAGCTCGTCGGCCGGCGCGTCGGCTGACATGCCGGCGGCCGCCGGTACGAGCGCCAGGACGGCGAGGCAGATCCAGATTCGAAACGTTTTCATCTTCGTGCGCCTCCGCTCAGCGCCGCATGGTCGCGATGATCTCGCCGCCCAGGATCTCGCCGGGCCAACGGCTCCAGATGCCGCCCTGGCGATAATTCCCGCCGGTGAAAACGGCCACCAATTCGGCTTCGGGGATCACGATGAGGATCTGGCCGCCGTTGCCGGTCGCCGCATAGGAGCGATAGGTGCGCTCGCCGGCACGGACCTCGCCGAGGTGCCAGGCATAGGCGTCGTCCGCCTCGCCGTAGAACTCCGGGAACTGTTCCGCGCTGAGCCCCGTGGTCGCCGGCGAGATGTGCATCCGCGGCACGGTGGATTGCGTCACCCAGGACGCGCCGACGATCCGCCGTCCCCGCCACGCGCCGCCGTCGAGGTAGGCCTGGCCGACTTTCAGCAGGTCCCGCGGCCGCAGCCAGGAACCGCCGCCGAGATAGCCCTCGTCGGTCGGCATCAGGTTCCAGTACCAGGGGCCGAACTGCAGCGGGCCCGCCACCGTGCGCTCGAACAGCTCGGGCAGCCAGGTTCCGGTCGCGGTGGTCAGCGCCGCGCCCATCAGGTTCATGTTCGCCGAGCAGTAAGCATAGCGGCTCCCCGGATCGTGCGCCATCGGCAGATCGAGCGTGTACTTCCACCAGTTAGGCTCGCGCGTTTGAGTCTGCATCGTGCCCTCGTTGCCGGGCGAGGCGTCGTCGTTGTCGTCGCAGGCAAGGCCCGCGCTGTGGGTCATGAGATGGGCGAGGGTGATCTGCTGCTTGCGCGGATCGGAATGGGCGAACGGCCCCATCCTCGCGAGTAGCTCGTAGAGCCTGGTCTCGGGCGCGATCTTCTTGCCCTCCATCATCGCCGCGCCCAGCATCACGGAGGCGAAGGTCTTGCCGGCCGAGCGCGTGTCGTGCGGCGTGTCGCGGTCGAAGCCGAAAAAGTACTCTTCCAGCACCAGCTTGCCGCGCCGCGCCACCAGCAGCGAATGGATCAGCGACGGCCGGCGGACGGCGGGATCGGCATCGATCAGCTTTTGCACCACGCGCGTGAGCGCGGCCTCGTCGATGCCGACCTCGCTCGCGCGCGCCGTCGCCCAACCGTCGCCGGTGGCGGGCGGCTTCTTGTACGCGTACAGCCGCTCGCCCGGCGGGCGCGGAAAGAAATTCGGCGCCTGCTTCGACGTGCGATGTGTCAGGTCGAGAACGCGGCCGACGTCGGGCCAGAAGATCTGCAGCCGGTTCGGCGAAGAGGCGAGGGTCGCGCTGTGGCGGACCTGCGGCGCGCCGTCCAGCGGGGCGGTCAGGAGCACCTTCTCGCCCTCTTGCGTGACACGGAACAGCGACGCGCCGCCGTTCGAGTTGAAATCCGGATTGCGGAACGCGCCGACGAGCACTCCCTCGGCGTTTTGATAGATCTTCAGGTAGAGCGTGAAGCGCTGCTCCAACGGCCGTACCGTGCCGCGCCACCTGTCGCGGCCCGCGCGTTGCAGGACGAGCGGCGTCGCGAACGCCTGGCGCGAACCCACCGGGTCGGGACGCTCCGCGGTGGTGCCTTGCGGCTGCAGCCAGAAACCCGTGATCGTTTTTCCGCCAACCGTCATCACGCCGCGGAATTTCCCGCGATCGCCGGGAAACGCGAAGCGGACCGCCTCCCCGGACCCCTCGAATCTCGACTCAACGCTCGCCAGCGCCGCGCGCCAGCTCTTCCCCTCCCGCGTCACGGTGAGCTCGCCGCGCAACGCGGGGCCGAACGCCGTCTCGCTCGCCCAGATGCCGAGGAGAGAATCGTCCGCGGCAACAGGAAGGGCCGCGAAGATCACCACGAAAGCGATCCACATCCATCGTATCTTTGTCATCGGTACCTCTTCTTGGCGCTACTCCGCGCGCAGCGCCGACAGCGGGTCCACCTGCGCGGCGCTCATCGCGGGACGCAGGCAGCCCGCCGCCGCGGTCACCAGACAAAGGACTACGGCGACGGCGATCGTGGAAGGATCCGCGGGCCGCACTCCGAAGAGCAGCGCGCTCATTCCGCGCGCCGCGGCGTAGGCCACGGCGACGCCGATCACGGTCCCGATCAGCGCCAGCGCCAGCCCTTCGCGCAGCACCAGACCGATGATCTCCCCCACCTGCGCGCCGAGGGCCCGGCGCACCCCCAGCTCCTGCGTGCGTTTCGAGACCGTGAAGGCGAGCAGCCCGTGAATGCCGAGCGCCGCGATGAGCAGCGCGATCGCCGAAAAGGCGCCGAGCAGCCGGAGCTGCGTCACGCGCGAGGCCGTCTCTTCGTCGATGATCTCGGACATCCTGCGCACGTTGGAGATCGGCTGCTCCGGGTCCGCCGACTGCACGATCTCGCGGATCCGCGGCAACAGATTGCCGGTGCCCGAAGTTGCGGTCCGCACCACGAGGCTCTTGGGGGTGTAGCTGATGATCCCGCCGTCCTCCACCTGCTGATAGGGCAGATACACCTGCGGCTCGCTCGGCCGCTCCAGACCACGCACCCGGACGTCGCCGACCACGCCGACGACCGTGCGCTCGCTGAAGGCGATTTTGAAAGGTTTTCCGATGGGATCCTCGCCAGGCCAGAGGCGCTTCGCCAGCGACTCGCTCACCACCGCGACGAGGGGTTGGTCGTTCCTGTCGGTCACGGCCACGTCGCGCCCTCGGCGCAGGGGAATGCCGAGCGTCGCGAAGAAGTGCGGCGTGACGTAGCGCATGCTCACGCCGTTGTCGCCGTCGTCGAGCTCTTCCCGGCCGGGGAGGAACGCTCCCCAGATGCCGCCGCGCATCACCATCGGCAGTCCCGTCACGTACGCGGCGTCCCGCACGCCCGGCAGCGCGCGCACCTCTTCCAGCACGCGGTCGTAGAACTGCGCGCGCAGGACGGTCTTCTCGTACTTGGGCAGCGGCAGCGCCGTCTGCAGCGTCAGCACGTCCTCCGCGACGAAGCCGGGATCGACCGTCTGGATGCGCCAGACCGCGCGGATCAGCAGCCCCGAGGTGACGAGCAGCACGGCGGACGCGGCGACTTCCAGAACGACGAGCGCGGCGCGCAGCCGCTGCGTGCGTCCGCCGGCCGTCCGCGCGCCGCTGCGCAACGCGTCGAGCGCGCTGCTGCGTCCCGCGTGGAGCGCGGGCACGAGCCCGAACGCCAGGCCGGTGAGGAGCACGAACGCCAGGGCGATCCCGAGAACGCGCAGATCGAGCGACGCGTGGTCCGCGATCGGCAGCGTGCTGGGGACGAGGCGCGCGAGCAGAGGCCCTGCCGCCGCCGCCGCCGCGACTCCCACGATGCCGCCCACGAACGCGATCCCCACGCTCTCGGTGACGAGCTGGCGCACCAGCCTCTCGCGGCCGGCACCGAGCGCGGCGCGCACCGCCAGCTCGCGGGCGCGGTGGGCGCCGCGCGCCAGGAACAGGCTCGCGAGGTTGGCGCAGGCCAGCAACAGGATGCAAAGCGCCGCGCCGCAGAGCGCCACCACGAGCAGGCGCGCGCGTTCCGAGAATTCCTCGCGCAGCCCGAGGACCAGCACGCCGATGTGCTTGTTTTCCTTGGGATATTGCCGCTCGAGGCGGGAGCTCACCACCGCCAGCTCCTGGCGCGCCTGCTCGGCGGAGATGCCAGGGCGCAGGCGCGCGACGACGCTGAGGAAGGTGTCGGTGCGGTCCGTGAAGTTGTCTTCGTTCAGGACGAGGGACGTCCAGGCTTCGGTGGAGCGCGCCGGAAATTGGAACGAGGGTGGCATGACGCCAATCACCGTGTGCGGCACGCCGTCGAGCTGGACGGAGGTGCCGATCACTCCGGGATCGCCGCTGAATTGCGACTTCCAGAGCGCGTGGCTCAGTACGACGAATTGTCCGTGCGCGACATCCGCCGCGGTGAAGTGGCGGCCGAGGAGCGGCCGGACGCCCAAGAGCGGCAGCAGCTCCGGCGTGGTGCGCACCGTCTCCAGGCGCCGCGGCTCGGCGGCGCCCACGAGGTTCGCGGAGTTGGACCAGTACGCGCCCACGGCGGAGAACGAAGTGGCCATTGCCTTCCAGTCGCGAAAATTGGCGGGCGACACATCGTTGTAGCCGGCCTGCGTCGTGTCCCTCTCCCAGAGCTTCAGGAGCCGGTCGGCATCGCCGTACGGCAGCGGCCGGAGGAAGACGAAATCCGCCAGCGAGAACACGGCGGTGTTCGCCCCTACGCCGAGCGCGACGACGAGCACGGCGGTGAGCGCGAAGCCCGGCGTGCGGCCGAGAGAGCGCGCGGCGTAGACGAGGTCCTGCCGCAGGAAGTCCCAGTGCACCGCGACGGCGTTGGGAACGACGTCCGCGAGCGCCGCCAGGAGGATCCTCAGCCAGGTCAAGGGACCGCGGAGCTCGCTCGTCCGCTCGCCGAAGGCGTAGCAGAGCTCCTCGCGATACTCGGCGCGGTAAGCCGCGGGATAGAGGCGCAGCAGCGAGCGATAGAAGCGCATCACACCGTCTCTGGCTTCAGGCCGCGCGCGCGGGCTAACCGCACGAGTTGGGAAAGGCGTCGCATCTCGGCGCGCGCCACCTCGATGCCGAAAGGCGTGAGGCGGTAGTAGCGCCGCCGGGGGTCGTCGGCCGCCGGACGCCGCCTGAGGACCTCGGCGATGAGGCCCTGCTCGACCATGCGCGCGATCGAACGGTAGAGCGTGCCGGCGCTCAGGCGCAGCTCGCCCTCGGTGCGCGCCTCGACGTCCTGGATGATGGCGTAACCATGGCGCTCCTCGTCGAGCAACGCGAGGAGGATGTGGAAGGTGGCCGGCGGCAACGGTAGGAGCTGATCGACTTCTTCGCGTTCGTTCATGCTCCGAGTATAGCCAGAGTGGCTATACTCGTCAAGGCTATAGTTGAGCGAGATGAAAGGACCCAAGGGACCTCAGGGACTGCAAGGACAGGTGCCGTTTGGGTTGGGCCTTCTTGTCCCTGCCGTCCTTGCTGTCCCTGTCGTCCTTTGACCAGAGCCTCAAGGATGAGGGTGAATCGGATCCACCCAGTACACCTCTTCCGGCGGTTCCGCCGGTTCGATGTCCAGGTTGACGACCGTCGCCTCCTGGCCGCTGCGCACCAGGACGCAGCTCAGGACCTCGGTCCGGCTCGCGTTGATCTCCTGGTGAGGCACGAACGGCGGCACGTAGATGAAATCGCCGGGTCCCGCCTCCGCCATGAACTCCAGATGCTCGCCCCATCGCATGCGCGCGCGGCCGTTGACGACGTAGATGACGCTCTCCAACTCGCCGTGATGGTGGGCGCCGGTCTTCGCGTTGGCCTCGATGTTGACCGTGCCCGCCCACAGCTTGCTGGCGCCGGTGCGGGCATGGGTGATGGCCGCGGCGCGGGTCATGCCGGGAGTCTGCGGCGTATTGAGATCGAGCTGCGTGCCCGGAATGACCTTGACGCCGTGATCGCGCCAATGGCTTGAAGATCCTGAGCTCATGTCATGCATGTCATGCTCCTGGACAATCTTCTCATAGTGCGACCAGATCACTCCCGCCGCAGCCACAGCTCAAAGCTCGCACCCGGTCTGAGTGAATCTCCCTCTCTCGCATGAGGGTTTCACCTCATTCCTGCCGCCTCGCTCCTGGCGCATCCTGATCTTGCTAGGAGGACTACTATGATCTCCTCAACCCTTCACCGCTCGCCCAAGATTCTCCCCTATCGACCTGGCGCGCGCTCGGCCCGTCGCGCCACCTGCCTACTGCTTGCGTGCCTCCTGGCGCCGGCCGGCGGGGCGCTCGCCGCGCCCTCGGCCACTCTCACCATCACCGAGACCAACCGCTCGGCCAGCGCCAGCGGCGGCCCGTTCTTCATCCCCAACCAGACGTACACCGTCAGCTTCGTGCTGGGGGTCGCCGGCGCGGGGAACGGGGACAGCTTCATCTGCGACGCCCTCGCCAACCCGTGCTACGAGGTGCAGGTCGAGGTGGTGCTCCCCGCCGATTATGCCCAGACGCACCCGACGGACAAGATCCGCATCGCGGCGGGCTGGGACCCGCAGCTCAGCGATCTCGACATGCACGTTTACACGCCGCCCTACAACACGGCGTCCGGCCAGCCCTTCCGTTCGTCGCGCAACAATCCGCCGGCGCCGGAGGTGGTCGAGCTCCCGGCGCTTTCCGGGAGCTACCGGGTGTTCCTCGTGCCGGCGGCGCCCGCGGCGCTGTCGGCCACCGTCACCGCCGCGCTCGTCACCGGCCCCACGCCGACCGAGGGCGGCGGCGTCACCCTCGGCGGGCCGACCTTCACCAACTACAAACCGCCCGCCGGCTTGACCACCCGCGCCGACGGCGTCAGCGAGCCGACGATCGGGGTCAACCTGGCCACCAACAAGGCCTACATGCTCTTCACCTTCGACATGCTCGAGGCCGCCTTCGACGACTCCACGACCCCGGCCACGGCCACCTGGCGCAACCTCGGCACCGGCGGCGCGCCAGCGACGGCCGATCCCTTCATGACCATGGACCAGCACCGCCTGCCGGACGGCAGCGTCAACGGGCGGATCTGGATCGCGCAGCTCCTCGCCGCCTCGAGCTATATCGCCTACAACGACAGCGCCGGCACCGCCTCGACCTGGACCCAGTCGCTGACCGGACCCGGCCAGGTGCACGGCGTCGACAATCAATCGATCGCCGCCGGTCCGTACCCGAACAACGTGAAGCCGCCGACGGCGCGGTCCGGCGCCAACTACCCGCACGCGCTCTACTACTGCTCCCACGACGCGGTCAACGCGTTCTGCTCGCGCAGCGACGACGGCGGCCAGACGTTCAATCCCAGCCGGCCGATCTTCGGGCTCACGGACGCCTGCGGCAACCACGGCCACGTCAAGGTGGGCGCCGACGGCACGGTCTACGTGCCGATGAACAACTCCTGTCAGGGGCACGAGGGCGTGTCGATCTCGACCGACGCCGGCGAGACCTGGCACTTCGCGCAGGTGCCGGGCACCGTCAACGGCCGCTGGGACTCCTCCATCGCCATCGCCAACGACGGCAAGACGATCTACTACGGCTATGCCGAGGACGGCGATGACCGGCCGATGATCCTCAAGGGCACGCTCGACAAGAGCGATGCCGCCAACCCGACCATCGACTGGCACGAGCCGGCGATCGACGTGGGAGCGCCGGCGGGCCTCCAGAACATCGCCTTCTCGACGGTGGTCGCCGGCGATCCCGACCGCGCCGCCTACATCTTCCACGGCACCACGACCGCGGGCGATTCCGGCGATCAGGCGACCTTCCCAGCCGACGCCGAGTGGTACCTCTGGGTCGCCACCACCTTCGACGGCGGCTTTACCTGGGAGCTGCGCAACGCCACCCCGAACGACCCGACGCAGAAGGGGTCGATCTGCGACCAGGGGACCACCTGCGACAACGAGCCGGACGACCGCAACCTGCTCGACTTCATGGACGCCGACATCGACGGCGAGGGCCGCATCGTCGTCGGCTACGCGGACGGCTGCGTGGACGGCTGCGTGACCGGCGGCTCCAACAGCTACACCAAGCGCGGCTACCTGGCGCGCCAGGACTCGGGCAAAAGGATGCTCGCGCAGTTCGATCCGCCGGAGCCGAGCAACCTCCCCGGCAGCCCTTCCCTCTCGGCGAGCCGCGATCCGCTCGGCGTCAACCTGAGCTGGACGGTTCCCGACAGCGGTGCCGCGCCCATCAGCAGCTACACCATCCAGCGGGCGAAGAACGCCGAGGGCTTCCGCAACCTGGTGACGGCGGCGCCGACGGCCACCAAGTACGACGACGCCACCGCCATCGAAGCGGCGGCCACCTACCGCTACCGCGTTTCGGCGGCGAACGCCTTCGGCACCGGGGCGCCCAGCAACACGGCGGCCCCGGAGCTGCCGACGGAGACCATCTGCGGCTCTCCGGGCCTCACGGTGCTCAAGGAGGGGACCGGCGACGCGGTCAACCTCGTCAACGGCCTGCCGGCCGGCGTGCCGGCACCGCCGGCGACGGACCTCACGCTGCTCACCGTCGGCGAGCCCTATCTCGCCGGCGGCGCCCTCAACCTGATCTTCCAGCTCAAGACGGCGGGCAAGGAGGGCGACGCGCTGCCGCCGGACACCACCTGGTTCACCTCGTTCAAGAACGACGCGGGCGTCGTCTATGCCGTGCGCATGATCACCAACGCCACCGGCACGCCGCGCTTCGAGTCGTACAAGGTCGCCGCCGGCAGCAATGGCGCGCGGCGGGGCGACTTCGTGGAGGGCACCCCGAAGCCGGCGCTCGCTGGCAGCGGCTACGCGCCGGCGAGCGGCTTGATCACCATCGTCGTGCGCGCCGGCGACGTCGGCGTGACCGCGGCCGGCCAGAGCATCAGCTCGCTGCTCTCCATCTCGTCCAAGCTCGCCGGCACCGATGTCACCGGCGGCTTCGTCGGCGCCTCGCAACCTCTCGACCTGATGCCCAACGAGGGTGTCGGGGTCGGCGTGGTGAAGACCGTGCCGGTCGCCAACTGCGGCCCCAATCAGGCTCCCATCCCGATTCTCAGGGCGTCGCCGATCGGCCACCGCAGGCAGCTCAACGTGAGGTTCGACGCCTCGGGCTCGTTCGATCCGGACGCCGGCTCCAGCGATCCGCAGTTGCGCGACACCATCGTCAAGTACGTCTTCGACTTCGGCGACGGGACCCCGCCGGTGGCTAGCACAACCCCGTTCATCGAGCATCAATACGCGCAGGGCGGCCAGTACGGGGCGACGCTGCGCGTGCAGGATTCGCGCGGCAAGGCGAGCGCCGCGGAGGCGTTGAAGCAGATCTGCGAGAAGTGCCTGAAGGAGAAGTGAGGACGGATCTCGGCCTGAATCCGGCGGGCTCACTCTCGGCGCAGCCACAGCTCGAAGCTGGCGCCGTCCGCAGAGCCCGCCAGCCGCAGATCGCCGCCCATCCTCCGCGCGAGGCGGCGGCTCAGGGCCAATCCCAAGCCGACGCCGGGCGCCGAGCCGGCGGCCTTGGCGGCCGAACGGTGGAAGGGCCGGAAGATCCGCCGCCGCTCTCGCGGAGCGATTCCCGGGCCGTGATCGTGCAGCCGAAGGACCGCATGGCGTCCCCGCAGAGCCGCTGAGAGCTCCAGCGTCGGACGTGCGGAGTGGGCGGCGTACTTGGCGGCGTTGTCCACCAGATTGAAGAGGATCTGCTCGGCGCTCGCGGCGTCCACGCGCACACGTTCGCCTTCGAGCTCAGGAGCGATCTCCTTCCGCAGCTCGAGACCCGCCTGGGCGGCGCGTTCCGCGAGACGAGGAGCGGCTCGCTCCAGGAGATCCGCCAGCGTGAGGGTCTCGATGCGCATCTCCGTCCGCCGCCGTTCGAGACGCGAGAAGGCCAGAACGTTCTCGATGAGATGGGCGAGCCGGTCCGCCTCCTGCCGCAGCGTGGCGAGATAGGACGGCCGCTCCCCGGCGGGCACGGCGCCGTCGAGCAGCAGGTCGGTGTAGAGCCGGAAGGTGGTCAGCGGCGTGCGCAGCTCGTGGGTGACCGCGGAGACGAAATCGGCCCGCCGCTGGCTGAGCGTCACCGAGGCCTTGAGCAGACCACCGACGCCCACGAGCCCGAGAACGGCCGCCAGCCAGGCCGCGGCGAGGGAGAGGCGCACCGGCGTCCAATCCCGCGGCTCCGTCTCGGGCATGGGGCCCGGCACCAACCGCGCCGGCAACAAGGCCAGCCGCCGGCCGGGATCGGTCTCGTCTCTCTCGCCCACCGGCTCGAGCCTGGAGGCCGGGACCACCACCGCGATCCGAGTCAGCAGCAGGGAGCGCAGCACCGGCCAGTCGAGCCAGGTGCCCTGGAGCCACCGCGCGTCCCCGCGGCGGACACGCCGCAGGAGGACCAGATCGCCCCCCATCCATTGAGTTTCGAAGGCCGACTCCACTTCGAGGCCAGGGGGTGCGATGGTCGGCCGGATCAGGGCTGAATTCTGGGCCAGCTCCTTGCGGCGCTGGAACGACAGGACGTTGAGCGCCTCTTGCGAGTAGGCCGACTGCTGCCCGCTCTCATTGCCGCCGACGTTGATGCGGTCGGTCAACACGCTCGGCGTGCTCTGGAGGACCGCCAACGGATCGCGCGCCGTGGGGATCTTTTCCAGCTCGGCCTGGCTGTTCCGCTGATTCGCCGCGGCGGCCGGCGGCGCGGCCTGCTGCGTATTCTGCTGGGCGGAGTTTTGGAAAACATTACGTTGGGCGTTCTGTTGCGAGTTCTGCTGCGCGGCTGCCGCGGCGTTGTTCTGCTGCGCGTTTTGCTGAACAGGAGTCTGGGCGGTATTCGTTTGCGTGATAGGAGGTGCGGTGGGTTCGGCAACGTTCGCGGCCTCGGGAACCTCGGATTGCGGCGCCGGTTTTTCCTCCACGGCAGGCTCGGGAACAGCCGCCACTTCGATCTCGGGCGCCGGACGGCTCACCACCGGCGGCCGCGCCTCGCGCTCCGGCTGCTCGGGTTGATCCGGAAGGGGCAACGCGGCCAACCAGACCGGCGGAGTCAACGAAGGCTCGACGCGCGGCTTGCCGTCGGCACCGATCTCGAAACGCGCGCGCACCAACGGCGGGCCGGCCCCGGTCGCCGTCCCACCGAACAACGGCAGCCCCGCCGGCTCGGCCGTCGAGCGGAAGCGGCCGGCAGGACGCGTGTTCTCGAGCGCGATCAGCTCCGCCAGGGTAGCGTCGAGCCGCCACAGCGCGATGCGGACGTTCTCCTCGTGCGTGGCGCGCTGGAGCGCCGTCCGTTCCGAGCGTTCGAGCGCCAGGGTCATCGAGGTGATGCGGGCCAGGGCGCCGAACAGCACGAGCGCGCTCAGCGCGAAGGCGGCGGCGACGAGGAGCGGCCGGCGGATCATGGATTGAGCCTGTAGCCCTTGCCGCGCACGGTGACGAGAACGCCGGGATCGCCCAGCTTCTTGCGCAGGCGCGCGATCGTCATGTCCACCGAGCGCGTCGCCACCAGGTGCGGCTTCTGCTGCCACACCCGCGCCAGCAACTCGTCGCGCGAGACGATGCGGTCGCGGCTGCGCGCGAGATAGCGCAGCACGTCGGCTTCGAGCTTCGAGAGCTCCTCGCTGGCGCCGCCGTCGAGCCGCACCTGGCCGCGGTCGAGATCCACCTCGCCCGCCGCGAGCTGCAGGCGCCGGATGGGCTGCGGCCGGCCGGGAGAGCGCCGCAGCACGGCCTCCACCCTGGCGAGCAGCTCGCGGGCGCTGAACGGCTTGACCACGTAATCGTCGGCGCCCAGCTCCAGGCCGCGCACGCGCTCCTCCTCCGCGCCCCGCGCCGTGACCACGATCACCGGCAGCGCCGGATCCTCGCGCCGGATGCGCCGCAGCACCTCGATGCCGTCGCGTCGCGGCAGCGCCAGGTCGAGCAGCACGAGATCCAGATCTCCCGTCACCGCGAGATCCGAGCCCGTGACGCCGTCACCGGCCTCCCGCACCTCATACGACGCATACCGCAGCGCCGCCGCCATGCCGCGCCGGATGGAGAGGTCGTCTTCGATCACGAGGATGACGGGGGGTGGCATGGTTGGAACATCGTAGCTCAGGTGCGTCGGGCTTCAGGCGGCTGGTGCTGTTTGGAGGGGTCTGCGCCTCGAAGCCTCACCCCCTAGCCCCCTCTCCCTGACGGGCGAGGGGGGACGCATACGTAAGATCTTGCCGAAGCCGAGCTCGCCTATTGGCAAAGCCCG
>JBIOVX010000177.1:0-6769 GCA_044868005.1 Thermoanaerobaculia bacterium | reverse complement strand
TCTGGTTAGGGGAGTGCCGGCGAGGACGCCGGCGCTCCCAGGGGCCAGAACGCCCCATTATACTGCCGCGCGATGCGCTCCATCCTCTGGGGGCTGTACCAGCTCGCGACCGGGGCTGCGCTGGCCGTGGCGGGACCCTTCCTGCTCATCCGGCGGGGGGGGCATTACCTGCCCACCCTCTCGGGCCGGCTCGGCCGCGCCGCCGGACCGCCGGGGGAGCGCGGCGCTCTCTGGCTCCACGCCGTCTCCGTGGGCGAAGTGGGCGTCGCGGCCACCCTGGCCAGGGCCCTGCCGGGCGACGTCCCCCTGCTGGTGACCACCGTCACGCCCACCGGGCAGCAGCGGGCGCGGGCCGCCTTCGGCGGCCGGGCCGAGGTGGCCTACCTCCCTTTCGAGCTCGGCTTCGCCGTGCGGCGGTTCTTCCGCCGCCACGCGCCGCGCGCCCTGGTGCTGGTGGAGGGTGACTACTGGCCCCTCGTGCTGCGGGAGGCCCGGCGGCGGGACCTTCCCGTCGCCGTGGTCAACGGCCGGGTGGGCGACCGCAGCTTCCGGCGGATGCGCCGCCTGCGTCCCCTTCTCGGTCCCCTCTTCTCCGGGGTGGCCCGTTTCGGCGTGCAGTCCGGCCAGGACCGCGACCGGATGGCGGCGCTGGGGATCGACCCGCGGCGGATCGCCGTCACCGGCAACCTCAAGTACGAATCTTCCGAGCCGGCGCGGAACCCCGAGCTGGAGGAGGCCCTGCGCCACCTCGCCGGCGGCCGGCCGCTCCTCCTCGCCGGCTCCACCATGCCGGGCGAGGAGGGGCTCGTGCTCGACGCATACCTCGCGGCCGGCGGCGGCGAGCGGGCCCTGCTGGTGCTGGCGCCGCGCCATCCCGAGCGCTGGGGCGAGGTGGAGGCCCTGCTGCGCTCCCGGGGAATCGACGCCGTTCGCCGCCGCGCCTTGCCGCCGTCAGGACGGCCGGCGGCGGTGCTGCTCGACAGCATGGGCGAGCTCGCGGGCCTCTACAGATTGGCCGCCGCGGCTTTCCTGGGCGGGACACTGGTAGCCGCGGGAGGCCACAATCCTCTCGAGGCGGCCCGCTTCGGCGTCCCCCTCGCCGTGGGTCCTTCGATGGACAACTTCCGCGACATGGCGGCGGAGTTCGACCGGGCCGGCGCGTGGCGTCCGGTGGGAGGCGCGGACGAGTTGGCGGCCGCCTGGCGGGAATGGCTCGACGATCCGGCCGCCGCGCGGGAGATCGGCGAGCGTGGCCGGCGGCTGATGGAGGAGAATCGGGGGGCGTTGGAGCGGACGGTAGAGATGCTGGGGGAGGTGATCCCGATGGCAGGCGCCGCCCGCCCGAACCCTCACCCCCTAGAGGGGGAATGATAATGAAGGCCCCCTCGCCTCCCGTCTCTCCCTGGCAGCTCCTCTACGGCGGCGCCCACGGGCTGCGGCGGAGTTGGTACCGCGGCCGCGCCCGCCGGCTGCCGCGGCCCGTGGTGAGCGTGGGCAACCTGCACTGGGGAGGCGCCGGCAAGACGCCGCTGGTGGCCGCCGTCGCCGCTCACCTGCGGGACCGCGGGATCGCCGTCTGCGTGCTGTCGCGCGGCTACGCCAGCCGCGGCCGGGGCGTGCGGGTGGTGAGCACCGGCGAGGGTCCGCTCCTCGGCCCCCTGCTGGCGGGAGACGAGCCGGTGCTGCTGGCGGGCGAGCTGAGGGGAGTCGCCGTCGTCGTCGGGGCCGACCGCCACCGGGCCGGCCTCCACGCTCTCCACCGCCTGTCGCCGCCGCCGGAGGTCTTTCTGCTCGACGACGGCTTTTCGCACCTGCCGCTCCGGCGCGACCTCGACCTCGTCGCCTTTCCCGCCGCGGACCCTTTCGGCGGCGGGCGTCTCCCCCCCTCCGGACGCCTGCGCGAGCCGCTCGCCGCGATGAGCCGCGCCCACGCGGCCATCCTCACGGGGCTGCGGGAGCACGACGGCTCCGGCGCCGCCCTGGCCGAGGCCCTCCGGCCCTACGGCTTCACGGGCCCGGGCTTCGCCAGCGTCACCCGTCCCGGGGTGCCGCTCCGGATCGGCAACGGGGATCTCCAACCGGGGACGCGCGTCCTCCTCGTCACCGCCGTCGCCCGTCCCCAGGCCTTCGCCGAAATGGTGCGGGGCCTGGGCTTCGAGGTTGCCGATGAGCTGCGCTTCGCCGACCACCATCGTTACCCGCCGGCCAGCCTCGCCCGTATTACGAACGCCTGGCGGGCGAGCGGCGCCGAGGCCGTGCTCACCACCGCCAAGGACAGGGTCAAGCTCCATGGCAGGCTGGAGGCGCCGCTGGCCGAGCTGCCCATCCGCGCCGAGCCCGAGCCGGCATTCTGGGAGTGGTTGGACGGAGAGATGGAGAGGATACGGGCGTCGTGAAGAACCGTCCCATCGCGCACCGCGTCGAACATGGCCTCTACCTGGCCGTCAAGGGGTTCCTGCGGGCGCTGCCGCACGCCGGCGCGCGCGCCTTCGGCCGGGGCCTCGGCAGCGTCGCCCACGCCCTCGACCGCCGGCACCGCGACGTGGCGCTGCGCAACATGGCCCTCGCGCTGCCCGAGATCGATGAGGCCGAGCGCCGGCGCCTGGTCCACGGATGCTTCCGCCACTTCGGCGCCGCCCTCTGCGACGCCATCTCCTCCACGCGCTTCACGCCCACCGACCTTTGCCACCGCATGAGCCTGCGCGGCTGGGAGAACCTCGAAGAGGCCGAGCGGCGGGGCAAGGGAATCTTCATCCTCTCGGCGCATCTGGGATTCTGGGAGCTCGTGCCGCCCTTGATAGGCCTCACCCGCGGCCGCATGGACACCGTCTTCCGTCCGGCCGACAACCCCTGGCTCGACCGCGAGCTGCGCGCCCTGCGGGAACGCTTCGGCAACGCCGTCATCCCCAAGCGGGGCGCCGCGCGGCGGATGCTCGAGGTGCTGCGCAGCGGCGGCCGCGTCGGCATCCTGATCGATCAGCGGGTCCAGGAGCGCGAGGGCATCGCCGTTCCCTTCTTCGGCCGCCCGGCGCTCACCAGTCCGGTGCTCGCCCGCGTCTCGCTGCGCACGGGCGCCGCCGTGGTGCCCATCAGCGCCTATCCCGAGCCCGGGGGGCGATACCGGATCGTCGTGCGGCCGGCGATCCTTCCACCCGAAGGAAAGGACGTGAAGGACGGCAAGGACAGCAAGGACGACGACGAGATGGTGGCGGTCCTCACCCGCCGCTATCTGGAGGTCGCCGAGGAGGACATCCGCGCCCATCCGGAAATGTGGCTCTGGATGCACCGGCGGTGGGATGAACGGGGAAGATCGCCGAGTTGAAGATGTCTTGCAGGCCGCCTCTACCTTCGCCCCCCACACAGCTCAAAATGCGTGAGGAACTCCGCGATCGCCGCCGGATCCGCGTTGGTGCCGGTGAAGTCGGCCTCGGCGATGGGCTTCTCCGGCGCGGGATCCGGCCCGAACCACAGGCCGAAGCGCATCCGCTTGTCGGCGCACCGGGGCATCACCATGGTGACGATCCCCTCCTTGCGCGCATGCCCGCCGTGCGAACTCTCGCTGCGCGAGGCCGTATAGAGGACCTGCCGGCCGCCGGCGCTCACGGTGCCGCGGCGGATGACCTCCTTGGGATCGAAATTCGCTCCGGACCTCATCCACGGGGCATCCTCGGGCGCCGGAGCCTCGCCGCGCAGGTAACGCTCCATCTTCTCCTTGTTGGCCCGCAGGTGGAGCATGCTCATGAAGATGAAGCCGCGCTCGTTGAACGACGGGTCTTCCTGGGTCCTCGTCTCGCCCGGCCGGGGCGGCTCGTCGCCGAAGATGGCGACGTCCATCAGCAGGGGAATCGAGAAAGCTCCCACCGGATAGTAGCCGGCGGGCAGCTCGCGATAGGGGAGAACCTCGCGCGTCTTCTCCTCCCGGGCTTTCGGGTCCTTGAAGGTCCGCTCGAATTCCTTGCCCTTCTGGTAGCCCCACCAGGTGAGCCCGGTCAGGCCGGCGAGGGCGAGCAGCACGGCGAGGCCGCAGCCGCAGCCGACGTACACCCAGGGCGAGGTCGATGTCTTCTGCGGCCGGCCGTCGGCTTCCATGTCACATTCTCTCCGGTACGGGAATGCCCAGGAGCTCTCCCAGCGCCTCCAGGCCGCGGCGGAAGATCTGCACCATCGCCAGGCGTGCGGCCCGCACCTGCGGGTCCTTCTCCTGGAGGATGGGATGGCGGTGATACAGGGCGTTGAAGCGCTGCGCGATCTCCAGGGCGTGGCGCGCGAGGAGCGACAGCTCCAGGGTTTCGGTGGCCTTCTCGACGGTCTCGGCGGTCTGCGCCACCGTGAGGACGAGGTCCCAGAGGTCCTCGCTCCACAGCTCCGCGGGGAGCTCCGCCGTCTCCGCGGCCGTCACCTCGGCGGCGATCCCTTCCTCGCCCAGGCGCCGGCGGATGTTCTTGGCGCGCACCAATGAATATTGCAGGTAGGGGCCGGACTCACCCTCGAAGCTCAAGGCCTCGTCGAAGTCGAAGGCGATGATCCGGTTGTTGGTCGCCTTGACCATGAAGAAGCGCAGGGCGGCGACGGCGATCTGGCGGGCCAGGCCGTCGAGCTCGGCGCCGCCGAGCTCGCGGTTCCGTTTGGAGATCTCTTCGCGGGCCTTGACGACGAGCTGATCGAGGAGGTCGTCCGCCTTGACGCCCACTCCCTTGCGGCCGGACATCTCCAACACTTTGTCCTCGCCCTCGCCCTCGTCGAGGAAGCCGAGCTGGCGGGCCGTCGCCGGGGAGAGGGCGACCATCTCGTAGGCGAAGTGGACGGAGCGCTCCGCCTCGGCGGCGTGGCCGAGGGCCTGCAGGCCGGCGCGCACGATCTTCTGCAGATAGCTCTGGCGGACGTCGATGACGTTGAACACCCGCCGGGCGCAGCCGAAGGACGGGTGGTCCTCGACGCCGTCCCGGGTGGTCGTCTCCCAGACTCCCTCCTCCTGCCAGAAGCGGTAGCCGAAGTCCCGCCCCAGGAGACCGAGCTTCCAGAGCTGATAGGCGATGTCCTTGCCGACGTAGGTCACCGTGCCGTCCGAGCGGACGATGACCTTGTCCGGGTCCTCCAGGCCGGCGAACTCCTCCGCCTGCGCGAGCGGCATCACCCAGCAGCCGGCGTTCTTGCCCTCCTTCTCCAGATGGACGGCGCCGCTCTCCTTGAGACGGCCGAAGGCGATCTCGAAGAAGTTGAGCCCCAGGATGTCGCTCTCATGGGTGAGCAGATCGTAGGAGACGCCGATGCGGCGCATCGTCGCCAAGTGGCGCGCGACGACGCGCCGCGCCACCAGCCGGCCCATGTCGGCCCGCTCGCCCTTGCCGATCTCCAGCTCGTGCAGTGTCTCGCGCCGGTGGCGCTGCCGCCCCGCGTCGCCTTCGTACCAGCGGCCGACCGCGCTGTAGAGATCCCAGCAGTAATAGTCGAAGGGCTCGGGCACCGCCGCCACCTCCGCGGCGGACATGCCGCGCAGGTCGACGAAGCCCACCACCACGTCGGCGAGCTGGACGCCGGTGTCGTCGATGTAGTTCTGGATCTCCACCGGCAGGCCGAGGCTCTTGAGCGCGCGGCCGAGGACGTCGCCGAGCACGGCGTTGCGCAGGTGGCCGATGTGCGCCGCCTTGTTGGGATTGATGTTGGTGTGCTCGATCACCACTTTGCCGCCGCCGGGGGAGCCGCCGCCGGCGCCGGCGAACATTGGAACGTCGAGCAGGGCGGCGGCGAAGGCCGGCCGGTCGAGGAAGAAGTTGAGGAAGCCGGCCCCGTGCACCTGGACGCCGCGCACCATCGCCGGCCGCGCGAGAGCGCCGGCGAGCTCCTCGGCGATGGCCCGCGGATTGCGGCGGAGCGTCCGGGCGAGCTGCATGGCGGCGGGCGTCGAGAGGTCCCCCAGATCCCGCCGCGGCGGCACCTCGAGGACCGGCGCGTGCTCGACGCCGAAGCGCTCGCGGATCGTCGCGGCGAGCCCCGCCGCCAGCTCCCTTCTCAGCTCGGCCCACATGGCGGCGTGGAGTCTACACTATTGAATATAGAGGGCTGCGGGGGCGCGAGCGGTTAAGCCCTGATATGATTTCTCGGGAGGGCTCGATGGCAGAGATGACCGAAGACAAGGCCGAGAACAAGGTGGTCGTGACGCTGGACCGGACGCAGCTCGAGCTCGCCGAGGGAGACATCACCGATCTCGAGGTGGACGCGATCGTCAACGCCGCCAACGAGCAGCTCCAGCTCGGAACGGGCGTCGCAGGAGCCATCCGGCAGAAGGGCGGGCCCTCGATCCAGGAGGAATGCAACCGCATCGGCGGCACCCCGGTCGGCACGGCGGTGATGACCGGAGCCGGCCATCTCAAGGCCCGCTGGGTGATCCACGCCGTAGGCCCGCGGATGGGGGAAGGCGACGAGGACAAGAAGCTCGCCTCGGCGGTGCGCGCCGCCCTCGCCCTCGCGGACCGGCGGGGCATGAAGTCGATCGCCATACCCGCCATCTCCACCGGCAACTTCGGCTTCCCGCTGGACCGCGCCGCCCGCATCATGCTCACCGAGATCCACCGCTTCCTCCAGGGGGGCACCAAGCTCGAGCGCGTGGTGGTCTGCCTCCACGGCGAGGAGGCCTTCGGCGTCTTCAAGCGCGAGCTGCGCCGCGGGTTCCGGTAGGAGTCCCTCTCCTGAAGCCCCATGTGGAGGCCCGTTTTCGTAGGGGCGGGGCTTGTCCCCGCCCTCGCTCGCCTCTTGGTAGCCCTTCGGGGCA
>JBIOVX010000176.1:0-16749 GCA_044868005.1 Thermoanaerobaculia bacterium | reverse complement strand
CCTGGGCGGGGACAAGCCCCGCCCCTACGAAGAACTTGTCTCTTTGTTTTTGCTGTTCTCCCTCCTCTCCCGGTGAGGGCGGGAGGGAGGGGGCGGGATAGGAGGGCCGGGGAGGTGAGGGCTCGGGCGGGGGGCGGATCTCAGGCCCTCTCCACCACCAGCGCCGTCCAATCATCCTCCAGAACGGCAACGGTCCGTGCGCGCACCCGCTCGAGGAACCCGTCGAGCCAGGCCAGCAACGGCGCGGCGCCGCCGTCCATCGGCATCAGCCCGGCGAGCGCCGTGTAGCCGAGCGGCTCGCCCGCCGGCGTGGGAGCTTCGGCGAGACCGTCGGTGAGCATCAGCAGGCGGTCTCCCGGCTCGAGACGGAGCTGGAGGGCCTCATAGGGCACCTCGCGGCGCGCGCCGAGAGGGAGGCGTGGTCCGGGAACGACGAGCGGCCGCGGCGGCTCGCCCTGGCGCAACAGGTAAGGATCGGGGAGGCCCGCGTTGGCGAGCGTCAAGGCCCCCGAGGATGGATCGTAACGGGCGAAGACGAGGGCGACGAACTCGCGGGGCGAGAGCTCGGCGGCGAGCACGCGGTTGAGCTCGCGCAGGGTCTCCTCCGCCGGCCGGTCCGCGGCGAGGAGCGGCAGCCGCGCCTTGGCGGAGGCCATGATGAGGCTCGCCGCCATGCCCTTGCCGGCGACGTCCGCCACCGTCAGGCCCACCGCGCCGTCGGCCAGCCGGAACACGTCGTAGAAGTCGCCGGCCACCACCCGCGCCGCGAGGTTGCGCGCCGCCACGCGGTAGCCCTCCCCCGCGACCTCGGCCGGCGGCAGCAGGCGGCTCTGCAGGCTGCGGGCGAGCTGCAGCTCCCGCTCGGCGAACTCGACCTCCTTCACCCGCGCCACGCTCGCGGCGAGCCGGTCCTTCAGCCCCTCGAAACTGATGAAAGCGAAACCGATGCCGATGGCGAGGCCGGCCGTGGCGAGCACGTAGGGATAGGCTCCCGGACCCCAAACGCGCACTCCCGGGAAGATCGCCTGCACGAGCAGCCCCGCGAGCACCCAGGCGCAGACCCCGCTGAAGAAGAACTGGATCGTATGGAAGGCCGTCTTCCACATCCCCGTCAGCCTCTCCACAAGGCTGTGGAGCAGCCAGCCCAGGAGGTTGGAGACGGCGTAGATCCCCAGCCCCACGAAGCCGCCGAAGAGAATGAAAATATGGCGCGAGTCGCGTGCCCCGGCGATGGAGATCAACAGGCCGACGCCGAGCCCGATTGCCAGGACGAGGACGATGTCGACGAGCACCTTCCGCAGCGGCGAGCGAGGGAGGGAGGGAATGGGCATGTATCCTTTATACGCCAAGAGGCATCTCAGGTTGAGGAAGAGCGCTATGCACGACACTCCCCACACCGACACCGACCGCATCCCGCCCGGCCAGTACGTCACCAACAAGTGGCCGGTGCTCACCTACGGCGACACGCCGCGCATCGAGCCCGAGCGCTGGACCCTGCGCGTCTTCGGCCTGGTCGCCGGCGAGCGGACCTTCTCCTGGCGCGAATTCCAGGCCCTCCCCCGCGTCCGCGTCACCGCCGACTTCCATTGTGTCACCCGCTTCTCCACCCTCGACAACGGCTGGGAGGGAGTCTCCACGCGCGAGGTGCTCCGCCACGTCCAGGTGGATCCGGAAGCCTCGCACGTCCTGGTCCACTGCTACGGCGGATATACGACGAATCTGCCCCTCGAAGATTTCCTCTCGGAGCGAGCCCTGTTCGCCTATCTTCATAACGGCAGTCCTCTGCCCCTCGATCACGGCGGCCCCGTCCGCCTGGTGGTGCCGCACCTCTACGCCTGGAAGAGCGCCAAGTGGGTAAACGGCGTCGAGCTCCTCTCCGCGGACCATCGCGGCTTCTGGGAAGAGAACGGCTACCACACCTACGGCGATCCCTGGCAAGAAGAGCGCTTCAGCTCGCAGGAGACCCGCCAGGCCTATCAGGTCCGCAAGCGGGCGAAGGAGCTGGGGATCGTGCCGAGGGAGCCCGGCGCCTGATCCTCTCCCCGCCGGCCTCCTCGCCCATTATGGGTGCTCCCTACAACAATCGTTGAGAGAAAAACCATCATTTGGAGGACGACAGGGCCGATCCCAACCGCTATCCTGAAGTCGGAGACCGGCAATCCGCGCGCTTGAGGGTGGAGGCGATCTGCGGGATCGCCTCCCACGACGGCTTTTTTTCCGCTTATGGGGATCTCCAACCTGCGGTTCCCTGACCAGAGAAGTCCAAGGAGATCCGATGAACAATTCGTCAACGACGACACGGGCAACGACTTCATCGGCTACTATTCCGGTGACAACACGACCGCGGCGAACCGGCCGCAGCTCGTGGTGACCTACCAGTAGCGAACGGCGAGCCGGAGGCACCATGCACTTCGACTTCCAGACCTTGTACGTCGTGGCCGCCACGAGCCTGCTGGCGACCGGCGCCATCGTTGCGCTGGCCGCCCGCTCCTATTCCGGCGACCTTTCCCGCATCGGCTACCTGTGGGCGATGGCGGTCGGATTTGCGACGCTGGGCTACGTCTTCGTCGCCCTGCGGGGCTTCGTTCCCGATGTGGTTTCCATCCTCGGCGGGCACGCGACGGGAGTCGCCGCGACGTGCGGTTTCTATCACGCCTGTTTGCGGCTGAGGAAGCGCAAGGCTCCTCTCTTTCTGATCTATTCACCCGTAGCCGCGGCCACCGCGTCGGCGGCGTATTTTTCCCTCTACGCGCCGAACCTTTCGGTCCGCGTCGCGGTCTTTTCCGCTCTGGCGGCGCTGCCGATGGGGCTCAGCGCCGTGACCCTCGCGCCGCGCCGAGGGGCGCCGGGACCCTTGACCTCGAGCATCGGCTCGTTCGGATTCGCCCTGGGCAGCGCGGTCCTCGTCGTGCGAGCCGCCGTCCGCCTGACCCAGGATCCGGCGGTATCGTTGCGCGCCAACTTCGCCTCGTCGCCCTTCGAACAGCTCTCAATCCTGCTGACCTTCATCGTCTTCTCGGCCCTGTCGCTGCTGTTCCTGATCATCTGCAACGACCGGCTCAATCTCGAGCTGGAGCGCCTGGCGACGCTCGATCCGCTCATCGAGCGGTTCAACCGCAGGACGATCGAGGACTTCGGGCGCCGCGAGGCGGCCAACGCCAAGCGCCGGCAATCGGCCCTCGCCGTCGCGCTCGTCGACATCGATCACTTCAAACAGATCAACGACCGGCACGGGCACGCCACCGGTGACACGGCGCTCCGCTCCGCGGTGGCCGTCTTCGAGCAGAATCTCCGGGCCCGGGACGTCCTCGGCCGGTACGGCGGCGACGAGCTCATCGTCGTCATGCCGGACACCGATGCCGAGCAGGCCGCCGCCGTCTGCGAGCGCCTGCGGGAGCTGCTGGCCCGGTCCCGCTTCGCCGGCGAGTCCGCGCAAGTCACGTTGACGGTGAGCATCGGCGTGGCGAGCGTGCGGGGCGAAGGCGCGGACTTCGAAAAGCTCGTCCACGCCGCGGATACGGCGCTGTACGAAGCGAAGCGTCAGGGCCGGAACCGGATCTGCGTGGCCGGCGAGCCCGCCCTGCCTGCCGTTGCCCGAAGGGAAGAGGAAGCAAAGAACTGGCTTGCCGAAGCGGCCACCGTTCTTCAGTAGAAGGGGAAAGTCCTCGATTCTCGCCGGCGGCGGCTGATCGCGAGCGATCCCACGCTCCAGCGTGGGCCCCTGCCTTTTTCGCGCGTGGGCGCGGGCGCGACTACCCAAAAGGGTAGGAGACGCTGCCACCCTTTGAGGTTTTCACGCGATACATCTGTAGGACGACAGACCTCTAAGTCCTCGCTAAGATTTCTGACAAGCTCACCTCATTACGAGGATGCGGCTGGCCATTCCAGGAGGCAGGGAACATGTCCGACCGACGCCCCAGAGTCCTTCTCGCCGACGATCATCCGATGATGCTTGCCGGCTTGCGCAAGCTCCTGGAGCCCGAGCACGAGGTGGTCGGGACGGCGACGGACGGCCAGGCGCTCCTCGCCGCCGCGGAGCACCTGCGGCCCGACCTCGTCGTCACCGACGTCGAGATGCCCGGCCTCGACGGCATCGAGGCCACGCGCCGGCTGCGGAGGACGGCTCCCAGCGCGCGGGTGCTGATCCTGAGCATCCACGCCGAGCCCTCCTTCGTGCGGGCGGCGTTCGCCGCCGGCGCCTGGGGCTATCTCACCAAGACCTCGGCTCCCGAGGAGATCGAGCGTGCCGTGCGCGAAGTGCTGGCGGACCGCTTCTACGTCAGCCCGTCGGTAGCGCGGGCCGCCGTCGCGGGGGTGGCGCACCGCCCCGAGAGGCCGCCGCGGGCGGACGGCGAGCTCACCCCGCGCGAGCTCGACATCCTCCGCCTGCTGGCCGAGGGCCTGGGCAACAAGCAGATCGCGCGCCGGCTCGGCGTGGCCGTGACCACGGTGCGCACCCATCTCAACAGCCTCTACGAGAAGCTGCGTCTGGAGAGCCGGGTGGAGCTGGCCCTCTTCGCGGCACAGTCGGTCGCAGCGGCGGCGTGAGCAGACACCCTGGGAGCCCCGGCGTCCGCGCCGGCCGCCTGGCCGCCGCGGAGGAAGGGCGGCGCCGGATCGCGCGCGAGCTCCACGACGATTTCAGCCAGCGGCTCGCCGGCCTCGCCCTCGCCCTCAAGGCGGCGCGCCAGCAGCTTCCGGAAAGCGATCCACAGCTTCCCGAGCTCGACGCCATCGGCGGCAGCCTGGCGGAGCTGGGCGAAGACCTCCGCCGCCTGAGCCACGACCTGCACCCCGCCGCCCTGGAGCGCCGCGGCCTGGCCGAGGCCCTGCGCGACCTCTGCGAAGAGATCGAACGGCGGCACGGCCCACGGGTGAGTCTCCGCCTCACCGGCGCCGAGGACTCCTTCCCGCCGGACCTCGCCCTCGGCCTCTACCGCATCGCCCAGGAAGCCCTCGCCAACGCCGTCCGCCACGCCGGCGCACGGACGGTCCATGTCACCCTGCGGGCCGCCGCCGGCACGGCGCGCCTGACGGTGGCGGACGACGGCGGCGGCTTCGACCCCCGCGAAGCGCGCCGCGCCGGCGGCGTGGGGCTGGCGAGCATCGAGGAGCGCGCGCAATCGCTCGGCGGCCGGTGCCGCATCACCTCGGCTCCCGGCGCCGGCACCGGGATCGAGGTCACCGTGCCGCTGCCCGCGAAGGGCGCTCCCTCCGCGGGGTTATGGGCGAAGCCCGATTTCCAGTCGCTCGCGTTCGGACGCAAGGGCGAGCTGCTGGCCGCCAAGGTCCGGTTGTGGGCCATGGCGCTGGCCGCCCTGATCCCGCTCCACAGCGTCCTGTTCCGGCCGCCGGAAGCCGAGGCCCGCATCGGTCTCGCGGCGGCGGCGGCGGTCCTCGCCTTGGGGGCCTTCGTGCTGTGGCTGGCGCAAAAGGCGACGCCGCCCGCCTGGTTGGGCCTGTTCACCTGCCTCCTCGACGTGAGCATCGTCAGCTTCGTCAACGCAGGGTTCGTGCTCGCCGGCAATCCCCTGGCCGCCGCCAACAGCCGGGTGGTGTTCTGCTGCTACTTCGTGGCGCTGGCGCTGGCCTGCCTGCGCCAGGACTGGCGGTGGTGCCTGATCGCCACTCTCGCAGCGATCGTGCAGTACGGAGGGATCGTGCTGTGGGCGGCCAGCCGCTACGACCTGCACGGGCCTGCCTTCGCGCTCAGCAGCTACGGCCGGTTCAATTGGGACAATCAGGTCAGCCGCCTGTTGCTGCTGGCGCTCACCGGGGCGATCTGCATCGTGATCGTGGTGCAGAGCCGAGGCTACTGGAAAGCGGTGATCCAGTATCTCGACTCCCTGCCGCTGGGTGTCCTGGTCACCGGCGCGGACGGCAAGTCCCAGTACGCCAACCGCGCCGCGCAGGAGCTCCTGGGGCGTGCCGTGCCCGCCGGAGTCAACCTGTCGGAGCTCAATGACCAGGCGTTCCTCGCCGGCACCGGCCAGCGCTATCCGCCGGAGCGCAGCACCACCGTGCGCGCTCTGGCGGGAGAGGCCTCCGAAAGCGACGACCTCGAGATCCAACGTCCGGACGCAAGGATTGCGGTCGCGGCTTGGGGGGCTCCGATTCTCGATGCCAGGGGCCGTGTCTCTCACGCCGTGGCGGTATTCCACGACCAGACCCGGCGCCGGCGGGCCGAGGAGGAGCTGCACCGGGCCTCCGCTGCCCTCAAGGCGTCCGAAGAGCGGTTCCGCGGCCTCCTCGAGACGGCCCCGGACGCCATCGTCATCGCCGACCGCAGCGGCGCCATCGTCCTCGTCAACGAGCAGACCGAGAAGCTCTTCGGCTACCTGCGGGCCGAGCTGATCGGCCAACCGGTGGAAATGCTCGTTCCCGAGGATCTGCGCGAGGCGCACGTCAGGCATCGGTCCACGTTCCTCGCCGAGCGCGGGGCGCGGGCCATGGGCTCCGGGCTCGATCTCTTCGCGCGGCGCAAGGATGGCGGCATCTTCCCCGTCGAAGTCAGCCTGAGTCCGCTGGAAACCGAGCAGGGCACCCTCGTGTCGAGCGCCATCCGCGACGTCACCGCACGGCGGCGTCTCGAGCAGGAGCTGCGCGCGGCCAACGCCGAGCTCTCGCGCCTGGCAGACTTCGATGCGCTGACGGGCCTGGCCAACCGGCGGCACTTCGACCGGCGGCTGGTCTCGGAGTGGTCGCGGGCGATGCGGCTCAATCGGCACCTGCGGTTCCCCGTGGCGCTCGTGCTCCTCGACGTGGACCACTTCAAGGCATTCAACGACCTTTACGGTCACCTCGCGGGCGATGCATGCCTGCGCCGCGTGGCGGAGGTGCTGCGCGCGGCAACCCATCGCGAGGGAGACCTCGCGGCGCGCTACGGCGGCGAAGAGTTCGCCTGCCTCTTGCCCGGCACGGACCAGGACGGGGCCTGGAGCGTGGCCGAGGCGATACGCCTGCAAATCGAAGAGCTGGCGATCCCGCATGGCGCGCCCGGCGCAAGCCCCACGCTGACGATCAGCGCCGGAGTCGCGGCCCTTGCACCGCTGCCCGACAGCGCGCCCGATCAACTGCTGGAGGCCGCCGATCTCGCCCTGTACTCCGCCAAGGCCATGGGGCGCAATCGCACCGCCCGCCCACCTTCAACCTGACGCGCGTACGAATCACAGACCGAAGAAGTCGAGGCCGGAAAAGCGCCGAAAATGCTTGCGATCGAACGTCGCCAACGAGATGTCGCCGCGACGTCCGAGGAGCACAGCGTGATAAGCATCGATGAAATCGACATTGCGCTCGGCGTAGGCGAGCAGGGCCTCAACGAGCAACTCCTTGTTCGGACACTCGAAATTCGGCGTGGCGAGGATGGTGACGACCTGCTCGGCTACCTCGTCATGAGTCAACCCATAGAACGATTCCAGAGTCCACACGATCTCGGCGATCACGAGAAGGCTGGTCTCCACCACCAACTCGCCCGCCACCGCAGAGGCAAAGAGCCGGCGAGCCTTTTCAGCTTTGGCGAGATCGTCCTGGGTGAGGAAGCGCAGGAATACGTTGGTGTCGACAAAGACCCTACGCATCGGGCTTGGCTCGCGTGCGGCCCCGCGCCGCCGCCACCTGGCGGCGAATGCTGCCGAAATCCTCGGGCCGGTTCTTCGGCTGCACCGAGCCCTGAAGATCGAGGATCGTACGGTGGACGGGCTTCAACACGATCTCCTTTCCACGCAGGTGGAACGAGAGCCGATCCCCGAGGTTCAATCCCAGTTGATCCCGCAGGGGCTTGGGGATGGTGACCTGGCCTTTCCGAGTGAGAGTTGAGTAGGACATAACTAGCCTGGTAGAACCTCCTTGCCGCAGTAGTACCACGCAGACGCGCCCTCGTCAAGAGCTCAGCCGGGTGGCTGATCGGCGGACCGGCAAGGCCGCTCGATTGTGATCATTCGTGCGTGGCCCGCAGCTTTCCTACCCCAAAGGGTAGTTCCCCCCTCCTCCCTAGAGAGGAGGCGGAGGGGTCAAAAAATCATCGCTAGAGAGGATGGACACGCTCCCGCACAGGCACTAACCTGGGAATGTAAACCAAGGCGCGCAGGGTCAGTCCTTAGCCCAACTGCTGGAAAAGAAGGCGAACAGCGAAGGGTGACCTGCGGGCCGCCGCCAGCCTCTGGCGGACTCCCCCGTACCGGGGCCTGCTCTGCGCGTGGGCCCCGGCCTTTTTTGTTCGCGACGAACACCTTATTTTATGGAACCCGGAGAAAACTTTCTACGGACCGTCCAAGGAGAAACCTGATGCGTACCGTTTGCGCCGTTCTTTTGCTTTTGCTGCTCGCCCTCCCGGGCTCAACGGCCTGGGCCCACCCGGAAGGTCCCGGCGCCATCGAGGCCTACTTGCACGGCCTCGTCGAAGGCGGCGCCATCACGGAGGCGCAGCACCACCATATCGAAGAGCTCTATTTCAAGGGTCACCTGTCGCAGCTCGACACCTGGCTGAATGCCCAGGAGACGGCCGGGCAGATGTCGCGCGACACGCATCTCTATATCGATGCGCTGCTCCAACTCAGCGTTCCGGACGTCGTGCAAGCTGCGGTGCCGGCCGATTACACCGGCAACGGTAACGTCACCAAGTTGGGCCAGATCAACCCGCAGCCGCCGAACCCCTACTACAGCGACAACACCTCGACGGGCCAGCTCTACAACGGCATCTGGGGCTACGCGGCCGGCGCGCGGGAGTACGCGCTGCAGAGCAACAGCTTCGGCCTGCACATCATCGACGTTACGGATCCCGCCGCTCCCTTCCGGGTCCAGTACATCGACATGTCGGGCGGCGTGAGCCCGCCGAAGGGCCGCATCTGGCGGGACGCCGACATCCACCGCGACCCGGTCTCGGGCAAGACCTACGCCTACGTCGGCGCGCAATCGAACGGCAACCTGTGGATCGTGGACCTCTCGTATCTGTCCGATTCGGCGCCGCAAGGCGTCGACTCGAACCCGATCCCGCCGGCGGGCATCGCCGACCGGGGCCGTACGAACTACGGGCACACCGTGTTCGTCAATGACGGCCTCTTGTTCATGAACACGGCCAACAACGGCTCGACGCTCGGCTGCCAGATCTTCGACCTGCTGCAGAATCCTTTCGATCCGCCCATCATCGCGAGCTGGAGCGGCAGCGGCCACGACTGCCACGACAGCGTGGCGCGGACCAACGTGCCGGGGTCGGGAGGCAAGGACCTGCTCTACTCATCGGAAGGGTACGCCACCCGGTACCGGATCCTCGACATCACCAGCGTCCGCTCGGGCGGGACGCCGGCGCTGTTGGGAGAGACGGCGCCGGTGGCCGGCATCTACGCCCACAGCGACTGGCTGACGGACGACTCCCATTACCTCTACACGTTCGAGGAGTTCAACGTCTACGACGTCGGCGTCTACGACGTCTCGAACCCGGCGAGCCCGACGCAGGTGAAGACGTTCCAGTGGTCCGGCGACGCGTCGCAGAATTCCCGCACCCACAACGGCCAGATCCGCGGCAGCTACCTGCTCCTCGGCTACTACGAGGCCGGGTTCCGCGTCTTCGACATCTCGAACCCGGTCAACCCCGTGGAGGTCGGCAAGTACGAGACCTGGCGCGACCCTGACGGCGACGGCACCTTCAATCAGTCGATCACCGGGAATTACAACGGTGTCTGGGACGTCTATGTCTTCCTGCCGTCGGGCAACGTCCTGGTGTCCGACATGAAGTCGGGCCTTTTCATCGTCCGTGTCGATCCCGTGCCTTCGCCGGGCGCCTCCAGCGGCCTCGCGGCGACGCCGGGCAACGCGCAGGTGGCCCTCACCTGGGCGGCCGCGAGCCATGCCACCGGCTACAGCGTCCACCGCGGCACGGCGAGCGGCGGACCCTATACGACCGTCAAGACCAACGTCGTCGGGACGAGCTTCACCGACACCGGCCTGACCAATGGGATGCCCTACTTCTACGTCGTCACCGCGACCAACGCCGAGGGCGAGGGCGCGAGCTCGAACGAGGCGTCGGCCACGCCGGCGGGCCAGCCCATTGCCACCACCACGACGTTGACCTCCGCGCCCAACCCCTCCACGCTCGGCCAATCGGTCACCTTCACGGCCACCGTGACCTCGGGCAGCGGCGTGCCCGCGGGCACCGTTACCTTCACCGAAGGGGCCACCGTTTGGGCCTCCAACGTTCCCGTTGACGGTGCCGGCCACGCTTCCTTCAGCACGACGGCGCTGGCGGTCGGCAGCCATATCGTCACCGCCGCCTTCACCGGGGCCAGCGGCTGGGCCAACAGCAGCGGCGACGACAGCGGCGCGCCGCAAGTCGTGAACGCCGCCTCGACCCAGGTCACCTTCACTTCCATTGCCGCCCAGGACGGCTGGGTGCTGGAATCGAACGAGACCTCCAACGCCGGCGGCTCCATCGACGACAACGGCAACAACACCAGCGCCTTGCGGGCGGGCGACGACAACAAGGACAAGCAGTACAAGACCGTGGTCTCCTTCGACACCTCGGCGATCCCCGACGGCGCCACCATCCTTTCGGTGACCCTGCGCCTGCTTCGCGGCACGGTCTCCGGCACCAACCCCTTCACCACCCACGGCACCTGCTGGGTCGACGTCCAGTCGGGAGGCCTCTCGGGGTCGACGACCCTGCAGACCGGCGACTTCCAGGCCGCGGCGACGGCGGTCCAGGCGGCGAGCCTCTCCAACGCCGCATCGAACGGGACCTGGTCGGAAGGCAGCCTCAACGCTGCGGGCTTGGCGGCGGTCAACAAGACGGGGACGACGCAGCTCCGCGTCTACTTCAACCTGGATGACAACGACGACACCGGCAACGACTACATCGGTTACTACTCGGGCGACAACACGACCGCGGCCAACCGGCCTCAGCTCGTGGTGACCTGGCAATAGCGACGCCATGCGCCGGGGGGCCTGCGCCGCGGCGCGGCCCCTCGGCCGCCCGCCGCCCTTGACGCTTGGGTCTGCCGCCCGACTCAGGGGCTGAGCAGTATCGGCACCGGCACCACCAAAGAAGCCACGATCGATGCCAGGGTGAGGATCAGGCAAACCACTGCAACACTCACCTGGTTGCCGGTCTCCGGCTGGCGCGGATCGACCAGCATGCCGCCGAGGTAGCCACCCGCGAAGCCGCCCAGATGGGCCCAGTTGTCGACGCCGCGCATGAGGAATCCGAAGGCGATCATGAAGACGGCGTAGTACCAGGCCTGGCGGCCCACGGTGCTGCTGCCGACGCGCCGGCCGTAGTAGACCATGGCGCCGAGCAGCCCCAGGATCGGCGCCGAGGCGCCCACCGTCAGGCCCGCCCCGCCGAGGAAAGGCAGGAAGGCCCCCATGACGCTGCTGAGGAGGAAGCCGGCGATCGAGGAGATCGTATAGACGATCACCATCCGGCCGGCGCCGTAGAGCTCCGCCGTCTCCGGCGCGAGCATGCGGATCCAGTAGAGGTTGAAGCCGATGTGGAGGAGGCCGCCGTGCAGCCAGCCGGCGGAGAGCAGCGTCCACCAGCGGTGCAGGCCGAAGACCGGATACGCTCCCGCGGCGCCGAAGCGCAGCAGGCTCTGCGTGCTGGGGGAGCCGATCGAGAAGAGACTGCCCATGCGGATGCCCGCGGGATCGACAACCAGCATGGCGAGATAGAGGAAGGCGGTCCCCACGATGACCGCCTGCACGAACCCCATGTCCTTGCCGAGGTTGCGCAGCACGGCGGTGAGCCCCCACATCCCCGGCCGTTTCCGGCCGCAGTTGAGGCAGACCTCGTCGTTGACCCCTACCAGCTTGCCGCACGAGGGGCAGAGCGTCGAGCCGGTGCGCGGGCGGCGGAACATGGCGGGATACTGTATCAGGCGCCTCTCCTCGGAGATCCGCCGTCTACCACCCAGGGCGGCCACACAGGGCCGCCCCTACAGACCACATCGCGGCAAATCGACCTCTCACGCGCAATGCACCAACCTCAAATCGGCCACAGAACGATCTGTAGGGGCGGCCCTATGTGGCCGCCCTGGAGGCTGGAAAGAGTTGCCGCGAACCTGGATCGGAGACCGCTTAGACCCGCCGCGGCGGCTCCTTGGTATCCGGATCGCGCCGCGCGGGCTCGTCCTCCTCGGGAGCGTCCGGGGGATCCTCGATGGGCGGCTCGTCCAGCGGCGACTCGTCCGGATCGTTCCAGGGCTCGTCGCGCTTCGGGTGGTCGTCCGGCTCGCGGGGATCGCGGTCGCGGCGAGGGTCGTGGGGGTCCCAGGTGAGCATGGCGTAGTCTCCTCGGATCTCTCTTCAGCAAGGATCGGACCGGGCAGGGCGGGATCGGCGCTCTTCTTGCAGATCCCCGCCCGGCATGAACCCGCCCGACAGCTCCCAGTGGGTCCTGCAGATCGTCTGGCTGCTGGTGCTGGCCGTGCCCATCGCCTGCGTCGCGTGGACGGTGACGCATGAGGAGGTCTTCCGCGAGCCGCGGGAGTACTTCACCCGGCGGTCCCAGAACGCCCGCGGCTATTTGGGGCGGAAGTTCTTCTATCTGCTCACCTGCGAGTACTGCTTCAGCCACTACGTGACGATCTTCTTCCTCATCGTCACCCGCTACCGCCTGCTGCTCGACGACTGGCGCGGGTACCTGATCTCCTTCTTCGCCCTGGTCGCCGTGGCCAACGTCTACATGAGCTCGTTCGGCCGCCTGCGGCAGGAGGTGAAGTCCGAGAAGCTGGACGCGGAAAGGAAGGAGATCGAGTTGGAAGCGGCGGAGAACGGGGCGGGACCTGAACGGTCGAGGTAGGGAGACCGCGGCTGTGTACCGAAGTGTCCCGGATTGCGAGGGAAACGCCACTCCAGGGTCAGAGTTATTCAGCGGCTCTTGGTTCTTATAGTTAAAGAGCCATATCCTTTCTCATCAAAGTCCTTGACGGATCGCGTGAATGATGTCAATATT
The DNA here is from genome assembly GCA_044868005.1 of Thermoanaerobaculia bacterium. Classification (GTDB taxonomy): domain Bacteria; phylum Acidobacteriota; class Thermoanaerobaculia; order Multivoradales; family UBA5704; genus DATARR01. The sequence continues at coordinate 3,806 of JBIOVX010000176.1, read as the reverse complement.
TCCGCCTTCCTCTAACCCCCATTCAAGGAGCTCAACCATGAGACAGAGGCTGCTTCGCTGGTCCGCAGGTGTCTTCGCCCTTCTCCTCATTCCCCTCCTCGTTTTGTCGTGCGCGACCCCCAGGGCCGCAACGCCGCAACGCGCGGCCGTCAGCGAAGACGGTGAGGAGGAGATCCCGCCCGCGCTGGCGCGGAAGATGGCGGCGATGGCCAAGTTCTCACCCGGTGGAGCGGCCTCCCTGGAAGACAATCCGAGCGGTTTCGCCGAGCAGGACTGGCTGGAGCACAACACGGACGGCCAGGGGGACGGACCGGCGCCCTTCTCGGCCTTCGCCACGGCGCGCAACGACTGGTTCGGCATGAAGGCGCGGCCGGCAGGCGGCACCGGAGCGTGGGAGCCGCTGGGTCCCACCAACGGGGTGAACGACCTCACCAACCCATTCCGCAACCGCACGGTGTACAACGCGGGTACCCAGAACTTCAGCGGCCGGACGGTGCACGCCGTCATCTCGCCGGTGTGCACCACCGGAGATTGCACGATGTGGGTCGCCAACGCCAACGGCGGCGTCTGGCGCACCCCGAACGCGATCGACGAGGACAACCCGGCGACCGGCGCCTATGAAGGACCGGCGTGGGAGTTCGTCTCCGGCACCTTCGAGTCGAACAGCGTCGCTTCCCTCGCGCTCGACCCGAACGACGCGAACCACAAGACGATCTGGGCCGGCACCGGCGAGCCGAACGCCTGCGGCAGCGGCTGCGAGGTGGGCGTCGGCGTATACGTCTCGAAGAGCGGCGGTCAGTCCTGGAAGGGTCCGCTGGGCGCGGAGAGCTTCTTCGGCCGCGGCGTCGGCTCGATCGCGGTCAAGCCGGGCGACTCGCGGACGATCTTCGCCGCCTCCGGCCGCGCCACGCGCGGCATCTCGAACACCTGCTGCGGCGGCATAGACGCGCTCGTCCCCGGCGCGCCGCACTTCGGCCTCTGGCGGTCGCAGGACGAAGGCAAGCACTGGGAGCTGGTCAACCAGGGCGCCACCGCCCTCTGCACGTCGTCGACGCCGGACGTCGTCTCAGGCAATGCGACGCCGTGCTCACCCCGCGGCGCCCGCCGGGTGAAGATCGATCCCGTGGACCCGAACACGGTCTATGCCTCGTTCCTCGCCCGCGGCATCTGGCGGTCGCGGTCGAACGGCGATCCCGGGACGTGGGAGCAGATCATGGGCGTCGTCGGCCCGCCCGCGAGCGCCAACGAGCGCGCCGAGTTCGACGTCGTCGCGCTGCCGAACGGCGAGACGCGCATGTACGTCGGAGTCGGCGGCGGCGGGGTCTTCGCGCGGTTCCGGCGCAACGACGCGGTGCGCAATCCCAGCGCCGCGACGGTCGCGGCAAGCTGGCTCGATCTGACGAACCCCACGCAGAACACGCCCGGCTACTCGAGCTTCGGCTACTGCGACGGCCAGTGCACGTACGACAACTACGTGTACGCCCCGGCGGGCAACGGCGTGGCGGGCGCCAACGCCGACATCGTGTACCTCTCGGGGTGCAACCAGTACAACGAGAACAACACGGGCACCGGCCGCTCCAACGGCCGTGCCGTGCTGGTGTCGACGAACGCCGGCGCGACGTTCACGGACATGACCGAGGACGACACGGACAGCGTCTTCCCGGGCGCCCTGCACCCGGACCACCATGCGCTGCTCACCAACCCGAACAACTGGCAGCAGTTCTTCAACTTCGGCGACGGTGGCGTGGTGCGCTCGAACGGCGTATTCGTCAACGACGCGGCCGACTGCACGACCCCGCCGCACTCGTTCACGAATCCGGCGCGGATCGCCTTCTGCCAGATGGTGCTGTCGCGGGTGCCGCAGAAGCTCGAGGCGATCAACCGCGGCCTGCGGACTCTCCACTTCTACGAGATCGAGTACGACAAGAAGAACCCGGACCGCATCGCCGGCGGCACGCAGGACAACGGCTCGTGGGAGACGCTCGGCGACAAGGACACCTGGGTCAACGCCAACATCGCCGACGGCGGCCACAACGCCTTCGACGCCGTGGGCGGCGATCCGGGCTTCCGGATGACCGGCTGGCAGCAGGGCCAGATCGAGGTGAGCTTCACGCCGCAAAACCAGGCCGACTTGATCTGGATCTCCGACACGCTGTTCGTCTTCTACGGCGGCGAGGCTACGCCGTTCATCGCCGCCGCGATCACCGACCCCCTCGTGCCGGGCTGGCTGTGGACCGGGCGCGAGCACGCCTTCCGCGCGATGAACCATGGCTACAACCCGCTGTTCCCGCGGCCGGTGGTCGAGCTGCACTGCAACGTGTGGACCGGCAACGGCGACCTGGATGGGGACGGGACCTACGAGCCTGCGACGGACATCTGCGACGACTGGAAACCGCTCGGCGATCCAGGCCCCAACGGCCGGCTCACCGCGGCGATCCACGGCGACCGCGCCGGCGGGCACATCTCGGTCGTCGAGCGTGGCAGGAACGACACGAGCACGCTGTGGTCGGCGACGAGCACGGGCCGCGTCTTCATCTCGAAGAACGCCGACAATGCGACCGCCTCGGCCGTCACCTTCACCCGGCTCGACAGCCTGGCGACCAACGATCCGCCGCGCTTCCCGACGTCGATCTTCGTCGATCCCGAGGACGCCAACCACGCCTGGATCACTTACAGCGGCTACAACTCGAAGACACCGGCGACGCCGGGGCACGTCTTCGAGATCAGCTACGATCCAGGGGCGGGGACGGCCGTCTTCACGCTGCTCGACGGGCACAAGATCAACGGCTATGGTGATATCCCGGCCAACTCGGTCGTCGTCTCCGCGCACGGCACGATCTACGTCGGCAACGACTACGGCGTGGTGCAGAAGCAGAAGAACTCCAGCGTCTGGCATCTGCCGGCGGCGGGACTGCCGAACGTCAACGTGCCCGACCTCGTCTACGTGCCGGAGAGGGGCTCCCTCTACGCCGCCACCCACGGGCAGGGGGTGTGGCGGTTGAAGATCGAGTAGGGCCTGGGAGAGGAGGGAGATGAAAAACAGAGACGCCCCCCGGGGCGTCTCTACGTTTTTCTTGCTGTTTTTTCCCTCTCCCGGTGAGGGCGGGAGGGAGGGGGCGGGAGAGGGGTAGGGGTGAGGGTTTACTCCGACGCCTCGTCCAGCTCCTCGACCTCGGCGAGGATCTCGGCGGCGCGCTCGGCGTCCTCGGGGTGGACCTCGATGCGGCTCATGACGGCGGGCTCGCCGGTGAGGAGGCTGATCGCCGGCAGGCGCTCTTCCCTGACGCAGGCGTCGATGTCCTCGGACTCCAGGAGCGTCTTCGCCAGGTGCGCTTCCCAGGGGGTGGGGTAGCGGCCGACGATGACCAGGGCTTTGGGCTCCTCCGGCTCTTCGGCCACGCCGGAGCGGGAGTCCTCTTCGGTCACCAGATACAGGATGGGGCGGCGGTTGCGCAGCAGCTCGGCCGCGCGCTCGCAATCCCCCGGGCGGACCTGCAGCCGCACGCCGCCGAGGGTGCTGGTGAGCGCTCCGTAGAGGCGGAAGAAGTGCTCGTCCGCGACGATGGCATGGATCCCCTCGGCCTCCAGGCAGGCGCGGGCGAGCTGCGCCTCCCAGGCGGAGGAGAAGGTCTCCAGGGTGACCAACTGCGAGTATTCGGGATCTGCCACTGGCGGGATTGTACCCTTCGCTCGTATCGCGGACCAAGAAACTCCAGCGTCCTGCCCTCCGAAGCCCTCACCTCCCCGCCCCTCCTCTCCCATAGGGAGAGGAGGGAGAAAGAAGAATCCAAAAAAATCTCCAAGAT
>JBIOVX010000175.1:0-37376 GCA_044868005.1 Thermoanaerobaculia bacterium | reverse complement strand
AGCCCCGCCCCTACGAAAAACCTCCACAAGAAACCTCTTGTTTTTCTCCCTCCTCTCCCGGTGAGGGGGGGAGGGGGGGGGCGGGAGAGGAGGGCCGGGGAGGTGAGGGTCTTCATTCCACCCATCCCGCCGCCAGCAGCCGCGCCGCGTCGCGCGCCGTGTAGGTGAAGATGAGGTCGGCGCCGGCCCGCCGGATGGCGATGAGCGACTCCATCATCACCCGGTCGTAGTCGATCCAGCCGCGCTCGGCAGCCGCCTTGAGCATGGCGTACTCGCCGCTCACGTGGTAGGCGGCGAGCGGCAGATCGAAGCGGCGGCGCAGGGCCGCCAGGACGTCGAGATAGGGGAGGGCCGGCTTGACCATCAGCATGTCGGCCCCCTCTTCCACGTCCAGCTCCGCCTCGCGCATGGCTTCGCGGCCGTTGGCGGGATCCATCTGGTAGGCCCGCCGGTCGCCGAACTTGGGCGCCGACTCGGCCGCCTCGCGGAACGGGCCGTAGAAGCCGCTGGCGAACTTCACCGCGTAGGAGAGAATCGGCGTCGATTGGAAGCCCGCGCCGTCGAGCGCCTGGCGGATGGCGCCCACCCGGCCGTCCATCATGTCGGACGGCGCGATGATGTCCGCTCCCGCCTCGGCGAGCGAGACGGACTGCCGCGCCAGGTTCTCCAGCGTGGCGTCGTTGTCCACCTCCTGGCCGTGGAGCACGCCGCAGTGGCCGTGGTCCGTGTACTCGCAGAAGCAGACATCGGCGATCTTCACCAGGCCGGGCACGCCCTCCGTCAATGCCCGGAGGGTGCGCTGGACGATGCCGTCCGCCGACCAGGCGGAGCTGCCCACGGCGTCCTTGCTCTCCGGGATGCCGAAGAGGAGCACGGCGTGGACGCCCTCGTCGAAGGCCTCCTTCGCCGTTTCCACCAGGCGGTCCACCGAATGCTGGTAGACGCCGGGCATGGAGCCGATGGCTCTCGCGACTCCCTCTCCCGGACAGGCGAACAGCGGCAGCGCGAGGTTGTCGGGGGAAAGCCGCGTCTCGCGCACGATGCGGCGCAGAATCGGGCTCTTGCGGAAGCGGCGGAGTCGGGTCTGTGGGAAGCTCATGGGATATATATTCAACCATGAACCCGCTCCAACTGCTCTCCCGCCGGCAGCTCGTCGTGGTCACCGGCAAGGGCGGGGTCGGCAAGACCCTGATCGCGGCGACGCTCGGCCGCGCCCTCGCCGCCGCCGGCCGGCGCACGCTCGTCGTCGAAGTCGATCCGCGGGAGAACCTCCACCAGATGATCGGCACGCCCCCCTCGGGCGGCGCCATCGTCGAGGCCGAGCCGCGGCTGTGGGTGCAGAACCTCAAGCCCCGGCAGGTTCTCGACCAGGTGGTGCGCGAGCAGCTCAAGCTCGAGCTGCTGACGCGGCGGGTGCTGGAGAGCCCGGTCTATCAGCAGTTCGCCGCCGGTGCGCCGGGGCTCAAGGAGATGGCGATCCTTGGCCACGCCTTGCGGCTGCTGCAAGGCCTCGGCGGGCCGGGAACGCCTTACGTCGAGACCGTGGTGCTCGACGCACCGGCGACCGGCCATGGCGTCACCCTGCTGGCCGCGCCGGCCCTGGTCAGCGAGGTGATCGCCAACGGGCCGTTCGCCAAGATGGCCGGCGAGCTGGCGGCGCTCGTCGCCGATGCGGAGCGCTGCGCTGTCGTCGTCATCACCACGGCCGAAGAGATGCCGGTCGAGGAAATCCTGGAGCTGCGGGCGGCGCTGCAACAGCGGGTGCGGCGAGATCCCGAGCTGCTGGTGATCAACGGCCTGTATCCGCCGGCGCCTCCGGCACCGCCGCAAGGGGAGAGCGAGAACGAGCTGGTCTCCCTCTGGCGCCGCCGGCGGCAGCTCAACGAGCGCGAGCTGGCGCGGTTGCGGGACTCCTGGCCCGGAGCTCGCCTCGAGCTGCCGCAACTCCCGCTCGACCGCGGACCGGTGTTGGTCGCGACGCTCGGCCGCTGTATGGCCGGACAGATGCCATGGACCTGATCTCCGGCCGTTATCCGCTGGTCATCGTCGTCGGCGCGGGAGGCGTCGGCAAGACCACTCTCGCCGCCGCCCTGGGAGTGCTCTCCGCGCGAGAGGGGCGCGATACGTTGGTGATGACTTTCGACCCCTCGCTGCGCTTGAAGCAGGCGCTCGGGGTGGGCGAGGAGGCGAAGCTGCGCGAGGTGCCGGTGGCGCTGGACGGGCCGGGACGCCTCCACGCCAGCCTCCTCGACGCGCGCCAGACCTTCGACCGGCTCGTCGAACGTTACGCGCCGGACGAAGAGTCCCGCCGACGCGTGCTCGACAACCGTTTCTACCAGCACCTCTCCGGCTCCTTGGGCGGCATCCTGGAGTACATGGCCGTCGAGCGCCTCTTCGAGGTGGCGGCCGACGGGCGCTACGGCCAGGTGATCCTCGACACGCCGCCCACCCGCCAGGCCCTCGACTTCCTGGAAGCGCCCTCCCGCATCGTCGGCTTCCTCGACAGCGGCGCCCTGCGCGTGGCGCTCAAGCCCTGGTTCGACGAGGAGGGACGTCTCAAGGCGACCTCGCGCTGGGGCGCCCTCGGCCGCCGCGCCGAGCGCTTCCTCGACGAGGTGGTGGGCATGGACCTGCTGCGCGACATGGCCGAGTTCTTCCAGGCCTTCAGCCCGCTCTTCGAAGGCTTCCGCCGCCGGGCGAGCCAGGTAGAGGAGCTGCTGCGCTCGCCGCGGACGCTGTTCGTTCTCGTCTCCGGCGCCGGCGAGGAGCGCATTCCCGACACCCTCTTCTTCGCCCGCCGGCTGGAGGAGGCCGGCTACCGGCTCGGTCCCATCGTGGTGAACCGCGTCCATCCGCGCTTCGTGCTCGAAGGAGCGCCGCCGCACGGGACCGATCCCTGCCGGCCGAGCGGCTGGGAGCTGCTCGCCTGGTCGGGGGAGCGCGACCGCCGCGGCCTGATCGAGCTGGCCAAGCTCCTCTCCCGCGAGCAGCCGCTGGTGGACCTGCCGTTATTGCCCGAAGAGCCCACTGATCTCGCTTCCCTCGAAGCCCTCGGCCGCCAGCTCGACCACCGTCTCGCCGAGTGGGAGCGGTACGTCAGCCGAACGTCGTAGAATCTAAAACGTTCTTGTCACAGGCCTGCCAGCCGCTCGAACATCCAGAAAGCCGCGAGGCTGCCGATGACATAGGTCGGGATCGCGGTGCTCCAGGCCGGAAGCCGGCGCAGGAAGGGGCTCAAGGCGAGTCCGAGGCCGAGGACGGCGAGGACGAAGCCGATCTGGCCCAGCTCGATACCGACGTTGAACGACAGGAGCGCGAGCGGGATCTCCCCGGCCGGCAGCCCCACCTGAGCGAGCGCGCCCGCGAAGCCCAGTCCGTGGAGCAGACCGAAACCGGCTGCCATCAGCCACGGCCGGCGGCCGAGCGGAGTGGGGCGCTCCCGCGCCAGCTCCACGGCCAGTACGAGGATGCTCAGCGCGATGGCGGCCTCGATCGGCGCCGGCGGCAGGCGGACGAAGCCCAGTGCCGCGAGCGCGAGGGTGACGCTGTGCCCGAGGGTGAAGGCGGTGATCGTGCCCAACAGCCGGCGCCGGCTCCTGACCAGGAGAACGAGGCCGAGCACGAACGCCAGGTGGTCCGGACCGGTCAGCAGGTGTTCGATCCCCAGGCTGAGATAGCCGGCCGCCACACCGGCCGAGCTCTGCTCCGCCGGCAGATCGAACGACGGCGCATCGGCACGGAGGACCGTCCGTAAGCTCCGGCCGTCCGCCAGCACGACGCGGAGGAGGACGTCCGAGCCGGCTTCCGCCAGCCCGTTCACCGCGATCCTCTCGCCGGTCAGACCGGCACGACCGCAGTCCGCCGTCCATCGCGTGACCAGGGCCGCTCCCTCCAGAGTCTCGACCGGCGGCGCGGCGATGCGGCAGCGGCCGGGCAGGAGAGGCTCCGGTCTGGCTCCGACCGGCAGGAGCTGCGGCCTCCTCCAGAGCACCGCGATGCGTCCTGGAGTCTCCTCCCGCAGGTCCAGCAGCGACGGCGCGAGCGGATGGGCCGCGGCGAGACCCGGACCGAGCAGGACGAGGAGCGCGCCGGCGAGGACTCCGCTGCCGCGGCGCGCCTTCATCGGGAAGCCTCCTCCCGCCGGGGTGACCGTTCGGATGACTCCGGCAGCTCGACCCGCACCTCGTAGCGCCGCCGCATCTCGCGCAGGTAGGTCGCGAGCCGCGCTTCCTGCCGCTCGTGGGCGAGCTCGAGGGCCAGGCGGCTGCGGACGTCGGCAAGCCGCGGCGGCTCGCCCGGAAGGCGCTCGTGGACCCAGACGAGATGCAGGCCATAGGCCGAGCGCACCGGTCCGGACCACTCTCCCGCCGGCAGGCGCATCACCGCCGCCGCGAAGTCCGGCCCGTAGATCTTTGCCAGCTCGCCGCGCGCGGCGAGCGCCGGGTGATGGCCGGGGAAGAAGGGATCCCCGAGCTCCACGGCCGTGTCCGGAGAGACGTGGCTGGCGCGCAGCCGCGCCAGGAGCCGGCGGGCGTCCCGCTCCAGCGCCTCCGCCCGCCGATCCGCGTCCAGAAAGACGTGGCTGATGCGCACGAACGCGGGCAGCGAGAAGCGCTCCAAATTCCGGCGCAGATGGTCCTTCAGCTCCGCGTCGGTGAACACGTCTGGCCGATCCCCCGCGCGGGCCAGGAGTTGCATCTGCTGCACGAGAAAACGCCTCACTACCGGGTCGGTGCGGTCGAAGCCGATCTCCACCGCCTGCGCGTAGAGGTCGGGGGTGCCGCCGCCTTCGTCGAGCTTGAGGAACCGCATGTTCTGGATCAGCCGCTGCCGCACGGGCTCCGCACGGTCGAGCCCCTGCCTCAGCGCCTCGCGGTAGAGCATCTCCTCGTCGGCCAGCCGCGCGATCAGGCGGGCCTCCTCGGCGGCCGAAGGCAGGCTCCTCCGGCTCTTCCTCCAGGCCTCCCGCAGCCGCTCGATCTGCGCCGCCGAGACGATCACGGTCCGGGAGTCCGCGACCGGCGCGGCCGCGGGCCGGGCTGGAGAGGACACCGCGGCGGCAGCGGCCGGCGGGGGGGACGCGGCAGGAGGGATCAGGCCGGCCCGCAGGAGGTAGAGGGACCCGCCCAGCACCAGGAAGTGCAGGGCGGGGCTCCGCGCGAGGCGCCGGATCTCCAGCCGCAGGCCTGCCATGGCTTCCCCGCGGGGTCCTACCGCCGGCCGCCCTCCGCCGGCCGGTACCAGACCGGAGAGGTCCAGGCCCGCTGCTGCGCCACGCGCGGGATCTCGATCGGCTGTACCACCGGGCCCGGCTCCATGTTGCAGCAAGGCGCGAACAAGACGGAGGGCTTCACGGGGTTGGGGTTTGCCGGGGTCGTCGGCGGCTCCACGTCCGAGTACTTGGCGAGCTGTTGGTTGCACTCCTTCGGAAGGAAGGGGTCGAGGCCGATCCGCTTGCAGGCGTAGGTGCTCCAGCGGCAGGTCGGGTTCTCCAGCACCCGGGCGTAATAGAAGGCCGGCTGGGCCGGATTCCACTCCGGGTCCTCCCAGACGCTGCACAGCGAGTTGTGGCCGGGGCCCACCGGATCGCAGGTCGCCGGGTCCACGCCGCCCATGGGCCCCTGGCCTCCCGCCACCGTGACCACTTTCTCGTGCTCCTCGCCCTGGGCGTCGATCCAGCCCTTGATGATCTCGATGCGCTGCAGCTTCGCCGCCGCGTGGTGGATGGCACAGGTCTGCGGGCGGGCGTCGGTGCGGCCCTCGCTGCCCGGGTCCTTCATCGCCATCACCGCGAAACGCGGGCTGCCCGCGGCGCCGGCGGGACGCGGCTTGAGGTCGGAGCCCATGGGGACGCCGCGCTCGTAGCCCGTCTTGACGAAGTCGGTGCGGCCGCAGAGGTCCCGCGGCAGGTCCCAGCCGGCGAAGAAGCGGACGATGGGACGCGTGCCGCTGGTGGCGTAGGTCTCGCGCCGCCGCATGGCCTCGAAGATGGCGTCGCGCGAGTTCTCCTCGGCCCACACCACCGCCAGGGCCCCGGGGTTGAAGGCGATCTGGTTGAGGAGGCCTTCGGGACCGGCGCTCGTCGTCGCATGAAGACCCACGAAATTCACCTCGTCGGTGCCGCCCGGAGTGGCATTGTGGCTGTCCGTGCCGCCCACGAAGCCGAACTTGAACGGGTTGACCCCGAGCTCGACCTCTTTGGCGAGGCCGTCCTTCAGCACGTTGCGCAGGTAATTGTTGGCCTTGGGCGTCGGGTTGTTAGAGCTGGTGCCGGTGAAGAAGCCGAGGTCCTGCACCTTGAGCTGCTCGAAGCCGCACTCGGGATCGACGACGCTTTCGGGGATGCCGGTCCGGCATTCGGAGTTTCCCTTGCCCTGATGGATCTCCGACAGGGGCTCCCAGAACGAGCGCAGGCGCGCGTAGGCCGCCGTGTTCTCCTCATCCGGGATCGTGTAGAGCAGGCCCATGCTCAGGTTGCCGTTGTGGGGGATGGTGAGGACGTCGCATCCGTCGCCGGCGTCGAGGCATTCCTTCTGCAGCCGCGCCCACAACACCCGCGGGTCGTTGCCGGTGTCGAAGTTGCTGATCGGCAGCTTCGGGACCTTGGCGTTGCGGAAGATGACGTTGCGATGCAGGTTGGCGCTATTCGGGTTCGCGGTCCACTCGTAACCGACGAAAGAGGTGAAGCGGCAGGCAGGGCTGCGATCGTAGGCCTCCTCGGCGGCGGCCTGGATGTCCTGCCAGAGGCTCAGCGACTGGGCGTGGCAGTTGCCGTTGTCCGGACCGCAGAAGTCGGGCGGCGTCGGCGGTTCGGCGACGGCACCGTTGCCCCACGGCTTGCTCACCGCCGCCGTAGACTTGCGGTAGAGCTGGCACCCCGGCGAGTCGTATCCCGGCGCGCCTGGGGTCGAGCAGATGTGGATCTCGCCGAAGAACTCCGCGTGGTCGGTGATGGCGGCGAAGTCGAGCGGTCGCGGCTGCTGCGCGCAGATCGTCGGGTTGCCGGCCGCGTCCACCACGTAGACCGTGCCGCCCTGGGCGTAGCGATAGGCGTCGCGCGGACGGTCGATCGTGCCGATGGAGAGGGCGTCGAGGGAGTAGGAGGTGTGCGAGTGGGTCTCGCCGAAGAGGGGCCGGCGCAGCGGATCGTAGTCCCGGCACGGCGCGTGCTGCTCGGTCCTCTTGAACGAGGGCTGGGCGCTCTGGCCCGCCGCCGGCAAGGAGAGGAAAACGAGGACTACGCTGATCCAGCGGACGAAGGTCTTCATGTCATCGCTCCCATCTGCCACAGGCGAGTTTGGCCGTAGAAGTACCGCTTCCGGGACGCGATGCACGTCTACAGCCGGTGGATAGATCACAGGACTTGCATCGGAGCATAAGAGTATAGCTGAAGCAGACGCCGAAGTAGACTCGTTCTCGTCGTCCAGCGGTCTTGCCGCACCGCGTCAAAAAACCCTTGACATGCTTTGCCGCAGTGCGGTAAAGTTCCTCTTGGCGCGGCCGCCCGGGAGCGCCGCGTTCCAATCGCAGTAGAAGGAGGAGCCCCATGATCCGGCTCATCAAGCGCTACGAAAGCCGCAAGCTGTACGACACGGAAGAGAGCCGGTACGTCTCGCTGGAAGAGATCGCCAACTGGATCCGGCAGGGACAGGAAGTCAAGGTGGTGGACAACGCCACCAACAACGACGTCACCTCCCAGACCCTGACGCAGATCATCCTGGACGAGGGGCGCAAGGGGACGTCGTTCCTGCCGAGCGAGCTGTTGCACGATCTGGTGCGTCTCGGCGAGCGGGCTGTCAACAGCGGCATGGAGCAGGTGCAGCACGGTGTCGACCGCATCATCGACCGACTGGGTCCGGTGCGGCGAGCCCGCGAGGAGATGTCGAGCCTGCGGACGCGGCTGGAGCAGCTCGAGTCGTCGCTCTCCGAGCTGGAGAGGGAGGACTTGGCGGCGGCGGTGGAAATCAAGAACGGATAAATCAGGGAGACATTCATGAGCGAGGCTCAGGTGGAGAATAAGGAGACCGTCAGCAAGCTGCTCGCGGCCGGGCGCAGCCTCTGGCTGGCCGGGCTCGGCGCCGCGGCGGAAGTGGAGGAGGAGGGCCGGGAACTGTTCGACCGGCTGGTGAGACGCGGGCGGCCGGTGGAGCGGCGGCAGAAGAAGGCCGCCAAGGCGATGGCCGAGCGCGCCCAGCGCACGGCGCGCGAGCTTGGGCAACTGGTGCAGGACACGGTGGCCTACGAGAGCCGCGGCCTGCTCAAACGGCTGAACGTGATGACGCGGGAGGACGTGAAGATCCTCTCCTCCCGGCTGGAGACGTTGTCGAAGAAGATCGACGAGTACGCGGCGCGGCGGGAAGCCGCCTCCGCGCCGGCGATCACAATCCCCATAACCAAGACCGCGACGGGAACGCCGAAGGCGGCTCCCCGGCCGCGCCAACGCAAGACGACGAAGGGGTAAGCCATGGATCCGAACACGACTGGACCGCAGGATAAGAACGTGCAGGAAGAGCTCAAGGAATCCGTGCACCGCATCTGGCTCGCCGGCCTCGGCGCGCTGGCGGCGGCCGAGGAGGAGGGCAGCAAGCTCTTCAGCCGGCTGGTGGACCGCGGCCGCGACGTCGAGAGCCGCGGCAAGGTGGAAGTGGACAAGGTGAAGGAGAACGTGGACAAGTTCAAGGCCAAGGCCGAGAGCACCTTCGAGAGCTGGGGCGAGAAGTTCGACGACCGTCTGGCCGCCACTCTCCATCGCCTGGGCGTGCCGACCCGCGACGAGATCCGCAACCTGACGCAGCGCGTCGAGGAGCTCAACGCCAAGGTCGAGCAGCTCAAGCCCCGCGTGACGCCGGCGGCCGCCACCCCGGTGGACCCGTCCAACGTCGTCGCCTAACGGAGGATCTCGGGTGGAGCGCAGCGGCAAGGGTTCCCATACCATCGTCCGCTCCCCCAGGATCGGACTCGCGCTCGCCGCCGGAGCGCCGGAGGGCGCCATCTTCGAGATCGGCGCCCTCCGCGCCCTCGACGAGGCCCTGGACGGCCTCGACCTCAACAACCTGTACATCTACGTGGGCGTGAGCTCCGGCGCTTTCCTCTGCGGCAACCTCGCCAACAACCTTACGACGGCGCAGATGTGCCGCGCCATCATCTCCCACGAGCCCGGCGAGCATCCCTTCATTCCCGAGACTTTTTTCACTCCTTATTGGCGCGCCTTTCTGCGCGGCAGCCGCCGGATCCCCCGGCTGCTGGTCGACTCGCTGCGGGATTGGCTCACGCATCTCGGGGATCACAGCCTGATCGACTCGCTGATGCGGCTGTCGCGCGCTTTGCCCGTCGGGGTGTTCGACAACGAGCCGATCCGCGCGTATCTCGAGAAGATCTACAACATCAAGGGGCGCACCGACGACTTCCGCAAGCTCGGCAAGCGCTTCGTGGTGGTGGCCACCGATCTCGACTCAGGCCAGGCTGCGCGGTTCGGCGAGCCGGGCCTCGATCACGTTCCGATCTCGAAAGCCATCCAGGCGAGCGGCGCCCTGCCCGGGCTCTACACCCCGGTGGAGATCGAAGGCCGCCACTACGTGGACGGCGTGCTGCTCAAGACCCTGCACGCCTCGGTGGCCCTGGAGGCCGGGGCCGAGCTGGTGATCTGCGTCAACCCAATAGTCCCCGTCGACACCGTGCGCGCCGTCGAGGCCGGCATCATGAAGAAGCCGAACCTCGTCGATTGGGGCCTGCCGACGGTGATGTCGCAGACCTTCCGCACCCTCGTCCACTCGCGCCTCGAGGTGGGGATGGCGTCCTACGAAACGAAGTTCAAGGGCGCCGACGTCGTTCTCGTCAAGCCCAGGCGTGACGACTACCTGATGTTCTTCACCAACATCTTCGGGTTCTCGGAGCGCCAGGCCGTCTGCGAGTACGCCTACGAGGCCACCCGCCGCGATCTGCTGGAACGTTACGACGAGCTCGCGCCGCTTTTCGCCCGCCATGGCATCACCCTGCGCCGCGACGTGCTGGAGGAGAAGCGGGATTTGTGGGAGCAGGTGAAGCTCGACCGGCAGAAGAGCCAGTTGGCTCATTCGCCGCAAGTCACAGTCCGCAAGCTCAACGACGCCCTCGACCGGCTCGAGCGGCTGCTGGCGGAGGAGGAGTCGGAGGAGATCGCGGCGGTGCCTCCAGCGAGCGAGATCGTGGAAGCATCTGTTGCAGTGAATTGAAATCCGGCGGATCGGTCCGCTCTGCCCGTGCCGTCTAGCGGCTGACCACCTGGATCGCCTTCTCCAGCAGCTCGTCGCGGCCCGCGGCCACGCCCTGCAGCGTGCGCGAGGCGGGCACGGTCGGCCGGATGCCGATGCCGTGGTGCTGCGAGCCGTCGTGCTTGAGCACCCGCATGCCGGTCCATACGACGCGATAGCCGCCGGGCAGCGTGAACGGATTGATGTTGCCGTTCGTCCCCGCCGTCGGCTCGCCCACGATCTGCGCCAGCTTGTAATTCTCGATGATCCCCATGTAGGTCTCGGCATAGCTGATGGCCCGGCCGTCGATGATGAAAGCGGCCTTGCCCTGCAGACGAGGCTGCGCAGGCTGCACCGACCAGTTGGAGACGTCCCACTCCCATTCTCGCCGATCCGGACGGGTGACCACCGGCACGGTCCAGCGCGCGGAGGTGACGGCGCGGTCCGTGAGATGAGCGATGACGATGGGCGACACGGCCGGATAGCCGCGGAGATCGAAGACCACTCCCTTCGCCGCCGCCAGGCGGCCGACAGCGCCTTTGAAGTCCTGATCGTTGATGCGGTCGAGGTCGACGTAGAAGATTCCGGGCTTCACCTCGGCGATCTTCTCCGGCCGCGTCTCGCGCAAGCTGCCCTCACCGTAGGTGGGCAGCGACCGCGTCACCGTGGCGGTGAACGTCGCGCCGCCGGGATGCCGCGCCTCGAGGCGCACGGGCTCGCCGCGTTTCCCCACCAGGAGCCGGTTGAAGGCGCGCCAGCGCCGCCAGCCCTCCGTGGCGCCCGAAGCCAGCTCCTCCTCGGCGGCGAGCGCCGCCCTGGCCGGCCGGCCGTCGATGGCGAGCACCAAGTCGCCCGGCCGCAGCTCTCCGGCGCCCGGAGCGACCTGGGTGACGGTGAGCTCGCCTTCGACCACGTCCCAGAGGAGAGGCAGGGCGCCCGCCGCTTCCTGCGATTTCAGGAAGACGCTGCCGTGGCCGTCGTGGAGCGCCGCCACGAGCCGACGCATGGTGATGAGGAACGCCCGCTCGTCCGTGTCCGTGGCGGCGGACGCCAGGGCGCGACGCAGCTCCGCGGGCCAGTCGGCCTGGATGACGTCGAAATAGGGATAGAAGTGCTGGAAGACGTTCCACGCCAGGACGACGTCGGCGAGCCGCGTCGCGCGATCGTTGCCGGACGGCGCGAAGCCCGCGGGCTTCTCCGGCGCCGGCGGCCGGACTTCCGGCGCGACGTGAGGGAGCGTGCCGCCGCCGTCCTTGTAGAGCGCCAGGGGCACCAGCGCCGAAACGCCCGCTCCCAGATCCGCCACCCATGGCGCGCCGGGCTTGGGAAGCGACGAGATGTCGGGCTTGCTGTACGCGATGAGAAGGCTGCGCCGGCCGTTCCTCGGGTGGTCCTCGCTGACGGCGGCGCTGTAGCCGCCGCGCCGGCTCGGCCGGTCCAGGTGCCAGCCGTGCGCCTGGCCGTCTTCGTCCGCGATCTCGAATCCCTGGTTCGTGACGTCCGCCTTGGGCGAACCCGCTTCACCCTCCAGGACGACGTCGTCCCAGAAGACGCGGCCTTCTCCCGTCAGGCCGAGAGAAATCTCGAGGCCGGAGGCGTCCGCGGCCACCTCCCCGGCGAGCTCGTAGACCTGCCAGTCCTTCGCCGTGATGGTCTTGACGTCGGCGGAAAAAACAACCTTTTCTTCATCCGCGTCGTAGACCTTGAGTGCCATCTCGGCCGGAGCCGAGGCCGGTACTTCGGCGCGCGCCCAGGCCCGCAGATGGATCCGCTTGCCCTGAAAAGGCGCCGCGTCCAGGAAATGCTGGACCCGCCCGCCTTCCGCCACCAGCGAGCCGCGCAGGGTGAGGCGACGGCTCTTGTAGCCCGGCTGCTTGCCGACCTCCACGCCCAGGTGCTCCCAGCTCGTGGTCTCCGCCTCGGCGGCGCCGGCCAGCGGTTTCAGCTCCGCGGGCAGGGCCGGTTTCTTCTTGGCGGTAGGGAAGACGCGCACCGTCGGTGCCACCGGACGGAAGAACGCCTCCAGCACGCTCGCCAGCTCCTCGGGGCCGCCGGCTTTCTCGGCTGTCTGCACGCCGGCCAGCGCCAGCTTCTCCCAGTCCGCGGCGGCGGCCTGGTCGCTGGGGTGGAAGTAGCGCACATAGCCGAGCATGCGGGTGAAGGCGGCGAGGTTGTCGAGACCCCGGCCGGTCAGTGGCCGCGCCGGCTCGTTGTCCGCTCGCATCTCGCCGAGGAGGGAAAACAGCAGCAGCAATGCGAAACAAGAACAAAGACGCAAGATGGACTCCTCAGAAATGAAGCTGCGAAGGATTGTAACGCGAGGAGTCTCAGGTGTCTTTGGCCGATTCGCGCGCCCATCGGATTGACCTTTCGACCTCCTCAGGCTTGAGGCCGAGCCTTTTGAATCGCCTTCGAGTTTCAGAGGAGAGCTTCTCGAACCGCTTCCTGGGTTCGCCAGGATGAGATTCGAGCTGCTGATCAGGCTTCTTCTTTTTGTACCTCATCGACAGACATCCTAGCTCCGATCCCGATGCAGCGCCGCGGCGATGCCGACCGCGAAGAGGATCCCCCACACCGGCCAGGGACCCCGGGCGCCGGCGAGGATGGCGCCGGCCACCATGCAGAAGCCGCCGAAGAGAGTGCCTCGCAGGCCCTGCAGCGGATTCTCGGACGAGCGACGGGCGGCCTGATCCAGCAGCCGCAGTCCCGAGGGGATCAGGCTCGGCGCCTTGGCGAGGGCCTCCAGCACGTCCGGCCCCGCCCGCAAGACCTGCTTGAACAGGGACTGCGGACTGAACTGGTCGCGGAAGATGGCGCCGGCGTGCGTCTGCGAGAGGGCCGCCACGTCGAGGCCGGGCTTGAGGATCTGCCCCACGCCTTCGAAGGTGACGAGGGCCTTGACCATCAACACCATCTCCACCGGGAAGTAGAGGCGGTGCTGGGCGCCGAGGTTGACCGAGCGCAGGATGAGCTGCGCCAGCGAGAAGTCCCGGAAGCTGGAGCTGCGGTTCCAGCGCAACAGGATCTCCGTGACCTCGCGACGGAAGCCGTGAGGATCGGCGCCGGGCGCCGGCTGCGCGATGGCTGCCAGATAGCGCGCCGCGCCCTCGGCGTCGCCCATCACCAGCGTGTAGTAGTAGTAGAGGAAGGTTCGCCGCAGATCGCTGTCGAAGCGGCCCACCATGCCGAGATCGATGAAGCCGAGGCGCGGCCCCGACAGGATGATTAGGTTTCCCGGGTGCAGGTCGGCGTGGAAGAAACCGTCGCGGAAGAGCATGCGGATGATGCTCGCGGCGCCCAGGTCCACCAGCTTGTCCCGCTCCTCATCCGTGAGGCCCTGCGTCTCCGGCGCGCCCGGCTTGAAGCCGCTGAAGAACTCCATGCACAGCACCCGGCTGGCGCTGTATTGGCGGTAGATGCGGGGAAAGACGACGCCCGGCAGGTCGTGGAAGTTGGCGGTGAAGGTCTCGGCGTTGTCCGCCTCGCGCCGCAGGTCCACCTCGCGCCGCGTGTATTCCACGAACTCTTTGATGAGCTGCCGGGGACGGTAGCGCGGGAGGAGCGTCTGCAGGATACGCCCGAGAATCCGCAGCAGGATGGCGTCCCGATTCAGCGTCTCGCGAATGCCGGGCTTGACCACCTTGATGATCACCGAGTCGCCTTCGCGCGTCGTCGCGCGGTGGATCTGCGCGATGGAAGCCGAGCCGGTGGGGATGGGATCCACCCACGAGTACATCTCGCCGATCGGCCGCTGCAGATCCTCTTCGATCAGCCGCAGGTAGCGGTCGAAGGGGACGACGGGCAGCCGGTCGAGCAGGTTCTTGAGCTCGTCCGTGATCGACGCCGGCAGGATGTCCTGGCGCAGCGCCAGCACCTGGCCCAGCTTGATGTACGTGGGACCGAGGATCTCCAGCCGCCGCCGGAGCTGCACGGGGAAAGGGCGGTCGGCGATCGACTTGTCCAGGAACAGCCGCGCGACGGCCGCGATCACCCGTTCCAGCCAGAAGAGCAGGCGCAGCCCGCGTCCTTTGCCGAGGGCCACTCCCTCCCGCACGTGCGCAACCAGACCGCCGAAGAACAGCGCGATCAGATGCCGCTGCGTGGTGAGGAAGCGGCGGACGAGCCCATGAGGCGGCTTGTCCGGCAGCATCTCGAAGCCGGGGATCGCACCCGAGGACGGCGGCGGCTCCGCGGGGACGAGGAGCGGGGCCGCGGAGGCTGGGGGAGCCAGGGCCTCGGTTTCTGTGGCGGCTGTCTGGGGCTCAGCCATTGAGGGGAGTCTAGCGTAGCGGAGGTAGATCGGAGCGGTATGCCCTCCGAAGCCCTCACTCCCCTGGCCCCTCTCTCCCAGGGGGAGAGAGGGGAACGAAGCTGGAGAAGGGTCGTAGCGGCGGACCTACGTGCCCGCCGTCTGCTGGTACGGCAACGGAAAACGGCGGCCACGTAAGGCCGCCGCTACGACCCTCCGGCATTTCTGTTGTTCTCCCTCCTCTCCCCTCGGGAGAGGAGGGCCGGGGAGGTGAGGGCATCGGAGGGCACGCCGGTGCGTCCTACCGGTTCCGCCCATACTGCTCGTGGCTGGAAACCCAGTCGAGCGACGAGATGGCCGCCGCGAGCGAGATCTCTCCCGCCAGCACGACCCCGGCGATGATCTCCGCCAGCTTGTTGACCTTGCCGCGGCCGTAGCAGCCCAGGATCTCCAGGCACTCGCGCTGCGTCGGCAGGCCGGTGCCGCCGCCGTAGGTGGCCACGATGAGCGACGGGATGGTGATCGAGATGTAGAGGTCGTTCTCCCGCGTCAGCTCGGTGTAGACCACGCCGGCCGAGGACTCGGAGACGTTGGCGACGTCCTGGCCGGTGGCGATGAACATCGCCGTGATGCCGTTCGGCGAATGGGCGCCGTTGTTGTTGGCGCCGGAGAGGAAGGCGCCGACGTTGGCGATGTTGGCGTGATAGGTGAGCGTCTCGGGATCCACGCGCATGTGCTGGATGAGCACGTCGCGCGGAATCGTGCACTCGGCCGTCACCCGCTTGCCGCGCGTGCGCATGATGTTGATCTGCGACGCCTTCTTGTCGGTGGCGAAGTTCGACTCCAGATAGAAGTGCCGGATCTTGGAATGGTTCTCCAGGATCCAACTGCAGGCGGCGAAAGTGGCGCGGCCCACCATGTTCTGGCCGGCGGCGTCGCCGGTGGTGTAATTGAAACGCAGGAAGACCAGCTTGTTCGAGAGATAGCGGTCGATGTAGACCAGCTTCGCCACCGAAGAGGTGCCCTCCGCCTCCTCGCGGATCTGGTCTATGTTGTCGTCCACCCACTTGACGAAATCGCGGCCGTCGCGGGCGTTGTCGAACACGAAGACCGGCGCCCGCTGCATGCTGTCGCCCACCACCGTGCAGATCACGCCGCCCGAGAGGTTGAGCACCTTCATGCCGCGGTTGTAGGAGGCCACGAGCGTGCCCTCGGCGGTAGCCAGCGGGATGATGAAGTCTCCCTGGGCGTGCTCGCCGTTGATGAGCACCGGCCCGGCGAAGCCAATCGGCACCTGGGCGACGCCGGTGAAATTCTCGATGTTCCCCTTGGCGCGGGAGGGCTCGAAGGAGAACTTGTCGATGTGCTCCAGCTTGTGGCCCGAGTACTCCTCGACGAACCGCTGGCGCGCCTTGACGATCTCCGGCGTGTAGTCGTCGTCCTTGTCGTGGGGGACGCCGGTGCGCTTGACCTTTTCGGCGATGGCGTCCTTGACCTTGAAGGAGAGCGCGCCGAACGGCGTGGTCTCGAAGGCGAGTGCGATCTCGTGCTGCCCCTTCTCGAGCTGCTCCGTGCGGGCGTGGATGTTGACCACCTTGGCGAGAGGGAAGGCGATGGCCGAGCTGGGGCTGATCGCCGAAGCGGCCACCCGGTCTCCGCTCATCTCCAGACTGAGACGGTCGAGAGGCACCGCCCGGTCGTCGATCCGCACCTCCGCCAGCCGGGTCACGGTGGCGTTGCTCAGCCGGTTCTTGAGGCTGAACCGCACGCCGTCCTCGACGTTCTCAAGACTGCCCAGGGTGTACATCTGCTTCAGGATGGGACCCGGTATCTTCATGCCGTCACCTCCCGGGAAGGCCAGTTTGGAAGGCGGAGTCTATCGTATCCCGGCCGGAGACGCCCCGCCGTTCCATACTCATATTCCGATTTGGCCCTTTACTTGCATGCGCGCTTGAGCAACCAGGCGCCGTTGCCTGGCCCTCCCGAAGAAAAACCCCTTGAGGAGGAAAGGAGGAGTGACAGTCGTGGTGTAGCTCTGCCCAGATGGGCAGGTCGAATTGTAACCGTTTGATCCTCGCGCAGGAGGAAAACTCACATGAATCCACTCGCTAGTAAATTCCACCTGAAAGCCACCGCTCTCGTTCTCATCGCGTTGTTGTTCGCGCCCTGTCTGGCGCTGGCCCAGAGCGGCCTCGCGGTGCCGATCACCGGCACCTTCACCGACGCGCTCGGCGGGGCCGGCACCTTCACCGGCACCTTGAACATTCAACGCTTCGCCACCCAGAACGGCCAGATCGTCGCCGTCGGCACCCTCACGGGCACTCTGACGGATTCGATCGGCACCGTGCTGGGGACGATCGTCCGCACGGTCACGCTCCTGCTCGACGCGGCCGCCACCCAAGCCTCTTGCCAGATCCTCCATCTGGAGCTCGGACCGCTCGATCTCGATCTGCTGGGATTGGTGGTGCACCTGAACAAGGTCGTCCTGGACATCAGCGCGGTACCCGGCGCCGGCAACCTGCTCGGCAACCTGCTCTGCGCCGTCGCCAACCTTCTCAACGGCGGCGGGGCTCTGTCCGCCATCGTGAACCTGCTGAATCAGATCCTGGACGCGCTCTGAGGCCTGCGGAGCAGTACCGCAGGTCTGTCATCGAGGGGAGGAGAGGCCAGCTCTCCTCCCCTCGTTCATGCCTGCCCCTGCTCGCCCAGAGGCGCACGGCGCCAGCCCCGACCGCCCCAGAGAGCGACGGCGACCATCGGCAGGCGCATGAAGAGAACGTCCAGGGTCACGATTCCCCAGAAACGCCCGCTACTCCAGGAAGCCATCGCCGCCGGGATGAACCGCGTCAGATCGTAAATCGCCAGGGAAGCGATGAAAGCCAGCACCATCGGCGTCCAATATTTGCGATGAAAGCGCCCGACGATCCACGCCGCCGCGGCGTTGACGACACCCCCGATCAGGAAATGAAAGAAGGACCGCCGAGGGTCCGGCCAATACGAGCGCAGGTCCGCGATGCCCCTGGCGAGGAGCCAGTCGTCCAGGTTGACCAGGCGGACCGTAACGAGCCAGAGAACGATCAACGCGGCCCAGCCGACGAGGATCGCGCGCACCGCCAGCCATTTGTGATCGCGGATGTCGCGAGTCCAGGAGACGACCACTCCATGCGGATCCATCGATTATCGATCCCTGATTCGCCGCACCGCTTCCTCCAGCACATTGTCGCGGCCGCCGATGTAGTAGTCCGGGACCGGCTCCACGAGAACATCCGGCCGAATCCCGTTCGTGTCGAACAGCTTGCCGTCGGCCTGGAACGAGGCCATGGAGCCGATGCGGAGGCGCAGCGGCGTCGCGCCGAGGACGACCTCCTGCGTAAAGGCGCTGCCGCCGCTGCTCGGAGTGCCCAGAAGCGTGACGTTCTTCACTCCCTTGAGCCCGGCGAGAAAGATGTCGGTCGCGCTGAAGCACTTGGCGTTCATCAGCACGATCACCGGCTTGTCGTAGTGGTAGACGTCCGGATCGTCGAGCCGGCGGAGGACCATGTAGTGCCAGTCGCTGAACTGACCCTTGGGGAGCTCCCATTGAGGCTTGAAGGTCTTTGCGAACTCCGCGATGGCCTGGCGCTCCTGCGGGGTCCACTCCGCGGCGCCGGCGCGGTACATGAAGTGGTGCTCGGCCAGGTGGTTCTCGTTGTGCGCGGGGTGCAGACGATAGGCGGCGGCGGTGAAGACGCGCGGCGGATCGTCCGGGGCGGCGAGATAGGAATACAGCAGGAGCAGGGCGTCGCGCTCTCCTCCGTTGTTGTCCCGCACGTCCACGATCAGCCCGGCGGTGTCACGAAACTTGGGCATCCATCGCTTGATCTCCAGCACGGAGGTCTCTTTCCGCATTTTCGGCAGCCGCAGGTAGCCGACGTTGCCCTCCAGCAGGCGCGAGCCGCCGGGCGGCCACACGCCGTAAGCGGGAGGCGATGAGGCGACGGGGAGCGCCAGCGTCTTGTGAAGCCGGCCGTCCGTGTCGGTCAGCTCGAGGTCGACCATGTCCTTCTTGGGCAGATTCAACTGGGTTCGCCAGTAATCGAGCTCGAGCAGGAGCCGGAGGCAGCGCTGGCGGATGTACTGCGGCGAGCCCTTCGGCACGAGCCCGGCCGCGGCCGCGCACCACTCGGCGATGGGCTTGCCGTCGATCCTGGTCAGGATGGGGAAGCCGTCGGCCAGGAAGCTCCTCCGCTCGGGATTGAAGGCGACGAACCGCTCGCCCGCCGGTTCGATGAGGAACGGCAGAGTACCTCCCTGCGGCAAGCGATAGCCGGAGACGCCGGAGTGCCCGTCGATGCCGAGCGCGAGGATCTTCTGCAGCTCGACTCCGAGCTCGTCGCGGGACATACCCGCGCCGATCCGCTGGCGCAGCGCCGCGATGGCGGCGTCGTAGTCCGCGCCGTTGGCGTGGCGGTAGGACCAGCGCTCGGCCAGCGCGGTCTCGAGGGAATCCAGGGCGCTCGCCACGGCCGCGGGCTTGAGATCGTGGAGAGGACGGGACTCGAGCTCGCGCCTGAGCTGCTGAATCGCCTTCCGGTTCTCCGCGGTCAGCGGCACCTTGTCGAAAGTCTTTTCCTCACCCGTCTCGCGGTCGCGCACCACGAGCTTGACGCTCTCGCCGGGCGGGTTTCCCATGTTGGTGAGCATCTCCACGAGGTCTTCCGCGAACCGCTGAGCCCATGGATCGCCCTCCTGCCGCAGGATGAATTCGACGATCTCCTGCACCGGCACCCCGTCGACGGAGCGCAGCTCATACCACCGGCCTTCGATCTCGACCTCGGGAATCCAGCGCACGGCCCGGAAGGGCGCGCGCTCAAACTCTTCCTGCGCAGAGACGGGCAAGCTGCACCCCAGGGCGCAAAGGATGAACAAGATCCTCCAAGCCGTCCCGCTCCGCTCGAATCGGTTTCCCATATGGATCTCCAGCGGCGCTGTCGATGGCCTGCCGAAGGATTCTACGTTGGAGGCGCTCAGGATAGAGATGAACGGGACCGGTCACTCCGCATCGGAGACGTTCCGCCGTCCCTGTGGCCTGCAAAAGATGTCGTAAACGGGCTGGAACTTCTTTACGGGAAGGATTGCCGATGACGGATCTGTAGAGACGCCTCAGTCGATAAACGACAACCCACCGCAGGCCACGGAGACGGCGAGGCGTCTCCGATACGGCGACATCGGTCCAGCCCACCTCCAACCGTCGGCGACGGACCTCAGCCGCACGCCTCTATGCGACGACGGCTTCCATGCGGCTCAGCACAACCGGCCCCGGAGCGCAAGGTGTTCTGGATCTCGGCCACGCTATCGGTGTGTGCCATCAACTCTCGGATCGATTCCTCAGATGCCTTATTTCTACGTGACGGCCTGCCAGGTAAACCGGCTCATTGCCGAACCTGGACAATCCTATGGGCTACTTGATGGCTGCCATCCTTTCCTTCCTGTTTCCATGTAATCAAGAATTGCCCCAATCCGTTGACGGCCATGTCAGGCGAGCTGACCTCCCAGAATCCTAGGTCGTCACTGTCGCCGCGCGCGAGTTGGAATACACGCGTGAGGGTGTGTTGCCCGACGCTATCGAGCAACCGCGCTCGTATAGAAGAGGAAGTGTGGGTCGAATTGGTTTCACTCCAGGACACGAGGATTCGGCCTCTGCTGAACGCTGCAGCCGGGAGACCGGCATTCGACTGATATAGGCGAACCTGAGCTTCAATTCGACCATCCAGGTGTACGCTAAGCGCCTCAGGTGGATGGGAAAACCCGGAGACTACAGTGAGGAGTTCAGGTTGGCTCGTGGTTGTCAGCGCGGACCATCCGATAGGCAGGGAGCTGCGGTTCACTTCGGATCCGTCTGGGGCGAACACGGTAAGCTCGGAACGAGTCTCGGCATGGTATCCGCTGTTGAACGTCAGAAGCACCCACGTCCCTTGCGCAAGGTTCAGTAGGGCTACTCTTCCGGTCGGGCAACGACCAAAACAGTAGTTGAAAACACTATAAGTACCGGTGGTAAGGGCCGGTGCTATGGGATGATTGTTCTTGTCGATTCGCAGCGACATTATTTGGCCCTCTCCCTCATATCTGTCAGGCAAGGAGGCCACGCCGTCGTCGCACCAGACGATCAAGAATCCATCGTCCGCTCGTGGCATGGCGCTGAGGTAATGTCGTTGGGTGGATGACGCCTCGCTGATGACTGTAGACTTGCCGAGCTTCGAGCCGTTGCGTCTGTCGATACGCTGCGCGAGGATTCTGGTTCCCGCGTGGGTGACAAGGCTGGGTGTGTCAATCCAGACCACAACATAGTTGCCGGAACTCGTGGCGATGACCGCGAACGCATCGAAGGGCACATTTGATGGGATCTCTAACTCTCTCCCCAAGACACGGCCGTCGCCCCCAACGAGCCGGCTGTGCAGGATGAGGGAGAAAGGTGGTCCCGACTGGCTTATCTGGGTCCAGACAACAAGGAAGTTCTCGCCATTGGAGGCAGTCCGCGGGCCAGTAAAGAAGCCGCCGATTTCTCGATTGGATCGCGTGGTTATGACGGTCGGGCCAAAACTCAATGTATCCGCAGCCGCGGGAATAGCAAGTAAGGCAATGGTGAACGCAAAGGCAGGAACTCTGGCCATCCCGATCTCCTGGTTCTCAGTCTACGTATCCCGCAGGCTGTGACGCTGCCTCGGCTGAGAGTCTCCGTTAACTTACTCATTCTGCGTAAGTTGAATCTTACGCTTGTTTCTAAATCCTCGTCAACTGGAGAGGAGATCTGCCGGATAAGCATCCCCGCCCCAGCGCGAATCGCCTACCTCCGGTTCGGATGGTGCAGGTTGCGTCGAGTTGGCGGAAGGAGAGCGAAGGGCGCTTACTCGTCCGGGCCGACGA
Organism: Thermoanaerobaculia bacterium; assembly: GCA_044868005.1. Taxonomy (GTDB): domain Bacteria; phylum Acidobacteriota; class Thermoanaerobaculia; order Multivoradales; family UBA5704; genus DATARR01. The sequence goes on along the minus strand of JBIOVX010000175.1, from coordinate 15,995 downwards.
ATAAGCGCCTCGCGGACGGGGGGCGTCGGAGGCAGGCCGAGGACGGGAACCGCCTCAGGGCGCTCGCGAACTGAATACGATATGCACGATCGCCAGAGCTGGCCTCGGCCGCTATCCTCAATGGGGTCAGCAGCTTACGTGACAAGTGCGCGCGCCTGCGAACTGGATGGCGTATGCAGATCCCTCCAGGCAAGGCCACAAACCGCAAATCTCTGTTTCTCAAGGCTTTACGGCTAAAAAGGAGTGATTTCCTCTCCCTCCGCGCTGATTTCGGACTGGATAGTGTATGCATGGGAAGAATCTTTGGTGCGTTAGATGTTGACATGGTGTGTTGGCAGTGGCATAATTGTGTCCTATCGAGGCAGGGCCGGAGACAACAGCGGCGTGGGGACAGCAGGTGGGGTCGGCGAGGTGTTGGCGATACGGCGAATCCAGGTTCCGGCGGCCATGCCGGCCGTCGGTTTTTCAAGGAGGTGTTGTATGGCCAAGTTGCAGAAGTACCTGAATGCTCTCAACGGCTGGGAGCAGGTGGCGGCGGCCCAGGAGGCCGCCAAAGCGGAGATCCCGCACATGGAGGCACCGCTCGCGAAGCTGCGAGGGTTGCTCGAGCAGGCGCGAAACCTGACCAACGAGCATCACGCCCTCTCCGCCAGCAAGCAGGACGTCTCCAAGCAACTGCAGAAGACCATCCGGCAAGGACAGAAGCTGGTGGATCTGATGCGGACTGGAGCTGTCGAGTACTTCGGTGCCGAGAGCGAGAAGCTGGTCGAGTGGGGCGTGAAGCCGTTCCGCGGACGGGCTCGCAAGGCGACTACCAAGCCGCCCGAGAACCCGGAAGCAAAGGCGCCGGACTCGTCGAGCCCGACGTCCAGCCCTGAGACGTCCAAGTAGCCTCGGTTCAACGGGGGCGTGTTCGCGCACGCCTCCGCCCTTTTCCGATTCCATTCTGTTTGTACCGATCCACACCCTCCCGGGAGCCCTATGAAGGCATCCTGAAGGCATCGGCCACGGAACGCCGCCGATCGATAGTCCTGCGGAAGGCCTGCCAAAAAAGTTGCAGGCATTCCGCTCGATCCGTTACGCGTTCAGCTCGGCGTTGTACGCCTGCCGAAGAATTTTTACGCGTACCAGAGAAGTTGTAGGGATACCGAGTCCCGTTGCACGCGTGCAGGACGAAGCGATAGCGGTAAAAATTTTCTGGTAAGCCTGCCAAAAAAGTTTTACCCGTAGCTCGAGGCTCTGCACGTGTTCCGCTCGCCCTTGCACGCGTGCAACGAGAACCGCTAGCGCTAAAACTTTTTTGGCACGCTTACCAAAAAAGTTGCAGGCGTAGCCGGAGACTTTTGTATGCGTTCCAGCAGACGTTGCACGCGTACAACAAGAACCGCCAGCGCTAAAAATTTTTTGGCAGGCTTACCGAAAAAGTAGTACGCGTACGGCGAGGAGCTGTACGTGTTCCACCTCGCCTTGAACGCCTGAAAAATTTTTGGCAGGCGTGTCGCGGGACGCGATAGGCATACACAGTGCCACTGAAGGCTTGAAGGGACAGGCGAAGGCTTCACAGACGGCACCGAAGGCACTGTCCCTCCTTCACCAGGTCATCGGCACCTACCCTTAGGACGAAGTACGCCGGTAGCTCGTCTCCGGCAGAGGATTCACCCGCTCTCTCGAGGAGGTTCACTTTGCGCAATAAGCTCATCTACCTGATCCTCGCCCTCGCGGCCACCGCCGCCAGCCTGATCCCGGTGCCCAAGGCGGAGGCCGCCTGCAAGAAGATCTGCTGTCCCGGCGAGCCGCCGGTGTGCATCACCTGCTGCAGCCAGCCCTGCCCGACGATCGTCTGCCCTCCGTAGCAGACGCTCGGAGCGCCCGCCCGGCGTCCGACCGCCGGGCGGGGCCAATCTGGTGTATCCTCCCTGCCAGATTTTTTCTCTCAGGAATGCCGGTGAGCCTGTTTCCCGTCCTGTTCGCCGTCTATTGGACGTCCGTCCTGGTGTGGTGCCTCCTGGCCTCACGCCTCTGCGAGAGTCTGAGCCGGCGCCATCCTCTTGTCTACGCTTCCTTGGGAGGGCCGGCGCCTCTTGTAGACAAGGGATTCCGCGGTGACGTCGCTCTTCTCGGATTCCTGGTCGGAGGAGGGTATCGCTCCCTGGAGGACCGGCGCCTCTCGCGGCTCTGCGGGGCGTTGCGGGCGCTGCTGTGCGTCTACGTGCTGTTTTTCCTGATGGTGCCGGGGTTGATCTGGCGCTGATCACAAAAGGATTGAAGGGACCCAAAGGACTGCAAGGACTACAAGGACGGGTGTCGTTCGGGTGAGTCTCCCTGTCCTTGCTGTCTTTGCTGTCCTTGTCGTCCTTTTGCAGGATTCTCAGCCCACCTCTTCGAGCACGGCTACCGGCTCGGCGGTGCCGAACCCAGCCCCCCGTGCCTGCACCGGCAGGTGCCGAAGGCCGGCGTGGGAATCCTTCAGCGCGATGTGGCTCATGGCGTGCTCGGCCATGGCGGTGATGGTGAGGCTGGGGTTGACACCGAGGTTGGAGGGGATCATCGAGCCGTCCACCACGTAGAGGTTGTCGTAGCCGAAGACGCGGTTGCGGTGGTCGATGACGCCGTCCTCCGGCGAGGTTCCCATCGAGGCGCCGCCGAGGATGTGGGCGGTGGTGGGGACGTTGAGCACCACCTCATTGATGGAGCTGGAGGGGAAGGCGCCCGTCCGCCGCGCGATGTGGCGGGCGGCTTCGTTGGCGATCGGCAGGTAGGCCGGGATCGGCGGCTGGCCGGGATCGCGCCGGCTGGTGAGGCCGCGGCCGAAGGGCCAGAACCAGCGCCGCGTTCGCACGAGCCGGATGGCGCTGTCGAGGTTCTGCATCACCAGCACGATCGTCGAGCGCTGCGCCCAATGGCGCGGGTTGAAGGTGCGTAGGAAGTCGACGGGGTGGCGCAAGCAGGTGGCGAGCCACTTGAGCGGCCGCGTGAGACGGGTGCCGCCGTCCACCAGCAGCGTGCCGAGGAAGCTCATCACGTCAGAGCCCTTCGGATAGCGGACGACTTCGACGTAGGTGTCCGGATCGGGATGGAAGCCGCTGGCGATGGCGATGCCGCGCGAGTAGTCCACCTCGTCGGTGCGCGCCGTGGCGCCGCAGATGATCTCGCTGTTGGTGCGCACGTAGCCGCCGAGAGCGGGGGAGAGGCGGTCGAGCTGTCCCCGCTCGCGGCACTGGAGGAGGAGGTTCACCGTGCCCAGCGCGCCGGCGGCGAGCACCACGCCGCGAGCGCGGAAGGTACGCCGGCCGCGGAAGAGCTTGCGCGTCGAGCGCCGGGTGTGGATGCGCCAGCCACCGCGGCCGTCCTCCTCGAGGCCGGTCACCAGCGTCTCGGGACGCACCTCCGCTCCCAGTTTCTCGGCGAACCAGAGATAGTTCTTGTCCAGAGTGTTCTTGGCGCCGTGCCGGCAGCCCACCATGCAGCCGCCGCAATAGGTGCAGGTGGAGCGCTCCGGCCCCTCGCCGCCGAAGAACGGATCGCCCGCCTTCTGCCCCGGCGCCTCGCCGAAGAGCACGCCGACGGTGGTGGGGCGGAAGGTCTCCTCCTTGCCGAGGCTCTGGGCGAATTCAAGGAGCGCCCGATCGCCTTCCCATATGTGCGGGTTGGGCACGACGCCGAGTATCCGCTGGGCGGTCTCGTAGTGCGGCGCGAGGGCCTGTTTCCAGTCGGTGCCGCGCGGCCAGGTGCCGCGCCGGAAGGCCTCGTCCTTGGGCACCAGCAGGGTATTGGCGTAGACCAATGAGCCGCCGCCCACCCCGGCGCCCGAGAGCACCAGCACGTCGCGCAGCAGCGTCAGGCGCTGGATGCCGTAGCAAAAGAGCGCCGGCAGCCAGAGGAACTTGCGCACGCTCCAGTTGGTCTTGGGGAAGTCCTCCGTCCGCCAGCGCTTGCCGGCCTCGAGGACGAGGACCTTGTATCCCTTCTCCGCCAGCCGCAGCGCCGAGACACTGCCGCCGAAGCCGGAGCCGACGATGAGGAAATCGCAGTCGTAGTCTGCCGTAGGTTCGTTCATGCCGCTGTGAGACGTAGTTTACGTCAAGTCGCGGCATGAGGGGAAATGGACAAGACGCCCTACAATGGCGGCATCCCCATGCGCGTCTCGCTCTCGCCTGGTTGTGATCTTCCGTCGGCCGTCGCTTGGATGATCGGAGCGGCCCTTGGGCTCGCGCTTCTCGCTTGCAAGGAGCGGCCTGTGGACCAATGTCAGGAGCTGGTGAAGGCCCGGCGCTATGAAGAGGCGGCGGCCGTGTGCCTCGCGGCCTTCGAAGCCACCGGGGATCCTGCGGCGGGCAGCGCAGCGGCGCGGGCGCACCATGCCCAAGGCCACAGCGAGGAGGTGCTGAAGCTCCGTGAGCGCCTGCGGGGGACTGCCGCCGAAGCCGAGGTCCAGACCCTGGCGGGCGATATGGAATTGTGGCGGGGAAACCGTAAGCGGGCCAAAGCGGACTACGAGCGTGCTCTGAAGCTGGCGCCGTCTTCCGAAGGTCGCCGGTCGACGGCGGCGGCCGCCTATGGGCTCTTCTACCTGGCCTGGGAGGAGATTGATTATCGCCGCGCCCTAAGGTTTGCCATCACCTCGTTCCGGGCGGCCGAGGAAGCCCGCGACGGCGACCTTCAGCTTCAGGCCGCGGTGGCGATCTACACCGTCCTTGTCGAGCTGGGGGACCTCACCGGAGCCAGGCGGGCTCAGGAGCGGGCCCTGGAACTGTGCGGCGGGCGGCAGGAGGCCGGGCTGGCCCACTTGCTCCTCAACGAGGGGACCCTGCGCCTCGAAGAGGGCCGGATGGCTCTCTCCCGCGAAGCCTCCATGCGCGCCCTGGCGATCGCCGGCAAAAGGAAGAACGCGCGGTTCTATCGCTTCGCCCATCTCGATATCGTCGAGGCGAGCCTCGCCCTGGGCGATTTGACCACGGCCGAGCAACACCTAGCCGCGGCCGGGCGCTACGCCGACGACGGCCTGGCCGAGGCTACTGTGCTCTACCACCGGAGCCGCGTCGAGCACGCCCGCGGCCGGGAGGAGAAGGCTCTCGCGGCCATCGAGGCGGCCCTTGCCCAGCACCCGCCATCCAGTTGGGCCTGGAAGTTCTTCCTGCAGCAGGGTGTCGTCGAGGAGGCGCGTGGCGACCGCCGCCGGGCCGAGGAAGCCTACCGGCGCGCCGCCGAGGCCGTCGAGGCGGAGCGCGCCGCGCTCGGTTTCGACGAGCTCAAGGCGACTCTTCTCGACGCCCGGCGCAGGCCCTTCGAGGCCCTCTTCCGCCTGCAAGCGCAGGACGGCCGCTGGCGCGAGGCTCTGGCGACGGCCGAGCGGGCAACGGCGCGCTCGTTTCTCGACGCCTTCATCCACGCCACCTCCAGCCGGCCGGGCGCGGCCGCCGAGGACTGGCCGGCGATGGCGGCCGCCGACCGCGCCGACGCGTTGAAGGCCCTACTGCCGGCCCTCTCGCAGTCCGCCGCCGTGGCTCCGCGATCTGTGAGCTCCGTGCTCGCGGCCCTGGGCGATCGGCACGCCCTGATCTTCTTCGAGGCGGAGGACCGCTTCTGGCGGATCACGGTGGGGAAGTCCAACCTCGACGTCGCGCCCCTGGCGGCGCCGGCTGAGGAGATCGGACGCCTGGTCGACGAGTACCTGGCGCAGCCCGGCGCGAGACCGCCGGCCGAGGCCCTGGGGCAGCGATTGCTGTCGGCGGCCTCGCTGCCGCCCGCCGGAGAGCCCCTCTTTCTCGTTGCGGACGGCATCCTGGGCCAGGTTCCCTTCGCCGGCTTGCGCTTCGGTGGCCGCTACCTGGTGGAGGACCATCCGCTCGCCTATCTCCCCAGCTTGAGCGCTCTGGCCGCCACGGCCGAACAGCCGGCGGAGCCGGGCGGTCCGGCGGTGGTGCTGGGCGATCCCCGCGGCGACCTGCCGGCCGCGGCCCGGGAAGCGCGGGAGGTGGCGGTGCGGCTGCGATGCGTTCTCCGCACGGGCGGGGGCGCGACGCGGGAGGCCCTGGATCAGGCCGCCGGCGCCGCCGTGCTCCATCTGGCGACCCATAGCGGAATCGGTCCCCGGGGGCCGTGGCTGGCCCTGGCCGACGGCGAGGTAGGGCCGGGTTTTCTTCTCGCCCGGCGCATCCGGCCTCGCCTGGTGACGCTGGCCACCTGCGCCTCGGCGGCGCGCCGGGGACGGGGGCTCTGGGGATCGCTGGCCGCCGCGTTCCTCGCCGCCGGGAGCCCCGCGGTGCTCGCCTCGCTCTGGTCGGTGGAGGACGAGCCGGCGCGGCGATTCGTCCTCCGTTTCTACGAAAGGGGCGGCGCCCGCGATCCGGCTCTGGCTCTTGCCCAGGCTCAGCGGGCGGCGATTGCCGCGGGCGAGCCGCCATCCATGTGGGCTCCCTATGTGCTTCTCGCAAGCCAATGAAAAGCTCGATCCATGTTGTGGACGGGGGGCCGCTGTCGCTTCCTCCGGTGGAGTATCAAACCAAAGGAGAATTGCCATGAATCGTTCCCTCTCAATCCTGTTCATCCTGATCACGGTTGTCATCTGTAGCGTGTTCGTGCCGGCGTCCGCCGGCGCCCAGAAAGAGGGTTCCGGAGTAGCCATCAAAAAAGACGGTGACTTCGTCGTGTTGATCCCCCGAGAGCCGGGGAAGGCCTTTCTGGTTCTCGGCATCCCACGCGAGAAAAAGGAGTTGGTGAAAGGTCTCCAAGGCGATCTGTTCGCCCAGACGGGAGCAGTGAAACTCTCGGCCAAGAAGTACGAGAAGGTCTTTGTCTTGGAGCTCGGACCGGGCACCGAAGTGGATTTGGATCAAGTGGACCGCTACGAGTCCAAGCCTCTGCCGCCGGGCTGTCCACCACATTGTCCGGGGCTCTTGGCCTACATTGAGGCTTACCTGATCTGGCCGGACAGGCCTGAGCCTGAGCTCGCGGGGGGAGCCGTGAAGCTCCCTGGCGCGGAGATTCCCTGAGATCGTCGGAGCAGCTCCGGTGGTCTACGGTGGTGGTAGCCTTGAGCGGACATGCCTCTTGGCACGCGCGACGGCGCGGCTTCTCCCCAGGCAACGGGTCATGATCCCGAGCAGGAAGCGCGGGATGCCCTGGCCCGAGGCGACCGGGAAGGCGCTCTCACGATTCTCGTGCGGGCTTATGGCTCGGCGCTCTACCGCTTCTGCCGCCAGATGGTGGCCGATCCGGATCTGGCCCACGACGTCCATCAAACTACGTTCCTCCAGGCCTTCGAGGGCCTGGAGGGCTTCGGCGGGCGGATGTTGTTCCGCGCCTGGCTTTACCGCATCGCCCGCCACCGGTGCCTCGATGCTCTCAAGATCGCTCGCCGGCGGGAGAAGCGTTTTCCTCTCGCCGGCGAGCTGCCGGAGAAGCCGAATCCCGGCGCGGGGGCTGATGTGAACCTCGACGAAAAGGATCGGACCGCGGCCGTCCGCCGCTGCCTGGGGGAGCTGGCCCCTCACATCCGCACCGCCGTTCTGCTGCGTTTCCAGGAGGGCTTCTCCTTCGAGCAGATCTCCCGGATCTGCCGCGAGCGCGCACCCACCCTGCAGGCGCGGGTGGCGCGGGCCCTGCCCGTCCTCCGCCGCTGCCTCGAAGCCCAAGGGTTTGCGGCATGAGCGCCTGCAGCCGCTTCGAGAAAGAAGGCCTCGTGCGGCTCCTGCAGGGCCGGCCTCTCGACGATCACTTCGCCACCTGTCCGGATTGCCTCGCCGAGCGCGCCTTTTATGAGCGCTTGGGGGGGGACATCGCGACGGCCGGCGACGGAATCGAGCCGCCCCCCGGCTGGCGAGCAGAGCTGTGGGCGGCCATCGAACAGCGGAAAGCAACGCGCCGGCGCCTGCGCGGCTGGTGGTTCCTGGTGCCGGCCGCCGCGGCCATTCTCGTTGCCGTTCTGTTGCTGCGGCCATCGGTGACGCCCTCGACTCGGCTCGCCCTCGCGGTCGAGGTGGAGACGGGGATGGACACCGTCCGCCGTGGCGCCGAAGCCCACCCCGGCGATCGGCTCCGTCTGCGGGCCTCGACGGGGAAGGCCGAGCACGCCGAGCTCCGGGTCTATCGCAACAATCGCGCCCTCGTGCTCCGTTGCTCCACCGAGCCGCCCTGCGAGCGCCGGCGAGGCACGCTCGAAGCCGCGTTCCCCCTGCCTTACATCGGCTCTTATCAGCCTCTCCTCGTGACCTCCGATCGGTCCCTGCCCGCAGCGGGCGCCGGTCTCGACGCCGACGTCAACACGGCCCTCGCGGCCGGCGCGCGGGCGACGCTGGGCGCCGAGGTCGAAGTGCGGTAAGTCCGGATCTGAAATCCTTTCAATCCTGTTGTGGCAGCGGAGCCTCCTACCGCAATGCCGAGCTCTACATGGTGCGGTAAACCGACAACCAGAATTCCTGTCCGCTGCTGAATCCCATCCCGCCGCAGGCCTCTCCTGGAAAATGAAATCGCTTCTGATCTGTTGTGGACAGGGAACCTCCGTCGCTCTCACAAGTGGGCATCTTAACAAGGAGGTTCCCCATGAAACGTTTCATTCCAGCCTTGCTTGCCTTCGGTCTCGGATTCGTCGTCAGCCAGGCTTCCGCACAAGGGATCCCCGCGTGCGACGGCTTCGAGCACACCCGGGAAGGCAACATCCTGCAGGGTATCTGCTATGCAAGATCCGGCCACGTCCATGGCAGCCGGGAACAGATCAACAGCACGTGCGAGCAATTGATTCTGTGTGGAGGGCGCAACGATCTCGGCGATTGTCACCTGGCAAGCAACGTCTGTAAAGGGCTGGTCGACCCGGCCTGCGATCACGCCGAGTTCGATGTCTTCAGAGGTCCCTTCGTGAAGAACGCCGCTTGCCGCGCGGCGCAGGGCCGGTGCACCGAAAGCCCGGGAGCTGAGGACCGCGGGATGTGCGACGAGATCGCAGCGCTCCTCCCCAGGGGAAGCGCCGCCGCGGCGGCTGGGCATAGCCCTGGCGCCGGGGGACCGCCGGTTCGATTCCGCAACCCGGTGGAAGACCCCACCCTCATCGAGAGCGCCTGGACGTCCGAGCCCTGGAATCTGATGAAAGGGCCGTTCCTCGTCGACCATGATCCGAATACGCGGAATGGCGGGCGCGGTCTTTCCTGTCTCGATTTCATGGGACGGGGCGGGCTCATCGGTGCCCCCTGGTGTTATGGTGGCCACACGGGCTCGGACTTCATCTTGAGAGGAGGATTCGATCAGATGGACCGCCCCGACACCAACTGGATCGTGGCCGCCGCCGACGGCACGGTGGAGTCCGTCGTCGACAATCTCTGGGATCGTTGTCATGCGGAAGCCATCACCGCGGACGGGCGATTCTTCAATGTGGACTGCCAGGGCCGCATCCCGGGCGGGTCTTCGGGCTCGGACTTTCCGGCCAACACCATTCGAATTCGCCACGCTGGCGGAGTGGTGACGTCGTATCTACACATCAAAACCGGTTCCGCGGTGGTGCGGCCCGGACAAGCGGTACGCTGTGGGGAGCGCATCGCACGCATCGGCTCCTCCGGCATCTCCAGCATGCCGCACCTCCACTTCGAGGTCCGGGACGGGAGCGGACAACTGGTGGATCCTTATGCGGGTCCACTCTCCCAGCCTTTCAGTTGGTGGATCGATCAGGGACCCAACGAGAGACGGTTGCCGGCCCCACTCTGCGAAAGTCAGGTGGCCGGGGTCGTTCGCCCTGGAACCCGAGTCGCCGGAGAAATCGAATTCGACACGAACCGCTTCGGCAACGATTTTACCGGTTTCGAGACGCCTGGAGGTTGGCAGGAATGTCAGCAGGCCTGCGGCAACGATCCCCGCTGCCGCGCTTGGACATATGTGAGGCCTGGTATCCAGGGGCCCGCCGCCCGCTGCTGGTTGAAGGACAGCGTGCCTCCCGCTTCACCGGATTCGTGCTGCGTCTCGCAAATTGTACGGTGATCCCTCGCGAAGAACACAAAATCCCTAAGCTCAGACGCGGCCGACCGCTGCCGCCACCGCCGCCACCATCTCCTCGTCGCCGGGCCGCGCCGCTTCGGCGGCCGGCTCGACGCCCCGGCGGCGCAGCTCGGCGCTGGTGACGGGTCCGATGGAAACCGCCCGCAGCTCGCCCCGCCGCCGCTCCCAGTCCGCTCCGAACAGCTCGGCGAAGTGGCGGACGATGCGCGGGCTGGTGAACGTCACCCAACCGAGAGGCGTGGTTGAGAAGAGCTCCGCCGCTCTCCTCGGCGCGTCCGGAGGCAGGCGCTTGTCGTAGGCGATGACGGTGACCGCTTCGGAGCCGGCCGCGGCGAGCCCTTCGAGGAGTGTCGGACGGGCGTCGGCCGCTTGGGGAAGCAGGACGCGCCGCTGCCGGCCGACGCGGGGGGAGAGCTCGGCGGCGAGCCCTACGGCGTCGGATTGCTCGGCCGTCACGTCCGGCTCGATCTCCCATGCGCGCAGAGCCTCGGCCGTGGCGGGACCGACGGCGGCGACGCGCAGCCGCGAAGGCAGCCCGCCGCCGGTCAAGGGAAGGAACGCCTCGACGGCGTTGGCGGAGGTGAAGGCGATCCAATCGTAGAGCGCCAGCTCGGACGCCGCGCGCTCCAGGGGGCGCGGATCGGCCGGCGGTACGACCTCCAGCAGCGGCAGCAGCTCGACCGTGGCGCCGGCGCGCTCGAAGGCGGCAGCGAGGCTGTCCGCCTGGTGTTCGGCTCGGGTGATGACGATGCGGAGGTGAGCGAGGGGAGGCCGATCCATTTCGACGTCTCTAAAGATTCAGCGGGACCCTGGAGATCCACCGCGTCCTGCGCTTCGAAGCCCTACCCCCTGTCCCCCTCTCCCTGACGGGCGAGGGGGGACGATTCCGAGCCAGTCTTGCCGATAGGAGGAGGCCAGCTTTTTCGGCAAACCCCTTCATAGGCGTCCCCCCTCGCCCGTCAGGGAGAGGGGGACAGGGGGTGAGGCTTCGAAGCGCGGGACTCCGCGAAACCAAGGCGCCTCTGGACCTCGCGTCGCCCTCATCCTTTAATCCTCGCCAACACCTCCGCCGCCCCATCTTCTTTCATCGCGGTGACGCACGCCTCGGCCACCTCCTCCGCCGTCTCTCCAACCGCTTCGCCGCGGGCGACGTAGCGGCCGTCCGGTGTCGCCAGGAGGGCGGTGAGGCGCAGGCCGCCGCCGTCCGGCCTCGCCCAGGCGGCGAGGGGCAGGGTGCAGTCGCCGCCGAAGGCGGCCACGATGCGGCGCTCGGCGGCGGCGGCGTGGCCGGTCGGCGCGTGATCCAGCACGCCGCAGAGCACTGACGCCGGCCCGGTGGCGAGGACCTCTATGGCGAGCGTCCCCTGGCCCGGAGCGGGCAGCATGACGTCGGTCGAGAGAGGGTAGGCGGGGAGATCGCAAAGGCCCAGCCGGTGCAGTCCCGCGCCCGCGAGGATGATGGCGCCCGCACCGCTCTCCCGCCACTTGCGTAGCCGCGTATCCACGTTGCCGCGCACCGGCTCGACGCGCAGGTCCGGCCGGCGCAGGAGGATCTGCGCCCGGCGCCGCAATGCGCCGGTGAGCACTACGGCGCCCTCTGGCAGGCCGTCGAGGTCTTCGGCTTGCTCGCTCACCAGCACGTCCCGCGGGTCCGCCCGCTCCGGATAGGAGCACACCGAGAGCCCCTCGGGAAGCGCCACCGGCAGGTCCTTCAAGCTGTGCACGGCGAGGTCGAGCGAGCCATCGAGCAGGCCGCACTCCAGCTCGCGGGTGAAGAGCCCCTTGCCGCCGTGCTTGGCCAGGTCGCCTTCGGTCACGTCCCCCGTAGTGACGATCGGCACCAGCTCCACGGCCAGGCTCTCGTGCCTCTCCTCCAGGGCGCGGGCCACCATGCCGGACTGCGCCATGGCCAGAGCGCTGCGCCGCGTGCCGAGGCGCAGGCGGAAGGCGGGATCCGTCGCGGGATCAGTCGTTCTCGTCGTCATCCAGATGGAACAGCTCGCGCACGAGGTCGAGCCGCGAGAGGTCCTCGCCGTCCTTGGCGCGCAGCCGGCTGCTGGGGTGGTGGAGGATCTTGCGCACCAGCGAGCGGGTGAGGCGCTCCAGCTCCTCGTGCGTCTCGGCGGGGAAGCGGGTGAGGGCCTCGGCCAGCTCCTGGCGGCGGATCTTCTCCGCCTGCTTCTGCAGCCGCGCGATGAGCGGCTCGGCTTCGAGGCCGCGGAACCAGGCGCGGAAGAGGCCGAGCTCCTGGTCGATGATCTCCTCGACGCGCGGCACTTCCTCCTTGCGCAGCTTCAGGTTGCGCTGGATCAGGTGGTCCAGCGAGTCGACGGTGTGCAGGAAGACATTCTCGACGCGGCTCGCCGCCGGCTCGACGTTGCGCGGCACGCCGAGGTCCACCACCAGCAGCGGCCGGCTGCGGCGGTGCGACATCGCCTCCTTGATCTGGCGGCGGGTGAGCACCGGCTCGTCGGCGCCGGTGGAGACGATCACCAGGTCGGCGGCGCTGGCGGCCGCCGCGCGCTCCTCGAAGGGGAGGATCTCGGCGTCCGGGAACTCCTCCTGGAATTGCCGCGCCCGCTCGGCGCTGCGGTTGGCCACCTTGAGCTCGCGGGCGCCGCGCTCGACCACCGGCCGCGCCACCGAGCGGGCGATCTCGCCGGCGCCGACGAGCAGCACCCGGCACTCCTCGAGGCCGCTGAAGATGTTCCGCGCCAGCTCCACCACGGCGTAACCCACGGAGACGGCGCCGGCGGAGATTGCCGTCTCCTGCCGCGCCCGCCGGCCCGCCGTCGCGGCGCAGCGCAGCAGGCGCTTGAGGACGGGCCCGCCGGCTCCCACGGCCTCGGCGAGGGCCGTGGCCTGCTTGACCTGGCCGAGGATCTCCGGCTCGCCGAGCACCATCGACTCGAGCCCGCTCGCCACCCCCATCAGGTGGCGGGCCGCCTCGCCGTTGCGCAGCACGTAGAGCCGGCCCGGCCGCTCCATCTCCTGCACCTTGGAGAGGAACACCATGTCGAGCGCGGCGCGGTAGGCCCCTTCGTCGTCCCGCGGCTGGACGTAGACCTCCGTGCGGTTGCAGGTGGAGAGCAGGAAGGCCTCGGCCACCTCGGCGCGGGCGAGCAGGTGGACGAGCGTCTTCTCCGTCTCCTCCTTGCTGTAGGCCACTCTCTCGCGCAGCTCGATAGGGGAGCAGCGGAAATCCGTGCCTACCAGAAGCAGCGGCGGTTCCTGCCGGGACGACGAGGAGACTTCGAGCTCCATGACTGGGTGAGATTGTACCCTTCAAGCGTCTCTTTGAATCCACTGGAGCGCCGATCCGACTGTCCGGACTGCGCGCGGAGTGACGAGGGCCTGGCCCGCAGCGCCTCGAGCGCGTGCGCCGGCGAGGAATTGTCCGAGCCGCTGACCGGTTGCGCATGGCAGGGCTGTCCCCACGTTCTTCACCGCTGCCGGCCCGCGAGTACTCACTTGGAAACGGGCTCCGCCCGGACCGATAAGGTGATTTGGGTGAGATCCATCCTCCTGACAGCATTGATCGCAGTTTCCGCAGTCGCCCAGGCGAGCACGCTGAGTTCCCGGCCGACGCTCGACGGTCGCCTGGTGACACCGGCCCGCCTCGTGGAGCGGCTCGGCGAGCGCGCCGGTGGCGAGGTGATCCTGGAGAATCTTCCGTTCGCAACCGGGGAGCTGAGCCTGAGACTTCACCGGCTCGATCTCTTTGCGGCGGGCTTCCGGCTGGTCGTCGGAGGCGAGCGCCAGCCATCGCTCGACCCCGCCCGCTACCTGGTGCTTGCCGGAGAGGCGGCGCAACACCCTGGCTCGCTGGCCGTCCTGGTGTTCGATCGACGACTCGGCGCAGGCAGCGGCGTGGTGAGTTGGGAGGATGAGGCGTGGGCGGTCGAGGTGGCCGGCTGGCAGGAGGACCTACCCCTCGCGTCGATCTGGCAGGCCCGCCGCGTCGCCGTCGAGAGCGAGCTGCCGCTCGGGTCCGACATGGTCTTCGCATCGACGGCGGAGCCACCGGCAAAGGCCGCGCGGCCGCGGATCGTCCCGGCACCCGGCAGCGAGTACGCCGCTTCCCTCGTCGTCGACAGCGACCACGAGTTCTTCCAACGGATGGGCTCGGAGGACCGCGCGCTCACCTTCGTGATCCAGTTGATCGCTGCCTCCTCGGAGCTCTTCCACCGCCAGGTCGGGGTGAGCCTGACCATCCAGGAGGTCATCCTCTATCCGTCGGCGGATGACCCCTGGGAGGCTCCGAACCCCCACCAGTGCGGGTCGCTTCAGGTGCTGAGGGAGTTCGGCGAGTGGTACCAGGCGCACCGGCCGGTCGCGCAGTTCCCGCGCGCCGCCGCGATCCTCTTCACCGGCAAGCAGGCAGATTGCGGCGGCCAAGCGGTCATCGGTGGCCTCTGCTCGCAGGTTCGCCACGAGGACCTCGGCTACGGCACCTTCGTCGTCTCGTCGAACGATGTGGCCTCGCACCAGCACTCGGCGGCCCACGAGGTAGGGCACCTCCTCGGCTCCGTGCACACCCACTGCTACCAACCGCCGATCGACATCTGCAGTGCCGTCGAGGCAGATCGCGGATGCTACGACGGCCCTACCGATTCCCCCCCCGACGGTGGGTCGCTGATGAGCTACTGCTCCAACCGCGTCTTCTCGCTCGGCGAGGCCGGCCGCTACGGGGACCGTAGCGAGCGCGTGCTGCAGGCGATCGGTACGCAGCTGGCACAGGAGGCGCCCTCCTGTCTGGAGCGCACCAACGACCCCTACGCGCTTCGTCTGGAGGTGGCCGGGCGGACCGTCACCCTCGCGTGGGACGACCTCTTCCAGGGCGAGAAACGCTGGGAAGTCGAGCAGCGGCAGCGCAACGGCAAGTTCAAGCGTGTCCGCTCGCTGCCGGCCGGCTCCACCGGCGTTGCCCTCTCCGGCCAGAAGCCCGGACCAACGGCGTTCAGGGTGCGCGCTCTGGTCGGCCGGGACATCGCCGAGTACTCGGCGGTGGTCGAGATCACGGTTCCCTAACTTAGAGTGCCTACAGAAACCCGTGGAAGTCCGTGAAGAAGAAGTTCACGGCCACCAGCGAGAAGAGGATCGCGGCGAAGCCGGTAAGGCTCGCCAGCGCCGTCTGGCGGCCCTGCCAGCGGCGCAGGCGGCGCAGCAGCAGGGCCGCGGCGTAGAGCACCCAGGTGGCGCAGGTGAAGAGGATCTTCGGGTCCTCCCACCAGGAGGCGAAGTGCTGCTGCGCCCAGAAGGCGCCGGTGACCACGGCGCCGGTGAGCGCCACGAAGCCGACGAAGAGCGCGCCGAGCATCATCCTCTCCAGCACCTCGAGCGGCGGCAGCTTGCCGTAGAAGGTGGAGAAGCGGCCGGCCTTCAGGTCGCGGTAGAGCTGCAGGAAGAGGAAGGCGTAGCCCGCGGCCACCACGAAGGCGGCGTAGCCGAGCAGGGCGAGCGAGACGTGCGCGGCGAAGAAGGGCTCGTGGAAGAGCGCGCGGTCCGGCGGGTTCGGCCGCGCCAGTACCGAGGACAGGAGCTGGAAGAAGAACACCAGCGACACCAGCCAGAAGCCCGTCGAGCGTGCCCGGCCGTGCCATTCCACGAACATGTAGACCACGGCCACGGCGAAGGCCACGATCGACAGCGCCTGTGACACCGTCGCGGCCGGGAACTGCCGCCAGTGCACGGTCAGCGCGACGAGATAGATGAGGTGGAAGAGCACCGTGCCGCGCAACGCGGGCGTCGCCAGGCGCTCGGCCACCGGATGGGAGGCGAAGAAGAGGAACGCGTAGTCGATCGCCACCAGGAGATAGGCGATCGGCAGCAGGATGGTCGCGGCGTCGAGAAAGGTCAGCACGGGATCGAGGGCCTCCGGCCCGGGGGTAGGTAGATGCTAGCACCTTCTTGCCGCCCCTCCCATCGTCTGGTAACGTCCGGCCGGTTGTGGCAAATGCGTCCGCCTTAAAGGGCATCCTTCCTTTTTCCGGGAGTCTTTCGTAGGGGCGGGG
>JBIOVX010000174.1:0-9184 GCA_044868005.1 Thermoanaerobaculia bacterium | reverse complement strand
CCGGTCTGAAGGGCAGGGTGGGGGTGCCCCTCTCCCGGTGAGGGTGGGAGGGAGGGGGCGGGAGAGGGGTCAGGGGTGAGGGTTTACCTTCGAATAGCCCATCCCGTCCGGCTCCTTTCCAGCGGTGAGGGACCCCACCCGCTTCCCTTCGGTGAGGTCGACGATCGAGATGGCGTCGCCGTTGGCGTGGGCCACGTAAGCGCGCTGGCCGTCGGGCGCGATAACGATGCCGATGGGTACCGAGCTGTCTCCGAACTGCCCCATGAGCCGCCCTTGCTTGTCGGCAACGGCTTCGACAGGAACCGGCACCCGGCGCTCGAGCTTGCGCTCGGCCACGTCGAGCACGGCGAGGTCGCCTGACCGGGCGGCGGAGACGAGGACGCGCTTGCCGTCCGGCGTCACCTTGGCGCGGATCGGGAACGCCGCCACCGGGATCGTGCCGAGGATCTCGAGGCTCTTGGCGTCCATCACCGCCACGGCATCCGCTTCGCGGGCGGTCACCCAGACCTGCCGGCCGTCGGGCGTCACGTCGATCCCCTCGGTGCCGGCGCCGGTCTTGACGTTGCCGAGCGACTTGCCCGCGGCGAGGTCGATGGCGGTCACCGTACCGGAGCCGATGTTGGCCACGAAGGCGCGGGAGCCGTCCGGCGTCACCGCCACCATGTGGGAGACCTCCTCGCCGGTGGCGATCTCCCGTACTACCTTCCCGTCGTCCACGTCCACCTCGATGAGAGCCTTGCTGGCCTCGGAGGTCACCAGGGCACGCCGGCCGTCGAGGAAGACCATGCCATGCGGCCGCTTGTGGGCGCCGAGATCGATGGTCTTCACCACCTTGGCGCCCGGAACGTCGATCAGGGTCAGGGTGGAGCCCGGCTGCTCGCGCGTGCCGTAGTTGGCGATGAGGGCGCGCCGGCCGTCCGGCGACACGGCCACCTCGTGCGGCGCCGTTCCCACCGGCAGGGTCTTCACGACCTTACCCCTTGCGAGGTCCACCAGCGAGACGGTGGCCTCCGCCTTGTTGGCGACGATCAGCGTAGCGGCCTGGAGCGGGCCGGCGAGGAGCAGAGACGCGATGAAAATGGATGTCCGGAGCACGGGTACCTCCCCTGATTCATGTCTGGAGAGCCTACCGCAACCGGCTCAGGCATCGAGATCCCCGGGGTCCACCTGATCGAAGATGGCGGTCAGCGTGTCCGCGAGGCCGGCGATCTGCTCGCGCTCGGCGCCGAGGCGCTCCTCCAGGGACGGCCGCGCCGGCCCCGGCGGGCGCAGGACCTCGCGCAGGGCGTTGCGCAGGGTGCGGATCTCCAGCGCGGTCAGGCGTACGGTGGCGGCGTCGCCGTCGAAGGAGAGGACTTTCATGGGCGGCTCCCGGGATTATCGCTGGTTATACAAATGCTTTACCTACAATATTTAGGCAGGCTGCCCGAGGCTGACGTTTGCGGCCTGCTGTGATACCATAACCGAGTCCATCTCCAGGGCAACGATCTCCCTGACCGGCTGAGCAGGACTGGCGAAAGGATTGACCATGAAGATTCTCCACGACTTCGGCCACGGCTCGAAGTCAACATCCTTTGAACATGGGAGTGATGCATCCATGATGACACGACTGAAGAGCCGCTATCCGATCTTGCTCATCCTCGCCATGGCCGCGGTCCTCGTTTCATTCGCCGCCGGGCCTCTTTACGCGGACGAGGTTATCAACGGAAATTGCCTCGATACGGTCTCCGGCGGCTCCCAGAACTGCACCGCGAACGATGGACCGGGCTTCACGCTCGGAATCACGAACATTTCCGATATCACCTCGGGTTGCATCAACAACACGTCCATCGCAACGCTGGTCAAATTCCAGCTCACGCTGCAGCTAGTCAATGGCTCCGAACGCTACGATGTCGGGACGTGGATCAACAGTAACGGAACGAGCGCCCAGAGTGGAGCGAACGGGACTTGTTCACGGTTCGGCTTGTTTCCGGCGGGTACGCAAAGCCCCCCAGGAACAACGACATGCCCCCCATGGGACATGGACAGCGGCTCGGGCCCATACGTGAACCTGGATGGCGATAGTTGCGGCGACATCAGGGACAAGGACAAGTTCGGTTGTAACCAGAATTCGTCCGGGAGTCCCTGGGACGACACGGTATACAACACTCTTACGCCTTCAGGAATCACCGTGCTTTGCTCAGACCCAGCGGCGACGGGGTTTGTGCGCGTACCAACCTGCAACACCTGGAGTCAGAACCCAAACGTTGTCGACGATCCGGCGGACGCGGGCAGTTCGTGCGATTCGGCGGCTGAATTCGGCTTGGGTACTACCGCCAAGTGCAACTGCAGCAATGAGGACACCAACGTTCCGGCGCCAAATCTGGGGCTCACCTGCACCTGCTCGCCGTCCACGGTGCGCGTCGGCTTTCAGAACGGCGCTTCGACGTCGTGCACGGTCACTTTCAACAACGCCATCAACTGCACCCCCGATACCTCGACCGCCGAGAACCTGCGCTGCGGCACGGCCGCCTACATTCAGTTTCAAGTAGACGAGAATACGTCGGGGACCGGCGGCGACATCGGGCAGTTCCTGACCAGCCTTCCCACCACCCCGACCGAGACGACGAGCGGCGCGCTACCCACCGCGACGACGACGCAGGTCCGATGGACGCCCAGGAACCAGATCACCAGCGGCAGCCTCGGGATCATCGGCGACAACCAGACCGGATCGATGACGTTCCAGTACTACGTGGCACCCACCACCGGGACTCTCACCAATCGCGTCATCGCCGACGTCAGCACTTACTTCTCCAATGCTGCGCCCGCTGCTAACGGCTCCTACACCAGCCGCGTGCTGACGAACGGTACCGCCCAGTGCATCATCAGCACGAGCCCCAACGCCACCTGGGCCCACGTCTCCTCGTTCGCGGCGCGGGAGGACGATGGCCGCGTCGCCGTGGAGTGGGAGACGGCCGGCGAGGTCGGCACCGTGGCCTTCGAAGTGGAGCGGAAGGATCCGGCGAGCGGCCGCTTCGTGAAGATCACGGAGCAGGCGGTGCCCGCGGTGGCGCAGCTCCCCGGCGGCCGTTATCGCCTGGTGGATGAGACGGCGCCGCGCGGCCAGAAGCTGACGTATCGGCTCATCGAGATCGACCAGAACGGCAAGCGCGAGACCTTCGGACCCTACCGGGTAGCCGTGCAGGCCGAAGGGAGGCGTCCGAGCCAGGACGATCGCGACTTCACGGCTCAGATCAAGGCTGTCTCGCCGCGCCTCCTGAAGGGTGCGGTGGAGCAACGGACGGCGGGGCGCGCCGCTGCGGCCGTGGCCGGCGAGAAGGCCCAGAAGGCCAGCCGCGCCAAGATCGAGGTGTCCGGCAGCGGCATGGTCCGGGTGGCGATGCAGGACATCACGAGCGGGCTCGGCATGCCGGCGGGCGAGGCAGCGGCCCAGGTCCGCGGCGGCAAGCTGCAACTCACCCACGGCGGGCAGAACGTCGCCTGGGAGGCCGCCGCGGACGGCAACGGGCTCGTCTTCTACGCGGAAGCCATTCAGAGCCCCTATACCAATACCAACGTCTACTGGCTGGACCGCGGCAAGGGCCAGACCATGACCACGGTCGCGGGGCGACCTACATCGGGACCCGCCGCCGGCGAGTTCGTGGACACGCTGCACGTCGAGACTGACGCCATCCCGGCGGTGACGGCGCCGCTGCCGGTGGAAGATTTCTGGATTTGGAAGAGCTTTTTCGCCGGCTTCCCGGGCTTCGAAAGCGGGACCTTCGCCGCCAACGTGCCGGCGCCGGGCAGCGGCGAGGCCACGCTGGCGGTAAACATCTACGGCTTCTCCAGCGTGCAGCGCGCCAGCCTGAAGGTGAACGGCAGCGCCATCGGCGAGGTGGCCTGGGAGGGCACCGGTCCCCGTACGGCGACGGTGTCGGTACCGGCGGGCGTGCTGCAGAACGGCAACAACCTGATCGAGATGGTGGCGGTGGCGGGCGAGCTCGGCTTCTGGTTCGACTCTTTCGACATCACCTATCCGCACCGCTACCGGGCGGTTGCCGATCGCCTCGCCTTCCGCGCCGCGGCGGACCAAGCGGTGGCCCTGAGCGGTTTCCAGTCCTCGGGCGTCGCGGTCTACGACGTGGCCCAGCCGTTGGCGCCGCGGCGCCTGAGCGGTCTCGCCGCGCAGCCGCAGCCGGACGGCACCTGGGGGGTCTCCTTCTTGGCTCCCGGCGCCGGCCCCTTCGTAGCGCTGACGACGGGCGGGCTCGGCGGCGCCACCGTGCGCGCCAGCGCCCCGGCCGACCTGCGCAACCCCAGCCGTGGCGCCGAGTACCTCGTGATCACTCCCGACGCACTGAATGGCGAATCGCAGCGGCTGGCCGGCCTGCGCGCCGCCCAGGGGCTCAGCACCATGGTCGTCGATCTCGACGACGTCATGGATGTCTTCAACGACGGCATCTACAGCCCGCTGGCCATCCGGAGCTTCCTCGCTCACGCCGTCGCCTCCTGGCCGACGCCGCCGCGTTACGTGGCGCTCGCCGGCAAGGGGACGTACGACTATCGCAACCTGATGGGCCTCTCCTCGAACCTGTTGCCGCCGATCGTCGTGACCATGGAGAACGGGCTCGCGCCGGCCGACGCCGAATTCGGAGACTTCGACGGCAACGGGGTGCCCGAGGTGGCCATCGGGCGCATCCCGGCAGTGACGGCCGAGGAGATGCGTGGCTACGTGGACAAGGTGGCGGCCTACGAGAGCGCGGCCGGCGGGAGCTGGACCGGGCAGGCGTTGTTCGTCGCCGACGATCCGGACGCCGCCGGCGACTTCCATCAGTCGAGCGAGACTCTGGTGACCTCCCTCTCGTCCGGCCTGAACCTCTCCCGCATCTACCTGCCCGCCGCGCCGACCTCGGCGCAAATCCAGGCGAGCCGGCAGGAGCTGCTGAATGCCCTCGGCAGCGGCCAGGTGCTGTTCAACTACATCGGCCATGGCGGACTCGACCGCCTGGCCTCCGAGGGTCTGCTGCTGACCTCGGACGTGCCGCAGCTCGGCAACACCCCGAGGCTGCCGGTGATGACGGCCCTCACCTGCCTGATCTCGCAATTCGCCTACCCGCAGGTCAGCTCGATTGGCGAGGAGATAGTGCTGCAGCGCGACGGCGGCGCCGCCGCCCTCTTCGGTCCGACCTGGCTCTCCTTCAACTCGCTGGCCGGCGAGCTCGGCACGCGTCTGCTGCCGCAGCTCTCGGCGGCCGGCGGCGGACGGCTCGGCGACCGCGTGCTGCGCGGCCTCGCCGCCTACGCCGCCGCGGGCGGCGACCGCCAGACCCTGCGGGTCTACACGCTGCTGGGCGATCCGGCGCTGGCGTTGAAGCGGTAAGCCTGACCGCGCCGTCCTGCGCTTCGAAGCCTCACCTCCTGTCCCCCTCTCCCTGACGGGCGAGGGGGGACGTCTGCGAAGGGTCCTACAGAAAATGTCGGCCTCCTATCGGCAATACAGGTTGTGAATCGTCCCCCCTCGCCCGTCAGGGAGAGGGGGACAGGGGGTGAGGCTTCGGAGGGCAGGACAGCGCCAAAACCAAAGCACCCTTGGGGGGCGGATCTGTCCTTGCAGTCCCTGCTGTCCCTAAGGTCCTTTCGCAGCGGCTTTGCCGGATAGAATCCCCGCATGGCCGCCGAAACGAAGACCGATCGGCCCGCTGCCGGCGAGGACGAGAGGCAGACTTCCTCCGAGATCCCCGTCCAGCCGTTCTACCGGCCTGAGGACGTGGCGGGAATCCCGTACGAGGAGCGGATCGGCGATCCGGGGCAACCTCCCTACACCCGCGGCCTCTACCCGGAGATGTACCGCCGGCGCCACTGGACCATGCGCCAGTACGCCGGCTACTCCTCCGCCGCCGAGTCGAACCGGCGCTACCGCTATCTCCTCGCGCAGGGAACGACGGGGCTCTCGGTGGCCTTCGACCTGCCCACCCAGATCGGCTACGACTCGGACTCCCCCGCGGCGCGCGGCGAGGTGGGCCGCGTCGGCGTGGCCATCGACTCCATCGAGGACATGCGCCGCCTCTTCGACGGCATCCCGCTCGACCGGGTGACCACCTCGATGACAATCAACGCCACGGCGGCCATCCTCCTCTCCCTCTATCTCGTGGTGGCCGAAGAGCAGGGGGTCGCCTGGGAGAAGGTGGGCGGCACGGTGCAGAACGACATCCTCAAGGAGTACGCCGCCCGCGGCACCTACATCTATCCGCCCGCGCCGTCGCTCAAGCTGGTGACCGACATCATCGCCTTCTGCGCCGACCGGGTGCCGAAGTGGAACACGATCTCGATCTCCGGCTACCACATGCGCGAGGCGGGCTCGACGGCCGTGCAGGAGGTGGCCTTCACGCTCGCCAACGGGGTCGCCTACGTGCAGGCGGCGCTCGGCCGCGGCCTGTCGATCGACGCCTTCGCGCCGCGCATCTCCTTCTTCTTCAACGCCCACAACAACTTCCTCGAGGAGGTGGCGAAGTTTCGCGCCGCCCGGCGCCTGTGGGCGGAGCTGGTCGAGGAGCGCTTCTCCCCCCGCGATCCGCGCTCGCTCTGGCTGCGCTTCCACACCCAGACGGCGGGCTCGACGCTCACCGCCCAGCAGCCGATGACCAACGTCGTGCGGGTGGCCCTGCAGGCTCTCGCGGCGGTGTGCGGCGGCACCCAGTCGCTGCACACCAACTCGCTCGACGAGGCGCTCGGCCTGCCCACCGAGGAGGCGGCGCGCCTCGCCCTGCGCACGCAGCAGGTGATCGCGCACGAGAGCGGCGTCGCCGAGGTGGCCGATCCCCTGGGAGGCTCCTACGTCGTCGAGGCCTGGACGGAGGAGATCGTGCGGCGGGCGCGGGACTACATCCGCCGCATCGACGAGATGGGCGGCGCCCTGAAGGCCCTGGAGCGCGGTTTTCAGCAGCGCGAGATCGCCGAGGCCGCCTACCGCTACCAGATGGCCGTCGAAGAGGGGCGGGAGATCGTGGTGGGAGTCAACGCCTTCGCGGCCGAGGAGGAGCCGCCGACCGAGGTGCTGCGCATCGATCCGGCGGCGGAGCGCGAGCAGGTGGAGCGCCTCCAGGCCCTGCGCCGGCGCCGCGATGCCGGCCGTGCCGCAGCCGCCCTCCGCGAGCTCACCGCCGCCGCCGGGGAGGACCGCAACCTGATGCCCGCCATCCTCGACAGCGTCCGCGCCGAGGTGACCCTCGGGGAGATCTCGGACACCCTGCGCCAGGTCTACGGCGAGTACCGGGAGGCGGAGCTGGAGTAGAGAAAAAGTACTGTCAACCGGCGAGAAAACCGTCCCGCAACATCCTCCGGCCCGCACGTGGTTTAATCGGAGGCAGGATGCCGCGCCGCTCCCCCCATCCTCCCAAAAGCCCCGACGCTCCCCAGGACCCCCTGCTCGCCGCCGGGGAGGCCGGCCAGCCGCCCGACGACTTCGTCCTCGCCTTCGCCCAGGTCACCCTCGATTCGATCGGCGACGGCGTGCTGGCGACGGACGGCGAAGGCCTGGTGAGGTATCTCAACCCGGTCGCCGAGAAGCTCACCGGCTGGGAGAGGTCCGCGGCGCTGGGGAAGCCGCTGCCCGAGATCTTTCGCCTGGCCGAGGCGGCGGCGGGAGACGGGGAGCTGGCGGAGCTGCTGGACTGCTGCCTGCGGGAGGGCCGGGGCTTCCGCCTGACCGAGCGCGTCACCCTCGAGCGGCGCGACGGCCGGCGCTACGCCATCGAGAGCACCTGCACGCCCATCCGCGCGCCGGACGGCGGCATCCTCGGCGCCGTGCTGGTGTTCCAGGACGTCTCCGACAAGCGGCTGATGGCCCTGCAGCTCGCCCATCAGGCCACGCACGACGAGCTCACCGGCCTGCTCAACCGGCAGGCCTTCGACGGCCACCTCCAGCGCGCCCTGGAGGAGGCCCGCAGCCGCGCCAGCGTGCACGTGCTCTGCTACATGGACCTCGACCAGTTCAAGCTGGTCAACGACACCTGCGGGCACCTGGCCGGCGACGAGCTGCTCTGCCGCGTCACCGGGCTGCTCCAGGACTCGATGCGCGACACGGATCTGGTGGCGCGCCTCGGCGGCGACGAGTTCGCGGTGCTCCTCACCCGTTGCAACCTGCCGCAGGCGGAGCGTCAGGTGACCGGGTTCCAGCGCGCCCTCCAACAGTTCCGCTTCACCTGGCGGGAGAAGACCTTCGCCGTCGGCGCCAGCATCGGCCTGGTGCCGATCACGCGCGAGTTCAAGACCGTCGCCCACCTCCTCTCGGCCGCCGACCACGCCTGCTACGCGGCCAAGGAGAAAGGGCGCAACCGCGTCCAGGTCTACCAGGAGGACGACGCCACCTTCATCCGCCGGCACGGCGAGATGAACTGGGTGGTGCGCATCCAGCAGACCCTGGAGCAGAACCGCTTCCGCCTCTTCGCGCAGCAGATCCAACCGCTGGCACCCGCGGTGCCGCCGGGCCTCTACTTCGAGGTGCTGCTGCGCATGGTGGAGGACGACGGGCGCATCCACCTGCCGAGCGACTTCATCCGCGCCGCCGAGCGCTACGGCCTCATGCGCGCCATCGACCGCTGGGTGATCCGCACCTGCATCCGCATGCTGGCGAGCCAGCCGCCGCCCTTCCTGGACCAGCTCCGGCTCTGCGCCATCAACCTGTCCGCCGCGTCGCTCGGCGACGAGGAGTTCTTCCGCTTCGTCGACGAGGAGCTCGCCGCCTCGGGGGCGCCGGCGGACAGGCTCTGCTTCGAGATCACGGAGACGGCGGCCATCGAAAACCTGCCGCAGGCCCGCCGCGTGCTCTCCCACCTCGCGGCCAAGGGAGTCCGCTTCTCCCTCGACGACTTCGGCACGGGCATGTCCTCCTACGGCTATCTGCGGGAGCTGCCGGTCTCCTTCCTCAAGATCGACGGCAAGTTCATCAAGGACATCGTCACCGATCCCCTCGACCAGGCCATGGTGGAGTCGATCAACCAGGTGGGCCACGTGATGGGGATCGAGACCGTGGCCGAGGGAGTCACCAACGGCGCCGTGGTCGAACGGCTGAAGGCCCTGGGAGTGGACTACGCCCAGGGGAACTGGATCAGTCCGCCGCGACCGCTGGAGGGCGGGGCGGAGGTGCTCTCCCCCCTGGCGCCGCTGACGATTCCGAATCGGCAAAGCTCGTAGGGGCGGGGCT
>JBIOVX010000173.1:0-34195 GCA_044868005.1 Thermoanaerobaculia bacterium | reverse complement strand
GGCCCCGCCCGGGGCGTGGGGGATGTTTCGCCAAAGAGGGCGGGGACAAGCCCCCCCTACGAAAAACTGCAACGGTGTTGGCCTGTGAAGCGTAGAGGTTGAGGATGTCGGAACCACAGAAATCCTCACCCAAGATCCGCATTCGCGATCTCCACAAGTCCTTCGGGTCGAAGCAGGTGCTCGACGGGGTGGACGTGGACGTGGCGCCGGCGGAGTCGCTGGTGATCATCGGCGGCTCGGGCACGGGGAAGAGCGTGCTGCTCAAACACGTCATCGGCCTCCTCAAGCCGGACTCCGGCACGATCGAGGTGGACGGCACGGCGGTGGAGACCCTGGGCAACCGCGAGATCACCGAGTTCCGCCGCAAGTTCGGGATGTCTTTCCAGGAGGGGGCTCTCTTCGACTCGATGACGGTGTGGCAGAACGTGGCGTTCCCTCTGCAGCGCCTGACGAAGATGTCGCGCGGCGAGATTCATGACCGGGTGGAGGAGTGCCTGGAGATGGTGCGCCTCGAAGGCGTGAGCGAGAAGATGCCGTCGCAGCTCTCGGGCGGCATGCGCCGGCGGGTGGGCTTCGCGCGCGCCATCGCGCACAGCCCGGAGATCCTGCTCTTCGACGAGCCCACCACCGGCCTCGACCCGGTGACCACGGCGCTCATCGACGAGGTGATCGTGGACCTCAACGACCGTCTGAAGACCACCACCGTCACCATCACTCACGATCTGGAGAGCGCCTGGCGGATCGGCGACCGCGTCGCCATGATCCATCGCGGTAAAATCATCGCCGACGCGCCGCCGGAGCAGTTCCGGCGGCTCGACGATCCGCGCGTCCAGCAGTTCATCCACGGTGAAGCCAAGGGGCCGCTCTCGGAAGAGGAGCCCGCGGAAGCGCCGCGGGACGCGGTGGGGAAGGGAAGGCCGGCCGCCGCCGGCCCGGAGACACTATGAAATCACTCGTCAAGGTCGGCCTCTTCGCGACCGTATGCCTGGTCATCGTGGCGATCCTCATCTGGAAGATCGAGGACATCAACCCGTTCGCCGTCAAGGGACAGCGGCTCGACGCCGTGTTTCCTTCCGTGGCCGGCCTCGACGACAAGGCTACGGTACGGGTGGCGGGCGTGCGCGTGGGGCATGTGGATGGGGTAGGCCTGCAGGGCACCCACGCCCGCATCACCCTGGCGCTCGAGAAGCCCCTGCCGCTGACCGTGGGCACCACGGCCCGCATCGCCAATCTCGGTATGCTGGGCGAGAAGTACGTCGAGCTCGTCCCCGGTCCACCGGGCGCTCCGCCGCTGCCCGAGGACACCGTTCTCATCGGCACCACGCCGCCGGGCTTCGACGAGGCGATGCAGAAGATCAACAATATCGGGGCGTCGATCCAGCAGCTCACGGGCTCGCTCGCCGGCGGCGACGTCGGCGGGAATCTCAATCGCCTGATCAATGATGCCCTGTTGACCAGCGCCGAGATCCGCGCCCTGGTGGCGGAGAACCGCGCCAACGTAGCCTCCAGCGTGCGCAATTTCGATCAGGTGAGCGCGACGCTCGCCCAGGAGCTGCCGCGCCTGGCGGACCAGATGAAGCGCGCCCTCGACCAGATCGCGGCCGTGGTGCAGGAGAACCGGGGCGACCTCAATGCCAGCATGGGCAACGTGCGCGAGCTGACCGACAAGCTGCAGACCTCGGCCGACAACCTCAACACGATCTCCGACAAGATCGCCAGCGGCCAGGGCACCATCGGCAAGCTGATCAACGACGACAAGGCCTACAACGAAGTCCTCTCCACGCTCGACAGTATCCAGGGCGGGGTCGAGACGCTGAGCGGCACCATCGGCACTTTCAACAAGTTCAAGATCGATCTCGACATGCAGGGCTATTATCTGCCCGACGTCGACGCCGAAGGCTCAGGCTCCTCCCAGACGAGCTTCCGGCTCGATATCGATCCGCAGGACAACAAGCACCTCTATCGCATCGGGTCTGTCAGCAGCCCGTTCGGCAAACGGCGGCAGAAGACGGAGACGATCACCGTCACGGGCCCGGACGGTATCCCCGTGACGACGACTACCAACAGAGTGACCCTGGAGAAGAGCTGGGAGCTCACCGGTCTGTTCGGTTTCAAGGCGCCGGGCGACGTGCGCCTCTGGGCCGGGCTGATCGAGAACACCGGCGGCGCCCAGGTCGAGTACCCGCTGCCGCTCCTCGACCGCAAGCTGTGGCTCTCCTTCGAGGCCTTCGACTTCAACCGTCCGCAGGATTTACAGCCGCATTTGCGCTTGCTCGGGCGCTACCAGTTCCATCCCAACCTTTACGTCGTCGGCGGCTACGACGACTTCCTGGAGAACGATTCGGCGTTCGTCGGCGGCGGCATCCGCTGGACGGACGAGAACATCAAGGCTTTGCTGGGATTGGTGGGCGGGGCGATCCGATAATTTGATCCCATTAGCTTTGACTCTGGCCTAAAACTTGCTAGTCGTCCGGGGGCGTGAAAGCCCCCGCGGCAGCCCAGGTCCCTGGTTGACCAACGTCCTCGGCGTAAGCCGCGACGGGCGATCCTTCTTCTGCGTGTAGAAAATTTTCTGGGAGGTTTAGGGCACTTCAGGCAATCCGCCCGGGATCGCCGAGATCGTGGTGCTCAGCAATCCCGTGGCGGGCGTCCATACGGTGAGCGGCGCTCCCTTCGCCGTCGGCGCTCCCTACAGCGCGACCGCGACGTTCGAGCTCGGCGCGCCTCCGCCGCCGCCCCCGCCGCCCGGCAGCCAGACCGTCAAGATGTTCCAGTACGACCCCCCGGCGGGAGTCGGCGGCAGCGCCGGCGAGCCATCGATCGGCGTCGGCCGGCTGGGCACGGGGCACATCGCGAACGCGGCCATGTATATCGCCGGCCTCGAGGTGCTGCGCATGACGACCGACGAGTGCCTCTCCGACAGCCGGCAGGAGACCGACGAGTGGGCCGACAAGACGGCGCCGCAGAGCGGCACCGCCAGCCTGGACCCGATCCTCTTCACCGACTTCCGCACCGGCCGCACCTTTGCCTCGCAGCTCGGGCCGAAGTGCAGCCTGATGGTGTTTTCCGACGACGACGGCGAGACCTGGACTCCCAGCCAGGGCTGCGGCATCAACGCCGGCGTCGACCATCAGTCGGTCGGCGGCGGACCGTTCCCGCCGGGCGACATCGGCGGCATCGGTTATCCCAACGCCGTCTACTATTGCTCGCAGGACGCGGCGATCGCCCAGTGCGCGTTGAGCCGCGACGGCGGGTTGACCTTCGGCCCGGCCATCCCGATCTACAACGTCACGCAATGCGGCGGCCTCCACGGGCACGTCAAGGTGGCGGCGGACGGCACCGCCTACGTGCCGAACAAGAACTGCCAGGGCGTGCAGGGGGTGGCGGTGTCCACGAACGCCGGCCTCAACTGGACCGTGCGCACGGTGCCGGGCAGCGCCTCCGGCGAGACCGATCCGAGCCTCGACATCGGGCCGGGACCGGACCACAAGGTCTACTTCGCCTACTCGGCCGGCTCGACGTACGTCGCGACGTCGCTGGACCGCGGCCAGACCTGGAGCGTGCCCATCAACCTCGGCGCGGCCTTCGGCATCGCCAACAGCGTGTTCCCCGAGGTGGTGGCGGGTGACGACGGGCGCGCCGCCGTGGCCTTCCTCGGCACCACCGGCACCGGCCCGGTCTACGGCACGGACACCAACCTGCCGGTGGAGTGGCACCTCTACGTGGCCACGACCTATGACGGCGGGCAGACCTGGACGACGATCGACGCCACGCCCAACGACCCGGTGCAGCGCGGCGCCATCTGCACCCAGGGCACCACCTGCTCGACCGGCCGCAATCTGCTCGACTTCAACGACATCACGATCGACGACGAAGGCCGCGTCCTGGTCGCCTACGCGGACGGCTGCGTCGGCTCCTGCGCGGGCGGCGGGCCGCAGAGCGGCACGGACCTGGCCCGCATCGCCGGCCAGGTGGGCGGCAGGCGGCTCCTCGCCGCCTTCGACGACCAGCCGCCGGCCAAGGTCGGCGTCAAGGCCACGGCGATCAACGACGAGGCGGTCATCGAGTGGTTCGCGGCCGACGACCTCGGCACGCCGGTCACCGGCTACGAGATCGAGCGCTCGACGGACGGCACCAACTTCACGCCGGTCGCCAGCGTCTCCGCCAGCACCTTCCGCCACGTCGACTCGCCCATTCCTCCCCCATCGCAACAGGGCTACTTCTATCGCGTGCGGGCGGTGAGCGCCGCCGGTCAAGGCGCGATGTGTCCGGCGGTGACGGTCGGCAACCCGCCGGTCGTCGAGAACGACGATCCGTGCCAGGTCCCCGGCGTGCAGGTGACGACGGATCCCGCCGGCGACCAGACCGGCGCGCCCGGCAACGAAGGTCTCGATCTCAAGGCGGCGTTCATCGCCGAGCCCTGGGACCCGGCGGAGCCTGCCGACGACGACCTGGAATTCCGCATCCAGACCCACAACAGTCTCGATCCGCTGCCGCCGCCCAACGGCTTCTGGTACGTCTACTTCACCTTCCACGGCGTCCAGTATTACGTGGCCATGACCACCGGCAACACGCCGGTCCCGGCGTACGAGTACGGCCGCATCGACTTCAACGGCACGATCAACGAGCAGACCACGCTCGGGCCGATCACGGACGGCAGCGTCGCCGGCGACACGATCACCATCAAGCTCTCGCGCAGCCTGCTGACGGAGCCGGTGACGATCGGCGGTCCGGCGCAGCCGGCGCCGGTCGCGGGAGACGTCCTCGCCAACGCCAAGGGTGAGACGCGCCTGCTGATCGGCGGCGGCGGCTCGGGCCTGATCGTCGTCATCGACGACTCCACGCCCAGCGACTACACGGTGTTAACCAACGCCGCGTGCGAGCCGAACGAGGCGCCGCTGGCGAGCCTCTCGGCCACGCCGCAGTCCGGCTTCGCGCCGCTGATGGTCCATTTCGACGGCTCGGCGTCGTCCGACCCGGATGGAGACACGATCGCCGAGTACACCTTCGACTTCGGCGACGGCAGCGCGCCGGTGACGCAGGGCTCGCCGACGATCGACCACACCTACAACGACGTCGGCAACTACAACGCCTCGCTGATAGTGAAGGACTCGCGCGGCAAGTCGAGCGTCAACGCCGCGAACGTGATCATTCAGGTGATCCCGGATGGCGATTACTACACGGTTACGCCCTGCCGGCTGCTCGACACCCGTACTCCGGAAGGAGGAAACGCGCCGGTTTCCTCCGGCACCGACCGGGTGCTCGACGTCGTAGCCATCACGCATTGCGGCGTCTCGCCGCTGGCCACCGCGGTGGTGATCAACGTCACGGTGGCCCAGACGACAGCGGGAGGCCACCTGACCGTCTACCCGGCGGACCTCCAGCAACCGCCGCTCACCAGCACGCTCAACTTCGGCGCGAACATGACTCGCGCCAACAACGCCATCGCAAAGCTGTCCCCGGACGGCAAGCTGAGGCTCCGGCCGGTCATGTCCCCCTCGGGCTCGACACATCTCGTCGTTGACGTCATGGGCTTTTTCGTCGAGCAACCATAGCGGCAACCTTCGTCCCAGATGAGCTCCCCATCAGGCTCTAGTAAGGCCTGATGGGGAGGCGCGGACTGGGATTGATAAAGCGGACGGTAGGAGCGAGATTAGCCTTCCGGATCTGTGGCGATCATAGGATCATCGATCTCCCATAACTGGCTCGTGTCGTCGAGATCGATCCCCACCACCGGCGCTGGATCCGCGAGCACGGGAAGAGGAGTCGGCTCCTTGATGATGGTCCTCATGATGCGTTGATGCTACATCAAACTGCCGATTACCTGCGAACAAGAATCTGGACGTGGAGGCAGGAGCAGGGTATCCTCAGCGCATGAGTGTCCGTTCCGCAAGTGCTCCTGGTCAGCCACTCCTTCTGACGGTCGAGGATCTCGGAGACCCGCGGGTTTCTGTCTTCTCGCCGCTTCGTGTTGAAGTCCACTGGGAGCCTGAAGGGATGACGATCTACCATCCGGAATCTGAAGTTTTCGGCTATGGCAAGGACGAGGCCGAGGCCCTGGACGACTTCCGCGCGGCGCTCGCCGAGCTTTTCGTCACCCTGGACAATGATCGCGACTCTCTCGGCCCAGCCCTTCAGGATACCTTGCGGGTCCTTGAATCCCACCTTCACAGGCGTGCTCAACACTCTAATTAACCCGTGTCGATCAGCGCGGAGGTCCTGGACCGAGCCTGGGAGAAGGTGGGGATGTCGGTGCAGGATCGACGTATAGATCGATGGGCCTATCTGTTCGTGGACGGCAGACGAGTCATCGCAACGCGGCGGTCGAGAGGCTCGGGCAAGATTCCAGGCCAGGTTCCCCACCTGATCCGTCAGCAGATGAAGCTGAACGAGGAGCAGTTCCGCGCCCTGATCGATTGCCCCTTGACCCGCGAGGGCTATATCCAGATCCTTCGCGACAAGGGTCTTCTTGGCAGTTGAGGAGTTGCTGCATCCCCGCCGGCGTGGCGGGCCGCTTCTACTTCCGCATGGTGCGGTGACTTCTACTGCCCCGCGATACCCGCCGCCGGCGCCTTGAAACGGAAGATGTAGAACGGCGCGCTGGCGCGGATGTGGCTCTTCGGCTTCATCATGACGTCCGGAATGTCGCTGTCGGTGAAGTAGAGATAGCCATCCGGCCCGTAGCTCATGCCGTCCGGCCAGCGGATGCGGCCGCTGCGGAGAAGCGTGGACAGCTTGCGCTGCGGGGTGAGCACGTCGATGGCGCCCTGCTCGATGCTCGTCAGATAGATATTGCCGAGCACGTCGGTGGTGATGCCGTCGCACTGGTTCTTCGCCCCGTAGTCCTCGACGCGCGCCGCCAGCGCCTGCGGCGAGAGCGACGGATCGTTCAGATCCCGGGCGCGGATGCGATAGAGCCGCCCGCCGGACATCGGCCCGTAGTACAGCCACTCGCCCTGCCGGTCGAGCCCGATGGGATCGATGTGCGGGTGCATCTTATAGAGGCCCCCGAGCAGATCCATCCGCTTGCCCTTGGCGTCGATGATGTACGGCTTGCCGAGGACGCTCGGATGGTCTTCGAGCAGCCGGCGGCCGTGGCCCGTGCGGCTGTCGTAGGCGAGGATGGCCGCGTGTCCGTTGAGCGCTCCGAGGTCTGCGATATAGACCCAGCGGCCCTGCGGATCGATCTGCATGTCCTGCACGTAGGAGCCGATACCCGCCAGCTCGCGCGGGATGTCCCAGCGGTGGACGAGCCGGCCGCTGGCGAGATCGAAAGCGAGCACCCGCGGGTGGCGCAGCCCGTGGAATCCCGTGTCCAGCGTCCACAGCCGGTTCTGCCGGTCGATGCGGACGCTGAACACCTGATCGAACCAGGGCTCGTCCGGGCCGCGCTCGCGCTGGAATTCCTCGTTCGGCCACGGCACGGCCCGTCCGCCGGTCCATTCCGCCAACTTGATCTCCGGGCGCCCCTCGGGGTGATAGTTGAAGAACAGGCGTCCATCGGCGCTCACCGCGAGATTCCCCGGCGCTTCGTCCAGCACCGCCGCCACCTCGAGCGCCGAGGCGGGGAGGAGCGGCGCCGTCGCATGGCTCGCGAAGCGAACGGTATGGCCGCCGTACCGCAGCTTGAGCGCAAGCAGGCCGCCCACAATCAGGGCGACGATCAACAAAAGGAAAACGAGGAGGACCTTGCGGAGACGCCTCATTCGTCCTGCACCTCATACCGCGTGCCAAACACCACCAGCATGAAGAGGACGCAACCGAGGGCGAAGAGGGAGAGGAACCAGCCGTCGATCGACAACCAAAGATTCAGCCTCGGCGTGTCGGGCTTGTAATAGAAGCCCGGCGAGATTTTGCCGATGAGCCGGTAGCCGAGGATCCCGTTCGCCCACACGCCGAGGACCCCTATCACCGCCAGCCAGAAATGCCCCTTGGCGAGCTTCAACGCGCTGGCGCTCGGCGTGCCCCAGTCGGGCAGCGCGCGATAAACCAGCCCGAACACGGTCATTCCGAGCCAGCCGAGGAGCGCGACATGGCCATGAACCGGCGCCCACGGACACGCGACTTTGACACCCCCGTGCAAGTAGTGGCCCAGCGGCCCGTAGCCCGTCAGCAGGCCGAGCACGAGGAGCCCCGTGCCCCACTTCACGAAGCGCAGCGCAATGGTTTTCACAGATTCGCCTCCCGTCAGGAGCTGCCGATCAGGATCCCCGTCAGGAACACCAGCACCCCGCCGACGACGACCTGGAAGGCGGCCGAGAGCAGGGGAGTGTCCATGTAACGGTGGCGGATGTAGGAGATCGCAGCCAGCTCGCCCGTCACCACCGCGACGGCGACCCCGGTGGCGACGCGGAAGTCGGGGATGAGGTAGGGCAGGGTATGGCCGATGCCGCCGAGCGTGGTCATCACGCCGCAGACGAGCCCGCGCAGCCACGGATGGCCGCGGCCGGTGAGCGCGCCGTCGTCCGAGAGCGCCTCGGCGAAACCCATGCTGATCCCGGCGCCGATGGAGGCGGCGAGGCCTACGAGGAACGCGTCCCAACTGTCGCGCGTCGCGAAGGCGGCGGCGAAGAGGGGAGCGAGCGTCGACACCGAGCCATCCATGAGGCCCGCGAGCCCGGGCTGGACCACCTGGAGCAGGAACAGGCGTCGGCGCGTGCGCTCCTCGTCCTCGCGCGCCTCGGGGGTGAGATTCTCCTCGATCAGCTCCTCGGCGCGCGACGCGTGGCGGCTCTCCTCGTCGGCGAGATCGTCGAGCAATTTGCGGATGCCGGTGTCCGTCGATCGTGCGGCGGCGCGGCGGTAGAAGCGCGTGGCTTCGAGCTCCATCACCGCCACCTGGCCGCGGACGGCGTCGAGGCCGCGCGGCCAGATCATCCACGGCGGCTTGTGGCGCACGAAGCCCTTGACGTCCTCGCGCCGGATCAGCGGGATATGGTTGCCGAAGCGCTCGATATAGAGCTCGGTGAGCCGCTGGCGGTGGCCGATCTCCTCGTCGCGCATCTGCGTGAAGACCTCGGCCGTGGCCGGATACTTGTCGCGCAGGCCGGCGGCGAAGTCGTCGTAGATCCGCGAGTCCTCCTCCTCGGCGGTGATGGCTAGAGCAAGGATTTCCCGCGCGGAGAGGCTTCGGAAAGGGCGTGCCATGAGATACGACTCTACCGCACAGCAGGCGGTCTACAATCTGCTCACTCATGCCGGATCCGAACCGAGCGGACGGACCCCGGGAGACCTACACCTCCCGCCTCAGCCTCGTCCTTACGATGCTGGGCGTAGCGGTGGGCCTGGGGAACGTCTGGCGCTTTCCCTACATGGTCGGCAAGTTCGGCGGCGCCGCGTTCGTGCTGGTCTATGTCCTGGCGTCGGTACTCCTGGGGATTCCGGCACTGGCGGCGGAGTGGGCGCTCGGCCGGCATACCCGCCGCGGGCCGGTGGGGGCCTTCGAGCGCGTCGGATTCCCTTTCGGCCGCGCCGTGGGATGGCTCCTCTTCAGCGTCATGTTCGCCGCCACCGGCTACTACATCAACGCGCTGGGCTGGGTGCTCTACTACGCGGTGGGGGAGGCGGCGCGCCTCGCCGGATTGCCGTGGGCGGAAGGCGCCATCCTGCCGCCGGCCACGGGCTTCGTGCTCCGGTCTTTCCTCCTCCAGGTCGGCTTCACCGGCGTTCTCATCGCCGCCTGCGCCGCCGTGCTCGTGCGGGGCCTGAGAGCCGGCATCGAGAAAGCGAGCAAGGTCCTCATCCCGGCCCTCTTCTTCAGCCTGCTGGTGCTCATGGTCCGCGCGCTGACGCTGCCCGGCGCCGGCGAAGGGGTGATGTGGTTCATCGGCCATTTCGACCTCGCCGCCTTCACGCCGCGCGTGCTCGCCGCCGCCTTCGGCCAGGTGTTCTTCACCCTGTCCCTGGGCGGCACCATGATGGTCATCTACGGCTCCTATCTGAAGCCTGAGGATCGTCTGCCAGGCAACGCCGCGATCACCGTCACCGGCGATACGGCGTCCGGAATCCTGGCCGGCTTCGCCATCCTGCCCGCCGTGGTCAGCCTGGGCCTGCTGCCGGCGAGCGGACCCGACCTCATCTTCCAGACGCTGCCGCGCGTGTTCGCGGCCATCCCGCTGGGCGGGCTCTTCGGCCTGATCTTCTTCCTCGGCCTCCTCGGCTCCGGCTTCCTCTCCGCCATCGCAGCCTGGGAAGTACAGGTGGCGGCCCTCACGGACAACACCTCGCTCACCCGCCGGCAGGCCGTCTGGTGGCTGGCGCTGCTGATCTTCCTCATTGCGCTGCCGCCGATGCCGAACCTGAAGATCTTCCTCGCCTGGGACCTCACCTTCGGCTCGGGGATGCAGACGCTCGGCTCGTTGCTGGCCGTGATCGCCGTCTGCTGGTGCATGGACCGCGCGGCGGTGCTGCGCGAGCTGGGAGGACCGTCACCCGGACCCGCGATCCGCCTGCTCTACCTCTGGCTGCGCTTCGTCGTGCCGGTGCTCATCCTTCTCGTGGGCCTGTGGTGGCTGGCGAGCGAGGTGTTGGGATGGGCGGCGGGATAAACGCCGCCCATCCTAGTCGTCCCGCTAGCCTCTAATACTCCTCGGTCGGCTGACACGGCTCGCAGTAGCAGGTCTCGTCGGGATTGCCGTAGATGATATTTACTTCATAGTGCGGCCCTACGTAGCTCCAGGAGACCGGCCAACCATTGAAGAAGCAGTCGAGCGCCGCCGGCATGATCGCGATGCAGAACGGGTCCAGGCAGCCGAAGAGAGAGTTCCGGCAGCACCAGTCGTGCGCGATGCAGCCGGGCGAGCTGCGGCCGCGGATCGTGTGCACGGCGGTGCCGTCAAATTGCCAGAGCTGTGAGCCATAAGGCTCGCCGCAGGAGCCGCCGTCCTGCTTGCGGCTGCACTCGCAGGTCCAGGGCCCCGCCGTCGCGTTCGGCTCGCCCACCCACTCGTGCGACCACCCCTCGAAGCCGCAGCCGAAGAAGTCGGTGCATCCCTTGCCGCACATGCCGAAGCAGTCATCCCCAATGTGCGGGTCATCTTTCTCGAACACCTTTGTCGGATCGTAACTCTTCCCGGCCGCCGCCGCGGCTGCCTCAGCCTCTTCCTTGTGCTCCCCCGTGAGAGCATTGGCCCTGAACACCGCGTCCGGGTGCTGTGTCTTGACCACATACTCACCACGCTCGGTCACCAGATAGTCGGCAGTATCAGTGGCCCCGAAAAGCTGCGCCGCGCCGAAGCCGGGGTAGCTCTGCTGGATCGCCTGGTAGGCGGTCTCGAGCCCCCGCCGCTCTGCGACGAGGGCCGCGCCGGGCGCCTTCTCCTGGAGCTCGAAGGCAAGAGTCCGCAGCAGGTCACCCTCGGGCGAGAGCGCCAAGGCCTCCATCTCGACCTGCACCTCGGGCGTATAGCTCCCTGTGAAGCGGGCCTTGCCTATCACGATGAAGAGCGCGTCCTCGCCGCGCTCCCCGAGGCTCTCGGTATAGAGCCAGAGGGTGCGGCCGCCGCGCGCCGTGATGCTGGAGGTGAGGAGGCCATCTACGATCTGCGACTTGAACCAGATGCGGGTCCCGCCGCGGACCACCTGGCCGCGAAGACCCGTCCGAGTGCTGGCCTGGGTGACGAGGAGGCCATCCGCGCGAGGCGCTGCCGCCAGTTGCACGGCCGCGGTGAGGCCGAGAAAGATGCCGATGGCCGCCAAGGCGATCGGCGGTAGGCTGCACGATCTGCTTTTCATGGTTCCCTCCTTAGCCCGAATGGGCCAATTCTTGGGGACTTCTCTCAGTTAGGGGATAGAATAGGAAATATTTTCTTCTTTGCGCCATCTCAAAAGGCGGGTGGATCTACTACCCGCAAGGGTAGCTGATTGCTGGCGAGCGAGGCTTGGGGTGGCCGCGGGATAAAATAGAACGATGTTCACCGCTCTCCTTGCCGTCGTCGCGCTCGGCGCTGGGACTCCGAATTCGCTCGTGAATTGCCCGCGCACTATCGCGGTCGAGCAGAAGCCTGCCGCAATCCCCAACGGTTGGACCGCGGCTGACGACGGTCTGCCGCACCGCCTCGCCAGCGTCACCTTCTTCGACGGCCCGCCCAAGGAGCAGGCTTCGCTGGTCTACGACGACACCGCGTCGGCGGGCAAGGAGTGGACCGGGATCTGGCACTTCGGGCCCAGCCCGCGAGGGTTCTGGATCGCCTGCGGCTACAGCGGCACCTCGGTCATGTTCTCTCGCCGGCTGCCCACGGAGGTCAAGGTCTGCCGGGTCACCTATGAGAAGGAAGGGAAGGGGTCGGTCGGCGACATCCAGAAGATCGACTGCCGCTGAGGGCCGTCAAGGTGCCTGGGCGCAATCCCTTCCTGGACATCCTTGCCGCTCTCCTTCCAGCAGCGGAGCGCGAGGAGCTGATCCGCCGTTACGGTGCGGAGCCCTTCATCTGGTCAGCCGTCCTCGGCGTTCTCGAGTTCTATCTCGGCGGCAAGCTGCTCCTGGCCAACGCGCTGGCCTATTTCCAGACAGAGACAGACAAGATCGCCACGTACGTGGTCGAGCAGATGGACCCGCGGCAACTCGCCAGTTTCGAGAACAGACTGGGTGTCTTTTGGAGCGGCTCCGTGGTCTGGCTGAGCTGGGCGCTCCATCCCTTGACTTGGCTCCTCATCAGTATCCCGCTGGTAGGAATCGCGAGGCTGGTGGCCTTCGGAGTCAATCGCGACGCGGTAGGGGAGCCGCTCGTCTGGCTTGGGATGCGAGTGGCGCAGGCCGTGCGGAGGCTCTTCAGCAGCCTCGAACGGCGCCATCGTTTCGGACCCCTACGGCCCGATCGCCTTATGCGCGGGAAGGGCAGCGAACTCATCGTGCTGAGCTGCCGTCCGAAGCCGGACTGGAACGAGCGCATCACGATCGAGATCGGCGAGCGCTTCTACCGCCTGCAGAGCGTCGAGGAGCGCCGGGACGGGGCGTGGTGGGTCCATGCCCATGTGCTTCAGGAGGCCCATCCGAATGAGATCTTCCGCGGATTGATTCGCTACGAGCTGCCGGATCGGACTGGCGGGTAATCTCCGCCTGGCTGGTGTAACTTTGACCCCTGGATGCGGGCTTCAGGTAACCGCCGAGCGAATCATAGAGGACTCATTCCGCGAAACTTTCAAGGCCTGTCATGAGTCCAATCCCGCTACCGGAATCCGAACTAGGGTGAGATCGGCCCAGCAGTAGGGCGTGTAGAGCAGGCCGAAGAGATTGCCGTCACGCAGAAAATCGAGGCGGACCTCACGTAGCGCGCGTTCAACGCTCCAGCCGTCGCGCACGAAGCGGCCGAAGAACTCGGTCGCAAGCTCCATCGCAAGATCCTGGTGGACCTTGACCTCGGTACCAATCACGCCAGCAGCCCTCGCCGTCCCGACGAACGCGCCGAGGTAGGAGACGAGGGTATCGGGATTAATCTCAAGGGAGTGGCAAGCGTTGATAAAGATGAGCGGCCGTATCTTGTCCCAGATCCGCTTGCCGTCTTCCCTCCAGAGTTTAACCCAGCCGTTGAAATCGTCTGCCGTGATCTTCTCCCTCTTACCGACCCCCAGATAGGTATCAGGGCTGGCCGCATTCACCTTCTCGCCATGGCAGAAGAAGTAGACGAGTGGAAGGTCAGTGCTTAGGAGCGCCCGGATCTTGGCTTTACTGTCGCCCTGATCGAGAGTCACCCCGGGCAGGGCGGCTTGGAGTTGGTGAACGTGCCGGGCAATGTCCTCGGGATCGACATCGTACAGGGTCGTGGCCACCACTGCGCGTGCACCTGCAGTCAGCTTGATAGCGGTCACCGGCTCGTCGGTCGAGGAGAGCTGCTCGACGGCATAGCGGAAACCCCAGAATCCGAACGGACAGAGCAGGTTTTCGTGGCGGATACGCCCCGCGTGCGGGCACTCGCGGGGAGATCCTTCAACAAGCGGCTGGTGCCCGTCCCAGTCCTTGACCAAGGGGCAGATCTCAAGGCGCTCTGGAAGAATCTCGGAGTCCAGCGAGTGCTCATAGACGAAGCTCCAGGGAAAGGCGAAACTTGAGGTGCTGGTGCGCGCCACATGGAGTACGAGGTTGCCGGGCTGCTTGCGAACAGCATCCCAGGCATCGATGAACTGCGCCGCCGATGCGCTCCAGAGCCTCCAGCCAAGTGGGGCCAAGGTGCGCAAGTCCCAGATCAGCCGATCCCTGGCACGCTTTCTTCGCGTGGGGGCAATGTCATCACTACGCAATGCCTTTCGCAGATCATCGATAAGCTTACCAAGAGCACCCTTGTCGATCTCAAGAGGCCGTGGGGGGACAACCAGTTCCCCGCTGATGCCCGTCGCGCGCACCGAAACTTGATGGTTTCCGCTGCTGTCGTTGGCGAGGAGGGCTAGTCGGGGCCGCTCCTTAATTGCGCCGAGGTGAACCGGAGATGCTGCGATTGTGTAGTCGGTGACGATGGTGAAGCTACCTTTGCCGGTGCCCACATCGGCGATCAGTACCTGGGACTGGACAACCGCGCCACGGAAGTAGTATCCGACTCGGGCACGGGCGCCGCTCACGTGCTCATCCGGTGCTCGCAAGAAGAACTGGAGGTACCGTCCTTCGTCGGGAGTCCGGCCGGGGTTCCCGTTCCGCGGGAGAAAGAAACGGCCCTCCGCAGCCCAGGCGTGGTCGAGCTCCGCCCGGCTCTCCGCCACTACGAAGTGTATGCTGCTCAGCATGACATCTATCCAGAGGTCCTCATCCGGCAACGCGTGGTCGGGAAACGGCTCGGGTTCTTCGACTTGGCTCTCCCGCGATAGGGCGCCAATATCGAGGCGAAGTCGGAAGACCAATCCGGGCGAGATCGGTTTGGAGGTACTCAGGCGGCGGTCTATAGTCTCTCTGAGCAGGACCACATTGGCGTAACGCGCCGGAGGTACCACTGGCCGTTCCTCAGCCGGCTTACGGCGACGCGGTCTGCCTTGAGGCCGCCCACGACGAGGGGGCCGAGCAGACGGATGCCCCATTGAGCCAGGCCACCAACCCTTATCGTCCCTCGGTGGTGGTCCACCGAATCCTGTCGGCCCGACGCGCTCCAGAGTCCTTCTCAATAAGTGAATCCTCTGGTATCGCTCCGCGCTACGGGAGTCAAGAACGCCCCGACGACGCTTTCTGAGGTCACCGATCATCCTCGGAAGATCGGATGCCAGAGACTCAATTACTGGAGGGAGTGACCTGCTGGGGTCTAGCTTTGTTAGCCAGGCCAGCAGTTGGAGCAACCTCCGTATCTCAAGCGCTTCTAAGCGCGCAGTCGGGCTGGGGCTTTCTTTCTCAAGGAGCCCTTGGAGAGTCCTTAGCCATTGGACAAGATCGGCGTAGCTGTGCGCCAATGTTCATTCCTCAAACGTATATGCCAAGCTAGCTTCCGCTTCCCAGCCAGGGACTATTCTTGAAGATGGTGTGGCCGAGGATTAGGTAGAGGAAGAAGCCCATTGTCAGGCCAATGCTGTACCAAGCGAATAGCTCCTTTGAGTCGAACAGGCCGGTAACCGCCGCGCCCCCTACGGCACCAATAACCGTGGCGATATTGGAGAGCGCCACGATTTCGCCGGTCCGGCGCAGTGTGCGATAGGTTATCCAACCTACCACGAGACCGAAGCAAAAGGCACCCACTTGCACAATCATTACAATCCTCCTATCTGCATCCCCACCTTGTTAAGAGACGGACAAATCTAGCTGGAGGGCCCTTCGAGACCTCCGCAGTAGATTGCTCATTCGGATTGGTCAAATCTACACCTGCTTCTAAAATTCGTCAAGGTAGCCCAGACAGTCTGGACCGAACGAGGGCCTGTGGGACTTTCAAACTTCTAGGAGCCTATCCCCGGCGCCTTCTTGACGTACAGCGACTCGTAATGCGCCCGGCCCTCGCGCGTGCGGTGGATGCGGCCGGCTACGGCCCAGCGGCGGAGGGTGGCGGCTACGGAGCGGGGATCGGGGCGGCGGCGCAGTTTGGATCCCCAACGCTTGTTGATCTCGGCCGTCACCGCGGCGGGGCCGAAGACCTCGTCCGGTTTCTTGTCCTCCAGGACTCGCGCGATCATCCGGCTCAGGGGCCGGCCCTTGCCGAGATCCTCGTCCGCGTCCTTGGCGGCCTGCGGGGGAGAGCCGGGGCGCGTGCGGTCGAGCAGCTCTCCGGCGGCCGCCGCCGCGGCGCTGAAGGCCTCGAAGCGCTCGAGGGACATCGCCAGCTCGGCGGCATGGAGGGCCCCCTGGTCGCGATGAAACGCCTCCTGCTTGGCGTGAAAGACCTGGCGCTCTTGATGGTGCGCGATCTTGGTCTGCAACTGGGCCAGCATCTGGTCGATCGACAGATTCGAAGCCATCTGCATCCCTCCGATGTCGCGAAGAGGCCGCAGCTCGCGCTATCCTCACCCCAAAAGGCGCGACGGGAGGCTTAGCTCGTCGCCATCTGCCCCTTCTCTGTCGCCAAATGTCCTTGCGGCTCTGCAAAGATACGCTGGATTGTCGCCAAAGTCCATAGCGCCCGAAGAGATTCCCGTAAATAGCGACAGTGCATGCCTTGACCTCAATCCTACAGCCGTAGCTCGTTTCCTGGACCAGTAAGACGCGACAACGAAGAGATGCGATGTCGCGAATAGCGCTTAAGCGTCAAGTTGGAGCCGTAGCATGCCGCGTTTTACCGATCTGATGTCGCGAAAAAGGCGTACATCGCGCGTTCAGGTGGATACAAGAGGCTCGCGATGGCTGACTGGCGAGAGTTGAGAGGCAGACTGCAATCCCGAATGGGTGGAAGATCGCGAGAAACGCGTGCAAGTTTTTTTGTACACGTTCAACGCGACATTTTGCGCGTGCAAATTTTTTGCTACGCGTGCAATGCGACGTTGTATGGGAAGACTGTCAATCTATACGCTTAACTCTTTACGTCCAGGGATCATCGCGACGCCTTCGCGACGTTCGCGCAGGCTTCGCCCATCCGCGTTCCCCACATGAGGAAGGCCATTTGGTCCACAGCGCCGGCGCGCTGCAGGTCCGCCGGGGTGCCGTAGCCGTGGCCGGTGTTGCGTTCCACCCAGAGGAGGATGGGCCGCGTCTCCGGATCTCCTGAGGTCGCGGCCTGGAGGCGGGCCGCCATCTTGCGCGCGTGGAGAGGGTGCGCCCGTTCGTCCCGCTCGCCGGCCGTGATCAGCAGGGCCGGATACTTCGCGCCTTCCTTGACGTTGTGGTACGGCGAGTAGCGGAGGAGCCAGGCGAGCTGCTTGGGGTCTTCGCTGGAGCCGTACTCGGGAATCCAGTTCCGGGCGCGCAGGAACTTGTGGTAGCGCAGCATGTCCATGAGCGGCACGCCGGCGACGGCGGTGGAGAAGAGATCCGGCCGCTGGGTGACCATGGCGCCGACGAGCAGGCCGCCGTTCGAGGCGCCCTCGATCGCCAGCCGCTCCGGCCGCGTGTAGCCTTTCGCGATCAGCCATTCGGCGGCGGCGATGAAATCGTCGAAGACGTTCTGCTTGCGCTCCAGCATGCCGGCGCGGTGCCAGTCCTCGCCGTACTCGCCGCCGCCGCGCAGGTTCGGCACGGCGTAGATGCCTCCCGCCTCGAACCAGGGGACCGTGTAGAGGCCGAAGTACGGCGTCATGGAGATCCCGAAGCCGCCGTAGCCGTCGAGAAGGGTGGAGTTGCAGCCGTCGAGCTTCAGGCCCTTGCGGTGGATCAAGAACATGCTGATGCGGGTGCCGTCCTTGGAGGGATACCAGACCTGCTCGACTTCCAGCGTGGCGGGATCGAACGGCACCTGCGCGCGCCACAGGAGCTTGCGCTCGCCCGTGGCCACGTCCACGCGATAGATGCCCGGCGGCTCGTTGAAGCTGGCGTAGGCAAAGAAGGCCTCCCGGGAGCCCGGGGTCGCCGTGAAGTCGGCCGAGCCGAGGCCGGGCAGCGGCAGCTCGCCGCGCGGCGTGCCGTCCAGCGCGAAACGCTCGAGGCGCGTCGTCGCGTCCTTCAGATAGGTGGCGACGAGGAGGCCGCCGGCGAGATCGAGCTTCTGCAGCGCGGCGCCCTTCTTCTCGGGGATCACCTCGCGCCAGCGCGCCGGATCGGGATCGTTGAGGTCCACGGCCACGACGCGCTTGAAGGGCGCGTCCAGGTTGGTGGTCATGTAGAGCGTGTCGCCCTGGATGGGATCGCCTTTCAAGTAGGTGTCCGGCAGGCCGCTCTGCGCCTGCTTGCCGACGACGATGGGCCGGCGCGGCGCCTCGCCGCCGGCGAGCCATTGGCGGAAGTCCATCACCCAGAGGTCGTTGACGCCGCTGCCCATCCAGTGGCCGACGACCGCCCAATGGCCATCCGGGCTCAGGTGCGCGAACGGACCCCAGGTGCTGG
This sequence comes from Thermoanaerobaculia bacterium, assembly GCA_044868005.1. Lineage (GTDB taxonomy): Bacteria > Acidobacteriota > Thermoanaerobaculia > Multivoradales > UBA5704 > DATARR01. The sequence goes on along the minus strand of JBIOVX010000173.1, from coordinate 15,825 downwards.
CGCCCGGGCCTTGCTTGTCCTGCTCGGCGAGGGTGCGGTCCTGCCGCGGATGCGTGCCCACGCGGTGGAAGCGGACGCGCCGGGTATACGGATTGGCGATGTCCGCGAGGTGGTTGTAGAGGAAGCCGGAGCCGTCCGGCAGCCAGTCGACCTCGCGCACCTTATTGAGGATCTCGTCGGCGAGCCAGGTACCGGTGGCCGTCTCGAGCAGGTAGAGCGTGGCGTTCTCGTCGCCCGACTTGAAGAGGCCGAAGGCGACGAGCTTGCCGTCGGGGCTGGGCTCGAACCAGGCGAGCGTCGTCAGGCTGCTCGGATCCACGGCCACGGGATCGACGAGCACGCGGGGCTCGCCGCCTTGTTTGGATGGATTGGACACCGTGAGCACCGGCTGCTGCTGGCCAGGAGTGATCTGCTGATAGAACGTCCAGTCGCCGCTCACCCTGACGCCAAACCGGAACCCGCCGCCGCCCTCCAGTTGCCGCAGGCGCGCTTCGATCTCCCGGCGCCGCGGCAGGCGGTCGAGCACGGAGCGGGTGTAGGCGTTCTGCGTGTCCGTCCACGCCGAGACCCGCGCGTCGAGGGCCGCATCGGTCTCGCCGTTCTCCAGTCCCGCGCTGCCTTCGAGCCAGCGGTAGGGATCGGCGACCTCCACGCCCTGCAGGGTCTCCTTGAAAGGCTGGACCTCCGTGGGTGGGGGACCCGCATGAAGATCAGGCGTCAACGCGAGGACGAGCGGCAAGGCAAAGACGAGCTTCGAGCGCATGAGGGGAACCTCCGGAGAGTTAGACGTAGAACGACCGAGATTGGTTTCTACGCCTGTCTATGCTAAGTTTCTGTCAATCCTTGAAACGTCGTTGCTCGGCCGGCGCGTTTCCGCGACCGGCAGACCGTGGAGGATCTCTATGCGACTCCGTGCTCTTCTCATGCTCGCGGCTGTCGTCCTTTGTACCCTCGGCTGCCAGCGGCCACAGCCCGTGACTCCGCCAAAGATCGTCCCCCCTCCCGTTCCCAACGTCCGGCAGCAGATGGCGACGCTCGCCTTCCTCTCCTATATCGGCGGGGACCTCGATCGTTCCAGCGGCAAGGTGGAGGAGATCCTCGTCCCTTGCATGAAAGAGGCGCTCGCAGCCAACGCGCTGGCGAGCAACTGGACTCTGGTCTGGGGCCCGGCGGTCTACAAGTTCTCCGTCGCCCTGCTCGACGACAACATGATGTACGTCGTGCAGGACAAGGTGAAACCCGACCATCTCGCGATCGTGGTGCGCGGCACCAATCCCCTGGCGCTCGACGACTGGCTGGCGGAAGACTTCGACGTCGATGAGCAAGTCACCTGGGAGTACGGCAATCCGCCGAGCGGGGCGAAGATCTCGAAGGGCACCTCCGAAGGGCTTCTCCATCTGCAGACCCTGACGCCCTCGGTCGAGCCCGGCCAGGGCCAGACCCTGACTACGTTTCTCCAGACGCAGTCGAAGGCCTACCCCTCGCTTCAGATCGACGTCACCGGCCACAGCCTGGGCGGCGCGCTGGCGCCGACGCTGGCCCTGTGGCTGGCGGACACGCAGGCGGACTGGACGTCCGGCAGCGTGCAGTTTCAGGTCTATCCCCTGGCGGGTCCGACCCCCGGCAACCTCGAGTTCGCCACCTATTACGACTCACGGCTCGGCGCTCAGACCGACCGCATGCACAATCCTTATGACGTCGTGCCGCGGGCCTGGAACGTCGAGAACCTGGAATCGATCGCCGGCCTCTATGAGCCGACCATCCACGCCGACGCGGTTCTGCGCGGGGTGATCGATCACCTGCGGGATCTCGTCAAGGACAAGGGTTACACCCAGATCAGGCCTGAGGAGGCGCCGCTCCGCGGCGGCATCAGCCCAGCGGAGAAAGACTTTCTGAAGCAGGCGGGATGGCAGCACCACTACGGCTACCAATGCGCGTTGGGAATCAACGTAGCGACAACCTCGGATTGCAAGAAGCCGCCGCAACTCTCTTCCTTCGATTGCCCGCCGGAGTCGCGGTAGCGGTTGAAGCCTACAGCTCCGGCTCCCGCCCCGTGATCCGCCGGAAGGCTTCGACGTAGCGCTCGAGTGTGCCTTGCACGACGTCCTCCGGCAGCTCGGGGGGCGGCGACTCCTTGTCCCAGCCCGTCTCGTCGAGCCAGTTGCGGACGAACTGCTTGTCGAACGAGACGGGCTCTTCGCCGGGGAGCCATTGGTTGACGTCCCAGTAGCGCGAGGAGTCGGGGGTGAGGACCTCGTCGATCAGCAGCAGCTCGCCGGTGTCCTGCGCGTGGCCGAACTCGAACTTGGTGTCGGCGAGGATGAGATCGCGCTCGGCGGCGTGGGAAGAGCCCGCGCTGTAAAGAGTGAGGGTGAGATCGCGCAGGGCCGCGGCGAGATCCGGCCCCAGGGTGTTCTCGACGGTGGCGAAGTCGACGTTCTCGTCGTGCCCCTCTTCGGCCTTGGTGGCCGGCGTGAAGATGGGCTCCGGGAGCTGGCTGGCGCGCTGGAGGCCGGGAGGCAGGGGGATGCTGCAGACGGTGCCGCCCTTGACGTACTCCTTGTAGCCGCTGCCGGCGAGGAAGCCGCGCGCCACGCATTCGAAGGGTACGACGCGCGCCTTGCGGGCGACCACGGCGCGGCCGCGCAGCAGGGCCCGATGCGGCGCCAGAGAGTCGGGGAAGTCCTCGGGGTCGGTGGCCAGCAGGTGGTTGGGGATGACTCCCGAGAGCCGGCCGAACCAGAAGTTGGAGAGCTGGTTGAGGATCTTCCCCTTGCCCGGAATGCCCGGCCGCAGCACGTGGTCGTACGCCGACAGCCGGTCGCTGGCCACGATGAGCAACGCGTCCCCGAGGTCGTACACGTCCCGCACCTTGCCCCGCCGCGGCGGCGGCAGCCCGGGAAGATCGCTCTGCCAGAGAGGTTCGGCCATGTGGACTCCTCTTAGTTGGTTGCCTTCAGTTGCGTCCCATCGCGTTGGCGAACTCCCGCTCCACCGCGGTGACCAGCCGCTCGCCCTCGATCGCGGTGAGCGTGGCGGGATCGAAGTCCGCGGCGTCTACGATCTCATAGACCGGCAGCTTTTCGAGCCCCTTGAACTGGGCGTGCCCGAGCTTGCGGATGCCCACCGGGAGCTGCTCGCCGGCATCCTCCAGGGTCAGCACGACGTAGCCGCGCTCGCCGTCGCTGCCGCGCGAGAGCCGGCCGCTGTTGAGCTCGCAGTCGAGCTGGGCGACGAACGAGCCTGTGGCCACCATGCCGTTGTTGTGCAGGGTGCCGTTGCGGTTGATGTAGGCGTAGAAGCGCCGCGACTCCTCGCGCTTGTCCACCACGTCGACGTTCCGCTGCGAGAGGGGAGAGAAGAAGCGCTGCACGGTGGCCTCGGGATAGCCCTGGTTGATCAGCATGGTCTTGACCTCGTCGAACTCCTGCGTCGCCTTGCCGGTGGTCAGGCGCGACAGCTCGACGAGGCCCGGGCCGAAGAACTCGTAGCGCTCCTCCTCCGGCCGGCCGCCCATGGGGATGAGGCGGTAGGGGCCGTAGTTGAGGGCGATGCGCATGCCGCGGTCGAAGGGGAGCCCCTCGCGCACGGCCGCGACGTAGTAGCGCTGCAGGCGGACGGAGCAGAGGAGCAAGTTGGTGGCCTCGCGGCTGGAGTAGAAGGCGCCGTCGCCGAGGTATTTCTCCAGCTTGGCGCGGTGGGAAACGGCGAGGCGGTGGATGCGCCGCTGGAAGCGGAACATGGCGAGGAAGGCGCTGTCCTGGCTGGAGTTGCCCGCCCGGTGGAGCATCGAGAGGGTCTGCGAGAAATCGCTGATGTCGTAGATCATGCCGTAGCGCTCGACCCGCGGATCGACCACCCAGGGCGCCGCGAAATCGAGCGGCCGGGTGGCGGGGGAGAGGCGCAGCTCCTTGCCGGGCAGGCCTTTGCCGGGCGGCAGCTCGCGGCTGACCATATGCCCGTCGCAGCTCTCTATGAGCACGATCAGGCGGCGCAGCCCATGGACGAGCTCGAACTCCTTGAGTTTGAGCAGGAGGTTTTCCCACACCTGTACCAGGGGCGGGGTCAGGAGCCGCTCCGGATCGTACTCCCGCAGGGCCGCGAGGAACGCCACGTAGCCGGGCCGCCGGAGGAGGTCGCGGGCGTCGTTGCGGGGATCGCTGCGCAGCAGATGGGTGGCGAGGGAGCGCAGCTCCGGATTGACGGCGAGCTGCTGGAAGTGCCAGCGCGCCAGCTCCTCTTGGCGCCGGCGCAGGTCGCGGCCGTCGATGTCGAGCGAGCCGCTGAAGTAGCTGGCAAGCTCGCCGAGGTCGTGGCCGATGTGGTCTTCGGTGAACAGCAGGACGTTGTCGCGCATGCGGGTCAGCAGGCGCGGGAAGAGCTCCTCCTCGGCCTCCTCGGTGGCGCCCGCCATGCGCTGCACGACGTCGTAGCTGATGGCCAGCACGCGATCGAGGTAGCGGTCGAGGATACGGTACTTGATGGCGGCGCCGTGGCGGCGGCCGAGCTCGCTGTCGCGCCGCAGGATGCGCTGCGGCACGCCCTTGAGGAGGCGGGCCACGTCGAGCGAGTGCTGGAGCCAGAAGATGGCCGGGTACTGGCGGCCGTAGCTGGAGATGGTGGCGTTCTCCAGGGCGCCGGAGAGCAGGCCGGCGTAGCAGTCCCACGCCTGGGTGTAGGCGTTGACGTCGTGAGCCTCCCGGCGCAGGCCGGCCACCTGGACGGCTTCCTCCGCCGCGATGCACTCGCTCAGAGCCGTGCGCATCTCGATCATGCCTGCCGACAGCAGGATCGGGAAACCCTGCAGAGGAGTGGCGCTCTCGTCCTCCAGGAAGATCGGCCGCGGGATGGGCAGCTCGCGCCGGAGGTCCGGCACCAGCCGGCGCACCTCCTCCGGATCGGCGCGCAGGAAATTGAACGGACCCTGCAGCATCTGGAGGAACGACGTCGGGTTCATGCTCGCGCTCGCGGATCGCCTTGATTAAATTCGGATGCGGAAGGATACCGTATAGCATAAGGTTGGTGGCGCGACTGATTTGAGGAGAACGCTCATATGGCGGAATTGGCAGCGATCCAGGTCGTCCCCGCGGCGAGGCCGGAGGCGGACCTGCTGGCGGTGGGATGCTTCGAGGGCGAAGCTCCCGCGGTGGACGGCCTGGAGGAGGGGGCCCGGGGGGCGGTGCAGCGGCTCGCGGCGCGCGGCGGCTGGCGAGGCAAGGAAGAGCAATGGGCGCAGACCGAGGCGGGGCCGGTGGGGCCGGTGGTCTCGCTCTACGGTCTCGGCGCGCGCAAGGACTTCAGCTTCCAGAAGCTCGGCCGTTGGCTGGAACGCGCCGCCGAGGATGCGCGTGCCGCCGGCGCCCGCCGTCTGGCCGTGGTCCTGCCGGCCCACGCGGAGACCTCCGGGCGCGCCGCCGGCCGGGTGCTGCGCGCGCTGGCGCTCTCGGCCTACCGCTACGACCGCTATCAGACCGACGCCGACAAAGGCGGCCGCGTCGAGCGGCTCGCCGCGGTGCCGCCGGCGGGCGAGGAGGCCGCTTACCAGGACGCCCTGTCCGGCGCCGTGGCGGTGGCGGGGGCGGTGGCCTTCGCCCGCGACCTCGCCAATTCGCCGGCCAACGAAGCCAATCCCACCTGGATGGAGGGCCAGGCGCGGGAGCTCGCGGAGAGCCGCGGGCTGAAATTCACGGTGCTGGGGGCCGACGAGCTCGCCGCCCGCGGCATGGGCGGCCTGCTGGCGGTGGGCTCCGGTTCCGCCCACGAGCCGCGCCTGGTGCGGTTGCAATGGGGGGACGCCGGCCCGCGCGTCGCTCTCGTCGGCAAGGGGGTGACCTTCGACACCGGCGGCATCTCGATCAAGCCGGCCGCGGACATGGACGAGATGAAGTACGACAAGAGCGGCGCCTGCGCCGTGCTCGCGGTGGCGCGGGCGGTGGCGGACCTGGCGCTGCCCGTGCGCCTGTCGGTCTATGCGCCCCTGGCCGAGAACATGCTGAGCGCCAACGCCTACCGGCCGAGCGACATCGTGCGCTGCTACAACGGCAAGACGGTGGAGATCACCAATACCGACGCCGAGGGGCGGATGATCCTGGCCGACGCCCTGGCCTGGGCCGCCGAGGACCGGCCGGAGGCGATGCTGGAGTTCTCGACCCTGACCGGCGCCTGCGTCGTGGCCCTCGGGCACCAGGCCGCGGGGCTCTTCACGCCGCACGACGGGCTGGCCGGGGAGCTGCTCGCCGCGGCCGACGAGGACGGCGAGCGCCTGTGGCGAATGCCCCTCTACCCGGAGTACCTGGAGGAGATGAAGGGCACGCACGCGGACCTGCGCAACGCCGCCGGCCGCTGGGGAGGGGCCGGCCTCGCGGCGGCGTTCCTCTCGCAGTTCGTCGGCGGCGTCGAGCGCTGGGCCCATCTCGACATCGCCGGGGTGGCCAATCTCAAACCCGAGCCCGGCAACCTCCTGGCGGGCGCCACCGGCTTCGGCGTGGCCTCGACCGTGGGCTGGCTCCGGCGGCTCGCCGCATAAGCATGGAGCCTGCTCTCCTCGAAGTTCAGGATCTCGAGGTTTCCTTTCCCATCGCCGGCGAGTGGACGCCGGTGGTGCGCGGCGTGTCGCTGGCCGTGGGGCGCGGCGAGTTCGTCGGCCTGGTGGGGGAGTCCGGCTCGGGCAAGAGCCTCACCGCGCTCTCCGTGCTCGGCCTGGTGCCGCCGCCCGGCCGGGTGACCGGAGGACGCGTGCTGCTGGAGGAACCGGGCGGAGCTGCCGATCTGCTGACCTTCTCCGAGCGCGAGATGGCCCAGGTGCGCGGCGGCCGCGTCGGCATGGTGTTCCAGGAGCCGGCGACGGCGTTCGATCCCATGTACACGCTCGGCTTCCAGATCGCCGAGGCGGTCCGGGCGCACCGCCGGACGTCGCGGCGGGAGGCCCGCGACGAGGCCGCGCGGCTGCTCGATCGCGTGGCCCTGGCGGACTCCCGGCGCCGGCTGGACGACTATCCGCACCAGCTCTCCGGCGGCCAGCGCCAAAGGGCGATGATCGCCATGGCGCTCGCCGGCGCGCCGGACCTGCTGCTGGCCGACGAGCCGACGACGGCGCTCGACGTGACGCTCCAGGCGCAGATCCTCGAGCTGCTGCAGGACCTGCAGGCGGACCTCGGCCTCTCGGTGCTGCTCATCACCCACGACCTGGGGGTGGTGGCCGAGACCTGCGACCGCGTCGTGGTCATGCGCCACGGCCAGGTGGTGGAGGAGGCGGGAGTCGAAGCGCTGTTCCGCGCCGCCGTCCATCCCTACACCCGCGAGCTGCTGGCGGCGGTGCCGCGATTGGCGCCAGCCCCCGCCCGGCCCTCACCTCAATACGATGAATGATAATGGATGATAAAGTTCTGCTCGCCATCCAGGGCCTGCGCAAGGACTACCCCGTGCGGCGCGGTTTTCTCCGCCGCCGGATGGGGACGGTGCAGGCTCTGGCCGGCGTGGATCTTACGCTGGCGCGCGGGGAGTGCCTGGCGCTGGTGGGCGAGTCGGGCAGCGGCAAGACGACGCTCGGCCGTTGCGCCCTGCGCCTGATCGAGCCCACCGCCGGCCGCGTCGTCTTCGACGGCGAGGATCTGCTGGCGCTCCGGGCAGGCGAGCTCCGCCGGCGCCGGCGGCGGTTCCAGGTGGTGTTTCAGGATCCTTACGCTTCGCTCGATCCGCGACAACGGATAGGATCGATCGTCGCCGAGCCGCTGGAGATCCATGCGGATCTCGGCCGCGCAGGACGCGCCGCGCGGGTGCGCGAGCTGCTGGCCCTGGTGGGGCTCGCGCCGGAGCTTGCCGGCCGCTATCCGCACGAGCTCTCGGGCGGCCAGCGCCAGCGGGTGGCCATCGCGCGGGCGCTGGCGCCGGAGCCGGAGCTGCTGGTGGCGGACGAGCCGGTGTCGTCCCTCGACGTTTCCGTGCGCGGCCAGATCCTCGATCTGCTGGCCGGCCTGCGCGAAAGGTTGGGGCTCGCCATGCTGCTCATCTCGCACGACATGGCGGCGGTCGAGCGGCTGGCGGACCGGGTGGCGGTGATGTACCTGGGACGGATCGTCGAGCTGGCGCCGGGCGGCGAGCTTTTCCGGCGCCCGCTGCATCCGTATACGGTGAGCCTGCTCTCGGCGGTGCCGGTGGCCGATCCGGGCCGGCGGCGGATTCGCATCGTGCTGCCCGGCGAGCCGCCGAGCCCGCTGGCGCCGCCGCCGGGCTGCCCGTTCCATCCGCGCTGCCCGAGCGTGCGGGAACGCTGCGCCAGGGAACGGCCGGAGTTGGAAGGCGTAAACGCTGATTTTGACGTAGGGGCGGGGCTTGTCCCCGCCCGGGAGGGGACAAGCCCCTCCCCTACATCTGGAAAAGAGGGGGAATGGCAGCGGCTCGCCGCCTGCTTTTATCCGGGAGAGCTGACGCAGCAGGCCGTAAGAAACGGTGGAGAGGCAACGTAAGAGCTGGAGAACTTTTCAGCGGCCGGCCCGTACATCACGGGCGGGGATGACCCGGGTCGCGACGCGTGTACGAAAGGCATTCCCATACTGTGAGGGGTTACTCATGACGACAACGTCTTGGCGATGGAATCGATGGCAGCTCCGGAGGGCGCTCCTGGCCCTGACGCTGCTTGTGCCTGCGGCGGCGGGCGCCGCGGAAGTCACCGTCAACACCGCCGCGGCCAGACCTGCGGCGGAGGCGCCCCCGCTGGAGGTGAAGGACAACGTGATCCAGCTCTCGCTCGAGCGGGCGGTCGAGACCGCCTTGCAGCACAACCTCGGGCTGGTGATCCAGCGGTACGTGCGGACGCAGCAGCGCCTGGGGATTACGCAGAGCCTGGGTATCTACGATCTGCTGGCCAACGGCATCGCCTCGGCGACCGACCGGAACGCGGCGACGCTCTCGGCCATCGAGGCCTCGAAGTCGAACACGCAGTCGGCCGAGTTCAGCTTCACGCAGCTCATTCCGACCGGCGGGTCCGTGTCCTTCGGCTGGGATGCCAACCGCACGGAGAGCAACGCCCAGATTTTCGAAGAGCCGACCTTCTACGACTCCGGCACCTCCTTCACGTTCAGCCAGCCGCTGTTGCGCGACTTCGGCCGGTTGGCCACCGAGCGCGGGATCATCGTGGCGCGCACCAACAGCCAGGTCAGCCGCGAGGAGTTCGAGCGTCAGGTCACGGCGACGGTCCAGCTCGTCGTGGACGCCTATTGGAACCTGGTGGGCGCCCGCCAGCAGCTCGTGGTGGCGCAGGAGAGCCTGGGGCTCGCCCGCGAGCTGCACGACCGCAACCGCATCCAGGTGGAGGTGGGCACCATGGCGCCGCTCGAGCTGGTGCAGAGCGAGGCGGCGATCGCCAGCCGCGAGGAGGACATCATCCGCGCCACCTCCGCCATCGGCGACGCCGAGGACGTGCTCCGCCAGTTGCTGAACCTGCCTCCCGAGGTGTGGGCGACGGCCATCCTGCCGACGACGCCGCCGGAGACGGAGAAGGTGGCGATCGACGTCGCCGAGGCGATCGCCACCGCCTACGCCGAGCGGCCGGAGCTGCGCACGGAGGAGCTGCGGGTGGCGCAGGCGGAGGTCGACGCCCGGTTCTTCCGCAACCAGTTGCTGCCGACCCTCGATCTCGCCCTCGACTATGGCTACTCCGGCGTCGGCCTCAACTTCAACGACGCCTTCAGCCAGGTCTCGGGGCTCGACTTCCGCGGCTGGAGCGCCCGGCTCATCTTCGCCTACCCGATCCAGAACCGCTCGGCGCGGGCGCAGAGCGCCATCGCCAACCTCGACGTCGAGCGCCTGCAGACGGAGCTCGACCAGCAGAAGACGTTGATCGCCACCGAGGTGCGCCGGGCCGTCCGCGCCGTGGAGACGGCGGCCAAGCAGATCGAGGCGGCGCGCATCTCGCGCGAGTTCCAGGAGAAGAACCTGGAAGCCGAGCGCAAGCGCTATGAGAACGGCATGTCCACCAGCTTCCAGATCACCCAGATCCAGGAGGACGTCACGCAGGCGCGCAGCAACGAGGTGGCGGCGACGATCAACTATCGCACGGCGTTGGCAGGGTATTACCAGGCCATCGGCCGGCTGCTCGAGCAGCACGACGTCGGCATCGACGATCCCGAGGAGCCGGACTATGCTTCCCGCCGCTTCAGCTTCAGCCGCGCGCCGCTGCCGGGCGAGGGGAGATAAACCATGGCCATGGAGGACTCCAGTTTCGGGCGTCTGATTGGAGTACTGACCTCCCCGGGAAAGACGTTCCGCTCGATCGCCGAGCGGCCGACCTGGGCGGTGGCGCTGCTGGTCCTGATGTTCGTCAGCGGCGCCGTGTGGTTCCTGGCGGGAACGCGGATCGACTACCGCGACACCATCACGCAGAGCGTGCGTCAGTCCGGACGCGATGTCACCGAGGCGCAGTTGGAGCCGCAGATCGAGATGATGGAGAAGGCCGGGTCTTACATCTACGGCCTCTCGGTTCCGGCGGTGGTGGCTTTCTTCTCGCTGCTTGCGGCGTTGCTCTACTGGGTGGCTTTCAAGCTGCAGGGGAGCGACATCAGCTACAAGTCGAGCCTGGCGGTGAACTTGCACGCCGCCATGCCGTCGGTGCTGATCGCCTCGCTGCTCAGCGTCCCGGTCATCCTGAGCAAGGGGACGCTCGGCTACAACGACGTCAAGACCGGTACCCTCCTGGCCTCCAACCTGGGCTTCCTCGCCCCGGAGGACAGCCCCGCGTGGGTCGCCGCGGCCCTCGCCAGCCTCGATTTCTTCGCGCTGTGGAGCCTGGTCCTCTCCATCATCGGATACGGGCTGGCGGCGCGCGTGTCGAAGCAGGCCGCCGCGGTGACGGTGATCGTGATTTGGCTGATTTTCGTCGGCGTCCGGGTCGGCTGGGCAGCCCTCTTCGGGGGCTGAAGGAGCGTCCGTGAAGAAAGCCCTTATCGTAACCGCCGTGGCGGCGGTGCTGGCGGTCATCGTCTTCGCCAGCATCCGTGCCAGCGGCCGTGAGAAAGGCGTCAAGGTCTACGCCGAGCCCGTGGCGCGCCGGGAGGTGGCGCAGATCGTCAAGGCGAGCGGCGAGCTGGAGCCGCGCGTCAAGGTGAACATCTCCGCCCACGTCATCGGCAAGATCCTCAAGCTCTACGTCGAGGAGGGCGACTGGATCGAGAGGGGGCAGCCGTTCCTGCGCCTCGAGCAGGAAGCCTTCATCGCCGAGCGCGACCAGTGGACGGCCCAGCTCAGCAGCGCGCGGACCGCGGTGCGGCAGGCCGAGGTGTCGCTCGCCGACAGCCGCATCAAGCTCAACCGCGCCCAGCGCCTGAGCACCGAGGGCATCGCCACCCGCGAGCAGCTCGAGGGGGCGCAGCTCGCCGAGGCCTCCGCCCGGTTGCGGCTCGAAGAGGCCCGCGAGGCCGTGCACCAGATGCAGGCCAACCTCACTCAGGCCCAGGACGCGCTGTCGAAAACCACCATCTACGCGCCGCTGACCGGCCGCGTCATCGCCCTCAACGCCAAGGAGGGGGAGGTCGTGGTCTCCGGCACGATGAACAATCCGGCGTCGGTCATCGGCACCATCGCCGACATGTCGGAGATCCTCGCCACCGTGGACGTCGACGAGACGGAGATCGTCAACGTCAAGGTGGGGCAGCCGGCGGTGCTCAAGGTGGACGCCGTGCCCAGCAAGGAGTATCACGGCAAGGTGGTCGAGGTGGGCAGCTCCGGCTTCAGCCGCCCGCAGCAGCCGGACGTGACCTTCTTCAAGGTCAAGATCCTGCTCGACGATCCGGACCCGGACCTGCGGGCCAGCATGTCGGTGCGGGCCGAGATCCATACCGCGGCGCATCCGGACGTCCTGACCGTGCCCATCCAGGCGGTGGTGGAGCGCCGGCCTCTCGGCGCGGACGGCAAGGCCGCCGCGGACGGGAAGGATGAGGAGGTCAAAGTCGTTTTCCTCATCGAGGGCGGCAAGGCCCGGCAGCGGCCGGTGCAGACGGGCCTCTCGGACGAGACGCACGTCGAGCTGCTCTCCGGCGTCAAGCCGGGCGAGCAGGTGGTCACTGGGCCCTACCGCACGTTGAAGGACCTCAAGGACGGCGACGCGGTCCACGTCAGCAAGACCTCCGAGGAGGAGGACCGCAAGAGCGGCTCCGGCGGGAAGTCCGGGGACGAGGAGGATTGATGGCGCTCATCGAGCTGGCGGACATCCACAAGGTCTACGACATGGGAGCGGAGAAGGTGCACGCCCTCAACGGCGTCGACCTGACGATGGAGCGCGGGGAGTACGTGGCGATCATGGGCTCCTCGGGCAGCGGCAAGTCGACGCTGATGAACCTGGTGGGATGCCTGGATACGCCGAGCTCCGGCAGCTACATCCTCAACGGCGTCGCCGTCCAGGAGCTGGACGACACGCAGCTCGCCGCCATCCGCAACAAGGAGATCGGCTTCGTCTTCCAGACCTTCAACCTGCTCGCCCGCACCGACGCCCTGCACAACGTCGAGCTGCCGCTGATCTACGCCGGCCTCGCGCGCGCCGAGCGCCGGGAGCGGGCCCGGAAGGCGCTGGAAAAGGTAGGCCTCGCGGCGCGCATGCATCACCAGCCGAACGAGCTCTCGGGCGGCCAGCGCCAGCGCGTGGCCATCGCCCGCGCCCTGGTCAACCAGCCCTCGATCCTGCTCGCCGACGAGCCGACGGGGAACCTCGACTCGGCCACCTCCGAGGAGATCATGCAGCTCTTCGACGAGCTGCACCAGGGCGGCAACACCGTGGTGCTGGTCACCCACGAGGCGGACATCGCCAAGCACGCCTGGCGCCAGGTGATCCTGCGCGACGGCAAAGTCATCTCCGACGAGAAAACGGCCCGCGCCGAAGCGGCCGCGGTGCCGGTGTCCTAGGAGCCCCATGGTCCTCCTCGAGAACTTCCGCATCGCCATCGCGGCGCTGCGCGCCAATCTGATGCGCTCCATCCTGACGACGCTCGGCATCATCATCGGCGTCGCGGCGGTGGTGGCGGTGGTCTCCATCGTCCAGGGCCTGCAATTCACGATCAGCAATCAACTGCAGGGTGTGGGAGCCACCTTCGTCGTCATCTCGCCGAAGACCGACCGCGATTTCCCGGGCATGGTCGCCCGGCAGGTGAAGCTCACCTACGACGACGGCAAGGCGATCGAAGACAAGATCCCCGGCGTCAAGATCCTCACGCCCACCATCTTCGGCCGCGCCACGCTCAAGTACCGCGACCGCAAGCACACGCCCGCAGCGGTCATCGGCGTCAACGAGAACTGGCAGGACGTCAACAACCACACGGTGGAGCGCGGACGTTTCTTCTCGCGCATCGACCTGGAGAACCGGCGCAAGGTGGTGGTCGTCGGCGAGAAGGTCGTCGAGGAGCTCAGCCTCGGGCCGCAGCCTCTCGGCAAGGAGGTCTACGTCGACACCTACCCGGCCACCATCATCGGCGTCATGGAGAAGAAGGGCCAGAGACTGGGGATGAACGTGGACGACCTCGCCTTCGTGCCCTTCGACTCGGCCCTCACCCTCTTCGGCCGCAACGCCGGCGACCAGATCCAGCTCCGGCTGCAGGCGGACGCGCCCGAGCACGTCGAGCAGGTCAAGGACGGCATCACCCGCCTCCTCCGCCAGCGCCACCGGCTGCCCTCGGACCAGCCCGACGACTTCGAGATCCAGACCCAGGACGAGATCCTGAACACCGTCAACACCGTCCTCGGCACCGTCACCGCCGTGGTCGGCGGCGTGGTCGGCATCGCCCTGCTGGTCGGTGGCATCGGCATCATGAACATCATGCTGGTGTCGGTCACCGAGCGCACGCGGGAGATCGGGGTGCGCAAGGCCGTGGGGGGGCGGCGGCAGGACATCCTCGTCCAGTTCCTGATCGAGGCCATCACCCTGTCGTTGATCGGCGGCGCCATCGGCCTCGGCCTCGGCTACGGCATGGGAGCGGTGGCGGCCAAGCTGATCCCTGACTTCCCGCCTGCCCACGTCCCCCTGTGGGCGGTGGTCCTCTCCTTCGGCTTCTCGGCCATCGTGGGCATCTTCTTCGGCATCTACCCGGCGGCCAAGGCCTCGCGGCTCGACCCGATCGAGGCGCTGCGGTACGAGTAGGCCGGGAGAAGGGACGACAGAGACGGCAGGGACAGCCCGGAGGCCAGCCCTGCCTGCCGCAAGTTGTTAGTTTTGTTGGGGCCAGAAGGGGAGTCGAACCCTCCTGGTCTTTGACCGGCGGATTTTGAGTCCCCAGATTTCCCCTTTGACTACTGTACTTTACGCCCGTATGGTGCTAGGCTGGTGCAGTATAAGCCGGTCAACACAGGTAGACACACACATACACACGTCTAGGTAAAGGGGAACGTATGCCAACGATTGAAAAGAGAGGCAGCAGATACCGGGCCTTGGTTCGCGTCAAGGGTCAAGGCTCGAAGTCGAGGACGTTCAACACCTACAACATGGCCGAGCGGTGGGCAAACAAAACACAGGACGAGATGCGGGCCGGCGATCTAGGCAAGGGCGGGGACAGGAGGTTTGCAGATGTCCTACCCGAGTACATCGCCGAGCTGGCACAGCGACAGTTACACACTCAAGACGAGATAGAGGTACAGCTTCAGGACTGGTGCAAGGTGTTGGGTCCGCTTTCCTTGTCGCGTATCACCCCGGCCATCATTGCAGACCATCGCAACAGACTAGCTGCAACGTTGAAGGGTGGGACCGTCAACAGGAAGCTCGCGGCGCTATCGGGTTTCTTCAAGTGGCTGGTACAGGAACGCGGCACGCTGAAGGCTAACCCTGTAAAGGCTGTACGTCGCGGCAAGGAATCGCCCGCCCGTGTACGCTACCTAACCGACGCGGAACGGGAACGTCTGTTTGACGCGTGCCGCCGTGTTGACTATCCCGCGCTCTACCCTCTGGTCGTCGTCGCCTGCTTCTCGGGATGTCGCCAGGGTGAGCTGCTGAATCTCAACTGGCAGGACGTTGACCTTGTGAACGGGTGGCTACATATCCGTACGTCGAAAAACGGGGAGCCTCGCATGGTACCACTACAGGGTCCAGCGTTGGCAGTGTTGAAGGCATGGCGTCACCATGCAGGCGAGAACGTGACAACCCTACCCGTTGGTAAAGTGTTCGGCATACGGTCTTTCCCACAGAAGCCGTGGAAGCGTGCGCTACAGTTGGCAGAGGTGAAGGATTTCCGGTTCCATGACACGCGCCACACGGCGGCAAGCTACCTTGTACAGTCTGGCGCACAACTTACAGACGTGGCTTCAATTTTGGGGCATCGTACCCTTTCGATGGCGATGAAGTATAGCCACCTATCCCCCGCCCGCGTTTCAGACGTTATGTCCACCATGATCGCAAAGTTTGGAGGCTAGAACGAGATGAGCGACACCATTACACCCGTCCCTATGCCGGAATGTGAATTAGATCCGGAATTCCAGTTCGCGCTTCTACACAAGCGCCTTAACGTGGTGTTTGACAAGTTGCAGGGTACGCCACCGTCTGCAACGGAACGCCAGTTTATCAGTGTTGACGAAGTCCCGCAGATTGTACCCGTACCCGTCAAGACTGTCAGATGGTGGCTGTTCTACAACTCCCTTTCCTTCCGAGATAGGGTAGCTGTTAAACGTGGTAGGCGTGTCTACATTGACCGTGAGGCGTTGCTCGTTTGGATCTCTGAAGGCAATGCTACGCTTGCGTTGAAGCGTCAGAAGGGGAAGGGTAAAGAGTAACGACACACGACCTGTACAGCGTCCCTACAACGTGGGGAGAGGGGATGTAGCGTTCCCTCTCCCCTTTTCTTATTGCCTTCCTTGTTG
>JBIOVX010000172.1:0-5695 GCA_044868005.1 Thermoanaerobaculia bacterium | reverse complement strand
CCCCGCCCGCAGCGGTTCAGGGCGGGGACAAGCCCCGCCCCTACGAAGACATTCAGCGGCACGTCCCCCCTCGCCCGTCAGGGAGAGGGGGACAGGGGGTGAGGCTTCGAAGGGCAGACCTCTCCGCCTGGCAAGGTTACACTGCCCGCACCCGCACCACCACCAGCGTGATGTCATCCTTCGGGCTCTCGCCGCCGGTCCAGGATTCGGCGGCGTTGGCGAGACCGGCGATCACCTCCTCCGGCGGCTTGCCGGTGAGGGAGGCGAAGAGCGAGCGGACCCGCGGGTAGCCGAGGGGATCGCCGTCGGCGTTCGTCAGCTCGGGCAGGCCGTCCGTCAGCAGGAGGATCGTGTCGCCGGGAGCGAGCTCCAACGTCCGCTCCTGGTAGTCGGAGGCGAGACCGCCGAGCGGCATGCCCTGCAGCGCGTGCTCCTCCGTCTCGCCGCTCTCCCCGCGGTGAACGAAGACGGGCGGCATCCCCGCGGCGGAGAGGGTGAGCGAGCGGCCGCCGAGCCGCGCCAGACTCAGCCCCATCGCCATGCGGCCCAGCTCCATGCGCTTCACCGCCCGCGCCGCCTCGACGAGGAAGGCGCGCGGCGACGAGGCTCCGGCGTCGGCCGAGAAGAGGCTCTTCACCACCGTGACCATGGTGCCCGCCACGGCGCCGTGGCCGGTGGCGTCGCCGACGGCCACCGTCAGCGCGCCGTCCTCGCCGAGATGAAAGTCGTAGTAGTCGCCGCCCACCTCGGTCGCCGTGCGCATCGACACCGCGATCTCGAAGGCCGGGTGCTCCGGCAGCGTCTTCGGCAGCAGCGAGAGCTGGAAGCGCCGCGCCTCCTCCAGCTCCTGCGTCTTGCGCTCGTACTCGGTGTGCAGCAGGGCCTGCTCGATCTCGCGCTCCTGGCGCAGCCGTTCCTCCTCGAGCAGCCGCTCCTGGTGGGTCTTGAGGTCCTCGGCCATGTGATTGAAGGCGAGCGCCAGCTTGCCGAACTCGTTGCCGGAGCGCACCGGGACGCGGGCCTCCAGGTCTCCGCGGGCGATGCGGTCCGCTCCCTCGGTGACGAGCTTGAGGTTGCGCGTCATGCGCGTCGAGATCGGCAGGATGCCGATCAGCGCCAGACCGATCATGCCCAGGCCGTAGCCGAAGTTGCGCGCCGCCGTCCGCCGCACCTCCTTCAGGGGCATCGGGTGGGCGATGCCGAAGATCAGCCCGCTCTCCGGGTCCTTGCGGGTGGCCACCACCCAGTCGCCGAGCACCCAGCGCGCCGAGCTCGCGTGGGCATGCGCGGCGACCGCCAACGGCAGGCTCTCGATCGTCCGCCGGTCGGCGTCATTGGCGGTGTGGAGCTTCCTCTCAGCATCGATGGCGAACGGGACCTCCCCTTCGCCGCGGCGGGTGCGCGCCAGCACGCGGCGCAGCAGCTCGCCGCCGCGGATCTGGACCTTGACCATGCCCACCACCCTGCCCTGCTCGCGCACCGGCGCCTCGAAGTGACGGCCGAGCACCATCCTCTCCACCCTCGCCTGCTCCCTCGCCACGGCCCGGCGCTCCCGCTCCGCTTGCCGCCGATCCAGCAGCGCCTGCCGTTGCTCCTCGACCCGCTCCGCCACCTCCTCCTTCATCCGCTCGACTTCCTGGCGCGAGAGCCCCGCGGGAGGAGCGGGCACCGGCGGTACCGGCGGCCCTCCGGGCTGCGCTCCCGGCACTGGGGGCGCGGCTCCCGGCAGGCCTTCCAGGTGCTCCAGGGACTGCAGGGCGGAATCGATGGCCGCGAGCGCCGCGGGGTCCTTGGCGGCGGCCTCGGCCTGCCTTTTCGCGTCGCGCAGGATGCTCGGCACGTCGATCATCATCGGTGAAGCGGGCGAAGACGGAGGCGCGGGCGGTGCCGGGCTCGCCGGAGGCGCGGCGGCGGGAGGCGTGGCAGCGGCAGGCGGGACCGGGATGAACTCCAGCGACCGCAGGAGCGGCGCGGTCTCGCCGAAGCCGAGCACCATCTCACCGAGCAGCGGATCGGCGCGTCCGGCGCGATGCGAGCGCGCCGCCGAGAGGAGGTCCCCGGCGGGGACTTCGGCGAGGCGCGCGACGCCGCGGCCCAGCTCTTCCCGGATCGAGGCCATGCGGCCTTCCATCTCGCCGGCCAGGGTGCGCGCCTGCATGTCCGTGGCCTGGCGCACGGCGCGCAGCGAGGCGAAGTACGAGTAGAGGACGATCCCCGTCAGCGGCACGACGGCGAGGAGCAGGAAGGCGACGATGAGCTGGGTGCGGATCTTCATCGGAGAAGCATACGCAGGAGCGCGGGGGAGGTTGCCCGGCGGGAGACCGATCCCGCCGTCATCGTTGATCCTACAGTGTCCGCCTCGGTCTTCGAGGACGGCGGAATCGGGGTCAACTTACGCCGGCAGCGCCGTCGAGATCGAGATCTGGAAGCCGTCCGGGTCGGTGACGGCGAAATCGCGCACGCCCCAGGACTGATCCTTGGGCTGCTGGGAGAGCTCGCCGCCGCGCTCCTCGATGGCCGCGGCGAGGTCGTCGACGTCCTGGGCCGTCGTGCAATACAGGCGGAAGCCGACTCCCTTCCTGCGGTCGCGGCCCTTGAGGAAATCGTCCTGGGTGAGGAGGATCTCGACCGCTCCCGCCCGCAGGCTGGCGCCCGCCAACTTGCCGTCGAGCTTCATCTCCTGCGCCACGTAGAACCCGAGGACGTCGCGGTACCAGGCGACGCTCTCCTCGATATCGTTGACCGTCAGCACGGGCATGACCGAGCGCAGACGGAGAGTCGTCGGCTCGCGGTGCCTTCGCTCCTCCATGATCGCCTCCTTTCGAAAGGATTCTCCGGACGGACGCTAACACGACCCGGCGGCGGAAGGCCAGAGCAGGCGCGCACCCTATTTACAACGCTGTTACGCGGTTGTAACGTACGTCTAAGATCTCCGCTGTCGCAAGTCTTTGAATCCACGGCCACCTGGCCCGGCGAAAAACGCCGAGCTGAACCTTTGGAGGAAAAGGACGATGACAAGCCCACCGTTGTCTGAAGTCCACGACAGGATTCATCGCCGATGGTTGACCGGCCTGCTGGCCCTGGCGGTCGTCATGCTGCTGTGCCTGGCTCCGGCCGCGGCGCGAGCGCAGGAGACTCCGCCGCCGGAAAACCAGGCGGAGGAGCCGGAAGGTCAGGAAGAAGAGCAGCCGGCGGAAGAGGAGACTTTCAAGGAGGAGATCACCGTCACCGGCACGCGCGTCGAGGGGCGCAGCGCCACCGAGACGCCGGCGCCCGTCGACATCATCGATTCCGAGACCATCAAGTCCACCGGCGCCTCGGAGACCGGCAAGATCCTGCAGTTGCTGGAGCCGTCGTTCAACTTCTCCTCCACCACCATCAGCGACGGCACCGACATCATCCGTCCGGCCACGCTGCGCGCCCTGGGGCCGGACCAGGTGCTGGTGCTGGTCAACGGCAAGCGCCGCCACCAGCAGTCGCTGCTCAACGTCCAGCAGACCATCGCCCGCGGCTCGGCCGGCTATGACATCAACACCATTCCCGCCTCGGCCATCGATCACATCGAGGTGCTGCGGGACGGCGCCGCCGCGCAGTACGGCTCGGACGCCATCGCCGGCGTCATCAACATCATCCTCAAGAGCCAGTCGAACGCCACGGACGTATCGCTCGAAGGCGGCCAGTACTACGAGGGGGACGGCGAGCTCTACGCGCTGGGCGCCAACACGGGGTTCGCCATCGGCGGCGACGGCTTCCTGAACCTCACCGCGGAATACCGCGACCGCGGCGAGACCAACCGCGCCGGTCCGGACTCCCTGCGCGTCAGCCCGCCGCGGGTGACGCAGCGCATCGGCGACGCGGACTCCGAGGACCTTTCCGTGTGGCTCAACACGTCGATCCCGGCCGGCGCCGGCGACTTCTATGCCTTCGGCGGCTATTCCAACCGCAAGGGCAACTCCTCGGGCTTCTTCCGCTCCGCCGGCGACGGCCGCACGGTGCCGGCGATCTATCCCAACGGCTTCCTGCCGACGATCATCACCGAGCCGACCGACACCTCGCTCGCCGCCGGCTACCGCGGCGCGCTCGCCAACGACTGGAAGTACGACTTCGGCGTCAATTGGGGTAACAGCGAGTTCAAGTTCCGCGAGGAGAACACCGTCAACGTCAGCTACTGGTACGAGCCGACCAATCCCTCCAACCCGACGGGGCCCAGGTTCCAGGAGTCGCCGACCTCGGCGGACACCGGCACGCTGGAGCTCGATCAATTGAGCTTCACCGCCGACTTCGCCGGCAAGGTGGATTGGGGCGTGGGCGCAGGCCCCCTGAACGTCGCCGCCGGCGCCGAGTACCGCCAGGAAGGCTACAAGATCACCCCCGGCGACGAGGTCTCCTACGAGTATGGGCGCACCAACAACCGCGCCATCCGCATCCTCGATCAGAACGGCGCCATCGCGCAGCCCGGCACCCAGGGCTTCCCCGGCTGGTCGCCCACCGAGGCCGTGGACGACGACCGCAACACCTCCGCCCTGTACGTCGATCTGGAGTCGCAGCTCTCGAACAAGTTCCTCGGCGGCGCCGCCGTGCGCTGGGAGGACTACTCCGACTTCGGCAGCACGTTTACCGGCAAGCTCTCGGGGCGCATCGACTTCAACGACCGCTTCGCGCTGCGCAGCACGGTGTCGAACGGCTTCCGGGCGCCGGGCGTGCAGCAGGCCTTCTACAGCCAGCGCTCCACCAACCTCAACGCCGCCGGCGTGCTGACCGACACCCTGACGGCGCGCCAGGACAGCTCGGTGACGCGGGCCTTCGGCATTCCGGCGCTCAAGGAGGAGACGTCGCGGAACTACTCCCTGGGCCTCGTCGCCAAGCCGCGCAACAACTTCCGGCTGACGGTGGACCTCTACCGCATCGACATCGACGACCGCATCGTCTTCTCGAGCAACATCGGGCTGGGGACGTCGGCCGCGATCGACGCCATCCTCAACAGCCTCAACGTCGGCCAGGTGCTGTTCTTCACCAACGCCATCGACACCTCGACGGACGGCCTCGACATCGTGGCGCTCTATGACTGGAAGCTCGCCGGCGATTCCCTGTTCAGCTTCGAGGGGGCCTTCCACTTCAACGACACCGAGGTCACCGCGCGCCGCTCGTCCTCCAACATCCTGCCGCCGGCGGTGCTGTTCGACCAGTCGCAGGTGACGCTGATCGAGGAGGGGCA
Source organism: Thermoanaerobaculia bacterium (assembly GCA_044868005.1). Taxonomy (GTDB): domain Bacteria; phylum Acidobacteriota; class Thermoanaerobaculia; order Multivoradales; family UBA5704; genus DATARR01. The sequence goes on along the minus strand of JBIOVX010000172.1, from coordinate 480 downwards.
GCCGAAGGAGCATTACATCCTGAGCGGCACCTACTTCCGCGGCGGCTGGAAGGCCAACCTGCGCTTCAACTACTTCGGCAAGGTGGCGGGCGAGGGCTTCACGCCCGGCTTCAAGCAGACCTGGGGCGGCAAGTGGCTGACCGACGCCTTGATCTCGGTGCCGCTGGCGCGCGGCCTCAACCTCACCCTCGGCGGCCTCAACATCTTCGACGAGTATCCCGACAAGTGGGATGAGACGAACGCCTTCCCCTTCCCTCAGCTCGGCTTCGTCTACGGCTGGGAGACCCTGCCCTTCGGCATCAACGGCGGGTACTACTTCCTGCGGCTGGATTACCACCTGGGGCACTGAGGGCGGAAAAACCCGGGGGTGGTGGACGACGGGGCGGCCTGCCCTTCGAAGCCTCACCCCCTGTCCCCCTCTCCCTGACGGGCGAGGGGGGACGCTCCACAACGGTATTGACGAAAAAGTCGGCCAGTTAC
>JBIOVX010000171.1:0-5846 GCA_044868005.1 Thermoanaerobaculia bacterium | reverse complement strand
ACGCGCTGAAAAACGCACCGCCGGATCCGAAGCGGGGATCGGGCGCAGAGGGCGTGGCGCAGGCGAACCTGGCCGGCAGCGGGAAGATGGGGCGGCCGCTCGTCGTGGCGATCAACACGTGGGCGGGCCATGCGCCCGGGATCGTCCTGAACGGCGGGCTCGACCCCTCGGATCAATCGGGGTATCAGAAAAAGTACGGGCTCGCGGTCAAGTTCGTCCTCATCGAGGATCCCGCCGCCAAGCTCGCCGCCTTCCGCAAGGGTGACGTGGACATCATGTGGAACACGGTCGACAACTGGGCGCGCGAGGCCTCGATCCTGGGCGAGCAGGGGCAGAAGGCCAAGTCGATCATCATGCAGGACTGGTCGCGCGGCGGCGACGGCATCGTCTCGCTGGCCTCGATCAACTCGATCGAGCAGCTCAAGGGCCACAAGATCGCCTGCACGCAGTTCACCCCGTCGCACTTCCTGCTCCTCTATCTGCTGGCGCAGTCCGGCCTCTCTCCGGCGGACCGGTCGGCCGTCGAGCGGGACATCATCTTCAGCCAGGACGCGCCGGCCGCCGCGGCCATGTTCAAGGCGGGACAGGTGGACGCCGCCGTCACCTGGGAGCCGGACCTCTCGGCCGCCGTGGAGGCGCGCGGCGACCAGGCGCACATCCTGGTGTCGACCAGCGCGGCGACCAACATCATCGCCGACACCCTGGTGGCGCGGCAGGACCTCATCGAGCGCGCTCCGGAGACCGTGCGCGACTTCGTGCACGGCTGGCTGGACGGCATCGACATGATCAAGAACGATCCCCAGGGCTCCTACGCGCTGGTCGGCAAGGCGCTGAAGCTCGACTCCGACACGGTCTCCGGCATGCTCTCCGGGCTCAAGCTCACGCCCTACGCCGACAACGCGCAGTTCTACGGGCTCGCCGGCGGCAAGGCGCACTTCGAGACCCTGTTCGACACCGCCTTCATCATCTGGCGCAAGAAGGGGCTGGTGACGCGGCCGGTGGAGGCCAAGGACTGGGCGGACACCCGCTTCCTGCAGGTGCTGGCCGCCGCCTATCCGGGGCAGAAGGTGGAGGAGCCGCAGCTCGCGGCCAAGGCCCCGTCGGAGAAGGACCGGGCGATCATCAACAAGCAGATCCAGATCCATTTCACGCCGGGCTCCGACGAGATCATGGCCGGCTCCTTCCTCGTCCTCGACGCGCTGGGCGAGACCATGACCTCCTTCGGCAACACCTACCTGCGGGTCGAGGGGAACACCGACATCACGGGCTCGCAGGCGACGAACCTGACGCTCTCCGAGCGGCGGGCCCTGGCGGTGAAGGAGTACATCCTGCAGAGCTTCCCGAACATCGAGGCGTCGCGGTTCCAGACCATCGGCCGCGGCTCGACGAACCCGGTGGCCGACAACGCCACGGAGGCGGGCCGCCAATTGAACCGCCGCACCGACATCAAGGTGATTCTGGCGACGCAGTAGATGGCCAGGCGAAGATCCACGCTGTTCGCCCTCCGCGAGCCGCTGCCTGGGGGGATCGCGACGGCCCTCGGGCTCGTCGCGCCCCTCCTCGTGGCGGGCGCCTGGTGCCTGCTCACCTACGGCGGCTTCGCGCCGCCGGATTTCCTGCCGTCGCCCACCGAGACGCTGCGCGGCACGCTGCAGCTCTTCCTGCAGTACGACCTGTGGAGCGCGATCCTGATCTCGACGCGGCGCATCGTACTGGCCTTCCTCCTCGCTTCGGCGGTGGCTTTGCCGCTCGGCGTGCTGATGGGAGCCTTCGAGCCGGTCAACCGCTTCTTCGAGCCCATCATGGCGCCCCTGCGCTACATGCCGATCTCGGCTTTCATCCCGCTCCTCATCCTGTGGTTCGGGATCTACGAGAAGGAGAAGATCGCCTTCCTCTTCCTCGGCGTCTTCGTCTACCTGCTGCCCGTCGTCGTTTCCGCCATCCGGCTGGTGCCCGAGGAGCTCGTGCAGACGTCGCTCACGCTGGGCGCCTCGCGCTGGCAGGTGATCCGCACGGTCCTGCTGCCGTCGGCGCTGCCCGAGATCTTCGACTCCTTCCGGGTGATGAACGCCATCTCCTGGACCTACGTCATCCTCGCCGAGGCGGTCAACCCGGAGCATGGCCTGGGCTACATGGTGGAGCTCGCGCGCACCCATCAGAAGGCCTCTTGGTCGTTCGCCGGCCTGCTGGTGATCGGCGGCATCGGCCTGCTCACCGATTTTTTCATCCGCATGCTCAGCGCGCTGCTCTTCCGCTGGAGGGAAACGGTATGAGCGACGACGCTCCTGAGGTCCCGGCGGCCGCGGGCGAGCCGGGCACCGTCGCCGTCACCGTCTCCGGCAAGCACAAGCAGGCCGGAACGTACATCCACGAGCCGGGCGAGGCGGTGCCCAAGCTCCGGGTGTCGGACCTCTCGATCACCTATATCGACCGCGCGGGGCGGGCCACCGAGGCGGTGCGGGACGTTTCCTTCGACATCGTCGACAAGCCGGGGGTGGGGGAGATCATCGTCTTCCTGGGGCCTTCGGGCTGCGGCAAGTCGACGATCCTCAAGGCCATCGCCGGGCTGCTCGTGCCCACCGCCGGCGAGGTCCTGGTGGACGGCAAGCCGGTGGAGGACGTGGGCCGCGACCGCGGCATGGTCTTCCAGGCCTACACCTCCTTCGGCTGGCTCACCGTGCGGGAGAACCTGGAGTACGGCCTGCGCCTGCAGAGCGTGCCCAGGAAGGAGCGCCGCGAGCGCGCGGAGAAGTACCTGCAGTCCGTGGGGCTCGCGGACTTCGCCGACCGCTACCCGAAGGACCTCTCCGGCGGCATGAAGCAGCGGGTGGCCATCGCCCGCACGCTGATCAACCGGCCGAAGGTGGTGCTCATGGACGAGCCCTTCGGCGCGCTCGATCCGCAGACGCGCTGGGGGATGCAGAGCCTGCTGCTGGACGTCTCGCGCACCGAGGACAACACCATCGTCTTCGTCACCCACGACGTCTCGGAGGCGGTCTACCTGGCCGACACGATCTACATCCTCTCCTCGCGGCCGGCGCGCATCCTGCACAAGGTGGACGTGCCTTTCTTCGCCGTGCGCGACGTGGCGCTCAAGTCGACACCGGAGTTCCGGGCGGTCGAGAAGCAGCTCCTGGACCTCCTCTACTCGCCGCCGGACCGCAAGGCCACGTAGCCTCCAACTGCGCGGGAGCGCCGGCGCGCCTCGAACAGCACCAGCGCCGCCGCCACCGTGGCGTTGAGGGATTCGACCGGCGGTTCCATGGCGACGGTCAACCGCAAGTCGATCCGCGCGAGCAGGGCGGGGGAGAGCCCCGGGCCTTCGGCGCCGACGGCGAGGACGAGGGTGCCCTCCAGGGAGGCGCTGTAGAGGTCCTCGCCGCCGCGCGGAACGAGGGCCGTCCAGCGCGGCCGGGCGGCGCCGAGACGGCGGTCGAGGGTGTCCGGTTCAGCCTCCACGGCCACCGGCACGCGCAGCAGGCTGCCGGCCGAAGCGCGCAGCGCCCGCGGGTGGTTCGGATGGGCGCAGCCGGGGGAGAGGGCCACTCCGGCGGCGCCGGCCGCTTCGGCGACGCGCGCTAGAGCCCCGAGGTTGCCCGGGTCCTGGAGGCCGTCGAGGAAGAGGTAGGGCCGGCCGGCGAGCACGGGCAGCGCCTCGACACCGCGGCGGGGGAGCCGGGCCACGGCGAGGAGGCCGCGGGGGGAATCGGCGTCGGTGAGATCCTCCAGCAGCTCCGGGCTCACTGCGAGCGGCGTCACCGGGAACGCAGCGGCGAGGCGCCGGCCCGCGGCGGAATCGAGGAAAGCCGGCGTCGTCAGGATCTCCTCGACGGCGATTCCCGCGGCCAGGGCCTCTTCCACCAGGTGCGGGCCTTCGAGCAGCGCCAGCTCGCCTTTACTTCGCCGCAGCCGCCGAATATCCTTGAGCCTCTGATTTTGCCGGCTGGTGATCATGAGCGTGGATCTTAAGAACTTCTGGCAACGGCTCCAAACGGGTCTCGAAGTGGCGGTGGCGGGCCATAGCGCGGACAAGCTGCTCGGCGTGCGCGACGGCTTCCTGCGCTTCTTTCACGACGGCCTGGACCGCGCGGTCTCGGTGGCCGTGGTGCCGCAGCCGGTCAACGAGGAGCCGGTAGGGCTGCTCGTCTCCGACGAGGAGGTGGTGCGCCAGGCCCGCAAGCACGTGCGGGAGCTCCAGGAGCGCCTCGGCAGCACCTACCATTTCTACATCGCCAACGAAGGCGGCATCGAGTCGCTGGACGTCGACGGCAAGCAGACCTACCTGATCCGCAACTGGACGGTGGTGAGCAGCCCGCTCGGCGAGGTGTGGGGCTCGAGCGGCGCCATCCAGATCCCGGACCGCATCGTCGCCGGCCTCGACAGCGCCCAGATTCCGTTCGCCATTCCCGGCACCCGCCGCAGCGGCGGCATCACCAGCTCGCTCACCGGCGGCCTCGAAACACGGCGCAAGAACATCGCCTTGTCCACGTTCCACGCCTTGGCCACACTCTTCTATGGTGTCATGGAGAGCCGGCCGATCCGTTGACCCCTTTTTGGGCGAGGTGGTAGCCTCTCTCTTTCTTTGCCGAGCTCCGATCCCCAACCGGCCCGTAGAGGTCCGATCGTCACCTAGAGGTGCCATGATGAGCGAACGAGATGTCCACCTGTTTACGTCGGAGTCCGTGACGGAGGGCCACCCGGACAAGGTCGCCGACCAGATTTCCGACGCCGTCCTCGACGAGGTGCTGCGCCAGGATGCGACCGGCCGCGTGGCCTGCGAGACGACGGTGACGACCGGCATGGTCTTCCTCGCCGGCGAAATTTCCACCAAGGCCTACGTCGATTTCGCCGGCGTGGCGCGCCGTGTCGTGCGCGACATCGGCTACACGAACGCCCAGTACGGCTTCGACAGCGAGACCTGCGCCGTGCTCTCGGCCATCGATCCGCAATCGCCCGACATCGCCCAGGGGGTGGACACCGGCGGCGCCGGCGATCAGGGGCTGATGTTCGGTTTCGCCTGCCGCGAGACGCCCGAGCTGATGCCGCTGCCGATCGCGCTGGCCCACCGCCTCACCCGGCGCCTCGCCGCGGCGCGCAAGTCCGGCGACATCCCTTGGCTGCGACCGGACGGCAAGAGCCAGGTGACGGTGGAGTACGAAGGGAACCGCCCCGTGCGGGTCCACACCGCGGTCATCTCGACGCAGCACGCCCCGGAGGTCAGCCATGCCGAGATCCGCCAGACGGTCATCGAGAAGGTCATTCGCGGCGGCATTCCCGACGAGCTCATCGACGAGCGGACGATCTACCACATCAACCCTACGGGACGCTTCGTCATCGGCGGCCCGCAGGGCGACTGCGGCCTGACGGGGCGCAAGATCATCGTCGACACCTACGGCGGCTACGGCCGCCACGGCGGCGGCGCCTTCTCGGGCAAGGACCCGACGAAGGTGGACCGCTCCGCCTGCTACATGGCCCGGCACGTCGCCAAGAACCTGGTGGCCGCGGGCCTCGCCGAGCGCGTGGAGGTGCAGCTCGCCTACGCCATCGGCGTCGCCGAGCCGGTCTCCGTGCGCGTGGACAGCTTCGGCACCGGGCTGATCAGCGATCGCCTGGCCGAGCGCCTGGTGCGCGAGCACTTCCCCCTCTCGCCGGGCGGCATCATGCAGGACCTCGACCTGCGCCGCCCGATCTACCGCCAGACGGCGGCCTACGGCCACTTCGGCCGCGACGAGCCGGAGTTCCGCTGGGAGAGCACCCACCGGGCCGCGGATCTGCGCGCGGCGGCCGGTCTGGAAGTGGCGGTTTCGGCGTAAAGATTCTGGGATGCAGGGGCGGCCCGCGTGGCC
>JBIOVX010000170.1:0-24838 GCA_044868005.1 Thermoanaerobaculia bacterium | reverse complement strand
CTACGAAAAACTCCGGGGGGAGAATTGCTTTTTTCACCCCCCTCTCTCCCGGTGTGGGCGGAAGGGAGGGAGCGGGAGAGAGGGGGAAGGGAGAGTGAGGGCCCGGCTCAAACCCTTCCTCAGCCTGCTCTTCTTCGCGCTGGCCCTGTGGCTTCTCCATCGCGAGCTGCGCGACTTCCACTACCGCGAGGTCATCCGCTTCCTGGATGTCCTGCCGTGGGGCCACGTGCTGCTGGCCGTCGTCTTCACGGCCTGCAGCTATCTCACCTTGACCAGCTACGACGCGCTGGCCTGCCGCTACATCGGCAAGCGCGTCGCCTATCGCAAGATCGCGCTCGCCTCCTTCACCGGCTATGCCGTCAGCAACACCCTCGGCCTGTCGCTGTTCACCGGCACGCCGCTGCGCGTCCGCTTCTATTCCGGCTGGGGCCTGACCGGGCTCGACATCACCCGCATCATGCTGTTCGGCTACGTCACCTTCTGGTTGGGATTTTGCGGCCTCTCGGGAGCGGCCTTCCTGGCCGAGCCGATCGCCATCCCCAAGCTGCTGCACCTGCCGGTGGCGAGCGCCCGTCCCTTCGGCTTCCTGTTCCTGGCGCTGGTCGCGGCCTATCTCATCGCGTCGTTCACTCGCCGGCGGCCGTTCGCGCTGAGGGGGCTGGAGCTCGACGTCCCCAGTCCCCGGCTGGCTTTGGCCCAGCTCGCCCTCTCCTCTCTCGACTGGGCGTTCGCCGGAGCGGTCCTCTACAGCCTCTCGCCCGCCTGGCACGTCAGCTTCCTCCACTTCCTGGGCGTCTTCCTCTTCGCCCAGGTGGCCGGCCTGCTGAGCAACGTGCCCGGCGGCCTCGGGGTCTTCGAGACGCTCATGGTGCTGCTGCTTCCCGCCGAGCTGCCACGGCCGCAGCTCGTGGCGGCGATGGTGGCCTTCCGCGGCGTTTATTACCTGCTGCCGTTGCTGGCGGCGGCGGCGACCCTCGGCGTGAACGAGATCGTGCGGAGGCGGCACCAGGTGGGACGCATCACGCGTTTCTTCGGCGGCCGCGTTCCCGACGTCGTGCCGCAGATCTTCGCCGTCACCACGCTCCTCGGCGGCGCCGTGCTGCTGGTCTCGGGAGCGACGCCGGCCGTCCACTCGCGCCTCTCCTGGCTGCAGGACTTCCTGCCGCTGCCGGTGATCGAGATCTCCCACTTCCTCGGCAGCCTCGCCGGAGCGGCGTTGCTCTTCCTCGCCATCGGCCTGCAGCGCCGGCTGGACGCGGCGTATCAGCTCACCGTGGCCTTGCTGGCGAGCGGCATCGCGCTCTCCCTCGCCAAGGGGCTCGACTGGGAGGAGGCCCTCATCCTCGCCGTCATGCTCGCCGCGCTCGCGCCCTGCCGCCGCCATTTCTACCGCCAGGCCTCGCTGACGGCCGAGCCGTTCACGCCGGGTTGGAGCGGAGCCATCGCCATCGTCCTCCTGGGCTCGCTCTGGCTGGGATTCTTCGCCTACAAGCACGTCGACTACTCGCACGATCTGTGGTGGCACTTCACCTTGTTCGGCAACGCTCCGCGCTTCCTGCGCGCCTCCGTGGGAGCCGCGGCGCTCGCTCTCGGCGTCGCCTTCTGGCGGCTGTTGCGTCCGGCGGTGCCCGAGCCGTCGAGGCCCTCCGGGGAGGAGATCGCGCGTGCCGCCGCCATCGCCGCCGCGTCGCCGCGGACCTACGGCTACCTCGCCCTCCTCGGCGACAAGCAGCTCCTCTTCAACGCGGCCGGCAACGCCTTCGTGATGTTCGGCGTCGAGCGCCGGAGCTGGGTCTCGATGGGAGATCCCGTGGGCCCCGAAAGCGAGCGGGCCGAGCTCGTCTGGAAGTTCCGCGAGCTGGTGGACCGCCACGCGGGCTGGACCTGCTTCTATCAAGTGAGCGAGAAGAGGCTGCACCTCTACGTCGACCTCGGGCTCGCTCTCGTCAAGCTGGGCGAGGAGGCGCGGATACCCCTCGACGGGTTCTCTCTCGAGGGGCGCAGCCGCAAGAAGCTGCGCCACGCCTACCGCCGGGCCGAGGAGGAGGGCTGCAGTTGTGAAGTGATCCCCGCCGAGCAGGTCGAGCCGCGCCTGCCGGAGCTGGAGCGGATCTCGGACGATTGGCTGCGCACCAAGAACACGCGGGAAAAGGGCTTCTCTCTCGGCGCCTTCGACCCCGCCTACCTGGCGCGGCTGCCGGTGGCCCTGGTGCGCCACGAGGGAAAGCTCGTCGCCTTCGCCAACCTTTGGCCGGGCGGCGACCAGGAAGAGCTCTCCGTGGACCTCATGCGGCACACCGCGGACGCGCCGGCCGGCGTGATGGACTACCTCTTCGTGGCGCTCATGCTCTGGGGCGGCGAGCAGGGCTACCGTTGGTTCAACCTCGGCATGGCGCCGCTGGCGGGCCTGGAGGCGCGGGCGATCGCACCGTTGTGGAGCCGCCTCGGCGCGCTCGTCTTCCGCCACGGCGAGCACTTCTACAACTTCCAGGGCCTGCGGCAGTACAAGGACAAGTTCGACCCGGTGTGGGAGCCGCGCTACCTCGCCTGCCCGGGCGGTCTCGCGCTGCCGCTCGTCCTCACGGACATCGCGGCCCTCATCGGCCGGGGTTTTCGCGGGGTGATGGCGAAGTAGGCGCTCCGCAAAAAGGGACGGCAGGGACAGCAAGGACGGCAGGGACAGGAGGTTTCCTGTCCCTGGAGTCCTTGCTGTCCCTTGGGTCCCTTCCAGCCTACAGGTTGCGCAGCAACGAGCGAAGCTGCGGTTTGGCGTCGAGCCGGTCCTTGATCTTCTCGAGACGGACGGCGATCGCGGACTTGCCGGTGAAGGCGTCGATACCCTTCGGCAGCGGCTCGGTAGGAATGAAGGTCGGCGGGCGCCGTGCGTGCGTCGCCGCTTCGAAGCCGGAGGCGATCTTGATCAGCTTCGCCTCGCTGAACGCCGTGCCCATGAAGCTGATCCCCAACGGCAATCCGAAGGCGAATCCCGCCGGGACGTTGATGATCGGGTAGCCGGCCACGGCGGCCGGGCCGGAGCTGGCGCCGAGGAAGTGGTCGCCGTTGACGAGATCGATTGGCCACGCAGGCGAGCCGGTGGGCGCCACGAGAGCGTCCAGGTGTTCCGCTGCCAGGATGGCGTCGATGCCGTCTGTGGCCGCCAACTGGTGACCCCGGACGAGCGCGTCCTCGTACTCCTGCTGGCTGAAGATTTCCGCCTCGGCGAGCTCGAGAAACTCCTGCCCGAAGTACTGCAGCTCCTGCGAGGCGTGGGCCAGGTTGAAGGCGATGACGTCGGCCAGGGTGTGGACCGGCACTCCCGTGCGAGTGGCCAGATACGCGTTGAGGTCGCGCTTGAACTCGTAGATGAGGACGATGATCTCCGCCGGATCGGCGTTGAGCTCGTCGATCGTCGGGATGTCGGCCGGATCGACGATCACCGCTCCGGCGTCGGCCATGGCCTCGATGGCCTCCTCGAAGACCCTGTCCGTCTCCCGGCTGTAGCCGGTGAAGCCGCCGCTGCGGGCGACGCCGATGCGGGCTCCGTCCAGGCCGTCGGGATCGACGAACTGGGTGTAGTCGGTGGAGAAATGGCCGGCGCTCGCCGCGGTGGCCGGATCGCGCGGATCGACCCCCACCAGCGCCGAGAGCACCGCCGCCGCGTCGGCCACCGTGCGGGCGTGGGGACCGACGGTGTCCTGGGTGTGGGAGATCGGGATGACGCCAGCGCGGCTGGTGAGGCCCACGGTCGGCTTGATGCCCACGACGCCGTTGATCGTCGCCGGGCAGACGATGGAGCCGTCGGTCTCGGTGCCGAGGCCGGCGGCGGTGAGGTTGGCCGCCACCGAGGCGGCGGAGCCCGAGCTCGAGCCGCAGGGGTTGCGGTCGAGCACGTAGGGATTGCGGCTCTGTCCGCCCTGGCCGCTCCAACCGCTCGACGAGTTGAAGCCGCGGAAGTTGGCCCATTCCGAGAGGTTGGTCTTGGCGAGGATCACCGCGCCCGCTGCCCGCAGCCGCGCCGCGACCGTGGCGTCCTGGTGCGGCGGATCGCCGAGCAAGGAGAGCGAGCCCGCCGTCGTGGTCATGCGGTCGGCGGTGTCAATGTTGCCCTTGAGCATGACGGGGATGCCGTGGAGCGGACCGCGGACGTGGCCGTCCCTGCGCTCGCGGTCGAGCTGCCGGGCGATTTTTCGGGCGTCGGGATTGACCTCCAGGACCGAGTTGATGGCGGGACCGTGCTCGTCGATCGACGCGATGCGCTCGAGGTACATGTTGACCAGGCCCAGGGACGACAAGCCTCCCCTGGTCATGGCCTCCTGCAACTGCGCGATCGTCGCCTCCTCCAACGCGATGGCGGCTTCGCTCAGAGGCGCCTTCGCGGCGGCCGCGGAGGCGCCCAGCATTCCTGCCAGGGGGGCTCCTGCGCCGGCGACGGCGCCCAGGCGGAGGAAGGTCCTCCGGCTCAGCTCATCCTTGGCGTTCTCTTCCCCTCTGCCGATCGAATCGTCTTCAGACATACGCGATCTCCTTTGAGGTTCGAACCTTGAAGCCTGCGGATGTGAGTTCCCAGAGAGAAGGCCAGAGTTCTCTCTTTCCTACAGCGATCCATCATAAAGGACGTTTCGTGTCGAGGGAACGGGACGGCGGCGCCGTCGCGAGCTCGAGGAAGGTCAGATAGGCCAGCGCATGCTCCGCCGTCTCGCCGCACATCTCCTCCGTCGGCCGCAGACGGATGCAGACCTCCGGCCGCTCGGGCCGGCCGAACAGCTTGCAGCGGTTGTCTTCCGTGAGCTGGACGCAACGGACGCCGGCCGGCTTGCCGTCGGGCATGCCGGGGATCGGAGAGGAGATGGAGAGGGCGATGCAGCAGGCTCCGCAGCCGGCGCGGCAGTCCATGGAAAATGAGGATATCAGATCGCCTCTGCCGCCTCGGCCGGCCCCAGCTCCAGCGACCACGGACCGTTGCGGGTCGGCTGGCGAAGCGCCCGCTTGAGCACCGCGAGGAAGCGCGCGCGCCGCCACTCGACGGCGCCGAAGCTCGCGAGGTGGTCGGTGTAGCTCTGGCAATCCACCAGCGCGAAACGCCAGCGGACGAGATTGGCGAGGAGGGTGGCGAAGGCCACCTTCGAGGCGTTCGGCACGTCGGCGAACATGGATTCGCCGAAGAAGACGCCTCCCATGGAGATGCCATAGAAGCCGCCGGCGAGCCTGCCGTCCTGCCAGGCCTCGATGGAATGGGCGAGCCCCTCCTCGTGAAGCGCGGTATAGCCGGCGATCATCTCGTCGGTGATCCACGTGCCGTCCTGGCCGGGGCGGGGCTTGGCGGCGCAGGCGCGGATGACCTCCGCGAACGCGGTGTCGGCGCGGATTTCGAAGGCGCCGCGGCGCATCTCCCGGCGCAGCGAGCGGGAGACGTGCGCCTGCTCCGGCACCAGCACGAAGCGCGGATCGGGGCAGAACCAGAGCATCGGCACGCCCGGATGGGGCCAGGGAAAGATGCCGCGGCCGTAGGCGGTCTTGAGCGTCTCCGCATCGGGCCGGCCGCCGATGGCGATGACGCCGTCCGGCGAGGCCCAGCTCACGGGCGGGAAGAGGGTACGGCGGCGGAAGGCCATCGGCGGTACAATCGAAGCTCCGTTCCTGGCGGAGTCTATCCGAGGCGGGCGCGGCCTGGCCCGCGTCGGCGTCTTCCTCAACGCCACGGTGCTCGCGCTCAGCACGCTGGCCACGGCTCTCTTCTTCTACATCCTGCCCGATTGAGCGGCCGTGGCAGAGCCATTGCTTATACCTTCCGCCAGAGAGGCGGAAGGGCACCTCATTCAGGAATCGCCTGCGCTGAGCCCCGTCACGCCTCCCCCTTCCAGAAGGAGGTACCCTTTGGCTCCCTTGATCGACCTCGTCAACGACCAGCTCGACGACCACGCGGTCTCGCAGCTCAGCCAGCAGCTCGGCGTCGATCCGAGCACCACCCGGCAGGCGGTCCCGGCCGCTCTCACCGCTCTCCTGGGAGGCCTCTCCCAGAACGCCGCCCGGCCCGCCGGCGCCGAGCAGCTCCTGGGCGCCCTCTCCAGAGACCATGACGGCAGCGTCTTGAACGACCTCGCCGGGGTCCTGGGAAGCCCCCAGCTCGGCCAGCAGGGCGCGGGCATTCTCGGCCACGTCTTCGGCGCTCGCCAGCCCGCCGTCGAGACGCAGGTCGGCCGCGCTACCGGGCTCGATGGAGCGACCGCGGGCAGGCTTCTGATGCTGCTCGCCCCCCTCGTGCTCGGGGCCCTTGGCCGCGCCCAGCGGCAGCGCGGGCTCGACGCCGGAGGGCTCTCCGACGTCCTCGGCAACGAGCGCCAACGCGTCGAGCAGGCGCATCCCCAGCATCGAGGACTGCTCAACGTCCTGCTCGATCGCGACGGCGACGGCCAGGTTATCGACGACCTGGCGGGAATGGCCGGCGGCGTGCTCGGCGGCCGGCGGTAGAGCTGGATTTCAGGAGCGCGGGGCTGTCCAGCGCGTCGCGGGCGAGGTAAACTAGGCACCAATCGTCAATTGAACGAGCGGGGGACCGCGCGCTGGCGGCGCGCCCCAGGGAGGATCATCACGTGTACCGAAGCCGACGCCTTGTTTTTGGAGCTCTCCTCGCCTCTCTACTCACTTTTACCGCGTCTTCTTTCGGCCAGTCCGAGGCGCCCGTCGCCTCCACGACGGACACCGAGGCGCCGGCCATCCGCTGGCAGGCGGGAACCCGGCAGAGCTTCGAAGGCGAAGGCCGGCTCGCTCCCGACTCCGAGAGCGCGCGCCGCCGGCGCGCCCGCCATCGGTACGAGGGCAAGCCGGCGAAGGACAGCTGGATTTCCGTGGCGGGCGTCCTGCAAACGCCGCTCCCGTGGGTGGACTTCCCCAACAATACGTTCCTCTCCCGCGCCGTCTACCCCGTGCAGATCAAGAGCGACCGTCCGCAGGTCTTCCTGGAAGCCCCGGGGACCATCGCCGCCTTGGGCGGCTCCGACTCCACGCTCGGCGACCGCCTGCTGTGGATCACGGCTGAAGATGCGGGGACCGGCGTCGAGAGCATGACCCTGTGTCTTCATGAGGAGGGCAAAGATTGCCCGCCGGGGGGCGCGCCCGCGGCGGCCACCAGCCTCCTGCTGAGGATCAAGGCCACCGACCTTGCGGGCAATGAGAGCCAGAAGGAGATCGTCCTTCGGCGCGGCGGCGGCCAGAAGGCGTCGCGCTAGGGCTCCGACCACTCGCCGCGCTGCACGACGGGGAGCTGCAGGGCCCGCTCGCGGTCGAGGTCGAGCGATCCCACGTGCAGCGCCAGCGGCGCCTGCACCCATTTGTAGATCGAGCGGGTGAAGAGCACGGCGAAGCGCTGCGCCCAGTCCTCCAGCCGGGCCGGGTCGGTCTGCGGAAACATCGCGCACAGCGCGTGCGCCGCCTCGGCCGGCGAGAGCTTCTCGCCGGCGTAGAGCCAGAGGCAGGCGTCGAGCACGGCGAAAGGCATCAGCTCGCCCTCCGCCGTCTGCGCCTCCGCCAGCTCCGGGCCGGGCTCCGTCTCCAGCGTGCGGCGGATCCCGGCGAAGCCGAAGCGCTGGAGGAACCGCGCGAGCAGGGCGACGACCACCGTCTTCGGCACGTTGGCGATCACCGAGAGAGCCCCCTCGAGATCGCCGCCGATCGTCGTATAACCGACCGCCTTCTCGCTCATGTCTCCCGTCTGCAGGAAGAGCGCGCCGGAGCTGTTGGCCCAGTTCCACATCCGCGACGCCCGCAGGCGGGCCTGGATGTTCTGCAGCGTGATCTGCGTCGGCTCGCCGCCGCCGAGCATCTGCCGCGCCGCCTCCGCCTCGCGATCGAAAGCCTCCTCGATGGGCACCACGCGCAGCGGCACGCCGAGCTCGCGGCAGAGCGTCGCGGCGGCGTCGCGGGTGCCCTCGCCCGAGAAGTGCGTCGGCATGTAGAAGGCCTGGAGGAGATCGGCCGCCTCCGCAGAGGGCGTAGGGGAGGGGCTTGTCCCCTCCCGGGCAGGGACAATCCCTGCCCTTACGTCTTCCCTGAGGAGCTGCGCCGCCCGCCAGGCGATGAGCAGCGTCAGCATCGAGTCGCGCCCGCCGGAGAGGGCGATACCGATCGATCGGAAGGCGCCGGCCTTGCGGAAGTAGTCCTTCACCCCGAGCGCCAGCGCCTCGATGAGATCGTCCAGCATCTCCTCGCGCCGCGACCGGCCGGGCGTGCCTGACGACGGCAGGAACAGGTCTTCCCACGCCGGCGCCGGATAGGAGAGCCGCGAGCGGTCCGGCGTCGGACGGCCGCCGCGCAGCACCGGCACCGCCCTCTCCTGGCGCTGAAAGGCCTCGCAGTCGCTGCGCCAGGTGGACGCCTCGCGCCGGGCGCGCAGCGTGCGGTCGAGGTCCACCACGCACGACGTCCAGGCTTCGCGGTAGCGGGGCGCGTCCAGCATCAGGCGGCCGTTCTGAAAGACGAAGCCGCCGCCGTCGAACACCAGGCCGTCCTGGGCGCCGACCGTATTGGCGTAGACGAACGTCACCTCGTTGTCCGCCGAGCGCGTGGACAGCATCTCGCGGCGGGTGGAGAAGACGCCGACCCGGAAGGGGGAGGACGACACGTTGACCACTACCTCCGCTCCCGTGTAGCAGCGCCGGCGCATGGGGCCGTCGGGAGACCACACGTCCTCGCACACCTCGGCGGCCAGCAGTCCGAAGTCGAACTCGAAGAGATAGTCGCCGAGGGGGACGCCGCCGGCGTCCAGCGCGAGCCCGGCGGCGCCGCGCGAAAACGTCCGCGCCTCGTAGAAAACGTTGTAGGTGGGGAGCTTCTCCTTGGGCACGAAGCCGAGGATGGCGCCGCCCTGCACCACCGCGGCGCAGTTGAAGATCTGCCCGCCCACGCCCACCGCCACCCCGGCCACGAAGACGGTCGAAGAGTCCGCCGTCTCGGCGGCGAAGCGCTCCAGCTCCGCGCGCTGGGCGGCGAGGAAGGAGCGCCACTGCACGAGATCCTCCGCCGGGTACCCCCCCACCACCTGCTCGGAGAAGCAGCCGATCGTGACGCCCTCCTCCGCCATCGCCCGCGCCTGCACCAGCATGCGGTCGACGTTGGAACGCACCGCTCCCACCGTCGGATTCACGCTGCCAATGGCGATCTTGACCAGCCTCATGCCTCTCCTCCCTGGACGGCGAGATCCTGACGGATCGGCGCACCGCTGGCAACCGGGGGAAAGGAGGGCATTGCGTTTGCAGCATAGGGGCGTCCGAGGGCCGCTTTCGGTCCTTCTCCACCGCTCCAAGGAGGACCCGTCTGACAAAGCTGGGCGCTCAAGGTGACAAAATCTGAGACTTATAGCTATAATCGAATTCCAGGAAATTTCTCCCAGGAGGTACGCATGAACATCCCACCGACCCTCCACCGCCTACGATTTCTAGTCTTCTTGTTGCCCCTCTTCGCCCTGGCTTGCAACGGCAGCAGTCCCACGGAACCCGTCGCGCAGACCAAGGCGGCCTCGGCAGCCGTGGTGGCCGCGCAGGAGCAGGCCGCTCCGGCGCCGGCCGGGGAGGAGGCCTCCCGGCCTGCCGCCGCGCGGCTGCGGGCGCTTCGTTCGGCGGCCGAAACGGGCCAGCCGGCGGGGATGACAGGCGTGGCCGACGAGGCCCGCGGCGGCAAGCCCAGCGGCCGCGGAGGCAATGGCGGAGGGAACGGCAACGGGGGCGGCAATGGCAATGGAGGGAATGGAGGGAATGGGAATGGTAACGGAGGGAACGGCGGCAATGGCGGCGGCGGGGGCCGCCGGGGCGAGCTGAGCTTCGAGATCCATCCCGACACCTGGAACACCAACTGGACGCACGCCGAGGGCAACGTGCAGGCCTTCGTGCGCGGCCAGGACGCGGCCAAGATCGACGCCGGATCGGTCGAGCTGGTGGCGCCGAACGGCGATTCGCTGGCGCCGCGGTCCGCCCGCATCGCCGGCGGGCAGCTCGTCGCCACCTTCGACAAGGCGGACGCCTTCGATCTGCTGGGAGACGACGTCCACCCCGGTGATCGGCTGACTCTCACGCTGCGCTTCGACGTCGGCACCGACGCCAAGGAGCTCACCGATCAGATCCGTATCGTCGGCCCCGAGCCCGGCGACGATGACGACGACGATGATGAAGAAGGCGAGCTCGCGCTCAACATCCAGCCCGACGACTGGAACACCAACTGGGCGCACAGCGCGGGCCAGGTGCACGCCTTCCTGCGCGGACCGGGCCTCGCGGACATCGACCTCGCGACGATCCGGCTGGTGGGCGACCTGGCGACCGCGACGCCGCTGGCACCGCTCGACGTGCGGCGCGTCGGCCATCAGATCGTGGCCCGCTTCTCCAAGCGAGCCGCCTTCAACACGCTGGACGATCCCGACAGCGGCGAGACGCACACGGTGAAGATCCGCTTCATGCAGGCCGGCGCTTTGACCGAGCTCTCCGAGGACGTTCACATCGTCGGACCGTGACCTCACGAATCCTGGAGGGAAGAACGTAGGGGCGGGGCTTGTCCCCGCCCTTTTCGCGATCCGGAAAACCTTCACCCGTCCCGGGCGGGGACAAGCCCCGCCCCTACGTTCAGGTTAACGCGTGAAGTAGGGGATCAGGTTCTCCGCCGCCAGCTTGTACCCCGCCGGCGTCAGGTGCTGGTCGATCGCGTAGTAGATCTTCTCCCCTCTGCGGATCGCCGCCGCGAAGCTCGGCGTCAGATCGACGGAGGGAATGCCGTAGCGGCCGAACATGGCGCGGATCAGCCGGTTCGGCCGCTCGCGATCGTATCCCCCGGGATCTACGCCGAAACGCTCGAAGGCGGCCCGCCAGCGGTGGGGATCCACCTGGATCAGAGACGGCAGCACGACGGCGAGGACGCGGGCTCCTCCCGCGCTGCGGGCCAGACCGGCGATGGCCTTCTCCGTTTCCTGCGCTCCCTTCTGGACCGCCTTCGGCAGCCGTCCCTTCGCATACAGACCGAGCTCGGACCGCAGCTCCCGCGTCTCCAAAGGCTCGGAAGCGCCGAGGAGACGTCGAAGGACTCCCCCCACGGCCGAGGTTTTCAGCAGCACGTACAGATGGGAGTGGTAATAGAGCCAGCGTGAGACGCTGCGCTTCCTCTCGCCCTCGATCATCAGAGCGCCGTCCACCGCGACGGCCTTCGGACCTCCGGGCGCGGCGTCCTGGAAGTCGTTGGCGACGAAGACGGTCACCAGGATCACGTCCGGCTCGAGCGTCCAGCCCCAGCGCTGGAACCACGCCACCTCGTCGGGAACGCCGAAACCCGGCGCACCCGCGTTGAGCACCTCGGCGCGGATGCCCCGCGAGCGCAGGATGCGCTGCAGTTGCGCCGGATACGTCTCCTCCTGCTGCGCGCCGACGCCGAAGGCGAACGAGTCGCCGAGCACGAGGACGCGTAGCGTTCCCGGCGCCTTCGGCCCGATCTCCGGTCCCCGCAGGCCCTGCCGGTTGATGGCGATCCGTGTAGCGAACTCGACGCGGTTGGTGATGCTGCCCTCGAACCCGGGCTGCAGGCGATACCGCCGGGGAGGATCCGGCGCGTAGAGACCCCGCGACACCAGCATCACCGGCTGCGGGCGGACGAAACGCACGGCCACCTCGGCCACGAGGAGGCCGACGAGGACGCTGATTCCGAGCAGGAGCAGGCGTGCGAAGAGCCGGCGGAGAGGAGGGAGAGGCATGGGCGGTGGGGATGGTATCAGGGAGGCAGCGGTATGCCCGTGAAGCCTCACCCCCTGTCCCCCTCTCCCTGACGGGCGAGGGGGGACGCTCCAGAGCCGACTTTGCCAATAGGATAGGCCTCGGCAAGACCCATGGACCTCGCTCCCCCCTCTCCAGCTCCGCTGGAGAGGGGGTCAGGGGGTGAGGTCTCGAAGGGCAGCCGCTCCCAATAAGAATCCCCGTATGGACCCAGCCCCCACCGCCCTCCATGTCGTCCTCGTCGAGCCGGAGATCCACTGGAACACCGGCAACGCGGGCCGTACCTGTCTCGCCGCCGGCGCGCGGCTCCACCTCGTGCGGCCGCTGGGCTTCTTCCTCACCCAACGCCAGGTGCGCCGCGCCGGTCTGGATTACTGGTCACGGGTCAATCCACGGGTCTGGTCTTCGTGGAAGGAATTCGAGGAGGAGCTGCCGGACCTGGGCGAGCCGCTCTTCTTCAGCGTCGAGGGCGAGCGGGATTACTGGAGCGTCGCCTATCCGCGGCGGACGGTGCTCGTCTTCGGCAAGGAGAGCGTGGGACTGTCAGCGGAAGTCCGGGAACGCTACCGCGACCGGCTGGTGCGGATTCCCATCGCGGACCCGGACGTGCGCTCGCTCAACTTGTCCACGGCGGTGGCGCTCGGGGTGTTCGAGGTGCTGCGGCAGTGGCGGGCGACCCCCCAAGGCCCAACCCTTGCAAGCAGCAGTCGCCGATGAACATCACTGTCCTGACGAATCTCGAGGACGAGGATCCCAAGTCCTACGACGTGGTGGTCGACCAGGTCGCTGCGGCGCTGCGCGAGAGCAAGCATCGGGTCTCGATCTTCGCCATCTACGACGACGTACGGAAGCTGGTCTCCGGCCTCGCGCGGCGCCGCACGGACCTGGTCTTCAATCTTCTCGAGTGCTTCGGCGACGACACCGGTGGCGTCGTCGCCGTGACCGGGGTATTGGACCTCCTCCGCCTGCGCTATACGGGAGGCGGACCCGGGGAGCAGTACCTGCGCCAGGACAAGGGGCTGGCCAAGAAGGTCTTCGCCTTCGAGGGCATCACCTATCCCCATTTCGCCGTCTTCTCGCAGGATGCCGACTTCGAGACGGCGGGCAACCTGCGCATGCCGCTCATCGTCAAGCCGCTCACCGCCGACGCCTCGATCGGCATCGACGGCGACTCGCTGGTGCGCGACACGACTTCGCTGATGGAGCGGGTCTTGGCCATCCACAAGAAGATCGGGGACAGCGCGCTGGTGGAGGAGTACATCGAAGGCCGGGAGTTCTACGTCGGCGTCCTCGGCAACCGGGAGCCGGTCGCCTTTCCCCTGATCGAGATGGACTTCTCCGGCCTGCCCGACGACATGCCGCGCATCCTCGGCTCGCGGGCCAAGTGGAAGAAGAGCAGCGTCGAGTACAAGGGGACGAAGTCCGTGCTCGCCGAGGTCCCGGACGAGCTGCGAGCCAAGCTCCAGAAGGCCGCTCTGGACGCCTACCGCGCTCTCCGCGTGCGCGACTACGGCCGGGTGGACCTGCGCCTCACCGAGGCGGGAGAGATCTACGTCCTCGAGGTCAACGCGAGCTGCTATTTGGAAGAGAACAGCGAGTTCGCCACCGCGGCGAAGGCGGCGGGGATCAAGTTTCCCGAGCTGGTGCAACGGATTGTGGAGCTGGCGCTGGAGCGGTACGGTTAAGGGCCGCCGCTACGGCACGTAGCTCCCGCGGTGGACGTGGTTCATCGCCAGAGCGGTGACCATCGTCGTCAGCGCGAGGGTCGCGGGCGCTTCGCCGTCCCCGGGGTAGACCTGGCCGAGGGCGTCGGCCCGCTCGGCGAGGTGGCGCAGGAGGAGGCGGGTGCGCTCGGGGAAGTGGCCGGTCCAACGGTAGACGTCCGCCGGCAGGTCACGGGCGAGGCGCCGGATCAGCTCGGAGGCCGGACAGCGCGGCGCGTCCGTGGTGGGATCCTCGGGCCGGCCCCAATCCTCGAAGATGGAGCGCAGCGCTCCGTCCAGCCCCGGCGGAAACTCGCCGCCGGCGGCCTCGGAGGAGCGGTAGTACTGGTCGAGCGTGTAGGGGATCTCCGCCACGTCCTCGTCCAGCTCGTCGGAGGTCACCGTCGGATCGGCGTCGCCCAGCTCGCGCATCACCTTGTCGGTGGTTTCGAGCTTGGCGAGCGCCTCGGGCCAGCCCGCGTACTCGGCGCGCCAGTCGAGCCCGGGCGTCATCCACACGGCGAACGTCTCGGCCCAGTCCTCGTCCGGATGCTTCTGCGCATACCAGCCGGGCAGGTGGCGGACGAAGCGGCGGCTGAACGGCTTTGGACGGTACTCCTCACGGTAAGGCCGGGTGATGGGACCGAAGCACTTCACCCACCCCTCGCGCTCGTAGAGCCGGTAGGCGTAGTTGACGACGTGGCCCATCTCGTGCCGGAGGTAGCGCAGCAGCTCGCGGCGGCCGGCGCCCTCGACGTGGCCCGTGCGTTCGGCGTGGAGCGCCGTCAGCTCAGGCCGGGCGAGATAGAAGGGAATGGCGATCGCCACAGTGCCGAAGGGCACTCCCCATTCCGTGGAGAGATAGAACCGCGGGCGCACCCGGCGGATGCCGGCCGCCAGGATCTCCCGCTCGAACTCTTCAATCACCGGCTCGAGGTCGGTGCCCCGGATGGTGAGACCGAGATCGCGGATCGGCCGGTCTCCCAGGTGGGCCTCCTGGAAGGCGAGCGGCTGCGGGTCCATGGCGGAAGCCTATGGCAAGATCGGTGCCCGATCGCGGACCCCTTCGCCCTTCCTTCCCCACCCGCCCCCTCCCGGCGTCTGCAGAATCAACCGGTCGCCGGGCCCGACCTCGCGGCCGTCCACCGAGGCCAGCTCTTCCGTTTCGCCAGATGCGCGGATCAGCCTCTGCTGTCCGCGCCGGCCGGGCTCGCCGCCCTCCACGCCGTACGGCGCCTCGACGCGGTGCTGGGTGAGCAGCGAGAGGGACATCGGCGCGAGGAACGTCAGCTCGCGGATCGCGCCGTCTCCTCCCCGGTACCGTCCCTCTCCTCCTGAGCCGGCGCGAACGGCGAAGCGCTCCAGGCGCACCGGGTAACGATGCTCCAGCACCTCGGGATCGGTGATCCGCGTGTTCGTCATGTGGACGTGAACGGCGCTCGCGCCGTGAAAGCCGGGTCCGGCACCGGCGCCGCCGCAGACGGTCTCGTAGAAGCCGAAGCGCTCGCTGCCGAAGAGGAGGTTGTTCATCGTCCCCTGGCTGCAGGCGACGAGTCCCAACGCCTTGAGCAGGGTGTCGACCAGACGCTGGCTCGTCTCGACATTGCCGCCCACCACGGCGGGAGCCTGGGCGGGATCGTCCGGGAACGGCGGGTTCAGCATGCCCGGCGGAATGCGGATCTCCACCGCGGAGAGGATGCCCTCGTTCAGCGGCAAGGGCTCGGCGATCACCAGGCGGAGGACGTAGAGGATGGCGCTGCGCACCACGGCGGGAGGAGCGTTGAGGTTGCCGGGATGCACGCCCGCCGAACCGGCGAAATCGATGATGGCGACCGGATCGGCGCCGGCCCCCGCGATGTCGATGCGCACGGCGATCGGCGAGCCGTCGTCCAGCCGCTCGACGGCTTCATAGGAGCCGGCGGGAAGGCGGGCCAGAGCCGCGCGCAGCCGCTCCGCGGCGCGCTCCTTGAGAGCGGCCATATACAGAGCGACGGTCTCCCGGCCGTGCTCGCGGACCAGGCCCCACAGCGCTTCGGCCCCGCGATGATTCGCCGCCGCGGCCGCGCGCAGATCGGCGAGGTTCTCCTCGACCGCGCGCGTCGGGAAGGGAGGCGCGAGGAGCAAGGACCGCATCTCCTGCCACCGCGGCTCGCCCTTCCTCACCAGATACATCGGCGGGATCACCACGCCCTCTTCCACCAGCGTCCGCGCACCGGGCGGCATCGATCCCGGCCGGCTGCCGCCGATCTCGGCGTGGTGCGCGCGGCTGGCGACGTAGCCGAGCAGAGGTCCGCCGTCCTCCGCGAATACCGGCGTCACCACCGTCACGTCGGGAAGGTGCGAGCCGCCGAACGCGGGATGGTTGGTGACGATGACGTCCCCCGGCTCCATGGCGATCGCCTCGCGCAGCATCCGCACGCAGAGCCCCAGCGCCCCAAGGTGCACCGGGATATGGGGAGCGTTGACCACCAGCTCGCCGCCGGCGTCGAGCAGGGCGCAGGAGAAGTCGAGCCGCTCCTTGACGTTGGTGGAGACCGCCGTGCGCTGCAGCCGCTCCCCCATCTGCCGCGCTATGGCCGCGAAGCGATGGGTGAAGAGCTCGAGCTGGACGGCTTCCGCCTTCCTCAATTCTCCTCCGCCGACTCCAGCCCCACCCGCACCAGCAGGTTCTGGAGGATGCGCGCCGTCAAGCCCCAGATCTGGCGGTTGCCGATGTGGTAGATGAGGAGGTGCCGCTTCATGCCGTTGATGACGACCTCGCGCTCCTCCACCAGGCGGGGATTGGCGAAGGCGGTAAGCGGCAGGTTGAAGACCTCCGCGATCTCCGCCTCGCTCGGCTTGAGCTGGTGAGGATACGGAATGGCCCCTACGCACGGGATGACACGAAAGCCCATCGGGCTCTCCACCTCGTCCAGCTCGCCCAGCTTGAGCACCGTCCGCGGAGCGAGACCGATCTCCTCTTCCGACTCGCGCAGCGCCGCCGCCCAGGGATCCTCCTTCAGCTCGCGGCCGCCGCCTGGAAAGGCGATCTGGCTGCGATGGCTCGGCAGCGTGTCCGTGCGCTTGGTGAGCACCGTCCACAGCTCGCCGGCTTCGACGTAGAGCGGCACCAGCACCGAGGCCTGCCGCAGCTCGCTCGGCGGCAGCCGGCGCGGCGGCGGCGAAGCCAGACGCTCCCTGAGGGCGAGGATCCAGCTCTGCCGCGCGCCTTCCATCATCCCTCCCTAACGGCTGTGAATCAGCTCCCGGGGCGGCAGGACGCGGAAGCCGATCGGCGCGGCCGGCGCACCCGGGAGGCGAAGATCCAACGAGTAGAAATGATAGTCGTACAGGCTCCACTCCAGGGGATGCACCGCCCGCGCCCGTTCGAGAGGCACTTCGAAGAGCACGTAGCCGTTGGCCTTGAGCAGCAGGGGACGCAGGTCGCGGCCGCCGACGAGGAGGTGCGTCGGCGCCCGCTCGTCGAATTCGACGTGAACCGCGTCGAGCGGCTGCGGGCTCCCCACCAGCAGCTCGCCGCGCGTGCCGCCCGCGATTCGCAGGCCTCCGCTCCGTCCGGAGGCCCAGACGCTGTGATTCAGCAGCTTCACCCACAGGCCGCCGCCGATCACGACCTGCTGTCCGGGCGCGTTGGTTTGGGTGGTCTCGTAGGGCAGCCAACGCTGGGCGATGCCAGAGACGTGCCGATACTCGCCGTTCTCGCCGAGCGGAAAGGCGGTGGGATGGGCCCACAGCGGCGCGAGGAAGATCGATGCCAGCGCGGCCACCACCACCGCCCAGGCGGCGCGCGCCGGCCGCGCCGCCATGAACCAGAGCGCCGGATAAAGGGGCAGGAAGTAGCGGTTGCCGAGAGCCCCGCCGCCGTAGAAGTTGAACGGCCGGAGCACGAGGAAAGCCAGCGCCGCGGCCGCCACGGCGAGCGGGATCGCCCAGCGCCCGCGGTCGCCGCGGAAAGCGAGAAAGCCGAGCAGGAGAGGCAGGAAGTACGGCAGCACGCCGACGTTGCGCCCGGCGAGGAAGTACAGGACGTTCCAGCCGGCGAGCTTCGGGTTGAGCTGCGGCCTCACCGCCGAGGCCTGCAACCAGGAGGCGTTGCCCTCGCGCGTCACCTTTTCGGACCATTTCCCGGCGGGAAAATCCACTTCCGGGAAAGCGTCCCGGGCGTAGATCCCCTGCCGCTGGCCGCCGTATCCCGTCGGATCGCCGCCGGCGAGCCATTGCAGCCCCATCGAAGCGAGCAGGACGAGGACGGCTCCCAAGATGAGGCCGCCCACCGCGCCGGCGCGCCGTGGCCGCGGCGAATCCCAAGCCGCCAGGATCGCCGGCAGCAGAAGGACGGCGTACAGAGGCCGGTGCGCCACGGCCACCCCGAGCAGCGCTCCGGCGCCGAGCCAGCGGACGAAGATCCAGCGTCCGCTCTCGGTCTCCTCTCCGGCGTAGATCTGGGGCGGCGGAGCCTCTCCCCCGGAGTAGCGCCGGTCGCCGCGGTAGACGAGTGCGTAACCGGCCGCCACCGCGGCCATCAGGAAGAGGTCGGACTCCCCCCAGAAGACGAACGCGAAGGCCACCGAGGCGAACACGAAAGCCGCCACCCACAGCGGCGCCGCCGGACCGATGCGGTTGCGCAGCGAGCCGGCGGCGAGCAGGCTGGCCACCGCCAGCAAGAGGGAGTTGGCCACCACCGGCCCGCGCACCGGCGCCACGCGCACGAAGGGAGCGATCGCCAATGCGTAGAGAGGCGGCTTGCCGTAGACCAGCCGCGCGCTGCCCGGCCGGCTCTGCAGGATGAGGCCCTCGGGCGACTCCTTCCAGTGCGCGACGAAGCGGTCGTAGTCCTCCCTGGTATAGGCGAGGTCGAAATCCCACGCGAGGCTCGCCGCCTGCATGGCGTACGTGGCCTCGTCCCCGAGCAGAGGAGGCTTCGTGCGATCGAGCCGCAGCGCACCCACGAGCGTGGCCAGGAGAAGGAGCCCGAGGATGGCCCAGCCGGCGGTTTCGAGGGGAGGACGTTTCAAATCCACCCCTCCCACCGCGGCCCCCCCAGCTTGGAGAGGCCGAGGCCGCCGAAGAGATGCGGCTCGATCCACAGATGCGCCGGTCCCGGCGGACGCCGCACCTCGGTCTCGAAGCGCACCTCCTCTCCCGGCGCCAGATCGTGCGGCAAGGCGAGCCAGGGACGGCCGGCGAGCAGGTCCTCGCCGTCCACGAAGAGCTTCACCACCACCGCGACGCCGCCCGGTCCGCGCTCGCCGGCGAGCCAGCGGGCGAATCCCGTGTTGCGCAACCGGATGCCGAGCCGCCGCCGCTCGCCCTCCGGCCACGGCGCCTCCGCGCCCGTGACCTCCATCTCGCCGTCCAGCCGGCCCCAGGCCAGGCTCGACGGCGCCGGCACCTCGGCTAAATCCTCAGAATCATCTCCCGGCGGCGGCAGCTCGGCCCACTCCTCACAAGCGGCCACCACTTCCCTCGCCGCCCGCGCCGGGTCGTGCCGCACGCGCACGTGCTCGCGCGCCGCCCGGCCCATGATCCGCAGCCGCGCCGGGTCCGCCAACAGCTCCCGCAGCAGTGCCGCGAGGGCTTCCGGCTCCTCGTCGCCGAGCGGCACCCGGGGAGCGATCTCCGGCGGCAGGTCCGCGAACTGCGCGAAGTCCGAGACGACGGCGGGCCGGCCCGCGGCGAGCACCCGCAGCAGCGAAGCCGAGGTCTCGCCGGCCGTGGGATAGCGGAGATTGAGGCAGAGGTCCGAGGCGGCGATGGCGGCCCCGAAATCCTCGAATGAAACGAAGCCCATGATGTGCACGCGCTCCGCGACGCCCGCGCGCCGCGCCTCCCCCTCGAGATCCATCACCGGAGCCGCCTGGCCGACGATGAGCAGATGCACCCGCTCCAGCCCCGGCGCCGCCAGGGCCCGCACCGCCGACTCCGTGCGCTTGATGGGCGTCTGGAAGCCGAAGGCGCCGAGGACAGGCTCGTTCGCCAGTAATCCGAAGCGGGCGCGCAGAGCGAGGCCCGCCGCTTCGTCCGCTTCCGGAGGCAGCGGTATGCCCATGGGAACGGCCTTGACCCGTACGCCGAGATCTTCCTCGGCCAGGAACGCCGCTGCCCACTCGCTGTGGACGAGCACGCCGCGCTGGCGGCGCAAGAGGCTCCGGTGCGCCGGCAGCTCGAAGATGGGAGCGTTGCCCCAGGCGTTCCACCGCTTGGCGAGCGCCGCCGCCTCGCCGATCCAGCCGTGATCGCGGGTGAGGCGGTCCTTGTAATCCCAGAAGGACTCCGGGGTCTCGAGACCGAGGGTGACGTCGAGCAGCAAGTGGTGGAGGACGACGTCGTGCAGGGTGAGCACGCCGGGGATGCGCATCGCGAGATCCAGCACGCCCGCGTGATAGCGGTTGTTCCCCATCTGATAGAGGGGAAGCCTGCCGCCCGCGCCCGTCTCCGCCGCCTCCGCCATCGGCCAGTCCCGTTCGATCTCGGGAGAAACCGGCAACTCCGGCAATCGGATCACCCGCACGTCCGCCAAAGCCGCCAGATGCGGCAGCAGATCGGCGCTGTAGTCGGCGATGCCCGAGCGGACGGGCGGGAGGGGGGAGACGTAGTCGAGGGCCCTCACGGCCTATACCACGTCGTCCCGATCCGCCGCCGAAGCCATCTGCCCCTTCAGATAGGCCTCGATGAAGGGGTCGAGCTTGCCGTCGAGCACGCCGTCGGCGTCGCCCACCGAGGCACCGGTGCGGTGGTCCTTCACCAGCCGGTAGGGATGGAGGACGTAGCTGCGGATCTGGCTCCCCCAGGAGTTGTCCATCTTCTTGCCCTCGCGCTCGGCCTGCTCGGCCTGGCGCTTCTGCATCTCCAGCTCGTAGAGCCGCGAGCGGAGGACCTTCAAAGCCATCGCCCGGTTCTTGATCTGGCTGCGCTCGTTCTGGCAGGAGACCACGATGCCCGTGGGCAGATGCGTCATGCGCACCGCCGATTCGGTCTTGTTGACGTGCTGGCCGCCGGCGCCCGAAGAGCGGAAGGTGTCGATCTTCAGGTCCTTGTCGTTGACCTCGATCGCCACGTCGTCGTCCACCTCCGGATAGACGTCTACCGAGGCGAACGAGGTGTGGCGCCGCGCCTGGAAATCGTACGGGCTGATGCGCACCAACCGGTGCACGCCGTGTTCGCTCTTCAGGTAGCCGTAGGCGTAGGGGCCGCGCACGGCGAGCGTGGCGCTCTTGATGCCCGCCTCCTCGCCCTCCTGGCGGTCCAGCAGCTCCACTGCGAAGCCGTGCTGCTCGCCGTAGCGCAGGTACATGCGCAGCAGCATCTCCGCCCAGTCCTGCGACTCGGTGCCGCCGGCTCCGGGATGGATGGCGAGGATGGCGTTCTTCTCGTCGTCGGCGCCGGAGAGCTTGAGCTGCAGCTCCAGCTTGCCGAGCTCCTCCTCCAGGCGGTCGAGGAAGCGGTCGAAGTCGGGATCCGCGCCGCCTTCCGCCAGCAGCTCGCGCCAGGTGTCGAGCTCGTCGGCGTCGGCGCGCAGCCGGTTCAGCGTCTGGACGCGGCGCTCGATGTCGCGGCGCTTCTGGAGGATGGGAGCGTTGCGGGCCGGATTGTCCCAGAAACCGGCCGTCTGCATCTGATGGTCGATCTCCGACAGCTCGCGTTCGAGGTCGGACTGCTCAAAGATACCCCCGGAGATTGGCGAGCTGCTCGGCGAGCGTATCGATTCGTTGCTGGTCTTCGTAGGCGATCATGACGGACTCCTTCGGGCGAAATATAGCAGCAACCGGCGCCACCCGTGCTGCTACCATTGGCGATAGTCATGCCCGACGACCAGACGCCGCAATCCAGCATCATCCTCTACCAGACCGAGGACGGCCGTACCCGCATCCAGTGCCGGTTCGAGGATGAAACGATCTGGCTGACGCAGGCCCTCATCGCCGAGCTGTTTCAAAAGGATGTGCGCACGATCAACGAGCACCTGGTCAACATCTTCGAAGAGAACGAGCTGAGCCGGGAGGCAACTATCCGGAAATTCCGGATAGTTCGCCGGGAGGGGGTGCGTGAAGTCGCTCGTGACATCGAGCACTATAGCCTGCCCGCCATCCTCGCCGTCGGCTACCGCGTGCGCAGCCCCCGCGGCACGCAGTTTCGCCAATGGGCCACGGCGCGCTTGAGCGAGTACCTGGTGAAGGGCTTCACCATGGACGACGAGCGGCTCAAGAATCCGCCAGGCCAAGGGCTTCCGGATTACTTCGACGAGCTGCTGGAGCGCATCCGCGACATCCGCGCCAGCGAGCGCCGGATGTACCTGCGCGTGCGGGAGATCCTCGCGCTGGCCGTTGACTATTCCCCCTCCGAGCCGGAGACACGGGCCTTCTTCCAGACCGTGCAGAGCAAGCTGCACTTCGCCGTCACCGGAATGACCGCGCCCGAGCTGATCGCCGCACGGGCCGACTCCACCCAGTCCAACATGGGCTTGACGGCGTGGAAAGGCGGCGTGGTCCGCAAAAGCGATGTGACCGTGGCCAAGAACTACCTGCGCGAATCCGAGATCAGCGAGCTGAACCGCATCGTCGCGGAGCAGGAATACGAACGTTTCGCCGCCCGCCGCCGCGCCCGCCTCGAAGCCGAGGCCGAGGCCGACACCCTCAAGCAACTCGAGGAAGAAGCGAAGAGACTGTCCGAGGCGAAGAACATCAAGCGTTTGAAGTCATGAACGAACCGTACCGGTCGATGAATCGTTGCCCCCCAATGTAGAGACGCCCCGTGGGGCGTCTCCGGATCGGCGGAGACGGACGATCGACCGATGACGCCGCCCGGCCACGCAGCCCGCCTACCCGATCTTCTTCAGGATGCCAAGCAGAGGCTCGTACATCGCCGCCACCGCGAAGGCGAAAAACCATCCCGCGGCGATGAAGAAGGCGACGGTGATCGCCAGGCGAATCACCGCACTGCGCACCACCAGCTCCTTGCCGACGACGAGAAGGATCAGGAGCGCACCGACCGGCCAGATGTAGGCGCTCGAAAACGCGATGACAAACCGGGTGGAGGTTGGGAGCTCCACTCCGAGCCCAGCCAGAAGCTCAGCGATGGTCAACACGCTCCGCCTCAAGTGGAAGCACCCCCAAGCAATGTAACCCGCGCAGGCGAGCGCCGCCCCCCAGGACAGCCCGCGTGCGATGCGGTCAGTCATCGCGATCTCCTCGCCTTCACGCCGCGCATGATAGCCCGCATGCCGGACCGGCGTAGACGGACCGATCAACCCCAGGACACCGCCCGGCGCCAGGCCCGGCGAAAAAAGTTGAGCGATAAGGCCGGGTTTTTCCGTTTATAGGGGGTAATGGCGGGAGAGCACAACCCGGCAGCCGCCTTCTTCCGGTTCGAGACCAATGACATAGCAGGGGCCATACCCGACCTGCACCAGCAGCTCAAAGATCGGCTCCCACGCGGGATCACGTCATGGTCGACGTAGACCGCGCCGTGGTCCACGTTGATCACGTCATGGTCCACGTTGACCGCGCCTTGGTCTACGGTAACCACGTCATAGTCCACGTTGATCACGTCGTGGTCTACGTCAACCGCATCATGGTCCACGTTGATCGCGTCGTGGTCTATATAGACCGCGTCGAGATTTATATAGACCACGTCATGGTCGACGTTGATCACGTCATGGTTCACGTAGACCGCGTCGTGGCTTATATAGACCACGTCGTGGTCGACGTGGACCGCGACGTGGTCGCGCGCTTAAATCAGCCGGTCCACGCCGCCCACGGTGACGGTAAGTCCTTATTTTCCCGGCGCATCGATTCCCATCCCTCGTCGTCGGGACAGGATCAGAAAGACCGCCGCGATCACCGTGCAGAGCAGCGGCACGAGCCATGGGCAGCGGGTGTAGACCGTGAGGTCCCGCAGGCCGAGGACGCGGGCGCTGATCACCCCTTCGCGGAA
This sequence comes from Thermoanaerobaculia bacterium, assembly GCA_044868005.1. GTDB lineage: Bacteria > Acidobacteriota > Thermoanaerobaculia > Multivoradales > UBA5704 > DATARR01. Next base: position 1,467 of record JBIOVX010000170.1, on the reverse strand, counting down.
GACCCCGATCTGGCGGCGCACCGAGCCGTCGGCAGCCACGTAGGCCGAGACACCCGTAATGGCGGCGCGCAGCAGCGGCCGGCGGTTTTCCGCGGCGCGGAAGCGGGCCGCCCGGAAATGCTGCCAGGGCGCCGACGTGTCGCCGTACCAGGCGTCGTTGGTGATGGTCACCAGGATCGTCGCTCCGGCCTGGACCAGATCGGCGACCTCCGAGGGGAATACCACCTCGTAGCAGATGGACATGCCGATCCTCTCGCCGGCCCAAGGCAGGAGGACCGTCTCGTCCGCCGGCCGGAACTCCCCGGCGTTGCGGGCCAGCTTGTCCATCCAGCCGAAGACGCCGCGGAAGGGCACGAACTCGCCGAACGGCACCAGGTGGCGCTTGTCGTAGCGGGCCACCGGCTGCGAGGCAGAAAGGAGATAGGCGGAGTTGTAGAAGGAGTTCCCCACCGGATGGCTGGAGTTGAAGAGCACCGTGCAACCGCGGTCCACCATCATGGCCAGATCCGCGTCGAGCCGCGGATCGCGGCCGAAGAGGAACGGCCAGGCGGCGCTCTCGGGCCACACCACCAGCGAGCCCGGCCGGCAGGAGTCGAGCGACATGTCGATCACCTTGCGGTAGTTGCGCAGCACCGCCGCCGACTCGAAGGAGACGAGGTTGGGGATGTTCGGCTGCAGCAGCCGCACCGGCCGGCCCGGGCCGCCGGCCTCGCGCATCTCGGCGTCCATGCGCCGCAGGCTCCAGCGGCCGGCGAGCGGCAGCAGGAGCAACGGCACGAGCAGGCCCACAGCCGCAATCTCCCAGCGCCGCGTCTGCACTCCGGCCGCCACCGACGCGCCCGCGAGCAGGACGAGGAACGAGACCCCATAAGCGCCGAGGAACGCCGAGAGCGGCAGCGCGCCGGGCACGTCCACCCAGGCGTAGGCCGCGAGGTTCCAGGGAAAGCCGCCGCCGAGATAGGTGCGCAGCCACTCGAGAGCCACCCACAGCGCCGGCAGCGCGATGAGCCGGCCGATGACCCACCGCCGCCAGATCGGCGCGCCCAGCCACGCGAAGGCGGCGTGGAAGAGAGCGAGGTACGCCGCCAGCAAGCCGGTGAGAACGACTCCCAGCGGCAGAGGCATGCCGCCGAACGTCTGCAGCGTCGGCGCGATCCAGTAGAGCCCCGTCATCCACGCCGCCATGCCATGCACCCACCCGAGGAGAGCCGTGCGCGGCGCCGAGAGCAGCAGGAAAAAGGGCGCGAGGGCGATCCACGATGCCACGGAGTAGGGCTCGCGGCTGAAGCAGAGGCCCCAGAGAGCGCCGGCGAGAGCGGCGAGGGCGTAGCGGAGGAGGGGACGATTCATTCTCGGGATCTTGGCTCAGAGGGGCAGTGGTGATGGAAGGGGTGTGCCCTTCGAGACCTCACCCCCTGGCCCCCTCTCCAGCAAGCTGGAGAGGGGGAATAACGGCGATGATTTCTT
>JBIOVX010000169.1:0-4641 GCA_044868005.1 Thermoanaerobaculia bacterium | reverse complement strand
GGCTTGTCCCCACCCGTATGGAGACTGGCTGCACCGACGGTTGGGCGGGGACAAGCCCCGCCCCTACGAAAAACAAAGGACAGGACGCTGAACGCTTTCAACCTCCCCGCCCGGCAGGCGACCGCCTTCCTGATGGGCCCGGAGCGGCTGGAGCTGCGCGAGGTTCCCCTCGCGGCGCCCGGGCCGGGCGAGCTGCTCTTGCGCATCGCCGCCGCCACCACCTGCGGCACCGACCTCAAGGTCTTCCAGCGCGGCGGGCATCCCCGCATGCTCAAGGCGCCGACGCCCTTCGGCCACGAGATGGCGGGCACCGTCGCCGCGGTCGGACCGGGAGTCGAGCGCTGGAGTCCGGGCGACCGCGTGGTGGTGGCGAACTCCGCTCCCTGCGGCGTCTGCGAGTGGTGCGCGCGCGGGCGGGAGAACCTCTGCCGCGGCCTCCACTACCTCAACGGCGCCTTCTCCGAATACCTGCTGGTGCCCCGCCGCTTCGTCGAAGTCGGCACCTACCGCCTGCCGGACGATCTGCCGTTCGAGATCGCGGCGCTGGCCGAGCCTCTCGCCTGCGTGCTCCACGGCCTGGAGACCTCGGCCATCGAGCGGGCTTCCGAGATCGTGGTCTACGGCGGCGGACCGATCGGCCTGCTCTTCGTCGACGTGCTCGCCAACTCCCCCGCCGACTTCCCGGCCCGCGGCGAGCACCACATCGTCCTCGCCGATCCCAACCTCTCGCGCCTGGAAGTCGGCAAGGTGATCGGCGCGGATATGACGGTGCAAGTGGACCGCGACGGCGGCGAGGCGGCCCGTCTCTCGCGGCTGTCGCGTACGGGAGACGGCTTCGACGTCGCCATCGAGGCCACCGGCTCGCCGGCCGCCTGGCAGGACGCCCTCGCCTCCGTGCGTCCCGGCGGGCTGGTGCAGCTCTTCGGCGGCTGCCCTCCCGGCACCAACGTCTCGCTGGACACCCACCGCCTCCACTACTCGGAGATCACCGTCAAGAGCGCCTATCACCATCGGCCGGCCACTTTCCAGCGCGCCCTCGATCTGCTGGCGGACGGATCGCTTCACCCGCAGGCCCTCCTCTCCGCCGAGCGGCCGCTGGCGGAGCTCGAAGATGCGTTGCGCGCGATGCGGCGGCGCGAGGCGCTGAAGGTGGTGATCCGGCCGTGAACGGTTCCTCAGCCCGAGAACAGCCGCGGACCGAGGATGTAGACGGCGAAGTCGCCGCCGAAGTGGCAGAGGATCGCCACCTCCAGCCCGAATCGCCAATAGAGATAGCCGAGGATAGATCCCACGATCCCGTTCAACAGCAGGATGGAGACGGCAAGGCTGGGCAGCCGGGAGATCTCCGCCGACCACTTGGAGAGATGAGCGGCGCCGAACGCCAGGGCCGCGATGAGGATGGCGGCCCAGATCACTACAGCCAGAGGCCAACGGCGGCTGGGGAGCGGATTCAGGCGCAGGAGCCAGACCACCAGCGAGAGGAGGAACAAGCGGAACACGATCTCTTCGGTCACGCCGGAATACGCCACCGCCGCCCACCAGAAGGCCCGCGGAGACCGCGCGATCGCCGCGAACCGCTGCCGCAGCGCGGCGGAGCCGAACAGCGGTCCCCAACGGATCCAGGCCACGATCAGACCGCCCATCACAACGCCGGCCAGCGGCGCCGCGGCGAGCCGTAACCAGTCCTGATTCTCCACTCGCCGCCGCGTGCACCAAGCCTCCAGATAGGGCGCGCCGAGGCCGTGGTCACGCCCGCAGAACAATCCGGCGCCCACGAGGATGGCAAGCGCGGCCCAACCCAACACCAGGCCGGTCACCGGTGGCGGCCAGGGGAAGGCGAAGATCGACACCAGGCCGGCGAGGACAAGGAGGATGGTGAACGCGCACCACGGATAGGCCCTCACGGGCGAGCCAACCCCGGCAGGCTGACTCGCGGGCCGAGTTGGGCTTCGGCCGTGGATGGCCACTCGCGGATCGCCATGAGAACCTTTTCCGGAGACTCGCCGGCCGGCAGGATCACCTGCAGATAGCGGCGTAGGTCCTTTTCCGAATCCGACAAGCTCGCGCTTGCGGCGCCGGCGAGACGCGGCACCTTGTAGACGATCTTCGCGCCCTTCGGCAAATCGCGGAAAGGCGAGAAGGTGTCTCCCGAGTCGCTCTCGAACCGCCGCCGCCGCGGCTCGAAGCGCCAGCCGGGCTTCAGCTTCAGCTCTGCCGTGACTTTGACCGCCGGCGGCGCCGGCACCGCTGGAACCGACACGAGCCTTGCTCAGACCTCCGTCATCGCCTTGACCAGGTTTGGCTGCGGCCCAATCTTCTTCAATGTCCCTGTGCCCTTCTCCTGCGGCGTCCCCGTCTTCACCAGTATTTGCCGCACCCTCGCCGGCGTCAAGGGAGTGCCGTTTTTCTTCATTGCCCGGCCTTGCAGACAAGCGACAGCCCCAGTAACAATCGGCGAGGCGCTCGAGGTGCCGGAGAAGCGTAGCGTGTACCACTGGTTTTCCGAAGACCCTCCCTGGGCATCGCCGTAGCCGAGCGTCGTCACGTGCCAGCCCCACGCCTGAACATCGACAATCTTGCCGTAGTTCGAGAAGAAGATCTTCGATCGTGGCTGGCCGAGCGCGGCATACGAAGGGAGCGCGGCACCGAATCCATCGAAATCCACATGGTTGGTCGGCGGAATTCCTGCGCCGACGACGATCGCGCCGCTGTCTTTCTGCAGACCGGTGTCTTTAAAGATGGCCAGGTCGAAGTTCTCGTCCCCATTGCCCGCTGCTTCAACAACCGTAATCCCCTTTTCAGTGGCCGACTTGATGGCGGAAAAGACATCATCCCAATACTGCATCGCGACGTACTTCCCATTGGGACCGTCCGCCTGCAGCTCAATCAGAATCACGTCGCCGGCTTTGAGAGAGCTCGCCGCATTGTCGAGGGCCCCGGCGAGATTGAAAACTCCGTTGAAGAAGGCTGAGTGGACAACGGCTGTCGCGCCACGGCTGATGCCCACCGTTCCGATCGAATTCGACAGCGAGACCATCTCTCCGAGTACGGCGGTGCCGTGATTGCGCCAGCCCAAGTCGGTCAGCATATTGCCGCCGAGGAGCTTGATGCCGGCAGGCAGGTCCTGGTGAGCGCGGTTCCACGCCCCCTCGATGTCACAGATGGTCACTCCCTCCCCCTTGCCTCCGGGAAGGTCCCAAACCGCCGCGGCGCCTATGCCGTCCGGCGGAGCGTAGAGGTAGCCCTGGGAAGGCTCGAAGTTCCGGCTTCCGGCCGCCGATCCCGAGGCCGCCGGCACCGGACGAGGCGCCACGAAGGCCTGCCACACGGCATCGCGGCGATTCAGCTCCTCGGCGATCTTCTTGGCATCGCGATCATTCTTGGGCACGACCTGCACGAATCCACTATGAATGAAATCCGCGTCCATGCGCTCCGGATGTTCCGCCGCCAAGGGCTCCGGAGGCAACGTTGCGGCAACCTCGACGCGGGATCGAAGCGCCTGCTTGGGCAATCGGAAGTGGGGCCGCAGCTTCTCGATGTCGTACTTCGCCAAGACGTCGTTGAGGCTCGCGGCCTTCGGCTCGTCGGACGCGGGCGCGGAAAATTTCGTCGCAGTGAACGCCACCGGGGCCTCATACCGCAACTCGACCACAACGTAATCGGGCGCCTTCACCGCCTCGAACACGGTGCTGACGAACCCCGCAGAAGTCAAGCTCCCCGTCGACTGCTCTGTCTTCTTCTTGGCCACGTTCGACCTCCTTTCAGGTCACCGACCGCCGGATAGTTGGACGGACGTGAACGACGGATTTCGTCTTCACCCCTCCGGCGTCACATACGCCGCCGTGATCCCGCCGTCGACCAGGAAGGTCGCGCCGGTCGTGAAGGAGGACTCGCCGGAGGCGAGGAAGAGGGCGGCCTTGGCGATCTCGTGCGCCTCGCCGAAGCGGCCCATGGGGATGTGGACGAGGCGGCGCTGACGCTTCTCCTCCGTATCGAGATACTGCATCAGCAGCGGCGTGCGCAGCGGGCCGGGGCACAGCGCGTTGACGCGGATGTTCTCGCGCGCGTGGATGGTCGCCAGCTCGCGCGTCAGGGCGAGAACGCCTCCCTTGCTGGCCGTATAGGCGAGCTGGGGCGTGGCCGCTCCGAGGAGCGCCACGAACGAAGCCGTATTGATGATCGAGCCGCCGCCGGCGCGCCGCAGCGCGGGAATGCCGTACTTGCAGCCGAGGAAGACTCCCTTCAGATTGATGTTCATCGTGAGGTCCCAGACCTCTTCCTCGGTCGCCACCGCGTCGTCGTCCTTCGGGTGGGAGATGCCGGCGTTGTTGAACAGCACGTCGAGCCGGCCGAAGCGCTCCTCGGCGGTGCGGATCATGGCCTCGGCGTCCGCCGATTTCGAGACATCGGCGTGGACGTAGACCGCCTCGCCGCCGGCACCCCGCAGCTCCTCCACCACCCCCTCCCCAGCCTCATCCTTCACGTCTACCACGACGACGCGGGCGCCTTCACGGGCGAAGAGGAGAGTTGTTTCCCGGCCGATTCCCGAACCCGCGCCGGTGATGAGGGCAACCTTGTCGGCCAGACGCATCCTGTTCTCCCTGCCCAATTCTTAATGTAGGGGCGGCCCTATGTGGCCGC
>JBIOVX010000168.1:0-6009 GCA_044868005.1 Thermoanaerobaculia bacterium | reverse complement strand
CCTCAGTCGATCTCCTGCACGTCGATCGCCTGGCCGCCGCAGCGCGAGCGGACGCCGAGGAAGCCGACCACCCGCGCGTGGTCGCCGTCGCGGAAGTTCCGCAGGTCGCCGACGAGGTCGTAGTACTCGCCGTGGTCGCCGCGGACCACGGGGCACCGGCCGCTGTCGTCGAGCCGGCCCGTGATCGAGACCAGGTTGCGGTTGTCGCGGTTGTAGCGGTCGTCGTACGGAACCTGGCTGTACCGGCCGTTAGAGCGGTCGTTATAACCGTAGTAGTCCTGGCCGTTGATCTCGTTCACGTTGAGCACCCGGAAGGCGGTGCCGCAGACCGAGCTGTTCTGCATACGGCCCGACATCACGAGGTAGTCGCCCTTGCGCAGGTTGCCGGGGTTGCCCAACAGCGGGATCACCTGACCGGAGCGGTCCTGCACCAGCGCGCAGCCGTACTGCTGGCCGATGAAGGTGCCGGCGACCTGGAAGTTGCCGGTGCTGTAACGGCTATAGCGGCTGTTCCAGCCTTCCCAGGCCCGCCGGTTGCGGGCGACGTAGACCGGCTGGCGGACCGGAGAGACGACGACGCGCCGCTGCGGCACGACGACCCGCTGGGGCACGACCACGGTGCGCGGCTGAACCACCACACGCCGCGGCTGGACCACGACACGGCGCGGCGCCACGGGGCGCACGACGACCGCCTTCGGGGCCTTCACGGCGTGCTTCTGCGCCTTGACGGCCTGCTTCTGCGCTTTGACGGCCTGCGCCCGGGCCTTCTGAGCCTCATGCTCAGCCTTCTTCTGGTTCTGCTTTGCGGTCGCATGGGCCCTGCCCTGCGGCGACGGAGCGGCTACGCTCGCGGCCGGCACCGAGAGGGCCGCCGAGAGCAACAGGGCCGGAAACAGGCCCCGGGTGAGATTTCGTTTCATCGTCGTCATGGTGTACCTCCTGGTTGACGGAGCAGGGCGGCCTCAGCCGGTTTTCCCTCTCGGCACTCTATATATACAAGGAGCGTGCCATCACCGTAAATGTTGGAAAAAGGAGGTTTATTCGCGCCGGCGGAGAAGGTGCCCCGATAGGGTCGTCCACAAATAGGGACGCCTGGAGACGCTCTCCCGGGGGCACCGGTGTCCTCGATTCTGATAGCCTCCCAGGCGCCATGCCGGACAACGTCATCCATATCGCCCACAGCCCCGATTCGGACGATGCCTTCATGTTCTACGCCCTCACCCAGGGGCTGCTGGACACCCAGGGGTTGGAGATCCGCCACGAGCTGCAGGACATCGAGGCCCTCAACCAGGCGGCGTTCGAGGGCATCTACGAGATCACGGCCCTCTCGTTCCACGCCTACGCCTATCTGGCGGACCGCTACCAGCTCATGCCGTCCGGCGCCAGCTTCGGCGACGGCTACGGTCCGGTGGTGGTGGCCCGCGAGCCTCTGAGCCGGGGAGATCTGCCGGGGCTCAAGGTGGCGATTCCCGGCAAGCTGACGACGGCCCATCTCGCGCTGCGTCTGTGGCAGCCGGAGGTGACGACGGAGATCGTCGCCTTCGATCGCATTCTGGACGCGGTGCTCGCCTGCGAGGCGGACGCCGGGGTGGTGATCCACGAAGGGCAGCTCACCTACGGCGATCTCGGTTTGCGCGCGGTGGTGGATCTCGGCGCCTGGTGGAAGGAGGAGACGGGCGGACCGCTGCCGCTCGGCGGCAACGGTATCCGGCGGGACCTCGATCCGGAGCTCAAGCAGCGGCTCTGCCGGCTGTTGACGGCGAGCATCGAGTACGGCCTCGATCACCGGCGGGAGGCCCTCGGCTACGCCGTGCGGTACGCGCGCGGCCTGGAGGACGATCCGGAGCGCTCGGACCGTTTCGTGGGCATGTACGTCAACGAGTGGACGCGGGGTTACGGCGAGGCCGGCCGCCGTGCCGTGCAGCGCCTGCTCGACCGCGGCTACGAGACGGGCGTGCTGCCGCAGCGGGTGGAGGCCGAGTTCGTCGAGATCTGAGCGCATGGTCCGTCCCGACGCCCTGGTCTTCGATCTCGACGGCACGCTCATCGATTCCCGGCGCGACATCACGACCGCGATCAACCGCATGCGGGCCGAGTTGGGCCTGCCGCCCCTGGCTCTGGAGCAGGTGGTGAGGATGGTAGGGGAGGGAGCCCGGCTGCTCGTCGAGCGGGCCCTGCCGGAGCGTCCGGACGTGGTGGATCATGCCTTCGCGCGCTACCTCGAACATTACCGGGAGGTCTGCCTGGAGACGACGCGTCCCTATCCCGGAGTCCCCGAGATGCTGGCCACGCTGAGCGCCCGGTATCCTCTCGCGCTGCTGAGCAACAAGGGTGAGGCGCTCTCGCGCGAGATCCTCGACGGGCTGGACCTCGCGCGTTACTTCCGCGAGATCCTGGGCGGCGACAGCCTCGCCACGCGCAAGCCGGACCCCGGCGGTCTGCGCCTGCTGGCCGAGCGTTTGAAGGTCCCCGTCGAGCGTCTCCTCCTCATCGGCGACACCTGGATCGACGCCGAAACCGCCCGCAACGCCGGCTGCGCCTTCGCCCTCGTCGAATGGGGTTTCCCGAAGTCGCCGAAGCTGGACGGCGTGAAAGCGGATCTGCGGGCGGCTACGGCGGGGGAGTTGGCGGCGGCGCTGGCTGCCGTGGAGTAAGTGTCATCCCGCAAAAATGTCTGAAAACTGCGGGTGCCATCCCGCAGATATGTCTGAAAACTGCTGGGTGGGGCTCCTCAGACCCGGAAATCCCGCCGCACCTGCCCGTTCTCCAGATCCAGCACCATGACGCGGCCGCGATCGTCGGCGAGGGTCAGAGACTGCGGGGTCAGGCGGAGGGTCACGCGGGAGGCGCGGTCCAGTGCGACCTCGGCTCGGACGGCCATGCTCGGCACGTGGATCAGATGGACGAGGATCGTCTCCGCGCTGAGAACGGGCAGAGCGGCCCAATCTCCCGCCACCGCCGGTTCGCCTGGCTTGCCCGTTCCGGCGAGGGGAACCGCGAAGCTCGAGGCGCCGTGGACGTGGAGCACCGTCCGCCGGGCGCCGCCGAACGCCTCGGCCAGCGTTCCCTCCGGGGAGATCGCCACCGGATGGGCACGGCGGTGCTCGGCCGGCGGCGGCACCGTGTCGCGCCGCCGCAGGGTGAGCGAGGGCAGCTCGTAGGTCCACACCTCGTGCCCTTCGCCGCCGAAGGCCAGCGAGCAGCGGATGGACGAGCGGGAGACGGCGAGGGCCCGCCCGGGAAGCCGGGAGACGCCCCAGGAGCCGTCGAAGCGCGCCGCGGCGGTCTCGACGGCGACCAGTCCGTCTCTCCCGACCACGAACCAGAGGGCGCCGTCGTAATCGGGCGCGAAGGCTTCGAGGCGCGCTTCGCACCACGTCTCCGCCCGGCACGCGAGGAAGTCGAGGCGCGCCAGGCGCCAGACGTCCCCCCGCCGGGCGAGGGCGATGGCCCGGTCGCCATGGTCGGAGACGATCAGGCGGTGGGCCGGCTGGTCGAGCTCGGCCACGGTGCGTCCGGCGCGCGAGAGGAGCCGCACACCGGACTCGCCGAGCGCCACGGCGGTGAGGCCGTTGGGGAGGAAGGCGGCGTCGTGAACGGGCATGGTCCCGGCGTCGCGGGCCGCGATCTCGACGCGCCAGATCTCGCGGCGAGAGATCCATGGCTCCCTGGCGGGCAGGGGCAGCGCCAGGATGTCCGCGCGCAAGGCGGCGTCGCCGGCGAAGGTCGCGAGCTGGCGCAGGTCGGCGGTGCTCATGCGGGCACCGAAGCGTCCCGAGTCGCGCACGATGGCGCGCAGCGCGGCGCGCGCGAGGGTGGTGGCGGCCGGCGTGCGAGGTCCGCGGCGGACCGCATCGGCGAAGGCCAGGCGGGCGGCGGCGCCCTCGGCGCGCCAGCTCTCGAGGATAGCCACCGCCGTGCGGCGGAGCGCCGCGAAGCGCTCCGGCTCCACGGCGAGCTTGCGGGCGAGCATGCGGCCGGCCGGCGCGCCGCCCTGCTCGATGGCGCGATCCATCCAGTCCTGGGTGCGGTGCCGCTCCTCGGACAGCGGCCAGAGGACGTCCACGGCGGCGGCATGGTCCCCCGCCGCGGCCAGCTCCTGGGCCCAGAGCCGCCGCAGCTCGGCGGCTTCCTTGGTTTTGCGGCTGCGCTCCAGGCGGGTTACGGCGTCGCAAAAAGCGCCGGCGCGGCGGGCGATGCGCAGGCCTCGCCGGCGATCGCCGGCGAGGAACCATTGCCGCACGACGAGCCCCGCCGGCAGATCGCGCGCCTCCGCGATCTCGGCGGCCAGCCGCAGCCGGCCGTGGCGCTCGAGAAAGGCGACGGCCTCCTCGTGCGCGTGCAGCACCTCGGCGAGGAGGAACGCCGCCTCCTCGACGCGCGCCTGTGCTTCCAGCCGGTGAAAGGCTTCGCGGTAGAGCCGCCGCAGCTCGCCGTGGAGGTCCGGCGACATCTCCGCCGCCGACCAGGCGCGCGAGCGCTCGGGACGGACGTGCAGGTCGGCGTGCGGCGAGAAGGAGCGCAAGGGCAGCCGGCGCGGACCCGCTTCCACCGCCAGGGGAATGGCATGCCGCAGGGCGTTGTCGATGTCGCCGCTCTCGAACATCTCGCGCAGCTTGCGGAGGTACGCCGCATGCCGGCGGCCGATGGAGCGCGAGAGGCGTGACGCCAGGGCCGTGCGGCCGGTCAGCCGGTGCAGCGTGGTGGCGAACCGCGCGCCGAATCCGGCGGGCCGCGGGCGGTGGGGCTCGGCGGCCGGCCGCGCGGGCGCGGGGGAGTCCGCGTCACGTTCCATCTCCACCGGCACCCCGGCAGGGGAGGCCTCGGTCTCTTCCCTCCGATAGGAAGAGCTGGCCGCGGCGCGCAGCAGACGGACGCTGACGGCGTCTTCCGGCGGCTGGGCCAGAACCTCGGCGGCCGCGCGTCCATCCTGCCAGAGAGCCAGACCGATGCTCCGCGTTGCGGGATCGAGCGTGTCTCGAATCAGCAGGTGGCGGGCGCCGGGCAGATCGGGCGGCGGGCCGAGCCGCGGCGGGCCGACGACCCACAGCTCGTGGCCATCTCCAAGGTCCTCGAGCCGCGAGCGCCAGGCGGCGATCTGGCCGTCGGTGGCCTCGCGGGAAGTCCGTGCCCCCATCAGGCGGTCGAGATCCTCGGGCAGCGCCGCGGCAGCGAGGGGCCCTTCCGGCTGCTGCAGCACGCCCCAGGCGAAGCTCCTCTGAGCCTCCGCCGCGCGGCGGGCGAGAGCGATGAGAACGGCGAGCTGCACGATGCGCGGCGAGCCGAGCTGCCCCGGCCCGGCGTCGAACAGGGCGAAGCAGGCGCGGCCGGTTGCCGCCGGATGGGGCAGAAATGAAGCGAGCCGGTCGAGGAGGGGAGCCACAGCGGGGCCGATTCCGGGCGGCAGCGCCGCGGCAGAGCCTGCCCACACTGAGCCGACTGACTCCATGACCCTCCCCGGGCCGCCCGGACGGCCGAGCTCAACAAAAGGTAAGAGAGATCTTCAGAGTATAAGTGCGAGGGGAAAGGACAACAAGGACACCGGCAGCCTACCCCGGCAGAGAAAAAGGGAACGGCAGCAGCTCGCCGAGGCTCGTCTCCTCGCGCTGGCCGCCGGGATTGACCACCAGGATGGGCAAATCGCGGGCGAACTCGGCGAGCGTCTGGCGGCAGAGGCCGCAGGGACGGGCGGGCGGGCTCATCTCGGTGACCACGGCGAGCGCCTGCGGCCGGCGCAGGCCCGCCGAGACGGCGGCGGCGATGGCGTTGCGCTCGGCGCACACCGACAGGCTGGGGATGCAGTTCTCGACGTTGGCGCCGGTGTGGACGGAGCCGTCCTCCATGAGCACGGCGGCACCGACGGCGAAACGGCTGTAGGGCGCGTAGGCCCTGGCGCGTGCGGCCGTGGCGGCGGCGATCAGCGGTTCCCAGTCCATGAGGCGGAGAAATCTAGCACGGCCCTGGGAACGCCGCCCCTGGGAGCGCCGGCGTCCCGCCGGCTCTGGCTTA
>JBIOVX010000167.1:0-32763 GCA_044868005.1 Thermoanaerobaculia bacterium | reverse complement strand
CCTGTTTCGGGATGGTCACGTGGGACCGCATCGTTGTCAGGGCGGCCACGCAGGGCCGCCCCTACATGGTTCTTGCCTTCTCCACCGGTGAGGGCACGGAACAGCCTTTCCGGCGTGGCCGGAATCTCATCCACCAGGATTCCCGTGGCGTTCTCGATCGCCTGCACGGCCGCCGGAGCGCCGCCGTCCATCGGCAGCTCGCCGACTCCTTTGGCGCCGAAGGGGCCGCCCTCCCACGCGTGCTCCAGCAGATGGACGTCGATGCGCGGACTGTCCTTGGCGGTGGGGATGATGTAGGTGGCGAGGCGATCGTTCAGATAGCGGCCGTCCTGCAGCTTGATCTCCTCCATGAACGCCCAGCCGAGAGCCTGCAGGGTGCCGCCCTCGATCTGTCCCGCGCAGAGCGTCTTGTGGATCGCCCGGCCCACCTCGCACACCGCGGTCACCTGAACCGGGCGCGCCGCCAGCGTGTCGGGATCGACTTCGACTTCGACGACGTCCGCTCCCCAGGCGTAGGTGGGATAGGCGGCGCCGCGGTAGGTGGATTCGTCGAAAGTCTGCCACTCCGGCGGCTCGTGATGGATCGTGACCTCCACCGGGCCGGCCTCCTCGCGGTAGCGGCGAGCGGCGTCGCGGAAGCGCTCGATGCGGACTGACGGTCCCGTAATCCAACCCTCTTCGACTGAGAGGTTTCCGTCCTCGTGCTCAGACCGCCAGGCCAGCACGCGATCCCGCAGCTCGGAAACGGTGCGCGCGATCAGCCCGCCGACGATCATGGTCGTGCGCGAGGCGACCGTGGGTCCGGAGTCCGGGACCTCGCCGGTGTCCGGCTCGGCGAAGATCACGTCGTCCGGTCCGAGCCCGCCCGCCGCGGCGGCGATCTGCGGGAAGACCGCCGCGCAGCCCTGACCCATGTCGGTCATCGCGGTCAGCACCTCGATGCGTCCGTCCGCGAGCAGGCGCGCGGTGACGGGCGATTTCATCTTGCGCTCGCCATTCCCCGTGAAGCCCGCGCCGTGGAAGTAGAGGGAGAGGCCGATGCCGGGCCGCGGCTTCCCGCCCGCCTCGCCGTCCCCGAAGCGGATCTCCTCCTGCTCCCTCCACCTCCGGCGGAATTCCGTCCGCCGCTCCGCCTCCTCCAGGCAGAGGCGGGCAGAGGTGCTGGCGTCGAGGATCTGCCCGGTCGGCAGCCGGTCTCCTGGCTCGACGACGTTGCGGGCGCGGATCTCGTAGGGGTCGAGCCCCAGCGCCCGGCCGATGCGGTCCATCTGGCGCTCGACGGCGAATTCGACCTGCGGTGCGCCGAAGCCGCGGAAGGCACTGTTCGGCGTCGTGTGCGTGCGCAGCACCTTGCCCTGCACACGCACGCTCGGCCAGCGGTAAGGGCCGAAGCAGTGGAGGAGGGCGCGCGACAGCACCACGGGCGAGAGGGTCTTGTAAGCGCCGCCGTCCATCAGGATCTCGGCGTCGAGGGCGAGCAGCCGGCCGTCGGCGCTCACTCCCGTGCGGTGGCGGACGACCGCCGGGTGGCGTTTCGAGGTGCAGACGATGTCCTCGTGCCGGTCGTACACCATCTTCACCGGCCGGCCGCAGGCGCGGGCGAGCAGCGCGGCGTGGATGGCGAGAGCGCTGGGGAAGTCCTCCTTGCCGCCGAAGCCGCCACCCACCACCGAGGCTCGTACGCGCACTTTGTCCTCTGGGAGCTTAAAGGCGTGGGTCAGCGCCTTGTGGACGTAGTACGGGCACTGCATCGAGCCGAGGATGGACACGGCGCCGTCCTCGAACGTGGCGATCATGCCGTTGCACTCGATATAGATGTGCTCCTGATGGCCGGTTCGCCAGGTGCCTTCGATCACCTGCTCCGCGCGGGCGAGATCGCTCTCCACGTCGCCGCTCTCCAGGCGCAGCTCGTAGAGGGGCGGCAGCCCTTGTGCCTCCTCCAGCGTCAGGACGGGAGCGAGCGGCTCGTACTCGACGGTGAAAGCCGCGAGCGCCTGCCGGGCCGCGAGGCGCGTCGGCGCCGCCACGAGCGCCACCGGCTCGCCGACGTGCAGGGTGAAGCCGTCCGCGAGGATCGGCCAGCCGTCATCGAGGAGCTGAACGCCGTTCGGACCGGGAAGGTCCGCAGCGGTGACGCAGACGGCGCCTTCCGGAGCCTCCGCGGCGTTGAAGCGGATCGAGCGGACGCGCGCATGAGCGTGCGGGCTGCGCAAGGTGGCGCCGTGCCACATCCCGGGCAGGACGACGTCATCCACGTACCGGGCCGCACCGGACACCTTGGCGAAGCCGTCCGGGCGCGGCGGGCTCTCTCCGATGCCGGTCATTGGCAGCGGAGTCTGGAACAGGGCGGGGGTGGGACGCAAGGGGGAGCTGAGAGGTAGGACAGCGATCTAATCCGACTCGTCCGCAATTTCCAAAGCTCTCCGAATGAGGGCAGGAGAGAGATGCAGTCCCGCCTTCTGAAGCCTGGAGATCCACGGTCGGATCGAGTCGATCAATCTGGCTTCCTTTGCGAGCAGGAGAACGCCGACGGATCCTATTAAAGGCCTACCTATTCTCGCGGCGTAACGCCGGGCCTTGCGTTCATCGAGGATCACCAAGCGAGCTTCCTGTTCCTCGGCCAACGCCAACACCTCGGCCTCACCCTTGTCCAGGCCGGCGTAGGCCAAGACGCTTCGCGAGCGGAGGTCGACGCGCCTTACCCACGGCGCGTTCACCAAGGCTTCGCGGCGCGCGGAAGTCTCCGTTGCTAGAAACTCCTCCTCGACGGCTCCAGGGATCAGGACTTCCTGGAAGAGGTCCCGAAGAAGGTCGAGACGCTCCAGCGCCCAGAAAGCGACGAGAGGGGTGTTGTTAACGACGACGGGCCTGTCGGGCATGTTCCAGATCGCGCTCGAGCTCGTCTGGCTCCTCCCCGAAGGGGGATAGTCCATGCTGCGAAAGCAGGAAAAGGAACTTCGCCCGCGGCACCCCTGCCACCTTGGCTGCGAGCCCGGTCGTCAGTTTTCCGGTCTCATACAGCTTCAACGCCAGAAGGATCCGAGCTTCCTCTTCAAACTCCTCAGGTTCTTTCTGGAGAGCCGCAAGGACTTCGGGCGGATAAGGAATGTTGAGGTGGTTCATGGCTGCTCGGACCTCTTGGGCCGTCCTCAGTGTACACCTGAACCGGCTCACTTCGCCTTGTGCACCCAAGCCTCCTCGGGCATGAGGGCTTTGAGACCGGTGGGGGCGATCTTGCGGTAGACAGCTTCGGGTGGCTGTTCCTTGCCGTCCACCTCAAGGAGACGGCGGAGCGGAATTCCGAAAAGGCGCTCGTTCTCTTCGAGCATCGGGCGGATCAACTCCCAGTCGGCCGGCGCGAGGACGGCGAAGGCGCCGCCGTTCAACTGATCCTCGGTGAGGAGGCGGTGCGGATCGCGTGCGTAGATGGCGCCGCCGGAGGCGAGGGAGAAGAGATTGCCGCCGGGGTATGGCGCCGGCAGATCGTGGATGTCGCCGTCCTCGTCGAAGGCGACGCCGTTCAGCACTACGAAGCCGCCGCCCTCCAGCGCGTCGCCGGCCATGAAGGACTCGGCCAGGTAGTCGAGGCAGGTGCCGTTGATGACTACCCGCGGCCGGCCCACGGCGTTGATCAGCGGCCGGCCGGCGGCGTTGCCGAGGACGTAGATGTGGCCGCCCTTGGAGCCGTAGAGGAAGGTCTGGCCGACGTCGCCATGGACGACGAGCTTGCCGGATTTCATGATCTGCGCGAGCTGGTCCTGCGCCGCGCCGTGGACGACCATCTCCGCACCGTCCAAGCCCGAGGCGAGGTAATCGCCGGAGGAGCCATAGACATCGATCGAGATACCCTGCGACTCAGGGCCTAGCCCGGCGCCGAGGAAGCGGTGGCCGCGAGAGTGCGCCACCAGGAAACGGCGCCAACCGCGGCTGGCGAGATCGACGAGCGCGCGGGCGAGCGAGCCGTTGCCTTCGGGCGGATAGCCGCGGGCATCGATCACCAACGTCTGCTCTGGCGAGGCCGGCTCGGGCGCGGCGCTCTCGGCGTCCATCCAGACATAGGCCGCACCCGGCCGCTCGCGCACGTCGGCGAAGATCCGCGCCAGGGCCTCATCGATCTTCCAGACGACGCCGCTCCGCTTCATACCGCCGGTCGGCATCCGCCGGTCGAGCAGCAGGGTGAGGGCGCGCAGCACCCGTTCACGTTCGCCGTCCTCACGCGCCGTCTCCGTGAGACCGTCGAGCAAGCCTTGCAGCTCCTCATAGCCCCACCGCGGCAGGCGCCGCGCGGCCTCGGCGAACAGCGTCTCGGCCGGCAGCCCCAGCTCCTCGGACGACAGCGCGGGATCGGCAGGCTCCGCCGGCCGGAAACCGCTGCAGAACGGGCGCTTCGTGGCATCGACGTCGATCCGGCGTCCGAACTTGTCGGTGCAGACGAGCGAGCCGCCGTCCTCGGCGATCGAGTCGAAGAGGAAGGCGCCGCCGTCGGTGTGGCTGCCGCCGCGGGCGTTCCAGAAGAGGTCGGCGCGCGGCCAGAAGCGCGAGTCCTCCGCCGCCAGGCTGGCGAGCGCGGCATCGATCGCCTGCCGTTCGGAGGCCGCGAAGCCCACGGCCGCGCGGCCGCGCTGCAGGGCGAAGACCTGTGGCCGCAGCATGGAGGTGTCGGTGATGCCGATCAGCCGGTAGAGGCTCTCGGCGGTCTTCGACTGCACGATGAGGAAGAACCACGGACCGTCCGGCGAGGCGTGGATGTGGATCGCCTGGAGCGCCCGGTAGATCCGCTGCTTTTCCGCCGGCAGCAGCGTGAAGTCGCGCTCGGTGGTGGGCGCCATTGCCTCGATGACGTACTCCAGAGGGTAGCCGTAGATGCGGTGCAGCAGGTCGAACACCTGGACCGCGACCTCGGTGTCGGTCAGGAACAGCGGGTGGATGTTGCGCTGCGCGAGATACGAGGAGATCGAGGCGTAGTTGGCGAAGTCGCCGTTGTGCACCAGCGCCTCGTGCATGCCGAGGAACGGGTGAGCGCCGCCGGGATGCCAGACGCGGCCCTTCGTCGGATACCGGTGATGGCCGATCCACACTCGCGCGGGAAGATCTTCGAGCTGGTAGAAGCGCACGACGTCGTCGCCGTAGCCCACCATCTTGAGGACGAGGAGGTCCTTGCCGTGGGAAAGGACGAAGGCGCGCTTCTCGCCGGTCGAGGCGTAGAGAGCGCGGTTCAACCGGTAGGTCGTCTGATAGACGATCTCGTCCTCGGCTTTTTCAGCTTCGCGCGGACCGAGCTGCTGCTCGCGGAGGAATTGCTGGAGGACGTCTGGGCGCACGCGCGCGAAGTAAACGCGCACCTCAGGTGGAGCGACGTCGAGGCCCGGCAGGCTGCGAAAGTCAGCGAGCCCTGGGACTGTGGCGGTGTGGTGAATCTCGTAGACCGGCGCGAGGAAATCCCGCTCGACTTCCTCCTTCGCCTTTGGATCGAGGAGAGCCACGGCCAGCAGGTAGTCATTCTCCAGCACCTCCGAAGTCGTGCCGAAGAAAGCTGGATCGAGCCCCGCCGCGGCGATGCCGCCGCCTTTGCCGTTGCCGCGGTTGCGCATCTGGGTGAGCGCCTGCAGCAGGTGCCGGCCGGCGACGGGAACGCTGGCCGCCATGCCGATCACGCCGCAGCCGCCTTCGGCGTCGGCGGGGCGCAGCGGTGGCGGGAAAGAAGTCCCGAGCCGCTGCCGGGAGCCGAGCAGGCGCTCCACCGTTCCCGGATCAACCATGGCTTCCTCCATCGCCATTCCGATACACCAGCAGGTCCGTCCGCCCCCGCAGCTCGCGGATGTTGCGCAGGCCCAGGCCGCGCAGGAGATCCGAGAGCTGATCCGCATAGGAGCGGTAGAGGTTGCTCACCCGTTGCGCTCCCCATTCCGGCTTGACGAGCTCGGAGAGCTCCGGGTCCGTCGTGGTCAGCCCGAAGGGGCAGCCGCGGCCGCGCTCGCAGTTGCTGCAGCGCGTGCAGCCCATGGCCACCAGCTCCGAGGTGCCGAGGATGCAGCCGTCGGCGCCGAGGGCAATCGCCTTCGCCATGTCGTACGCCGTGCGGATGCCGCCGCTCGCCATCAGCACGATCTCTTCGCGGATGCCTTCCTGCGCCAGGAAGCGGTGGACCTTGGGGATCGCCAGCTCGATGGGCATGGCGATGTTCTTCTTGGCGATCTGCGGCGCCGCCCCGGTGCCGCCGTAGCCGCCGTCGATGTGCAGGATGTGGGCGCCGGCGTAGTAGCTCCCGACGGCGACCATGTCCACGTCGTTGGGGGTCGACACCTTGACCGAGACCAGCGCGCGGGGGTTAACCGTCTTCACCCAGTCGATGTGCTTCTTGTGATCCTCGACGGAGTAGACGCTGTGGAAGGGGAAAGGGGAGAAGAGGCTGACCCAGGGGACGCTCTCGCGCATGCGCGCGACGGTCATCGTGCTCTTGCTGCCCAGGAGGTGGCCGCCGAGACCCGGCTTCGCCCCCTGGGCATACTTGAACTCGAGGATCGGCGCCCACTGGAGGGTCTCCTCGCGCACGCCGAACATGCCGGTGGCGATCTGGGTGATCACGTGCTCGCTGTAGGCGGCGAGCGACGGCGGATAGCCCCCCTCGCCGGTCGAGGTGAAGGTCCGCCACTCCTTCGCGGCCATGGCGCGGGCGAGCATGATCTGCTCGGAGACCGAGCCGTAGGACATGCCGCCGCCGTACCAGGGCACGGGGATCTCGAGCTCGCGGTCGAAGCCCCGCCGGTTGAGCGGAATCGCCAGATCCACCGCCGCCGCGGCCGGCAGGCAGCCCTCGGAAGGCAGCGTCTTGAAGTCGAGCCGATCGAAGCCGCCGCCGGAACGGCCGACGCGGAACTCGCGGCCGTCCTGCGGCGCGTGCCCCTCTTCAGCCTGCTTCCACGTGGCGAGAATCAGCTCTTCCGTCCACCGCGGATCTCCCATCGCCGGCGGCCCGAGCTCGAGCGTCGGCCAGGTGTGAAACCCGTAGTGGAGCGCTTTGCGATGCTTGTCTGCGAGCAGGTCGAAGGTGGTGGCATCAGTAATGGGATCAGTTGTCATCGGACCATCGGCTCCATGGCTGCTTCCTGGTTCCGGCCGCGGGGCACGAACCCCTCGATGCCGGCGAAGGCCTCGGCTTCGAGGTCCTCCTGGAACATGCAGCGCCCGAGCTCGCCGCGCAGCCGCCGCACTTCGCGCAGGCCCATGGCGCCGAGGATCTCCAGGAGCTGGTCGCGCCAGGCCGCCACCAGGTTTTGCAGGCGCTGGACGCCCCAGGCTTCCGGCAACTTTGGCAGGGTCAGCCGGGCCGTCTCGCGGTCGCGGCATTCGCCGTCGAGCTGCGCCTGGAGCGCCACCCAGGCGGCGGTGTCGAGCGCCACGGCGTCGAGCCCGCAGAGGATCGCCTTGGGCACGTGCTCCGCGGCCGCGATGCCGCCGCTGCCGATCAGCGTCAGCTCCTCGCGCACGCCCGCGGCGACGAGCCGCTGGTGGGTTTCCAGGAGCAGGTCCTTCACAAAACGATTTCCCGCCCGTCCGTGATAGTCCGCGACCAGATGGAAGGCCCGGCCCCCCTCGCGCACGAGCGGCAGCAGGTCCGTATCCATGGACACCCGCGCCACGACGACCGCGCCGGGGAAGCGCTCGGCCAGCTCGGCGTACCGCTGAGGGTCCCAGCCGGCGAGCTCGATCAGCCGCGGAGCCTCGGACAGATTGGAGAGGTGGTGGAGGTCTTCCGAAGTCACGAGAGGCGCGACGTGAGGACCGGCGAGGCCCAGCGATGCCACGTCCGCGACCGGCAGGACCGCCAGGGTGCCGAGGGCGCTGGCCGCGCCGGCGAGGACGCGGATGAGATCCGGCGTGCGGAGCGAAGCCGGCGGCAGATCGAAGAGGAACGGGATCGGCAGCGAGAGCACCTGCGGCAGCGGATCGAGCGGCTCGCCGCGCTCGCCGAAGCGGAGATACGAGGGCCGGCCGCCGAGATCCACCGAGGTCGAGATGAACTCGCGGCCGTGGATGCCGTCGCGGGTCGGCCGCACGATCTCCGACATATCGGTCCACATGCCGTCCCAGCCCTCGCCGCCGAAGCAACCACGAAAGCCCGCGCCGCGCACCGGCACCGCTCCATGACGGGCTTCATTGAGAATCGTGTCGACCTGGTCCGGCGTGAGAAAGGAGTCGCCCAGCTTCCGGCGCGCCGGGTTGGGAAGGATCTGGACCATCTCTGGATACTGCGTCGTGCAGCGCAGGCAGCCGACGCACAGCTCGTGCTTCGGCGCCAGGCCCCCGACGATGCGGCCGAACACGCCGTAGACGCAGGGCCGGCTGAGCGCCACCTTCGGGTGGCCGCGGTACTCGAAGAGCAGCTCGTGCAGCACCATGCCCACGAGCTTGTGCTTCTTGACCTGGACGCGGAACCGGCTGGGATGAGAAGCGACGTCCGGCGCTTCCCGGGTCTCGACATGGTATCGGGAGTCCACTTGGTTATCGGGCTTCCACCGGCGCGCTTATTCTAACCCGGAGAGCCGCGCGGTATCATCCCCGCAGTGCGGCAAATCGCCATTCTCATCCCGCTCGCCGCGGTCCTCGCGGCCGCCGCTCCGGCGCCCCCGTCCTTCCCTTCGCCGGAAGAGACGCGCGCGGAGTTCCAGGGAATCTGCGACCGCCTGCGCGCCGGCAGCAATCACTTCTACGGCGAGGCCTCCGCGGAGGCCCTGCGGGCCCGCCTGGCGCAGCCGATCCCGGACCCCGGAACCGCCGCCGAGCTGCGCACCACGCTGCTGATCGACGAGGTGCGGCTCGGCCACATCGACCGGGCCATGGCGCTGGCGGAGGAGGCGCTCGCCATCCAGGAGAAGGCGGGGCTCGACGAGGACCTGCGTCTCAACCTGCTGACGATGCAGGCCTTTCTCCACCTGCGCTCCGCCGAGAACGAGAATTGCGTCCTGCGCCACACCGCCGAGAGCTGCGTCTTTCCGATCGCGAAGGGCGGCGTCCATGTCGAGCCCCGGCACAGCCGCGCCGCCGGCGACCTCTACTTGCAGGTTCTCGCCAGGCGGCCCGACGACGAGGTGGCCCGCTGGCTGCTGAACCTGGCGCGGATGACCTCGGGCGATTTCCCGGACGGCGTGCCGGAGCGCTTCCGCCTGCCGGTCTCGGAGCTGACCTCGCGGACGCCTTTCCCGCGTTGGCGCGACCTCGCCCCGGAGCTCGGCGTGGACGCGCGGGATCTCGCCGGCGGCGCGGTGATGGACGACATGGATGGCGACGGCCTGCTCGACCTGGTGACGACGACCCAGGATCCTTGCGGCCCTATGAAGGCCTTCCGCAGCGACGGCAAAGGCGGCTTCGAGAACGTCACCAAGGCGTGGGGGCTCGACTCGCAATTCGGCGGCCTCTACCTGGTGCAGGCGGATTACGACGGCGACGGCCGGCCCGATCTGCTCGTGGCGCGCGGCGGCTGGCTGGGAGCGGACGGCCGCATCCGCAAGTCGCTGCTGCGCAACGACCTCGCGCGGCCGGCCCGGCGCTTCGTGGACGTGACCGTTGCCGCCGGCCTCGCCGAGCCCGCCTATCCGACCCAGGCCGACACCTGGGCAGACTACGACGGCGACGGCGACCTCGACCTGTTCTCCGGCAACGAGGGGCCGCAGGTGGGGGTCAACATCTCTCGCAGCGGCATTCCCGGCGCCTACCCCTCCCAGCTCTTCCGGAACAACGGCGACGGCACGTTCACCGACGTGGCCGCCCAGGCGGGCGTCGCCAACCATCGCTTCGCCAAGGGAGCGGCGTGGGGAGACTACGACAACGACGGCGATCCGGACCTCTACGTCTCGAACATCGGCCCCAACCGCCTCTACCGCAACAACGGCGACGGCACCTTCACCGACGTGGCGCCGGAGCTCGGCGTGACCGAGCCCGCTGGTGTGAGCTTCGCCACCTGGTTCTTCGACTACGATGACGACGGAGACCTCGATATTTTCGTCGCCGACTACGGCTCCAAGGCCCGCCCGATCTTCGCGAGCTACTTCGGCGCCAAGGTCGCGACCGGCCACCCGATCCTCTACCGCAACGACGGCGGACGGTTCACCGACGTGTCGCAAGAGGTGGGATTCGATCGCCCGCTGCTGCCCATGGGCGCCAACTACGGCGACCTCGACAACGACGGCTACCCGGACGTCTACCTCGGCACCGGCGCGCCCGATTACGAAGCTCTGATGCCGAACGTCATGTACCGCAACGACGAGGGGCGCGCCTTCCAGGACGTCTCGGCGGCCGGTGGCTTCGGCCATCTCCAGAAGGGGCACGGCATCGCCTTCGGAGACCTCGACAACGACGGCGATCAGGACCTGCTGGAGCAAATGGGCGGCGCCTTCCCCTACGACACCTTCTACAACTCGCTCTACGAGAACCCCGGCAACGGCAACGCGTGGATCACCCTGCGCTTGGTGGGGACGAAGGCGAACCGCTTCGGCGTCGGCGCGCGCATCGAGGTAGCGGTCCGCGACGGCGAGAGCCGTTCCATCCACGTCCTCGCCGGTACCGGCGGCTCCTTCGGCGCCTCCAGCCTGCAACAGGAGATCGGCCTGGGCAGCGCCAAGACCATCGAGTCGATCACCATCCGCTGGCCCGGCAGCGGCACCGTCCAGACCTTCCGCAACGTGGCTCCGAATCGCGTCTATGACGTGGTGGAAGGACGGCCGACGTTGTCTCCGGTCAAGCTTCCCCGGCTACGGTTGGGGTCGGGAACCCCGAGGAGCGGACATGCCGGACACCGTCCCTAACGGTCCGAAGAAGAAGACCACCCGTCCGGCCAAGTCCCGGAAGACGAAGCCGATCGAGTCGGACTACCGCGGCTTCATCGCTCTTGCCCGCAGCAGCGGCGAGGTGATCTCGATCAACGCGCAGGCCGTCCACCGCAACGACCGCTTCGAGTTCGCCTACGGTCTCGCCGAGCGGCTGGAGCACGTGCCCGCCGAAGGCGACCGCGGCGAGATCACCCATTTCTACGCCTACGCCAAGTTCAAGGACGGCGGCCACCACTTCGACGTGCTCTCCCGCGCCGAGGTGAACTCCGTGCGCGACAGAAGCGAGAGCTACCAGGCGTACCGGGCCGGCAAGGTCGAGGACACGGCGTGGGTGACGGCCTACGAGGAGATGGGCAACTCCGTAATATGGATAAACCAGACATAATCATTGCGAGCATCGATGACTTTCTCTCGTTTGTTGTTGATCGGAGGTTTGGGTCAGCGATCTTTCGAGGAGTAAGAGATTCCGATGCGCATCTGCTTATTCCATCCGTCGGGAGGGTAGCGCTTCGCAAAGTGGGAAAGCTTGCTAACTACGAAAAGCGGACGTTTGCTGTATTTAAAGAGATGGCGTTGCCGCACCTTAGCATCACTCCGCGAACGGATTGGGAATGGTTGGCGATTGCGCAGCATCACGGTCTGCCGACTCGGCTCTTGGACTGGACATTTAATCCTCTTGTCGCAGCCTTTTTTGCAGTGGAAACAGATGTCGACTGCAATAGTGCTATATTTGCCTACACTAGGACGGCTACCGTTAGACCAGAAGCTGTTCTCGATCCGTTCTCAATAACGGAAGTTATACGGTTTCGTCCCTCGCACGTGACGCAGAGAATTGTTGCACAGAAGGGGCTATTTACTGTACATCCAGCTCCTGCCGAGGCATTTGTTGGACCTGGTTTGGCGAAGGCAATTATCGTAAACGAGTTACGCGCGCCGCTACGTCAACTGTTATATCGATTCGGAGTAACACGTGGGTCCTTGTTTCCTGGTTTGGATGGGCTCGCCCAAGAAATCGCGTGGCAGTACTCAACCTCTTGGTAAGGCAAGGGTCTGTGGGCGCTGCCACGACGGATCGGGAACGACTTCGATGATGGTCCTGATCAAATTCTGGTTTGAAGTTATCAGTTGATGATAGCGATTGACGGCGATATCCTGGCTCAAACCCGGTCGGTTCCGGCAGGTTCGCCCACCAGATGTCTCCCCTCTGTATCACCACTCGTCGCGGGGGAGAGAGGCAGCTTGGATGGCGGCCAGGACGGGATCGAGGCCTGAGGGCTCTTTCTCGTAGATGCGGTTCAGGGCCTCAGTGATCCTCTCGTCTCCGTGAGCCTTGAGATACTCCTCGATTGCGGTCGCATAGAGCTCACTGCGAGTCAGGCCGAGCCGCTTGGCGAACTGATCGGCGGCTTCAAATAGCGGATCGGGAAGAGAAACTGCCGTTCTCATAATCCCAGTATAGCCGAACTAAGGCACCTGGAAGAGACTCTCCTCCAGGGGCACGTTGGCGCGCAAATCGAGAAGCGTAGTCGTCTGCAACAGCTTGCCGGTCGCGAGGTCGGTGTCGGTCGCCTGGAAAGGAAAACGTGCTCCGGCGACCTGGCGAAAATTGCTCCAGATTGTCTCGATGGTCGTCGGCGTAGGATCGGCGTCCGGATGCAGGGCCTTGCGGACGCGAGCCCGCTTGAGGAGAAAGCTCTTGGGGTCGATGTAGTAGCGCGACACAAAGCCGTCGTCGAGGGTGAGTACCACGACGTAGTAGCGGACGCCCGCGATCTCTTCCCGCCCTGCGAAGTCTAGACGATGTCCGTGAGCCGCCATCTCGTGCAAGCCCAGGATGTTGGTCGGCAGTTGGCCGGAGTGGCGGAGCGCCGCTGTACCTCCAGCGCTCGACAGAGTCCCGTGAGCCGCTCCGGCCGGCAGTTGCCAGCCGCGTTCGCCGTCGTAGGACTCGGTGAAGACGCGCTGGCCGCCGATGAAGACGTCGATGCGCATGCGCCCCTTGCGATCCACCCGCCACGTTCCTTCTGCCGTGTAGGTCGGTTCCACGATGCGCAGCTTGGCTTCGAGGTTCTGGATGGATTCGATCGCCGCCGCACCGCCGCGAGCTTCGGTGTGCCGGCGAATCAGTTCCTCGAGCCCAGGAGCCGTGTCCTTCATCGCCGTACAGCCCGTAATCCCAAGGCATAGCAGAGCCATCAGGCGTGGCAGAAAACGGCCGGCGGCGTATCCGGCCTTGCTGTGCTCGATCAATCAGGGCCTCCAATCTACGGTTCCTCGCAGCCCAGCGTGCGGTTGATCCTTTGACGGGAACCCGTTAGTCTGGTTAGCTGCGATTGCGGGAACTTCGAGAGATCCGCAGGAGTCCTACAGGATGTGAGACCGGCTGCCATCGCGATTACCGCAGTCCTGCTGGCGCGGTGTGCCGCCGCGGTGCCACGATCCTTGCCTCCTTTGCAATGCCTCGACGAGAGCGGGCGGCCCTTTCCGGACGTATATCAACCTCCGCCAACTGGTGACATCGTAACTGGGGCTCGGGTGCTCCATCGGGAATGGCCCTCTTGGCAGGAGGGCCCCGTTCGCTTTCCGGGCGTGATCGTCATCGAGACCATCGTCGACCGGCGCGGCCGGGTCTGCGCGGCTCGGCTCTTGAAGGGATCGGGGCCGCTGGCCGAGGCGGCTCTTGCGGCGCTGAAGCGATGGAGGTTCGAGCCGGCCAGAATCAACGGCCGACCTGTGCCGTTCTATTTCACCATAGGCGTATGGATTTGCCTTCATTGAACACCCCTGATTGCTTGAGCATCGCGTTTTTCTGATGAAACCGGGGCTTTTCTACCCAAGTCGGCGGTTTCTTTACGCTGGAGAAGCAGCCGACCTATTGGAAAAACCGACGACCTGGTAGAAACAGAGCTTTTTAGTCGACCGGCCGATTTTTCCAGTAGAAAAGTCCTCCGACCTACTAGAAAAACAGGAATTCCGGCAGATCGGCGTCTTTCCCAGCCTGAGAACGCGGCGACCTGGCTTGTTTTCGCTTTTTTCACCAGCTCTGCGCGGTAAGAAGGGCACTGGCGAGGATTCCTCAGGGTCCGGCGGGCTTTACTGGCAAAAGACGGCGGCGCTCTCGCGCTCCGTGTAACCAAATCGCCTCTCGTCACTCTTGTCTACTGAAGTCGCTCGCTGGTCGGACGGGCAACCCGTCCGGACTCCAGATCCAAAGCGGCGAAAGGAGGCAGAGATGAACACCCGGAGGAGAGCGATTTGGAGCTCAGTTCTGGCAGTAGGCCTGATGTTGTTCGCATTCAGCGCTCTGGCCTGGAGCGTGGCCCGGCAAGAGGTGGGTGAAGCGCCGATCGGCCCGGTAACGGCGATCGATCAACAGGTCGAGACGGACGCCCAGGGGATGGTGGATCGCGGGCGGGCTATCTTCCGCATGTCGACGTTCCGCAGCCAGAGCTTCTTCGGGAGCGTGCTGCGGCTGCACGAGGCGGTCGCGAAAGTGCCGCCGAAGACCGCCCTCGCGGTCGGTCTCAAGGTCGACGCGGATGCCGTGCCGCCGCAGGTCCTCGCCACCGCCGACCTCGACGATCCCGCGACGACGATCGCGCTGCTGCGGCTGAATGCGGTGGTCGGAGTGCGCGGCATCTTCGATCCCAACGGCGGCCTCGATTCGCTCGGGATCACCTGCGCGTTCTGTCATTCGACGGTCGACGACTCGGTGGCGCCCGGCATCGGCCATCGGCTCGACGGCTGGCCCAACCGCGACCTGAACGTCGGCGCCATCGTCGGCCTCTCGCCCAACCTCGAGGCTCTCGCCGGCCGTCTGGGCACCGACGTGCCGACGGTGAAGGCCGTGCTCGCGGCTTGGGGACCGGGGAAGTTCGATGCCTCCCTCTTCCTGGACGGCAAGGGATTTCGCCCCGACGGCAAGACCGCGGCGGTGCTCATCCCGCCGGCCTACGGTCTCGCCGGAGTCAACCTCCACACGTACACCGGCTGGGGCTCGGTCCCTTACTGGAACGCTTTCGTCGCCAACCTCGAGATGAACGGCAAGGGAACGTTCTTCGACCCGCGCCTCGCCGACGCCGGGAAGTTCCCGCTCGCCGCGGCCCATCACCTGGACGACAAACGCGATCCGGTCGACGCGGTGACCGGCAAGCTGGCCGATCTCCACTTCTATCAGCTTGCATTGCTCGCGCCGCGGCCGTCGACCGGCAGCTTCGACGCCGCGGCGGCGTCGCGCGGCGGTGCGCTCTTCGCGGGCAAGGCGGCCT
This sequence comes from Thermoanaerobaculia bacterium, assembly GCA_044868005.1. Classification (GTDB taxonomy): domain Bacteria; phylum Acidobacteriota; class Thermoanaerobaculia; order Multivoradales; family UBA5704; genus DATARR01. The sequence continues at coordinate 17,669 of JBIOVX010000167.1, read as the reverse complement.
GTGCGACCTGTCACGTGCCGCCGCTCTACACCGATCCCGGCTGGAACCTGCACACCGCCAGGGAGATCGGCATCGACGACTTCCAAGCCCAGCGTTCCCCCACCGGCCGCTACCGCACGACGCCGCTCAAGGGTGCCTGGTCGCGGAGCAAAGGCGGCTACTACCACGACGGCCGCTTCGCCACCCTCCTCGATGTCGTCGAGCATTACAACCGATTCCAGAAGCTGGACCTCACCCCGGCGGAGAAGGGGGATCTCGTTGAGTTCTTGAAGTCGCTTTGAGGATGGTCAGGCCGTTCCGATCACCACCACGAACTCACCCTTGAGCGAGGGCCGGCCCTTCAGCTCCGCCAGCAACTCGGAGAGCCGGCCTCGCAGCACCTCCTCGTGCATCTTGGTCAGCTCGCGCGCGATGGCGGCCGGACGATCGCCCAGCTCCGCGAGGGCATCCTCAAGGCTGGCGAGGAGGCGATGGGGGGACTCGAAGATGATCAAGGTGTGGCCGAGATCGGCCCATCCACGATAGAACGTCCGGCGCTTGCCCGTCTTCGGCGGCGGGAAACCGGCGAAGGTGAAGGGGTACGGCGGCAGGCCGGAGACGACCAGCGCGGCGAGCGGCGCGGCGGGACCGGGAATCGGCTCGATCCGGACTCCCGCGGCGGCGGCTTCTCGAACCAGCAGGAAACCGGGATCGGAGAGCAGCGGCGTACCCGCATCGCTCGCCAGCGCGATTGTTGTGCCTTCGCGCAGATCGGCGAGGAGACGCGGCAGGCGCTGGCGCTCGTTGTGCTCGTGGAGCGAGACGAGGGGCTTCTTGATTCCCAGATGAGCGAGCAGGCGACCGGTGTGGCGGGTGTCCTCGCAGGCGATCAGATCGGCCGACTCGAAGGCGGCGCGGGCGCGCGGCGAGAGGTCGTCGAGATTGCCGATCGGAGTGGCGACGACCAGCAGCTTACCGCTCATCAGTCGCGCGGGATCTCCTGGTCCAGGTTGACGGCGCTGCCGGAGAGGCGGGCGATCAGCATCAGGCGGCGCTTGTAGCGGAACCGCTGCTCGAGGCTGACGATCCGCCGCACCGTATCCTCGTCGTAACCGCGATCGATCACCTCCTCCGGCAGCAGCCCCATGTAGAACAGCAGATGGAGCACCTCGTCCGCCGTGTCGTAGGAGAAGCCGAGCTCGTCCTCGTCGGTCTGCCCCGGCCAGAGGTCCGCCGAGGGCACCTTGTCGACGATGTGCGCGGGTAGCTCCAGGTGGCGGGCGAGCTGGCGCACCTGGCACTTGTAGAGATCGCCGAGCGGATTGAGCGAGCTCGCGTTGTCGCCGAAGACGGTGGAGTAGCCGAGCAGGATCTCGGTCTTGTTGGAGGTTCCGAGGACGAGGGCGTCATGCTTCTTCGCCTGGTCAAAGAGGATGCTCATGCGCTCGCGGGCCATCTTGTTGCCCCGCCGTTCCGCGGACGCTTCGGGCTCGAATTCGAAGTAGGCGTCCACCATCGGCGAGATATCGATCACCCGATGCGAGATGCCGAGATGCCCGGCCACGCCGCGGGCGTCCTGCTCCGACTCCGGCCGCGAGGTGTGGTAGGGAAGAATGAAGCCGTGCACCCGTTCGGACCCCAGGGCACGCACGGCGAGCGCGGCCGAGAGGGCGGAGTCGACGCCGCCGGAGAGCCCCACGACGACTCCCTGCGTGCCGGAAGTCTCGACCGTGTCGCGGATGAAGCTGGTCAGCACCGCCTCCGCCAGTTGCGCGTTGAGCTCCAGGCGCTCGCGGACCTGCTCGCGCCGAATCACGCCGAGGGCCCCTCGATGTCCGAGCGCTCGTCGTCCAGCATCGGCATGCGCCAGCGCAGGCGGTCGCAATCACGCAGGTCCATCTCGGCGACGAGCAGGTGCTCCTCGAGGAAAGGCGCCCGGTCGGCGACTTCGCCGCCGGGGCGCACGATGTGGCTGCCCCCGGCATAAAAAGAGCCCTCTTCCCAACCCACCCGGTTGCAGTAGACGACCCAGCAGGTGGAGAGGAGCCCGGTGGCGCGGGTGATCATCTCCCAGCCCTCGTGGCTCTCGGGGCGGGGCCCGGCGCCGACGCGGCCCGGACCGGCCGAGGGGCAGATCACCAGCTTGACGCCTGCCACTGCCAGGCGGCGCGACAGCTCGGGATGCCAGAGGTCCTCGCAGATCAGCACTCCCGCCTTGCCCCAGGGGAGCTGCGCCGGCTCCAGGCGCCGTCCGGCGGCGAAGAAGCGCGCTTCCTGAAAGAGGCCGTAGGTGGGGAGGTAGAGCTTGCGGTGGACGTGCACCGGCTTTCCTCCCGCGAGCAGCGCGGTGCTGTTGTGGACCCCGCTCTCCCCCGCCTCCACGAAGCCGAGGAGCACGCGCATGGGTCCGGCGGCCTTGGACAGGCGCGCGAGCAACGGCGAGTCGACCGGCAAGGCCACGCGCGGCGTCAGGTGGAGGAGGCGGTAGCCGGTGAGCGACAGCTCGGGAAAGACGAGCAGGTCGACGTCAGCCTCCCGCGCCTTCTCGATCCACTCCAGGTGGCGCTCGGCGTTGGCTTCCACCTCCCCCAGGCGGCAATCGATCTGCGCCAGACCGATTCTCAGGATGCTGCCGGTTTCAGCCATGATCGGGCCGGATGCTAGCATGTCGCTCATGAGGAACGATTTGCGCGCTCAGTCCCTGCTCCTTCTGATCCTCATCGCCCTGTCTCCCGCAGCAGCGCCTGTGGCCGCGGCTCAGGCGTCCGCGCCCGTACTACAGGACAAGGTGCTGGCCGTGGTGGACGAAGATCCGATTCTCAAGTCCGACCTCGACCGGGTCATCAAGCTGGGCTTCGAGCAGCCGAAGGCGGGCGAGAGCGGCGAGGCCTTCCGCCGCCGGGCGCTGAACGACCTGATCGAGGAGCGGCTGCGCTTCCACCAGATCGACCGCTACGGCTTCCAGCAGGTGCCGGTGGAAGAGATCGAGCGCGAGGTCGCCAAGATCCGCGCCCGCTTCAAGGATGACGCGGCGTTTCAAAAGGCCCTCAAGGACGTGGGTCTCGACGGCAAGAAGCTGCGCCAGCTCGTGGCGCGCCAGCTCCTGGTGCTCACCTACGTCGACGAGCGGCTCGGTCCCCGCGTCTTCGTCAGCCTGGAGGACATCAACCGCTACTACCGCGACGTACTGACGCCCGAGATGCAGCGCCGCGGCCAGCCCGTGCCGCCGGTCGAGGACGTGCGCGAGGACATCCGCGAGGTCTTGAAGCAGCAGCGTCTGACGCAGGAGATCGCGACCTGGACCCAGGAGCTACGCACGCGCGCGGACGTCATCATCCACGGCGAAAAGTCCGGCGCGACCTTGCCGCCGGTGGTGAAGAGGATCGAGAAGCCGGCGCCGAAGAAGCCCTAATACAACTCCGCGTACTGCCCCCGGCTGGCCAGCACGCGCGCTACGTACTCGCGGGTCTCGCGGCGGGCGATCTTGGTGAAGAACTCTTCCGGCTCCTGGCTGAAGCACTGGTTGCGCCAGACCGCGGCCTGGGCCTCTCCCGCTTCGTAGGCTGCCACGGCCGGGAGCGCGGCGCCGCCGAAGTCCTTGAGCAACGTTTCGAGATAGGCGGCGCTCAGGGCGATCATGCTCTCCGGACGCGAGGCGTGGGAGGCCCGATTGAACTGGGCCGTGAGCCGGCGCGCCGTCGCCGGAGGGAGCCGCAAAAAGGCACGGTTGGCCGCGGCGGAGAACGCGGCGTTCTCGAAGCGGCTCTCTTCGCGCACCAGCGCCGCCAGCAGGTCGGGGTCGAAGCTGCGGATGCGTCCCTGGGCGATGAAGTGCTCCTGATAAGGAAACGGAAAGAGGAGCCGCCGGTAGGCCTGCGGCTGGAGCTCCAGAGGAAGCCGGCCCGGAGCCCTGGAGCGCAGGGCTTCGGCGACGGCAATGGCGGGGGCGATATCGCCGCCGCGCGAGAGGAGCAGACCGCCGGTGTACCCGAGCGACGGGTTCGAGAGCGGAAAATGCTCGCGCACGGCCGGAGCCCCTTCATGCCATAGACCCAGGGCCAGCAGCATCTCCTCGGGAGCCGAGAGGTCGGCCCGCCACAGCGGCCAGCGCTTCACCGGCACTTCGGCCAGCCGCAGGAAGGGCGCGGCCCCGCGGTCGGCGGCCAGCATCTGCTCGAGCTTGCGCTGGGCTGCTTTTCCCGCCGCAGTGTCATTGCCGAGCAGGAGCCAAGCGCCGTAGAGGTCATCCAGATTCCGCGACGAGGCGAGGCTGCGGCCTTCCGCCTCCGCCGCGCGCGCGAGCGGTTCCGCGGCGAGCCGAGCCTGGGCCGCGCGCGCCAGTGGGTGATGAGGATCGGCGCGGAGCACCTCGAGATAGCGGGCTACGGCGGCGCGGTTATTGCGCTCCAGCTCGGCCAGCCGGCCGCTCCAGTAGGCGGCCTCCGGTCGGTCTTGGCGCCCGCCGAGCTGGGCCTGGCTGAGCCACGGGCGGACGCGGTCGCCCCGGTTGCGGACGAGATCGGAGGCGGCGAGGAACAGCGCCGCTCGTGCCGCCTCGGCCCGCCACTCCGGCCGCTCGGTCAGCAGTTGGTAGAGGGCGAGGGCTCCCGGCTCGGCGCCGACCCGCCACTCGAGGCGCAGCGCGGCGAGCAGAGACGGCGCAGCCCATTCCCGGCCCTGCGGCTCCGCTGCGTAGGCCTGCCGGAAGCGGTCGGCGGCGACCGGCCAGGCGCCGCGCAGCTCATAGGCGAGCCCTTCGTAATACCGCGCTCGGGCGCGCTCGGCGGGACTCTTCGCCAGGACCGCGAGACGGGAGAAGACGGGGGCGGCCTCGGCGTACCGCTGTTCGGCGAGCATCGAGCGGCCGATCATGAGCCGCGTCTCGTAAGCGTCCCGTCCGGAGAGAGCGTCGGCGCGGCCCATGGCCTGTTGCAGGTGGCGCAGCGCGCGCTCGAACTCGCGATGCTGGTGAAAGGTGAACCCGATCAGCATCGGCAGCCGGCCGCGTTCGGCTTCCGAGATTATGCGGGCGAGGCGGTCCGCGGCGCCGTGGGCAAACTCGTCGGTGCGGTTTTCGACGATCAGGCCTGCCAACAGGTTGCGGGCGAGCTCGGGATTGCCGGTGCGCCGCGCGCAGTCCCCATTGGCGAGTTGGATTTCCCGCCGCTGCGGCGCCGGCAGGGCCTCCGGCCGCACGCCGCGCAGCAACTGGCAATCGCCGCCCTCGGCGAGGGTGTGGGCCAGCAGGCGGACAGCTTCGGGGATCAAGGGTGACTGCGGATTGCTCGCCGGGACTTTCGCCACCAGGCCCGCGGCCATCTCGGGATGGCCGAGCCGATCGTGGTCCAACGCCGCGCGGTAACGGCTGTAGAGCTCGAGCGCCGGGGTCTCGCCGATGGTCTGGACGAATACGCCGCTCGCCTCACTTAAATTGCCGGTAACGTCGAGGAGGTGGCCGTGGAGATAGCTGAGGCCCAGCCGCCGCGACGGCGCCGGGCGCTCGGCGAGCTCCTGCTCGACGCGCGCCAGCGCCTGGCGCGGCTGGCCGGCGAGCTGCAGCTCGACGAGCTCCGGCCGCGGATCCGCGACGGCGACGGTGAGAGCGAAAGCGAAAGTGCCGAACATCCTTGGGCGGGAGCCGGCGGACCGATCCCCAACGGACTCTTCAGGAACCCATGGGAACCGACCACCGTGCGACTCGCGCGCCGAGGCTCTGCAATTTCAATTCCATTCGCTCGTAGCCGCGGTCCAGGTGATAGATGCGGTCCACCACCGTCTCGCCCTCCGCCGCCACGCCGGCGAGCACCAGGCAGGCGGAAGCCCGCAGGTCGGTGGCCATCACACCGGCGCCGGTCAATGGCGTGGGCCCATGGACGCGGGCGTGGCTGCCTTCCACCCGGATGTCGGCCCCCATTCGCACCAGCTCCGGCGCGTGCTGGAAGCGGTTCTCGAAGATCGTCTCGCTGATCGTCGCGATACCCCGGGCGCGGGTCATCAGGGCCATGTACTGCGCCTGGAGATCCGTCGGGAAGCCGGGATGCGGCGCGGTCTCGAGGTCGCAGGCCCGCAGCTCGCCGTCGGCGCGGACGCGGATCCCCTCGGGATTCACCTCCACCGTGGCGCCGATTTCGGCCAGTTTGTCCAGCAGAGGCGCCAGATCGGCGGGATTGGAGCCTTCGAGCTGCACGTCGCCGTCGGTCAGCAGGGCGCCGATGAGGTACGTGCCGCCCTCGATGCGATCCGGGATGATGGTGTGCTCGGCGCCCCCCAGGCCGTCCACGCCTTCGATCGTGATCGTCGTCTCCCCGGCCCCGTAGACCCGCGCGCCCATGGCGTTGAGGAGCTCGGCGAGGTCCCGGACCTCCGGCTCGCAGGCGCAGTTCTCGAGCACCGTCGTGCCGCGGGCGAGGCAGGCGGCCATCATGACGTTCTCCGTGCCGGTCACCGTCTGCATGTCGAAGCGGAAGCGCGTGCCGGTGAGACGTGGCGCGCGGGTCTCGACGTAGCCATGGCTGAGCTGCACGTCGGCGCCGAGCGCCGCGAGCGCCTTCAGGTGCTGATCGACCGGCCGCACGCCGATGGCGCAGCCGCCGGGCAGCGAAACGCGGGCGTGCCCCTCTCGGGCGGTGAGCGGACCGAGCACAAGGACGCTGGCGCGCATGGTCTTGACGAGATCGTAGGGCGCTTCGTGCTCCGGGTTCGGCCGCTGGCGGTGCAGGACGAGAGCGCCGTCCTCCGTCTCTTCGCCGCCGACGCCGAGATGGTCGAGCAGCTTCTGCATGGTGCGGATGTCCCGCACCCGCGGCAATCGCCGGAGCGTCAGCGGCTGATCGGTGAGCAGGCTGGCCGTCAGCGCCGGCAGCGCGGCGTTCTTGGCGCCGCTCGCCTCGACGGGGCCGGCCAGGGGTGTCGGTCCCACGATGTGAAACTTGTCCATGCTACCTCTTCCGCAACACGAGCACCCGGGGGATTCCGGAGTAGTCCTCACGCACGCCTGTCAGATCCAGACCCGCCGCCTCGGCGTGCCGGCGCGCGGCGTCGAGCTGGCCGCGTCCGATCTCGACGGCCAATGCTACCCCGGAGCGCAGCTCGGCGCATTGCTCGAAAAGCCGCGCCAGGATCGCATCTCCCGCGCCGGGAGGGAAAAGCGCCAGGTGAGGCTCGAAATCGAGGACCTCGGAGGAAATCTCCGGCGTCTCTGAACGGTCCACGTAAGGCGGATTGCTCAGGGCCATATCGAAGCGGGAGAGATCGAGCCCGTCCGTGAGGTCGGTGCGGATGAGCGAGACCCGGTCCGCCGCGCCCAGCCCGCGCGCGTTCTTCGCTGCCACCGCCAGGGCGCCGGCCGAGAGATCGGTCGCCACCACGCGCGAGCCGGGGATCTCGATCGCCAGCGTGACGGCGAGGCAGCCGGAGCCGGTGCCCACGTCGAGGATGTGGGGCGAGGCGGGCAGCGCCTCCGCGAGCGCGGCCTCCACCACGTGCTCCGTCTCCGGCCGCGGAATGAGCACCCGCGAGTCGACGTAGAACGAGCGGCCGAAGAACTCCCGCTCGCCGGTCAGATAGGCGACCGGCTCGCCGGCCAGCCGGCGCTCCAGCAGCTCGCGGAACCGCTGCTCGGCCGCCGCTTCAACTTCGCCGTCTTCGCGCGCCAGCACCTGGGCTTCGGAGAGGCCGAGCACGTGGCCGAGCAGCAGCAGCGCCTCCCGCGTGGAAGCGCCGAACGGCGTCGCCGCGAGGCGGGGCCGGGATTCGGCGAGGAGGTGGCCGATGGTTGGCATCGATGCTGAGTCTATCGGCAGCGCTTCATCTCGATCCGGCCGACGAAGCCGGAATCGTCTGGCACGCTCCTTGTAGAGTTCCATGGATAACGAGGGACTTGGAGAAACATCCATGCGCGCCAAGCTTCTGCTCCTCATCCTCCTCGCCCTGACCGTCTCCTGTGTTCGGCAACCCGCCGAGAAGCCGTCCGTCGATCGGGGATCACCGGCCCCGGCGCCAGAGAAGACGGAAGGCCGGATGGTCGAGACCCTACCTCCCGCAACCTCTGAGCCAACGGGGCCCGACTCCGGAACTCTCGTGCCCGATCCTAACGAGTCTCCGGAAATCCTCGCGAGATATCAGGAAGCCCGACAGCTCATCGCCGGGGGAGAATGGGAGCGGGCCAAGGGGCTGCTCGAACGCGCGATCGCGGAGCTCCCTGAGAGCCGCCATCTCCACCAGCAGTACGCCGAGCTGCTCTGGTATCTCTCCAAAGGAACAGACCCGGCCCTCCTGCGGCAGGCCGCCCGGGAGGCGGTGCGGGCCATGGAGATCGGTCTCCGCTTCGGTAAGGTCGACTACACGCTGACCGCGCGTCTCGCTGAGACCCTCGGGCGCACGGGAGACAGGGAGACCCTGGACAGGCTCTTCACCCAGGCCCTGGAAAAGGATTCCAGCGCCGTGGTGTACCTGGACTACGCCAAGGGGCTCAGCTTGCTAGGGGATCCCCGAGCCGAGGATGTTCTGAAGAAAGCCGTCGAGCGCGAGCCGGGCGGAGACGTTCTCGCCCAATACAGCGAATGGCTGCTCGACCATGGCCGCGAGCGCGAGGTCGTGGACGCGATTCCAGCGATGACGCCCCTCTACTATCTCCATTTCCTCCGCGGCGTCGCCTTCGAGCGGCTGAACCGTCCGGTCGAAGCGAGACGGGAGTACGGACGCTTCACAACCTACAGCGCCACCTTTCCCGCGCCGGCGCGTTTCAAGATTCCCGGCAGCAAGCTGCAAGCCGAGGCCGGTATCCGGTTCGCCGAGCCAGGCCGCCGCTGACCGGCGCCGGGCCCTCCTTTGTCCTGGCATGAGCATTGAATTCTTAACTGCTCTCGACAAGGAGGACCTATGCAAGCCAAGACTCTGCTTCTCGTGTCATCCCTCGCACTGGCTGCGTCCGCTCTCCAGGCACCACCGCCCGCGGCAGCCCAACTGACGAAGAAACCGACCACCCTGGTCGCGGGCGCAGGACCCGTCTCCACGATGACGGCCACCAATCCGCTGGAGCTTGCTCCGGCAGCGGACGCCGACGCCGTCTCCGGGGCGGATTTTTCCGGCGATCCGAACGAGACCTCGCCGCAGCTCGTCGAGCGCTATCAGAGGGCGCGACGGCTGATCGCGCAGGGAGCCTGGAAACGAGCCCAGCTCGTGCTCGAGAGAGCCATCGTACTCTTTCCGGAGAGCCGCCATCTGCGCGCGCTTCTCGCCGATCTCCTCTTTTACAAATCCCGCGGCGTTGACCGGACGCTGCTGGAGCAATCCGGCCGCGAGGCCGTTCGGGCGATGGAGATCGGCCTCGGTTTCGGAGTCGTCGATCATGGCCTCACGGATCGCTTGTCGCGCACCGGCGATCTCGCTTCCCTCGACCGCCTCTTCACGGATGCGCTTGCCCTCGATGCCAGCGCCATCGTCTATTTCCACTACGCTCGCGGGCTCGACCGGATGAACGATCCGCGGACGGACAGCACGCTCAAGCAAGCCGTGGATCTGGAAGGCGAAGGAGACGCGATGTCCCTTTACGGCGAGCGGCTGCTCGACCGCAAGCGCGACAGTGACGCCCTGGACCTCCTGCCCAAGGCCCCCCGCCTCTACTACTTGCATTTCCTGCGTGGCGTCGCGCTGGAGCGCCTGAACCGCCCGGATGAAGCCAAGGCGGCGTACGCGAACGTCAGAGATTACAGCGCCTTGTTTCCCGTGCCGGCCCGCTTCCGGATTCGCGGCAGCGCGCTCCAGGCGGCGAGCGGGATCCAGTTCGACGACGAGGAGGGCGGCACCCGGTCGGGCAAGAAACTGACCAGCGTCACCGCGGCGATCACCGAGACGGACGCCATCAATGGGCTCTCCTATCTCATCTGGGGCGAAGCGCAAGGTGAGAACTACGGCGGAATGCTCAGCGAAGGGTGGGTCGTCCGGGCGCGCACGCTCCGCGGCTCGGTAGGCTCGCCGGCCTGCCCTGTGGTCAGCAACAGCGGCGCCACCCTGGCCGACAAATACAAGTCCGTGATGTGCCAGGGCAGCGGCAGCCAGTTCAACGGCGTATGCCTCGCCTGGTGCTCGAATCCCGCTTCAACCTGTTCCTTCACAGTCTCAACCGACAACGCCGCCTATGACGTGTTCTACGGCTATGGACCGGACCCCGTCTCCGGGCATTGCCCCAGCGGCATCTCCCAATCGGGCGCCAGTTATTGCGACGGCTCGATCAAGTGCCGCGGCGATCAGGACACCTACAAGCTCCGGACCGCACTGTTCAATCTCGGCACCAGCTCCACCTGCTCGACCCACTCCTGCGCCCCCAACAGCTACGGCAAAGTCTGCGGCAACGGCAGCTTGGACAACTGCTTCTACGGCAATTTCAACTGTCAGGGCGTCAACCGGGTGAACTACACTGGTTCCATCGCCGCCACGGGAGGCAACTCCGTCAGCGATCCTTTCAACGTTACCCTCTCCGGCATCCACAACGGACACCTGGAGGGCCCGGACAGCCAGGACTTCGACCTCTACCTGCAGAAATCGAGCAGCTCGGGCGGCCCGTGGACCGACGTGGCCTCGTCCGCGCACCTTTCGTCCACGGAGGAGATCAACTATTCGGGCACCGCCGGCTGGTATCGCTGGCGGGTGTATGCCTATAGCGGAAGCGGCAGCTTCTCGCTCTGTACGAAGCGGCCTTGAGCGGCCCTGAAGACAGGCGCCGCCGCGGCAGCCCAACCGGCCGCCCGGCGGCGCCGTCCTCAAGGTGCCTGAGGCGTCAGCCGGACCTCCACCGTCCTCTCCTCGCCCGCAGCGATCTCGACCATCAGCTCGGCGGGCGCGAAGCCGTCTTTTTCCACTTTGATCCGATAGGAGCCTGAGATCAAGCGCGGAGCCTCGAAGGCACCGTCCGGCCCGCTGTGCAGGGCCGCGGCGGGGAATGAGGCCTCCTGATCCAGCAGAGCTTCGATCGACACCGCGGCATCCTCGGCCGGTCCGCCCGCCTCCGCCAGGACCGTTCCCCGCAAGCGGCCGGTGGCCAGCTCGATCGTGATCTCCTGGCTTTCCGTGAGATCCAGCGTGCGGCTCGCTCCGATGCCGGCCATGTTGAAGATGACGACGGTCGTCGAGCCGGGCTCGAGATCGCCGACGGTGAAGCCGCCATCCCAGGCGGTCGGCACGACGCCGCCCATGCTCGCGACGCTCGCGCCGTTTCGCTTCCCGATCGCCACGGCCGCGCCGACGAGCGGAGACCCGTCCAGGAGCACACGGCCGGAGAGCGTCAGGCCGCCCGACGGAAATTCGAGGTCCAGGGTCGCCCTGGCGCCGGGTTCGATCTGAACGGTTCCCGTCGCCATGCGCGACTCCGCGGTGCGGGCTTGCACCCACCACGAACCGGGGTCCAGTCCATCGATGTGGTATTCACCCTCGGGGCCGACCTTCCCGAGCGTCGCCTGGCCACCGCCGCGGGTGGGGGACGCCATCACGGAGACCCGCCGCAGCTTCTCCGGCGAGAGTCCGAGGATGCGGCCTTGCAGCGTTGCCCGCTCGTCCTCGCGGTCGAGCCTCAACTCCAGATCCCGCACCGGCGCGCCTGCGACCCTGACCGCCAGAGGAGCGGAGACCTTTCCCTGGCGGTTCTGCGCTTTCAGACGATATTCACCGTCGGGCACGTCGGAGAAGACAAAGGTCCCGTCCGCCGAGACCGGCATCGCCGTGCCGCGTTGCCCGGCGCCTTCCAGATAGACCGACACGCTCTGGCCGGCCTCTCCGAGCACTCGGCCGGAAATCTCGAAGCCGGCCGGCAGGCGCAGCTCGACGGGGGTTCTCCCTGCATCCGGCACCAAACGCGCCGTCGCCGATTGGAGATCCTTCATAGCCGTGACTCGATAGGCCTCGCGCACCGTCACGTTCACCCGGCAACGTCCCCGATCGTCGGTCGCGGTGGATCTGGGTTCCCAGAAGCGGATGCTCGCCAGGTCTGGAGGCTTCTCCGGCTCGGCATGGACGATGACGTCGGGAACCGGCTCTCCCCGTGCGTCCAACACCTGGACCTCCAGCACGGCGCCCTGCTGCAGCGCGATTTCCAGGCCCTCGAGATCCCTGTCCTCGGGAATCTGCAGACCCTGCAACCGGCGGGTCTCGTAGCCTTCCGCCGAGACCGCGATGTCGATGAAGCCGGCGGGGAGACCGGTTACCCGGAAGCGGCCATTGGCTGCCGTTTTTCCCAGAGATGAGCTGGAGGCCGACATCGAGCCGCCGAACCGCAGCTCCTCGACCCGGCTCAGGGAGGCGCCGGCGACCGGCTCTCCGTTCGATCCGACGACCCGGCCGGCGAGGCTGCGGGCCGCCTTCATCTCGATCCTTATCGGCTCTCTCGCCGGGGCCAGGACACCGGGCACCGTCGCGGTGACGAACCCCGGACGCTCGACGGAGAGATCGTACCGGTCGCCGCGCTGAAGCCCTTCCAGGCGAAAGCTGCCGTCGGCTTCCGTGGGCACGCCCCAGACCAGGTCAGGGTCCATGGCCTGCTCGGCGTCGAAGTCCTCCATGTCTGACGGGAGGACGCTGATTTCCGCGCCTTCGATCGCGGCACCGCGAGCATCCGTGACCCGGCCCGCGATGACGGCGCTGGCGGGCAGCGTCACCGTGCCCAGATCGAAGGCCGCTTCCCCGGCGGGGATCTCGATGTTCGGCCGCACCGCGTAGGAGTAACCCTTGGCTTGCGCGGCCAGGTTGCAAGTCCCGGGGCCTATGTGGCGGATTTCGAACCGTCCGTCCTGGCCCGAGGTAGCCTTGAGGGACGCGCCCTCTTCGGCTCGCAGATTCACCTCGGCCCCCGGGACGGGGAGACCGGCTTCGTCGACCACCCGTCCGAAGACGCTCGTTCCCTTCTGCAGGAGGATGCGGAGAGGTGCGGCGGCGGGGCGGCCGGCGGTGGGTATCTGCACCGTCGTTCTCGTCTGGCTGAAGCCTTCATGAACGGCGATGAGCTCGTAGACGCCGCCGGGACGGAGACCCTCGAAGCGGAAGCCGCCGTCACTGCCGCTCCGGACCGTAGGCGGGCCTCGCCGGCTCCTGAAGTCGAACGAGGACTCCGCGAGGATCTGTACCCCCGCCACGGGCCGGTCCGCCGCGTCTACCACAACGCCGGTGAGCGTGACCGCCTGCGCCATCTTTGCCAGCTCCTCCATGATGCGCTCGGGGACAGGGATCGGCCCGCCTGTGGCGGAGGCAGGCAGAACGAGCAGAGCAAGCCCCATGAGCCTGGAGACCCGCATGGGAGGACCTCCTTGCTGAAATTCTACCGCCAACCTTCTTATAGAAGGACGCGACAGCAAATTTTCCCGGAGGCGCCTACTTCTTGAACCGCACCCGCACCCCCTGGGCCAACTGCTCGGGGGTCATCTTCTCCATCGTCTTGAGGTCGTACTCCCAGATCAACGTCTTCCCTTCCTTGCGGGTGGCGTTGCTCTCCAGGACTTCGAAGGGAGCGTCGATCTTGAAGGCGATGCGCAGGCCTTTGAAGGCGTCCTCCATCTGCTTCTTCATCTCGGGCGAGAGATCCATGTCCGCCGTCTGTTCCTTCTGCTCGGCGGCGGGATTGATCGCCTCGGTCGTCAGCAGGAGTGTCTTCCCCTCGTCCGTTACCTTCAGGCCGGAGAACGGCTCGTCGAACGGGTTCTTCGCGCCGGGCGGCTGCCCCTCTCCCTCGGCGTCTTTCTTGGACAACTGGATCTGGCCGAGCTTCGAGATGTGATCGAAGCCGAAGACCAGGCGAACGTTCATCTTGAGGCCGTCGTCCTTGACCGAGCTCTCGAGCAGCTTGACGCCGGGGGGCAGGCCCTTCTCGACGTCCGCCTTCTGCTTCTCGGGACTTTCCTCCGTCGTCTTCTTGGAAGCGAGGAAATCCTTCTTCGCCTTCTCGATCTCTGCTGCCGTGGGCTCGCCCGTCTTGCCTTCCATCTCGCGCTGCATGCGGACCATGAAGAGCACCATCGGTTCCATGTTCACCGTCATCGAGAAAGCGGCCTTTCCCGACAGGTCCTTCTGCAGCGTCATCGCCTGCTCGACGTCGAAGCACCCCGTCAGGGCGGGCAGGCAGAGCGCAAGGCTCAGCGCCAGGATCCTTGAATTCATGTCTTCCTCCGTTCGCGGTCAGGGGCGACAGCTTAGCAGAGGAAGAGGTTTCCCCCCTCTCCACTTTGTGGAGAGGGGGCCAGGGGGTGAGGTTTCGGAGGGAAGGACCGTCTGGAGAGGTACGCGCGCTTGTACGCGTCTTCCTACACGCCGTCGTCTGGCGGCTTCCCGGAGGTGGCCTGCTGGATCTCCCTCTGCGCCTGCTCCGCGCAGGCCTTCGCCGCCTCGCTGCTCCCCTTCAACGACTGTGCCTTCGAGCATGCGTCGAGAGCGGACTCCTTCTTTCCGAGCGCCAGATAGACCTGTCCCAGGGCCAGGTAGGTGTCGTAGCTGGCGAGGTAACCGGCCGCCTTCGACAGCTCTTCCTTGGCCTTCTCGTAGAGCTTGGCCTTATCCGCAGGCTCCTTCGCCGCCTCGGCCTTGCGCATCAACCGCACGCCGCGGTTGTAGGCTTGCGTGGCCTTCTCCTCGGTCGAGTGGTATCTACCCATCGACTCAGTGATGGGCACCTGGGCCGAGGCCGCAAGGGGAAGGGCCAGCATCAGGGCGAGGGCGAACGGTGTGCACTTTCTCATCGAAGATCCTCCCATGGTTCAGTTGCCCCCCTTATACGAAGATCAGATGACTTTCATCCTAAGGAAAGTGACGGACGGGATCAAAACATTTCGCAGGGGATGAAATGAGATCATCTTCACGACCCTGCCCTCCGAAGCCCTCACCTCCCCGGCCCTCCTCTCCCAGAGGGAGAGGAGGGAGAAAGGCAAGACGGCTTCGATCTCCTCTGTGCTTCTTCTTGTTCCCCTCTCTCCCCCCGGGAGAGAGGGGTCAGGGGAGTGAGGGCTTCGAAGGGCAGGAGGGCGAGGACTCGGAGCCCTCAGTGCGCCCGAGCCTGCTCTTCCATCTTCTGCGCCTGGAAGTGGGCGATCAGCGGCTCGACCAGGGGATCGAGGTGACCTTCCAGGATGGAGGGGAGCTGGTGGATCGACAGGCCGATGCGGTGATCGGTGACGCGGCTCTGGGGAAAGTTGTAGGTGCGGATCTTTTCCGAGCGGTCGCCGGAGCCCACCATGCGGCGGCGCTCCTCGGTCAAAGCGGTCTCGGCCTTCTCGCGCTCGATCTCCAGCAGGCGTGACTTGAGCACGCGCAGCGCCTTCGCCTTGTTCTTGATCTGGCTGCGCTCGTCCTGGCAGGAGACGACGAGGCCCGTCGGGATGTGCGTGAGGCGCACGGCCGAGTAGGTGGTGTTGACGCCTTGGCCGCCCGGGCCGGAGGAGCAGAAGCGGTCCACCCGGATGTCCTTCTCGTCCACCTCCACCTCCACATCCTCGGCCTCGGGCAGCACCGCCACCGTCACCGCCGAGGTGTGGATGCGCCCGGAGGCCTCGGTCTCCGGCACGCGCTGCACGCGGTGGACGCCGCCCTCGTACTTCAAGCGGCTGTAGGCGCCGCGTCCCTCGACGATGGCCGAGACCTCCTTGATGCCGCGCACCCCGGACTCCGAGAGGTCGATCACCTCCACCCGCCAGCCCTGCTGCTCGGCGTAGCGGCTGTACATGCGGAACAGGTCGCCGGCGAAGAGCGTCGCCTCGTCGCCGCCCGTGCCGGCGCGGATCTCGAGCACGACGTTGCGCTCGTCGTTGGGGTCCTTTGGCGTCAGCTCGCGCCGGAGCCGTTCCTCGAGTTCGGCGACCCGCGCGGCGAGCTGCTGCCTCTCGTCGAGCGCCAGGGCGTAGATCTCGTCCTCCTTCGGCAGCGCCGCGAGCATCTCCTCGTTCTCCTGCCGCTGGCGGGCCGCCTTGACGTACTCCCGGTAGAGGCGGACGGTGGGATCGATCTCCGAGAGCGTCTTGTTGAGCTCCCGGTAGATCTTGGGATCCGAGAACACCGCCGGATCGCTGAGCCGTTGGGTCAGCTCCTCGTGCGTCCTCTCGAGCTGCGCGAGCTTCTCGATCATGATCAAACCTTAGGGAAGAGACGCCGCCAGAGGTATTACCGATTTGGCCGGCGCCTCCGCCGGTTCCTCCAGCAACCCGTCCTCGCGCAACGCCTCCTCCAGTGCCGCGATGCCCACCTCCAGCATGTCGTCCGTCGGCTCCTGGGTCGTGATCCGCTGCAGGGCGAGGCCCGGGGCCACCAGCAGCGCGAAGAGCGGCGCGGCCCGCTTCTTCGCCGTGATGCGCAGCACCTCGTAGGAGAGGCCGGCGATCAGCGGCACCAGCACCAGCCGGCCGCCGAACTTGATCAGGAAGGGCGCCGTCTTGGGGATCAGCGCGAAGACCAGGATGGACACCAGCAGCACGAAGAGCAGGAAGCTCGTGCCGCAGCGCGGGTGCAGCCGGCTCTGGGCGCGCGCGTTCTCCACCGTCAGCGGCAGCTTCTTCTCATAGGTGAAGACGACCTTGTGCTCCGCCCCGTGATACTGGAACACCCGGTGGATGTCCTTCATCCGCGAGATGGCGACGATGTAGGCCAGGAAGAACAGGGCCCGCAGACCGCCGTCCACGAGGTTGAACCCCAGGCTCGACAGATGTCCGAAGAGGTACCTCTCGCCGAGCTGCGTCAGCCACAGGGGCAGGAAGATGAAGAACAGCACGCCCGCGCCGATGCCGAACGCCATCGAGCCGGCGATGGCCCAATTCGAGCCTTTCTCCGTCTTCTTCGGTTCGGCCTGCGATTCGGCGTCCGGAGGAGCGGCCTTCGCCGGCTGCGTCTCCTTCGGCAGCGCGGCCATGGCCTCCTCAGCCGAGAAGTTGAGCGCCCGGATGCCGATGGCCAGCGACTGGAACAGCACAGCGACGCCGCGCAGCACCGGCAGCTTGAGGAACGGGAAGCGCTTGGCGAGGCTCGCCACCTTGCCGCGCTGGAAGGCGAGCGAGCCGTCCGGCTTGCGCACGGCGATGCCGTAGGCGCCGGGGGAGCGCATCATCACGCCCTCGATCAGGGCCTGGCCGCCGACCAGCAGCTCGGCTTCAGGGGTCTTCTTTTCAGTCATTCTTCTGCTCCGGCTAAAAATGAAACAGGGCGGCCCCTGGAGAAGCCGCCCCGGCAGGATCGAGCGAAGTGCGCTAAGCCCGGCGGCCGCCCGCGGCGTACCGGCGCTGGAAGCGCTCGACGCGGCCGGCGGTGTCGACCAGCTTCTGCTTGCCGGAGAAGAACGGATGGCAGGCGCTGCAGATCTCCAGGCGCACCTCGTCCTTCGTGGAATGGGTCTCGAAGGTGTTGCCGCAAGCGCACGTCACGGTCACCAAGTGCAGCGGGGGATGGATCTCTTTCTTCACGGTTCTTCTCTCTTTTCAGTGGTTTCCCCGGAGGGGCTCGGACTCCAAGAACCCGGAAGACTAGCCGATTCGGGGGTGGAATGGCAAGGTCCTCGGGTCAGGGGGGTTAACGCTTTCAGGAAGGCTGGAATTCCCGAGCCGGTTTGCGCTTCGAAGCCTCACCCCTCAGGGCGGTCACGCAGGGCCGCCCCTACAGATCGTTCTGTGGTCGTCAGGGGTTCGGTGCGTCATGGGTACGAGGGTGAAATTACCTCCAGGCGACCTGTAGGGGCG
>JBIOVX010000166.1:0-4999 GCA_044868005.1 Thermoanaerobaculia bacterium | reverse complement strand
CCCCCCCCGCCCCTACGTTTTTTTCAGCGTCCTACGGGCACGTCGCGAACGCCGACGTGTCCTGCACCGGCGCGAAGGCCCTGCCCTGCGGGTTGAAGTACTGCCGGACGCGTCCGGCGTGCGTGTCGGTCACCGTGATCAGGACCTCCACGTTCGTCAAACCGCTGGCGAAGAACGAGAAGTGCCCGTTGGCGTTGCAGGTATTGAGGATCTTCACCGTGAGCTCGACATTGCTGGGGTCGGAGAAGTAGAAGATCCCGGAGTTTTCGGTCTGCGCGACCACCTGGGCCGCTCCCGACTGACTGCCCTCCTTCCATTTCGCCTGCACCTTGAAGCGCCCACCGTCCAGGCAGACCGTCGTCGCATCGGCCGTGCAGGTGCCGGGCGAAGCGACCGGCGTCAGGAAGTTGAAGAAGACGTGCTCGGCGAGGCTGCGGCCGCTCGCCAGACCCGCCGTGTTGTCGAACTGCCAATGGATGCCGCCGAAGATGCGGCTCTGCCCGGCCTCCTCGGCCGCCTGGAAGAAGCTGGTGAACGAGCGCGTGACGCCCGGCAGGCCGTCCGACGTGGTGCTGAAATCGAAGTGATCCGTGCCGAAGAACAGCTCCAGGATCCTCGAGGACGAGCCGCTGAACGTGCTGTGCCCGGAGGTGTAGGCGGGGAACGGCGGCGTCGCGATGAGCGGCAGCCAGGTCTTGTCGGACCGCGTCTTCGGATTGCCGTCGAGGTTCGCTCCCTGGATGCCGGTGACCGGCCGCCAGATGTTGTAGGCGTACTTGTTGTCCCAGGAGACGATCGCCGCGTCGGCCACGGTGATGCCCAACAGGGCGAACAGGCGGGCGTTCTGGAGCAGCGAGAGATGTTCCTCCTCGGAGACGCCATCCGCGATCACCAGCCAGTGGCCGGGCGGCGTCGCGGTGCCGCCGCCGTCCGCCCAGAAGAGGGCGATCTGCGTCTGCTCGGCGGTGCGGACCGAGTTGGTCACGGGGCCGAAATTCTTGACCTCGCGGAAGGCCGCCAGGTACTCGTCGCTGCTCGGAAAAGGCGGCGCGGGCTGGCGGAACTGCGAGCCGCTCGTCATCGACCACGGCGTCACCGTCGGCCAGTTGGGGAGCAGCGCCGCAGCGAAGGCCGCCGGCGTCGGGATCCACCAGAAGGCGCCTATGGCGGATTGGTAGGGGACGACGTCGGCGGAATGGTCGTGCGCCCGCAAGGCGAGGATCTGGGCCGCCACGGATTCGCCCCAGGAGATGCCGTTCGTCTTCGCCGAGCCGTCCGGAATGGCGGCCAGCGACGTCGCCAGCTCGGCGTCGAAGGTTGCCTTCTGGGCCGGGAAGAGGGCCACGAGAGCCCGATGGGCGGCGGCCGCCGCGGCGGCCTCGGGGGAGGCGCCGGCCGGAGCGCTCGCCGTCACGTGATACGGCGTGTAGCCGCCCAGGATGCCGTTGACGGCGTCGAAGATCGATACGTGGACGATGGCCATGGCCCGGCTCGCCTTCGGGGGATTGGTCCTGTCCGTCCTGATCGCGTCGAGCAGCACGCCGTTCCAGTCGAGCACCACGTCGGCGGCGGCCGGCACGGCGAAGACCAATACCGTGGCGCAGAGAACGACTCCCATTCTGCGAAGCATGAGGCTCCTCCCTTCTTGATCGCTCCGACCTTTCATCACGAGCGGATTGCCGTTGAGGGTCGGCTATCTATGAAGCTGCTTGAATTGTAGCTGGAGGAGCTTGACCTTGAACAGGGTCTGTACCCTTCGAAGCCTCACCCCCTGTCCCCCTCTCCCTGACGGGCGAGGGGGGACGATCCACAGCCGTGTTGCCGATAGGAGGCCACCTTTTCCGGCAAACCCCTTCGTAGGCGTTCCCCCTCGCCCGTCAGGGAGAGGGGGCCAGGGGGTGAGGCTTCGGAGGGTATACCCCCACAGCCCGGCAAGACCCGCATGGACCGGTGGGGGAGGGAGGGGGCGGGAGAGCGGTCAGGGGTGAGGGTTTCAATACCGCGGCACCCGCGGATCCACCTCCGCGCTCCACGCGTCGATGCCGCCGGCGAGGTTGATCGCCCGCGAGAAGCCCATCTGGCGCAGGAAGTTCACCGCCCGCGCCGAACGCATGCCGCTATGGCAGTGGGCCACGATGGTGGCCGCCGGGTCCAGCTCGCCGAGGCGGTCCGCCAGCTCGGGGAGCGGGATGAGCTGCGCGCCCTCGATGCGGCAGACGTCCCACTCCTGTGGATTGCGCACGTCGAGAACGGTGATCTCGCGCCCCTCGTCCAGCCACTGCTTCAGCTCCAGGACGGACATCTCGAAGGCCTGCTCCACCGCGTCGGCCTGGGGATCGATACCGCAGAACTGCTCGTAATCGATGAGCTCCGTCTGCGTCGGGTGCTCCGAGCAGATCGGGCAGTCGGGATTCTTGCGCAGCTTGAGCTCGCGGAACTTGAGCTTCAGGGCGTCGAACAGCACCAGCCGGCCGATCAGCGGCTCGCCGGCGCCGACGATCAGCTTGATCACCTCGTTGGCCTGCAGCGAGCCGATGATGCCGGGCAGCACGCCGAGCACGCCGCCCTCGGCGCACGAGGGGACGAGCCCCGGCGGCGGCGGCTCGGGGAAGAGGCAGCGGTAGCAGGGACCCTGCGCGCCCCAGAACACCGAGACCTGGCCTTCGAAGCGGAAGATCGAGCCGTAGACGTTCGGCTTGCCGAGCAGCACGCAGGCGTCGTTGACGAGATAGCGGGTGGGGAAGTTGTCCGTGCCGTCGACGACGACGTCGTAGTCCCGGAACAGCTCGAGCGCGTTCGACGAGTCGAGCCGCGTCTCGTGCGGCACGACGTCGATGTGGGGATTGACGTCGCGCAGCCGCTCGACGGCGGCCTGGATCTTCGGCCGGCCCACGGCCGAGCGGCCGAAGAGCACCTGGCGGTGGAGGTTGCTCTCGTCGACGACGTCGAAGTCCACGAGGCCGAGCGTGCCCACGCCCGCCGCCGCGAGATAGAGCCCGAGCGGCGAGCCGAGGCCGCCGGCGCCGATGCACAGCACCCGCGCCGCCTTGAGCTTGCGCTGCCCCAGCATGCCCACCTCGGGCAGGATGAGGTGGCGGCTGTAATGGCGGATCTCGGCGGGCGCGAGCTCCGGCAGCTCGTCCGTCTCGCGCGGGGTGGCGAGAGCGCTCACGCCGCCGGCGATCGAGGGAATGATCGACAGCGTATCGCCGCTGGCGAGTTGAGTGCCCTCGCGCTGGAGGTGGCGCACGTCCTCGTCGTTGAGGAAGACATTGACGAAGCTGCGCAGCGCGCCGTCGTCCGTATAGAGGTGGCGCCGCAACGCCGGGTGCCGCTCGGTCAACTGGGCGAGCGCCTCGCCGACCGTGGCGCCTTCGACCTGGATCTCGCCCGCCTCGCCGGTGAAGCGGCGCAGGGGAGTGGGGATATGGATGGTAACGCTCAAGTCAGGATCTCCTCTTCAAACCGTTCACGGTCGTCGGTGAGGCGCCAGCTCCGGGTCTCCGCCACCTGGCCGTTGCGCACGGAGACGATAGCGTAGGAGAGCCCCGGCCAGGCGTGCTCGCGGTCGAACTCGCTCGGCTGCGCCGGATGGTCCGGATGTGAATGGTAATAGCCCACCACGTCGAGACCGAGCAGGCGCGCTTCCTTGTGCGCCGCGAGCACCGTCTCGGGATGGATGAGAAAACGGTTGTGGCGGCTCTCCTGCCGCTCGTTGCCGGCCGGCGAGACCCGCTCGACCACGGTGGCGGCGCCGTCCGCCCGGCCGAGGAGGAAACCGCAGCACTCCTCGGGATAGGTGGCCGCGGCGTGGCGGTGGATCGCCTCCAGATCGCCGGAGCTGATCGCCAGACGGTCCATGATCCTCAAGGCTCCTCCCAGAAACGCTCGGAGAGGTACTTGTCCGCGCTGTCGCACAGGATGGTGACGACCACGCCCTGCCGCAGCTCGGAAGCGACGTCGAGCGCCGCCGCCACGTTGGCGCCGGAGGAGACCCCCACCAGCAAGCCGGCCTCGCGCGCCAGCCGCTTGACCATCGCGTAGGCGCGCTCCGTCGGCATCTCCCGCGCCTCGCCCGCCAGCGCCGGATCGTAGATCGGCGGCACGATGGCGGAGGCCATGTGCTTCATCCCCTCGAGGCCGTGGAACGGCGAGTCCGGCTCCACCGAGATCAGCCGCACCGAAGGAGCCCGCTCGCGCAAGAAACGGCCGACACCCATGAAGGTGCCGCTGGTGCCGAGCCCGGTGACGAAGTGGGTGATCGCGCCCGCGGTCTGCTCCCAGATCTCCGGGCCGGTGGTGCGGTAGTGCGACCGCCAGTTCTCGGGGTTCGAGTACTGATCGAGATAGGCCCAGCGCTCCGGCTCCTCGGCCGCCAGGCGCCGCGCCTCCAGGATGGCCCCGTCGCTGCCCTGCAGCGGATCGGTGATGCGCAGCTCGGCGCCATAGGCCCGGAGGATGCGCTTGCGCTCGACGCTGGCGCTCTCCGGCAGGCACAGCGTCACGGGCACTCCCCGCGCCGCGCCGATCATGGCGTAGGCGATCCCCGTGTTGCCCGAGGTGGCGTCCAGCACCCGCCGGCCGGCCGCGAACAGCCCCCGCCGCTCGGCCTCCATCATCATGGCGAGCGCCGGCCGGTCCTTCACCGAGCCGCCGGGATTGGCGTATTCCGCCTTGCCGTAGAGCTTGACCTCCGCCCTCTCCGTGAGCGCCGAGAGATCGATCAGCGGCGTGTGGCCGATGAGCTCCAGCAGGCCCGTCGGCCGGCCCCGCGCGAGGCCTGGCGAAGGGCTTTCCACGGCGAGAGGCGTCGTCGTCCGCATCGTCGGCTCAAGGTAGCAGACGGGGGGTGGGGTGTAAAGGTGATGGAGTTGGTCACAATATCTTCCCCCGCCCGAGCCCTCACCCCTGGCCCCTCTCCCGCCCCCTCCCTCCCGCCCTCACCGGGAGAGGGGAATCGGAAATCAAGATCACCCCGCGGGAGATTTTCGTAGGGGCG
>JBIOVX010000165.1:0-29059 GCA_044868005.1 Thermoanaerobaculia bacterium | reverse complement strand
CAAACCTGGAAACAGCCGGCGGGACGCCGGCGCTCCCAGGAAACCTACACTGCCGCCTCCTTCGCCGCCTTCCCCAGCTCCTTCAGCTCCGGCACTTCGCGGCCCTTGGTCTCCGGCCAGGTGACGCGGCGGGCGGCCATGGCCTTCTCCAGCCGTTCCCAGAGCTCGCGGTTGAGGACAGGCTGGCCCTCCTGGGTCTTCCAGCCGCGCCGCTTCCAGCCTTCGAGCCAGCGCGTGGCGCCGTTGCGCAGGTAGTCCGAGCCCGTGTGGACGGCGACGGCGGTTCCCGGCGGCAGCCGTTCCAGGGCCGCGATGGCGCCGAGCAGGTCGAGCTGGTTCGAGGTGGTCGGGGAGAGGCCGCCGGAGACCACCATCTCCTCGCCGGCGTGACGGACGAGGGCGGCCCAGCCTCCCCGGCCGCCGGCGCAGGAGACGCGCAGGAAGATCTCGGCCTCAGGTGCCGGCGCGACGCTTCTCCCACCCCGCCGCTTGCGGATCTCCTGCGTCGCCAGCTCGTCTGCCCGCTCGTTCCATTTGTTGCCGGCGTGCCCCCGCACCCAGTCCCAGTGGACCTCGTGGCCCTCGATCAGCTCGGCGAGGCGCCGCCAGAGGTCCTCGTTCTGCAGCTCGCCGGCCTTGCGCCGCCAGCCGCGGGCGGTCCAGTCGGGGAGCCATTCGGTGATGCCCTTGCGCAGATAGAGGGAATCGGTGAAAAGGTGGACCCGGCAGCGCCGCTTCAACGCCTCCAGGGCGCGGATCGCCGCCGTCAGCTCCATACGGTTGTTGGTGGCGTGGGGCTCGCCGCCGGAGATCTCGCGGGCCTTGCCGGTGGCCGCATCGATCAGGATGGCCGCCCAGCCGCCGGTACCCGGGTTGGGGTCGGCGCCGCCGTCGGTGTAGATGGTGACCTCGGGGAGGGGCTCGGGCATGGCGGAGCGTACTCTCTCAGATTGAGCGGTGCCCGAAAAGGACAAGAAGGATTCTGCTTGTCCTTGTTGTCCCTGGTGTCCTTGCTGTCCTTTCTGAGTGGCACACCTCTTGCGGACCCTGCAGGGTTGGACCGGCGCCAAGCCGATCCTCCTTGGGCCGCACAACTATGAATCTTTCTTGCAAAAAGGAGGCAGCCACGTGCGAGACGCCGCTTCGAGCTCCTTTGACGACGCCGGTCTGAAGACCCGACTCGGCCAGGCGGCGATGATCGCCGGCGGTGCGGCCCTGGTAGCGTTGGCGGCCCGCCAGCGGTCGTGGCGCACCCTCGGCGCCGCCGTGGCCGGCGCGCCGCTGATCTTTCGCGGCGCCACCGGCCGCTGGCCGGTGCCGCGGGCTCTCGCCCGGCGGGCCTCCGAGGCCGTGGCGTCGGCGCCGGTCGAGGCCGCCGTCACCATCGACCGGCCGCGGGCCGAGCTCTACGCCTTCTGGAGGCGGCTGGAGAACCTGCCCCGCTTCATGCGCCACCTGGAAGAGGTGGTCGATCTCGGCGATAACCTTTCGCACTGGACGGGCAAGAGCCCGCTCGGCTTCCGGGTCGACTGGGACGCCGAGATCGTCGAGGAGCGGGAGGACCAGCTTCTCTCCTGGCGATCGCTGCCGGGCTCGCAGATCCACAACACCGGCATGGTGCTCTTCGAAGACTCGCCCGCCGGCCGCGGCACGGTCGTGCGGGTGTCGATGGAGCTCGCCGCCGCCAACGGCTTCGGCCAGGCCTTCGGCAAGCTGCTGGCTCCCGTTACCGAGCAGCAGGTGCGGGAGGACCTGCGACGCTTCAAGCAGCTCATGGAGGCCGGCGAGATCCCGACCACCGAAGGCCAGCCGGCGGGAGCCCGTTGACGCCGAAGATGGGCAGACCCCCTCGCTGCGCGCACGCTGCGGCGGCGCCCGCAAAATCAAGGAAAGTACCGGTAGATCTCTCTCCTGTGCAGAGCCCGGACGAAAACAACCAGATCGCCTTCGATCAGCAGGCCGACTCTGTAATCTCCCACCCGGATCCGATAGGAGCGCTCTTCGCCTTTCAAGTGTTTGAGGCGATGTATCTCGTCCAAGTGATCCGCGGCCTCGACATTGAGGATGGCCTGCCTGATGCGATCCAGGACCTTTTTATCCCGGATGGCCCGCAGATCCCTTGCGAAGCTCTCTCGAAACTCGACCCTCACTCGGCGCTCTCGAGGGCCTCAAAGACTTCGTCCCGAGACACGGTTTCCGTCCGCATCCCTTCCTGGATCGCGCGAGCCAAGGCAATCTCTTCCAAGACCTCCTCGAGAGCCTCGACCACGGCCTCCTTCAGCAGCTCCTTGAACCGTGTTTCTTCGAGGGTCGCTGGCGTCATATCAGACCTCCGGCCCAGGGTACTACTATAGCGCTCCTGGAGATTATCGAACCGAGCGCGTTCCGGAGATTCCCTTGGAAAACCCCGAAATCGCCCGCGTTCTCGAGGAGGTCGCCGACGTCCTCGAGATCCAGAACGAGAATCCCTTCCGCATCCGCGCCTACCGCAACGCCACGCGCACCGTCGAAGGCCTGACGACGCCGCTGCGCAAGTGGGTCGAGGAAGGGCGCACCTTGACCGACCTGCCGGGGATCGGCAAGGAGATGGCGAACCACATCCGCGAGATGGTGGAGACCGGCACCCTCGGCTTCCGCGACGAGCTGCTGGCCGAGGTGCCGCGCTCGCTGATCGAGCTCATGCGGCTGCCCGCCCTCGGTCCCAAGAAGGCCAAGAAGATCTACGACGAGCTGAAGGTGGGCTCGATCGACGAGCTGGAGGCCGCCGCCAGGGAAGGGCGGATCGCGGCCATTCCCGGCTTCGGCGCCAAGAGCCAGGAGAAGATCCTCGCCGGCATCCAGGATTTCCGCCTGCACGGCAGCCGCTTCCTGCTCACCGACGCCGACCGCTACATCGGGCCGCTCCTCGCCTACCTGCGCGACATCCCCGAGGTGGAGCGCCTGGAGGTGGCGGGCAGCTACCGCCGCCGGTGCGAGACGGTGGGCGACATCGACCTGCTGGCGATCGCCTCCCGGGCCGTGCCGGTCATGGAGCGCTTCCGCGCCTATCCCCAGGTGGACAAGATCCTGATGGCGGGCGACACGCGCAGCACGGTCGTCCTCGGCTCCGGGCTGCAGGTGGACCTGCGGGTGGTGCCCGCGGAGTGCTACGGCGCGGCCCTCGTCTACTTCACCGGCTCGAAGGAGCACAACGTCAAGCTGCGGCGCCGGGCGGTCGAGCGCGGCCTGCGGATCTCGGAGTACGGCGTCTACCGCGTCGACGAGCACGACCACGAGGCCGAGGGCGAGCGGATCGCCGGCCGCGAGGAGGCGGACGTCTACGCCACGGTGAAGCTCGGTTGGATCCCGCCCGAGCTGCGCGAGGACCGCGGCGAGATCGAGGCCGCCGCGGCCGGCCGGCTGCCCGACCTCATCCGGCTGGAGGACCTGCGCGGCGACCTCCACATGCACTCCACCTGGTCGGACGGCCGCAACAGCATCGAGGAGATGGTGGAGGCCTGCGCCGCCCGCGGCTACGAGTACATGGTGATCTCGGATCACAGCAAGTCGCTGGCGATGACCGGCGGCCTCGACGCCTATCGCCTGCGCCTGCAATGGGCCGAGATCGAGAACGTGCGCGCCCGCCATCCCGAGATCCACCTCCTGCGCTCGATGGAGGTGGACATCCTGGGCGACGGCTCGCTCGACCTGGAAGACGAGATGCTCGCCGGGCTGGACCTCGTGCTCGTCTCTCTCCACTCGCGCTTCGACCTGCCGGCGGACCAGCAGACCGCGCGCGTGCTGCGCGCTCTGGAGCACCCGGAGGTCAACATCTTCTGCCACCCCACGGCGCGCTACATCAACCGCCGCAAGCCGGTCGAGATGGACGTCGATCTCATTCTCCGCCGGGCGGCCGACCTGGGCGTCGCCGTCGAGCTGAACTCCAATCCCCACCGCCTCGATCTCAAGGACACCCACCTCCGGCTCGCCAGGGAGCTGGGCTGCAAGATCGTCATCGACAGCGACTCGCACCGCACCCGCGAGCTCGACCTCCTGCGCTACGGCGTCGAGCAGGCCCGCCGCGCCGGCCTGGAGGCGAAGGACGTGCTCAATACCTTGCCGTTCGCGGAATTCCAGGCGGCCCTTCAGCGCGTGTAAACGTGCGTGCGGGGCCCCGGCAACCTTTACAAGCGGCTGCGTCTCCGGGGGCCCGCCGGGGGCCGTCCGCGGCGCTGGGCCCTCCTGCTCCGTAGAAGGAGGTGTGCGGCACGAATCTTGGATAGATCCGATCGTCACGCCGCACTGTCTTGGCGCCCAGGAGGGAGCAGCATGAGCGAGAACCTTCCACTGCCCCGCAAGGTCCTGATGACCGCGGACACCGTCAGCGGCGTCTGGACGTACGCCGTCGAGCTGGCGCGGGGGCTCGCCGAGCACGGTGTGGAGGTGGCGCTCGCCACCATGGGCGATCCGCTCAACGATCTCCATCGCGAGAAGGTGGATCGCATCCCCCATCTCAAGGTCTTCGAGAGCGCCTTCCAGCTGGAATGGATGGAGGACGACCCCTGGCGCGACGTGGAGAAGGCCGGCGACTGGCTGCTCGGCCTCGAGGACCGCATCGGTCCGGACCTCATCCACCTCAACGGCTACGCGCATGGCTCCCTGCCCTGGAACGCGCCGCGGGTCATCGTGGGCCACTCCTGCATGCTCTCCTGGTGGCGCGCGGTCAAGGCTGAGCCGGCTCCCGAGAGCTGGCAGCGCTACGCGCGCGCGGTCGCCGCCGGTCTCGCCGCCGCCGATCTGGTGATCGCGCCGTCGCAGTCCAGGCTCGCCGCCCTCGCCGAAAATTATGGCGCGCCGTGCCGCACGCGGGTGATCCTGAACGGCCGCGATCCCAAGCTCTTCAAACCGTCAGCCAAGGAGCCGATCGTCTTCTCCGCCGGCCGCCTCTGGGACGAGGCCAGGACCCTCGAAGCGCTGGAGCGGGTGGCGCCGCGCCTTCCCTGGCCGGTTTTCGTGGCCGGCGAGAATCACCATCCGGACGGCGGCGAAGCGCGCCCGCACCATACGCGGCTCCTCGGACGCCTCTCGCAGCGTGCCCTCGGCGCCTGGCTCGGCCGCGCGGCCATCTACTGCCTGCCGGCCCGCTACGAGCCCTTCGGCCTCTCCGTGCTGGAGGCCGCCCTCTCCGGCTGCACCCTGGTGCTGGGCGACATCCCCAGCCTGCGGGAGATCTGGCGCCACCGCGCGGTCTTCGTGCCGCCGGACGATCCGGAGGCGCTGGAGGATGCGCTGGGCCGGCTGATCGCCGATCCCGACCGCCGCGCCTCGCTCGCCGCCGGCTCCCGCGCCCGCGCCCTCCAGCTCACCTCCGAGCGCATGGTGGAGGCCTACCTCTCGGCCTACGGCGAGGTGCTGGCCGCGCAGGGCGCCGCGTTGGAGGAGGCGGTGGCCTTCCCGGCGCAAATTGCAGTCTGACGGCTTAAAGGGAGACGACATGGCTTCGAAACGCGAGCTGATCGACACCGGGAAAGACAAGCGCTACGTCCGCCGCGACGAAAAAGGCCGCTTCAAGGAAGTCGTCGACGTCGGCAAGTCGCTCGCCGCGGATCGCCGGACGAAATCGAAGACGGTGGTTCCCAAAGGCCAGGGCGACCGCGGGGATCAGAAGCGGTAGACGTTTCGCCCGCTGATATCCTGAGGGCCATGGACTCCCAGCCCTTCCTCGGCCTGCGCACCGCCATCTACCACGTGGACGACCTGGAGAAGGCGAAGGCGTGGTACAGCGAAGCTCTCGCGACGCAGCCGTACTTCGCCGAGCCCTTCTATGTCGGCTTCAACGTCGGCGGCTACGAGCTGGGGCTCAACCCGGACGTCTCGCAGACGAAGCCGGGCGCCGGGGGCACCGTGGTCTATTGGGGCGTGATGGACGCCGGCGCCGCCCTGGCGCGCCTCCTCGCTCTCGGCGCACGGCCTCACGAAGAGGTGCAGGACGTGGGCGGCGGCATCCGCGTCGCCACGGTGCTCGATCCGTTCGGCAACGTCCTCGGCATCATCGAGAACCCGCATTTCAAGATCGAAGGGCCCGGCCCCGTACCGGTCTGAGCAGAATTCCTTTCGGCACGGATCTTGCGGTTTTCCCGCCTCTGAAGCCCTCCCGGCGCTCCGCTGAAGAGCGCCGAATCTGACAACCTGGCAGCAACAAGCAAGGAGGAGCCATGAAGTTGGAATCCCTCAAAGACCTCTACCTCGAACAGCTCAAGGACCTCTACAGCGCCGAGACGCAGCTCATCGACGCCCTGCCGAAGATGGCGGAGGCGGCCAACGCGCCCGACCTGCGCAAGGCCTTCGAGGATCACCTGCGGCAGACCAACGAGCACGTCCGCCGGCTCGAGCGCATCTTCCAGGACCTGCGGGAGAACCCCACGGGGAACACCTGTGAGGGGATGAAGGGGCTGATCAAGGAAGGCAACCAGATGCTCCACATGCGCGGCGACGCCGCGGTGCTCGACGCCGGACTGATCGCCGCCGCGCAGCGGGTGGAGCACTACGAGATCGCCGGCTACGGCACGGTGCGCACCTACGCCGAGCTGCTCGGCAAGGGCGAGCACGTCTCGCTGCTCGAGCGGACGCTGCAGGAGGAAGAGGAGACGGACGAGCGGCTGAGCGAGCTGGCGGAGAGCCACGTCAACCAGGAGGCGCTCGTCGTCGGCTGAGCCCTCTCCCGGCACCGAGAATCACAGCCGGAAGAAGTTGCCCCTGTTTCGTGTTCCTTGCTTCAGACGACTCGTCCTACATGACGGGTCAGGTGCTGCACCCCAACGGAGGCGAAATCATCAACGGGTAACAACAGCGCGTATAAACAACAGCAGCGGAGGGGTAGACATGTCATCGCCGAAGACCACGACCGACCACGAGCAGATCCGCCGCTGGGCGGAAGAGCGGGGCGGACGGCCTGCCGCTGTCGTCAGCCCCCTGCAGCAGAACAAGATCGCCGGAGGTCTGCGCATCGACTTCCCCGACTACGACAGCGGCGAAGTCCTGCAGGAGATCACCTGGGCGGAGTTCTTCGACAAGTTCGAGGAGCAGAACCTGGTCTTCATGTACCAGGAGGAGATGGTCTGCTGAGCAGATAGAGCACCTGGGCTTCGAGGCGGCCCAGACCGTTGGAATCCTCTCGCTCCTTGGCGGTCGCGGCGAGCGCCTCCGCCAGGGAGCCCTGCAGAAAAGCCTCGATCACCACGGGGTGGACGTAGTACTTGCGGCAGATGGCCGGACGGTTGCCCAGCTCCCCGGCCACCCGCTTGACCGCTTCGACGACGGCCTTGCCGGCCTCTTTCTCCGTCTCGCCGGGATCGGCCTCGAGCAGAGCGGAGAGCGCCAGCACCGTGCCGCCCCAGGTGCGGAAGTCCTTGGCGGTGAATTCCTCCCCGGCGGTTTCGCGCAGATAGGCGTTGACGTCCTCCGAGCTGACGCTCTGGCGCACCCCTTCGTCGTCGAGGTACTGGAAGAGCCTCTGGCCCGGAAGGTCCCGGCACTGCTTGACGATGCGGGCCAGCCGCCGGTCCTGGACCTCCACCGAGTGCTCCTTGCCGCTCTTGCCGCGGAACTCGAAGCGCAGCGTAGCGCCGGAGACGTCCACGTGCTGATCGCGCAGGGTGGTCAGACCGAAGGAATTGTTCTGCCGGGCGTATTCCTTGTTGCCGATGCGGATAAGCGTCGTCTCCAGGAGCCTGACCACCGCGGCGAGCACCTTCTCTCGCGGCAGCCCCTGAAGGGAGAGATCGCGCTCGGTGCGCTCGCGGATCTTCGGCAGGGCCTCGCCGAAGGCCGCCAGGCGTCCAAACTTCGTCTCGTCGCGCACCTGGCGCCAGTCGGCGTGATAACGGTACTGCTTGCGGCCCCTGGCGTCCCGCCCCGTCGCCTGCAAGTGGCCGTTGGGCCGGGCGCAGATCCACACGTCCGTCCACGCCGGCGGGATCGCCAGCTTGCGGATGCGCTCGAGCTGCCGGGCATCCTTGACCGTCCGGCCTTGCGGATCGAGATAGGTGAACCCTTTGCCGCGCTTGCGGCGGCGGAGGCCCGGCTCGTCGTCCGTGACGTAACGCAGCCCGGCGGCCTTGGCGCTCTCGGCGGGATCGACGAAGACCGCGATGGCCAGTCCGGACTCGAGCTTCTCGTGATCCTCGATGGTGGTCGGCATGGCGCTCCCTTGCAAGAATTACCCGCTTGACGAGCCTACGGGAGCGGCAAACGTCCCCCGGACCCAACTCCCCCGGAACGGCACGCCCTCCTGCATCAGCCGTGCCCAGGCTCCCGCCATGGCATGCAACCTGCAGCCCAGGCTTTGCGTGTCATGATCCCCGCTCACCGCTTGCGCGGCACCGGCCGGCCTCCTATAAATAGACGCCGCCGCCGCGGTGCCGCCGTATCCTGCAGAAAGAACGAGCCATGGCCTTCGCTGAGAATCCGCTGACTCCTCCGCTCTCCAACTCTCCGCCTGACGAGCTCGCCGAGATCCTCGGTCACGGCGTCATCAGCCTCGGCCCCGAAGGGGAGGTCCGTTTCGCCGACCCGCGGGCTCTGGAGCTGCTGCTGACCTCGCAGATGCGCTCGGTCTCGCAGATCTCGCCGGCGGTGGCCCACGACCTGCGGGCGCCGATCAACGCCATGGTCTTCAACCTCGAGATCCTCCAGGAGATGCTCGCCTCGGGACGCGCCGCCGATCCCGCCAACCGGGAGAAGCTGTTGCGCTACGTCAGCGTGCTCAAGGAGGAGCTCTCGCGCCTGCACCGCGGGCTGGAGACCTTCCTCGGTTTCATCGCGCCGCGCAGCGACAAGCTCGAGGCGCTGGATCTCGCCGAGCTCATCCGCGAGCTGGCGTCGTTGCTGGTGGCGCCGGCCCGCAAGCAGCAGGTGCAGGTGCACTCCGAGCTGCCGGAGGCGCCGCTGCCTGCCGAAGGCAACCGCTACCTGATGCGGCAGGCTCTGCTCCACCTCGGCCTGGCCGCTCTCGCCGGGGTCCCGAAGCAGGGAACGCTGCATTTACGCCTGGAGCGACTGGACGGCCACGCC
The DNA here is from genome assembly GCA_044868005.1 of Thermoanaerobaculia bacterium. Lineage (GTDB taxonomy): Bacteria > Acidobacteriota > Thermoanaerobaculia > Multivoradales > UBA5704 > DATARR01. The sequence continues at coordinate 20,008 of JBIOVX010000165.1, read as the reverse complement.
CGCCTCTCCGTTTACGGAGTGACGGGCACGGAGAGCCCCGCTGCGGACGGAGTCTCGCCGCAGCCGGCGCCGGGCTTCGATCTCCGCTTCTCGCCGGGCGGCGCGGAGGCCCGGCTCTGGGTGGCGCGCTCGATCCTCGCCGCCCACGGCGGCGCGGTGCGGGCGGGCCGGGCCGAGACCAGCCCGGGCGCCGGAGACCTCATCGCCTATGAGGTAGAATTGCAGCTATCTGGCAATCCGAGCACTGGTGCGAAGGAGTGAGGTGACATGCCACATGCGCTCGCGGTCGACGACGACCCGAATTTTCTTTCCGCGCTCGCCGAGCTGATCGAGGGGCAAGGCTTCACCACCAACACGGCCTGCACGCTGCGCGACGCCCGTGCCCAGGTGAGTCACCGGACGCCGGACGTGGCGCTGATAGACCTCTACCTGCCGGACGGCAGCGGCATCGACCTGCTGAAGGATCTCGAGCTCGGCAACTCCACCGAGGTCGTGCTGATGACCGGCCACGCCGACGTCGAGAGCGCCGTCCAGGCCCTGCGCCTGGGTGCCAGCGATTACCTGACCAAGCCGCTCGACATCGGGCGGCTGAAGAGCATCCTCGCCAACATCGCGAGCGTGCAGCCGGCGCCCACGGCGGCCGAGGCCGTCGAAGAGGTCCAGGAGGGAGGGCGCCTCGGCCTGCTGCTGGGAGCCTCGCCGCCGATGCAGGACGTCTACGAGATGATCAACCGGGTGGCGCCCACCGACGCCTCGGTGTTCCTGGTCGGCGAGAGCGGCACGGGAAAGGACCTCGCGGCGCAGACGCTGCACCTGCTCTCGCGGCGCTCCAAGGCGCCGTTCCTGCCCCTCAACTGCGGCGCCATCTCTCCCACCCTGATCGAGAGCGAGCTGTTCGGCCACGAGCGCGGCAGCTTCACCGGTGCCCAGCGGCGGCACAAGGGCTTCTTCGAGCGCGCCCACCTGGGGACGCTCTTCCTGGACGAGATCTCCGAGATGCCCATCGAGCTGCAGGTCAAGCTGCTGCGGGTGCTGGAGACCAACCAGCTCATGCGCATCGGCGGGGATCAGACGGTCGAGGTGGACGTGCGGGTGATCGCCGCCACCAACCGCGACCCCAACAAGGCGGTGCAGGAAGGCAAGCTGCGCGAGGACCTCCTCTACCGCCTGCAGGTGTTCCCGATCCTCATGCCGCGGCTCTCCGAGCGCGGCGACGACATCCAGCTCCTCGCCGACTACTTCCTGGGCCAGCTCAACGAGCGCCAGGGCACGGCCAAGGCCTTCAGCGAGGAGTCCAGAGAGCGCCTGCAAAGCCACTCCTGGCCCGGCAACGTGCGCGAGCTCAAGAACGTGGTCCACCGGGCGTTCATCATGGCCGACCAGGAGATCACGCCGCGCAGCCTGCCGCGGGAGGTGGGCGGCGAGGCCGGCTCGGTGCGCAGCCTCAACTTCCAGGTGGGCGCCTCGATCGAGGAGGTCGAGCGCCGGCTCATCATGGCCACCCTGGACGCCCACGGCGGCAACAAGCGTAAGACGGCGGAAGTCCTGGGCGTCAGCCTCAAAACCTTGTACAATCGGCTCAACACCTACCGGGACGAGTAGGCGGCGACCGGCGTGGGACGGCCCGGATTCCTCCCCCTTGAGGAGCCGGACGGGAGGTTGTATACTCCCCGCTCGTCCGGGACTCACTGTTGCACCTTCGACCAGGAGGGCTGTGGCACAAATTCTGCTTCAGAGCAATCTGTACGCGTGGATCTGAACGCCACGGAACTCGAACGAACACACAGGTCAACAGTGAGGAGGATGCTCATGAACCGTAACAACTGGCTGCTGCGTGTACCGGTCGTATGCTTCGTGCTGGTGCTGGCCCTGGCTCTGGGTGCTTGCAGCTCGACGAGGACGGCCGGAACCCAGGTGGACGACGCTGCCATCACGGCCGCGGTGAAGGCGAAGCTGGCGGCGGACGGCGACATCAACCCGTTCAACATCGACGTCGACACCAACGAGGGCGTGGTGACGCTCCAGGGCAGAGTGGCAAAGGAAGAGGCTCGCACCAAGGCCGAGGCGCTCGCTCGGGAAACCGACGGTGTGAGGCGGGTCATCAATCTGGTCAAAGTGGGCGATAACAGCTAACATCGCCCAGTCGTCTTCAATCAGTTGCATTTAACAAGGGAGAAAACACATGAAGAAGCTGTCCGTCCACCTTACGATTCTGTGCCTGCTGGCCTTCCTGCTGATCCCGTTCGCCGGGTGCAAGAAGGAGGAGACGGAGGACACCACGGCTACCACCGAGATGGAGACCACCAGTGAGCCGATGGCGACGACCGACACGGGCATGGGCACCGACATGGGCACCGACATGACCACGTCCGAGCCCATGGGTACCGACATGCAGCCGCCGGCCGGTCAGTAGTCTCCGGATCTTTGCGAAGTCTCAGGGCGCCCGCTCGTCGGGCGCCCTTTTCTTTTTTACCAGCCGAGGGGCAAGGGGAGTGAGAGCCTATGACACCGGCCGGAAGACCTCCTCCAGGAACTGGCCGGCGGCGGCGCGGAACTCGTTCGTCCACTCGTGGCCGCCGTCGAAGACGCAGGGGCGGACGTCGGCGCCCTTGCGGCGCAGCAGCTCGACGTCGTGCTCCATCTTGGCGGCGTCGTACCACTCCTCGCTGGAGCCGCGGCCGAGCAGGACGGGGGGGAAACGGCTGAGGTCGTGGCTCTCCAACTCGGGCGGCACGTCGCCTCCCAGCACGATCACCCCCTGGCAGGGGTGGCCGGAGCCGGCGGCGGCCCGGTAGGCCATGGCGGCTCCCTGCGAAAAGCCGAGGTAGACGAGCTGGTCGGAGACCGGCAGCTCGCGCTTGAGCTCGGCGACCACGCTCGCCACGTAGCGCAGGTTGTCGAGGATCGCCTGCTCGCGCTGCAGGCGGGTCATCCAGCAGGCGATGACGTCGCCCGACCGGTTGTAGAAGGGGTGCAGCGCCTGCACGGCGCAGAGCGCCCAGCGGGAGGCGCCGGGCAGGCGGCGCAGCTCCTCGAGGTGCTTCTCGGCGTTCTCCCCATAGCCGTGGAAGCCGACGAGGAGGGGGCAGCTCCCGGCGTCCGGCGCCTCGATGAGATACCGGCCGTGGACCAGGGCCGCAATCTCGCGCTCCTCCCGGCGGCGCTCGCTCATCCGGCCCGCCTTCTCTCGGACTGCTGCCGCAGCGGCGCGGCGAGCGCGCGCACCTGTCCCTCGAGCAGCGCCGGCAGCCCGGGAGAGCCCGCGTTCTCCTCGATGAGCCGCACCAGGGCGCTGCCCACCACCACGCCGTCGGCGATCTCTCCCACCGCCGCCACCTGCTGCGCCGTCGACAGGCCGAAGCCCACGGCGAGCGGCTGGTCGAGCCGCTTGCGCAGCCGCTTGACGTCGCGCAGCAGATCGCCGGGCAGGGCGGCGCGCTCGCCGGTGACGCCGGTCCGCGAGACGTAATAGACGAAGCCGGTGGAGGCCGCCCCCACCTTGCTCACCCGCTCGCGGGTGCTGGTGGGCGCCAGCAGGAAGATCGTATCCACGCCGCGCTCGCGCAGGGCCGGGAGGAGCTCCCGCTCTCCCTCCTCGGGCGGCAGGTCGACGCACAGCACGCCGTCCACGCCGGAGGAGGCGGCCTGCTCGGCGAAGCGCTCGATGCCGCGGGCGTGGACGGGATTGAAGTAGGTGAAGAGCACCACGGGAACGCGGATGCGGTCGCGATGGCGCGCCACGAGCTGCAGGATGGCCGAGAGCTTGGTGCCGGAGGCGAGCGCGCGCACCGCCGCCCGCTGGTTGACCGGCCCGTCGGCGATCGGATCGCTGAACGGCACGCCCAGCTCGATGATGTCCGCGCCGCCGGCGGCGAGCGCCTCCATGTACGCACCGGTGGCGTCCAGGTCCGGATCGCCCGCCATGAGGAAGGGGATGAAGGCCGCCCGCCCCTCGTGCGAGCAGTTGAAGAAGACCTCGTCGATGGCGCTCATCGCGTCTCTCCCCGCCGCGCGGCCGCCGCCGCGAAAGACTCCACGTTGTCTCCCTCGTGCTGGCGGTCCCAGGCCAGCACGGACTCGACGTCCTTGTCCCCCCGCCCCGAGAGGTTCACCAGCATCACCCGCTTGCGCGACAGCCGCGGCGCGCGTTTGGCCACCTCGGCGAGCGCGTGCGCGCTCTCCAGGGCGGGCAGGATGCCCTCCGTGCGCGCGAGCTGATGAAAGGCCGCCACCGCCTCGACGTCGCTCGCCGAGGTGTACTCCACCCGCGCCGCGTCGTGCAGCCAGACGTGCTCGGGACCGATCGCCGGATAGTCGAGGCCCGCCGACACCGAGTGGGTGGCGGCGATCTGCCCCTCCTCGTCCTGCAGGACGAAGGTGCGGGTGCCGTGCAGCACGCCGAGCGCGCCGCCGGCGAAGCGCGCCGCGTGCTCGCCGCGGGCGGCGCCGCGGCCGCCCGCCTCGACCCCGATCAGCCGCACCCGCGAGTCCTGCAGGAAGGCGGTGAACAGGCCGATCGAGTTGCTGCCGCCGCCGACGCAGGCCACGGCCACGTCCGGAGTCTCGCTGCCCGTCTGGCGCTTCAACTGGATGCGCGCCTCGTCGCCGATGACGCGGTGAAAGTCGCGCACCATGCGGGGGAACGGGTCCGGGCCGAGGACCGAGCCGAGGACGTAATGCGTGTTGCCGACGTTGGTCACCCAGTCGCGCAGCGCCTCGTTGATGGCGTCCTTCAAGGTGCGGCTGCCGGCGTCCACTGGCACCACCTCGGCGCCCAGGAGCCGCATGCGGTCGACGTTCAGCCGCTGCCGGCGCATGTCCTCGCTGCCCATGTAGACGGTGCAGGAGAGGCCGAGGGCTGCCGCCGCGGTGGCCGTCGCCACGCCGTGCTGGCCGGCGCCGGTCTCGGCGATCACCCGCTCCTTCTCCATGAGGCGCGTCAGCAGGCACTGGCCGAGCGCGTTGTTGATCTTGTGGGCGCCGGTGTGGAGCAGGTCCTCGCGCTTGAGGAAGATGCGCGCGCCGCCGAGCTCCTCGCTCAGCCGCTCGGCGAAGTAGAGCGGCGTCGGGCGCCCGGCGTAGTCGTTCAGCAAGGCCGTCAGCTCGCGGCGGAAGCTGCGGGACTTCTGCGCCCGGTCGTAGGCCCGGGAGAGCTCGGCGAGCGGCGCCATCAGCGTCTCGGGGACGAAACGGCCGCCGTACCGGCCGAAGTAACCCTCCTCGTCAGGAAGGGGTTTGGGTCTCGCCATGCCTCACCTCCTCGAAAAGCCGCCGCAGCAGCCCGAGATCCTTGATCCCCGGCGCCGACTCCACCCGCGAGCAGACGTCGAGACCGTAGGGCCGCACGCCGGCGATCGCCTGCCGCGCGTTGTCCGGCCCGATACCTCCCGCAAGCAGCAGCCGTGCCGGAACCTCCGCCAGGCCGGCGCCGGCCGCTGCGTAATCCCATGCCGCTCCCGTGCCGCCAAACAAAGAATCGTGGACCGCGTCGACCAGGATCCCCCAGACCCCTGCGTACGCGGCCACATCCTCGCGCCGCGGCATACCCGCGGTGCGGAAGGCCTTGATCGCCCGCGGCGCGAAAGGGGTCACGTCCCGCGGCCCTTCGCCGCCGCTGAACTGCACGAGATCGAGCCCGACGCGGCCAGCGATCTCCTCGACCTCGGCGGCCGGCGAGTTGACGAACACCCCCACCAGCGGCACCCTTCCGCCCACCGCGCCGGCGATCTCCAGCGCACGGCCGACCTCGACGAACCTCGGGCTGCCTCGATAGAAGTTTAACCCCAGGTAATCCGCGCCCAATTCCACCGCCGCCGCCGCGTTGGCGGGATCGGTGACGCCGCAGACCTTGACCTTGACGGGCACCGGGTCAGATCTCCGGCCCGATCAGCAGGTCGCGCAGCCTGGCGGCGGGATCAGGGGCGAGGAGGAGCGACTCGCCGACGAGGAACGCATCGAAACCGCTGTCGCGCAGCAGGGCCACGTCGAGGCCGTCGCGGATGCCGCTCTCCGCCACCTTCACCGCCTCTTGGGGCAGCCCGGGCAGCAGCGAGATCGAGCGCTGGAGGTCCACCTCGAACGTGCGCAGATCGCGGTTGTTGACGCCGACGATCTCCCACTCCTCTCCCGCGAGCTTGGCGATGTCCTCCGCATCGTGGGTTTCGACCAGGGGGACGAGCCCCAGGCCGCGGGCGAGGTCGGCGTATCCGGCCAGCTCGTCCGGATCGTCATAGAGCGCGGCGATGAGCAGGACCGCGTCGGCGCCGGCCTCGCGCGCCCAGACGAGCTGGATGGGATCGACGATGAAGTCCTTGGCGATCGCCGGCAGGCCCGAGGCCTGGCGGCAGGCGGCGAGGAGGTCGTAGCTGCCATGGAAGAAATCGGGCTCGACGACGACGGAGAGCGCCGCGGCGCCGTTCTCGGCGTAGAGACCTGCCTGCACCACCGGGTCGATCCTGCCGTGGAGAACGCCGAGCCGCGGCGAGCCCATCTTGATCTCGGCGATGATCGCGGGCGTATCGCGCCGGGCGCGGAGGGCGGCGTGGAAGGCGTTGTCCTCGGGCGTGCGCGGAGGCCCCGCCGCAAGCCCCGCCGGATCGGCGCCGCCCACCTCGGCGATCCGCTGCCGCCGGCGCTCGGCGATGCGCACGAGGATGTCGGGAGCGGTCATGCGTTGAAGCTCCGCAGCTCCTCCAGCTTCTCCGCCGCCACACCCGAGGCGAGCACCTCGCGGGCGCGCTCGACGCCTTCCTCCAGCGTCGCGGCGGCACCGCCGACGTAGAGGGCCGCCCCGGCGTTGAGGGCGGTCACGTCGGCGAGCGGCCCAGCCTCGCCGGCGAAGACGCGGCGGGCCGCCTCGGCGTTCTCCTCCGGCGCGCCGCCCGCGAGGTCCTCCAGGCGGGCGCGCGGCAGGCCGAAACGCTCCGGCTCCAGCTCGTAGAGCCGCACCTCGCCCTCCCGGATCTCGGCGACGCGGGTGCGGCCCGTGGTGGTGATCTCGTCCAGCCCCTCGCCGTGCACCACCAGGGCGTGCTCGGCGCCGAGGTCGCGCAGCACGCAGCCGATCGGCTCGACCAGGCTTTCCGCGTACACCCCCATCACCTGGCGGCGGGCGCCCGCCGGATTGGTGAGCGGGCCGAGGACGTTGAAGATGGTCCGCAGGCCCAGCTCGCGGCGCACCGGCATCACCTCGCGCATGGCGGGATGGAGCAGCGGCGCGAAGAGGAAGGTGATGCCCACCGCGTCGAGCGTGCGGCCGGCCGTCTCGGCGTCGATGTCGATCTTCACGCCGAGGGCGGCCAGCACGTCGGCGCTGCCGGAGCGGCTGGAGACCGAGCGGTTGCCGTGCTTGGCCACCGGCACGCCCGCCGCCGCTACCGCCAGGGCCGCGGCGGTCGAGATGTTGAACGTGCCGCGGCCGTCGCCGCCGGTGCCGCAGGTGTCGACCACGCCCCGGCGCCCGTGCGGGATGGGGATGGCGCGGCGGCGCATGGCCGCGGCGGCGCCGGAGATCTCCGCCACCGCCTCGCCCTTCATGCGCAGGGCGACGAGCAGCGCCGCCTTGAGGGTCTCGGTGACCTGCCCGTCCATGAGCTGGCCGAAGAGGGCCTCCGTCTCCTCCCGCGTGAGGCTCTCGCCCGCGGTCACGCGCATCAGGGCGGCACGGGCGTCAAGCTCGGACATCGGCGGTCTCCTCGGCGCAGAGAGCCAGGAAGTTGGCCAGCAGATGCGGTCCGTACCCGGTGAGCACGGACTCCGGGTGAAACTGCACGCCCCAGTAGGGCAGCTCGCGATGGCGCAGGCCCATCAACGTGCCGTCGTCGGCCCAAGCGAGCGGCTCCAGCTCCTCCGGCAGCGTGCGCTCCTTCACCTCCAGGCTGTGGTAGCGGGTGGCCTCGAACGGGTTCGGCAGGCCGGCGAAGACCCCCTGGTCGCCATGGCGGATGGGCGAGGTCTTGCCGTGCATCAGCCGGGGAGCGCGGTCCACCGTGGCGCCGAAGGCCAGGCCCAGCGCCTGGTGGCCGAGGCAGACCCCGAGCAACGGCAGCGGCGCGCGCAGGCGGATCAGGTCCAGGCACACCCCGGCGTCCTCGGGGCGGCCGGGGCCGGGCGAGAGCACGATGCCCGCGGGCTTTTTCGCCAGCATGTCCGCGGCGCTCGCGGCGTCGTTGCGCAGCACCTCCACCTCCGCCCCGGCCGCACTCAGCATCTGCACCAGGTTGTAGGTGAAGGAGTCGTAGTTGTCCACCATGAGGATCACGATCGTCTCTCCAGCTCTTCGGCGAGCGCCACCGCGGTGAGCAGCGCCGCCGCCTTGTTCTTGGTCTCAGCCTCCTCGGCCGCGGGATCGGAGTCGGCCACGATGCCGGCGCCGGCGGTGACCGAGGTCTCTCCTTCGCGCACCACCAGGGTGCGGATGGTGATGCAGGTATCGAGATCGCCCGAGAACGAGAGGTAGCCCACGGCGCCCGCGTACGGCCCGCGCGCCTGCGGCTCCAGCTCGTCGATGATCTCCATGGCGCGGATCTTCGGCGCGCCCGAGACCGTCCCCGCCGGGAAGCAGGCGAGGAGCGCGTCGAGCGCATCCCGTCCCGAATCCAGCTCGGCCTCGACGCTCGACACCAGGTGCATGACGTGGCTGTAGTGCTCGATCTCCATGAACGTCGGCACCCGCACGCTGCCGGAGACCGCCACGCGCCCCAGGTCGTTGCGCCCGAGGTCGACCAGCATGACGTGCTCGGCGCGCTCCTTGGGATCGGCCAGCAGGTCCTCGGAGAGGCGGCGGTCGCCCTCGGCGTCCATGCCGCGCGGCCGCGTGCCGGCGATGGGGCGCGTCTCGATGCGCCGGCCCTGCTTGCGCACCAACATCTCCGGCGAGGCGCCGACGAGCGAGACCTCCGGCGTCTCGAAGAGCACCATGTAGGGGCTCGGATTGACCATGCGCAGGGCGCGGTAGAGGGCGAACGGCTCGATGCGCCGCGGCACTCGCCAGCGGCGGGCGAGCACCACCTGGAAGATGTCGCCCGCGGCGATGTATTCCTTGGCCTTGAGCACCGCCTTGCGGAAGCTCGCGCTGTCGAGGCTCGGGAGATCGGTGCCGGCCGGCCCCGGCGGCTGCCCCGGCATGGCCACGCCGGCGCCGCCCGAGGCTTCGGTGAGCAGCTTCGAGAGCCGCGCCAGCTCCCGCTCGGCGGTCGCCATGTCCGTCTCGCCCTCGACCTCGTTGGCGATCGCGAGCACGCGCTGGTGCGCGTGGTCGAAGAGCACCAGCGTATCGAAGCGGGCGAGCAGGGCGATGGGCAGCTCGAACGGATCGGGTGGCGGGTGCGGCAGCCGCTCGACGAGCCGGATGAGGTCATAGCCGAAATAACCCACGAAGCCGCCGGTGAACGGCACCGGACCGGGCTCGCTGCTGATCGAGCCCAGCACCGCGTGCAACGCCGGCAGCGGATCGCCGGGCACGCGCTCCGTGCGCCCTTTGCGCTCGACCTCCAGGCGGTCGGCGTAGAGGCGGTAGATCTCCCGCGGCGCCGCGCCCAGGAAGCTGAAGCGCGAGACGCGCTCGCCGCCGCTGACGCTCTCGAGGAGGAAGCGGTGCGGCGAGATGGCGGCGAGACGCCGGTAGACCGCGAGCGGCGTCAGGCTGTCGGCGAGGAACTCGCGGATGTGCGGAACGGCTCTCATGGCAACCCCACGATCTGGCGGGCGAGGCTGAGCGGCAGGTCCTGGCCGGTCATCATGCGGAACTGTCCGCGCGCCTGATCGATCAGCACCTCGCGCCCGTCGATCGCCACCGCGCCCCGCGCCGCCGCCTGCGCGAGCAGGCGCGTCGGCCGGTCCAGGTGATAGACGAGATCGATGACCACGGCATTGGAACGCAGCTCGTCGACGCCGAAGGGCAGCGGATCGTCCTCGCCGCGGCCGAGCGAGGTGGCGTTCACCAGCAGATCGTAGCGGGAAGGCTCGAGGTCGGACAAAGGGAGAAACGGCAGCTTCAGACGTTCGGCGGCCTTCTGTCCGCGCTCGCCGTCGCGATTGACGAGGGTCACCCGGGCTCCCGCTTTCGCCAGGCCTTCGGCGGCGGAGCGGCCGGCACCGCCCGCCCCCACCACCGCCGCCTCCATGCCTTCGATGGCGAGGCCGCGGTCGCGCAACGGCAGCACGACGCCGTCCGGGTCCGTGGCCTCCGCCTCCCAAACGCCATGGTTCCACACCAGCGTGTTGGCGGCGCCGATCAGGCCGGCGAGCGGGCTCTCGGCGCCCGCCACCGCCAGGGCGGTCTCCTTGAACGGCGCGGTCACCGAGAGGCCGCGGAGGGGCATGCCCAGGGCCTCCAGCGCGCCGTTCTCCACCACCTCCAGCCAGAAGTCGCCGAACGACTCCGTGTAGAACGGCAGGTACGCCGCCGGGATGCCCAGCGCGCGGTAGGCGGCGTTGTGGATGCGCGGCGAGAGCGAATGGGTGACGGGATTGCCGACGATGCCGAAGAGCGCCTCGACCGGCGGCAGCTCCGGCAGTCCATAGTCGCGGCGCAGGCGCTCGATCGAGAGCTGGCCCGGCGCCCCCGCGGCCTCCCCTAGCGAGCCGTAGACCACCGGCGCGCCGAGCCGGGGGGCCACGAAGCGCGTCCAGGCGCCGCCGGGGCCCGCCGCGAAAGCGGCGACGTCGCGGCGCCCGAGGGCCTGGAGCAGCATCAGGGGTGCCAGCTCCTCCCCGGGCTGCGCGGCCGTGGGCACCAGCTTGTAGAGGGCGGCGGGCGTGCCGGCCATCCTCTCGAACGTCGCCTTGAGCCCCTCGACCGCCGTGGCGGGGCCGTGCCAGGAGAGGACCCTCTTCTCGGCGGGTACCGCCTTCAGGATCTCCGGGGTGAGATCGCGCGCCGCTTCGAGATCCACCAGGTCGAAACGCTTCGCCGCGTCGAGCAGCCGCCGCTTCCGCCGCTCGGGAGACCCCTCGAAAGCTCCCCCCTCGGCCCGGCAGCGCAGCGTGTAGAGGAGCTTGCCCGGGAACGCCTTCGCGAGGCGCGCCGCGTCGAGGTCCCCCACCAGATCGGCGCGCACCTCCAGCCACTCGACACCCTCCAGATCCGTGTCAGAGGGCGCAAAGCCCCCGTCGGGCAAAGCCGCGACGGTGGCGACCAGGGTGGCGCGGCTCGGCGCCGGGGAAAAGGGCTCCAAAACGAAACCTCCTTCCGGACCCGGAAGGAGGCGACGTGTGGCGTCAGGCGGTCTCTCGTCCCGGGTCCGTGTCGGGCCGGGACGATCCGGCTCAGCTCACGGAATGATGATGCACACACCAGGCCCAGGCGTTGGAGATTGCAGAGCGGAGCAGGGCCGTAGCACGCATCGTCGTAGTCCCGATCAGGCGGAGAGCTTAACCCAGAGGGATGGCGGTCTGTCAAGGACGCCACTGCGTCCGTCGTCGGCGGTGGACCGTCCGCCGGAGGCGGTGGAACGTCTGCCGCCGGCGGTGGAGCGTCTACCGGAGGCGGTGCGCTGTCCACCGTCGGCGGTGGAACGTCTACCGCCGGCGGTGGAACGTCTACCGTCGGCGGTGGAACGTCTACCGCCGGGGGTGAAACGCGCGCCGCCTCCAGTACGCCTTCCACCGCCGGGGGTGGAACGTCCGCCGCCGGGGGTGAACCATCCACCGGAGGCGGTGGAACGCGCGCCGGCTCCGGTGGGCCGTCTGCCCCCTTTTGACGAGCCCGCCGGCCCGCCGGTATCTTCACCCTCGGAAGGACGCTGCCGCCCCGCGAGAATCGCATGGAAGAGATCGTCGCCCGCCTCATCGAATACGGCCTGCTCGTCGTCTTCGCGAACGTCTTCCTGGAGCAGCTCGGGATGCCGATCCCCGCTCTGCCCACTCTGGTGGTAGCCGGCGCGCTCACCGCCCGTGGACAGATGGATCTCAACACGCTCCTGGTCGTGGCGCTCGTCGCCTCGCTCCTCGCCGACACGGTCTGGTTCCTGGTCGGCCGCTGGCAGGGCCACCGGGTGCTGCGCACGGTCTGCCGGCTCTCCCTCTCCCCGGACTCCTGCGTGCGCGGCACAGAGGACCTCTTCGAGCGGGTGGGGATGCCGTCGCTCGCCTACGCCAAGTTCATCCCCGGCTACAGCACCATCGCGCCGCCGCTCGCGGGCGCCATGGGCAAGACCTTGGCCTCCTTCATCTTCTGGGACGCCATCGGCAGCCTCCTCTGGCTCGGGTTGGGCGTCGGCCTGGGAATCGCCTTTCACCGCACGGTGGACCGCGCGCTTGCGTATCTGGAGACGCTCGGCTACTGGGCCGCGGCGGTCGTCGCGGTGGTCCTGCTGCTGGTGGTCCTGTTCAAGTGGTGGCAGCGGAGGCGCGTGCGCAAGCTGCTGCGGCTCGCCCGCATCACCGTCGCCGAGCTCAAGCGCATGCTGGACGCCGGAGAGAGCCCGGTGATCGTGGACGTGCGCAACCGTTCCGCTCCTCTCCACGATCCGCGGCGCATCCCGGGAGCCCTGCGCATGACCATCGGCGAGATCGACGAGCGGTTGGCCGAGCTGCCGCGGGACCGCGAGGTGGTCCTCTACTGTACCTGACCGAACGAAGCCTCCGCGGCCCGTGTGGCTCGCGCCCTCTTCGAGAAAGGATTCACCCGCGTCCGCCCCCTGGAAGGAGGCCTCGACGCCTGGATCGAAGCCGGCCACCTCGCCGAGGACGAGACGATCGTGGCGATCCGGCGGCCGCGGTAGGGTTCAAGGTTGGTACGCACCGCTTCGGGGAGAGACACGCAGAACCCGGATTCCCAAGACCTCTGACCTGGAGAAGAGGATTCTCCAGTCTCCAACGCGCAGTCGAAATATCTCCTCTTCCAACCCGCTGAGTCGCTTTACGTCCCCATGGCCGGTTTGCGCAAACCGTTCGACTGCGGCGACGATTCGTCTTTGGGTCTGCCGATCGAGCCGGGCCAGATCCTTGGAAGCTCGATGGGTCCATCTGACTCCACCGTTCACTCCTCACCTAGGACACGGCGACGGATCTCTTCGTGAGGGATCAAACGGCCCTGAACCTCTTCTCCCTGGGCTTCTCGGAGAGCGGCCAAATCCTCTTCCGTCAAAGGCTCGTCATCGAACGGTGCGTCTCGAAGAGCTTTGAGGACGGGATCCTCTTCGGAGGTCCGAAGGTCCTCTACAAAACGCAGGGCGGCATGGACCTTCGGCTCTGGAAGGTCGTCGACTAGAGCACGTAGGCGTTCTCTCTCGGTCATGGAGTTCATGGTAGACAGATTCGCCTTCGCTGGCAATCCTGCGATGTGCCGATTATACTCGCGGTATGAAAACGGCAGTCTCCATCCCCGACGAAGTCTTTGAAGAGGCCGAACGCCTCGCGGCCGAGTTCCAGACCTCTCGTAGCGAGCTCTACAGCCGGGCGCTGCAAGAGTATGTGGCACGACACGCACCTGATCGGATTACGGAAGCGATGAACCGTGTCATTGAGGAGGTTGGGAGCGACGTCGACGAATTTACCCGGAGAGCTGCGCGCCGAGTGTTGGAGCAAGTTGAGTGGTAATCGGCCAAGGCGAGGTCTGGTGGGCCGACTTGGGAGAGCCGATCGGATCAGGCCCTGGATATCGCCGGCCCATCATCGTCGTGCAGTGCGATTCGCTGAACCAAAGCCGGGTTGGTACAGTGGTCTGTGTGCCTCTGACAACTAACGTGAAGTGGGCAGACGCACCCGGCAACGTACTGCTGAGTGCAAGGGCGACAGGTCTTTCCAAAGACTCGGTCGCGAATGCCTCCCTGATTGTCGCCATCGACAAGCACCAACTCACCGAATGTGTCGGTAAGCTGCCGCGGCGCCAATTGGACCTGGTGCTCACCGGGATTGACGTTGTGCTTGGACGGCATTAGGCAAGAATGGCTAAGAGGCTACCCAAAGGCATGTTTGACCAGGGCTCCAGAGCCCGTCTGAGGGCGGCAGTGAGGACGAATCCGGAGCTCGACGCAGAAATCGCCAGTTTGGATCTCCTCGACGATGCCGCATTGTGGGACGCCGCCCAGGTCAGGATGCCACGAGCGGATTCGGAACGCATGGAAGCCTTCCATCGCAAGCAGCGGCTAACCGGCCTATTGGACGCCGAGACCCAGGAGCTGGCCCGCCTCGAACAGCAGTACGATCGCGTGATCCTGGTGCGCACCTATTCCGCTTCCCTCCTGGAGCAGCGGGGCTACGACATTCGCAGACTGATCTCCAGCAACGCGAGCCGTAAATACCAGGAGAAGATGGCTAAGAAGCTGCCCAATATCCATCCCGGTGAAGTCCTGCTGGAAGAGTTCCTGAAACCCATGGAAATCAGCCAGAGCCACCTTGCGCGCGAGATCAGCGTGCCGCCTCGACGAATCAACGAGATCGTCCTCGGCAAGAGGTCCATCAGTTCGGATACAGCCCTCCGTCTCGCCCGTTACTTTGACACTTCGGAGAGGTTCTGGTTGGGGCTGCAGGTGGATTTCGACCTGGAAGAGGCGCGGAACGCTCTTGCCGACCGGCTTGAGCGAGAGGTGAAGCCGCGCGCCGAAGGCGCACAGGCATAAAGCCTGGCGCTTTTAGCGCCAGGAAAAGGCCCCTCCCATCATCAAGGAGCCCTGAAGGGGCGACGGCAGATTCAACGAACCGTGGAGGTAGCGATGATCACGAGGGTGTGGCGAGGGAGTACCAGCCTGGCGAGCGCGGATGGATACGAAGCCTTCCTGAAGGAGACGGCATACCCTGATTATGGGGGCGTCGAGGGCAACCGGGGGTGGCTCCTCCTGCGTCGGGCTACCAAGGAATCCGTAGAGTTCATGTTCGTGTCGTTCTGGGATTCGATGGAGGCGCTACGTCGCTACGCTGGACCCGATCCGGAACGTCCCAAGTATTACCCGGAGGACAAGGCAGCGCTTCTGGAGCTACCGGAACGGGCTGACCACTACGACGTGGTAGACGCCCAGATCAGTTTGTAGCCTTGGCGGGAAGGGAAGCTCATGTATGCCCGATCTGAGAATCCGGTCGAGTGGGTGACCAAGATTCCAGGCCTCGAAGGGGCACAGGCATGTAGCCTGGCGCTTCAGCGCCAGGAAAGGCCATCCTCCATCATCAAGGAGCCCCGAAGGGGTGGCGGCAGATTTCCCGAACCACGCTGCCGTCGCCCCCTCGGGGCTCACAAATTCGGGACAATCGTTCCTGGCGCTAAAGCGCCAGGCTACATGCCTATGCCTCTTCGAGGCGAAACGGCCGCACCGACATCATGAACCTCGGATCTCGCGCGAAAAGAAGTCCCTGACCTTGCGAGATGAGAGATACCAGAGAATCAGCGCGACAACGGGAAGGCCGATCACAGCCCGAGGCTCGATACCCAACGCTGCATTGATGAGGTCGCCGGTGAGGTTGACAAGCAGCAGGGTCACGCCAAGGCGAAATCCCCACCGCCTGCCACGAAAGAATCCGTAGGCCGAAGCCGCGCAAGCCAGGCAGACAATGCCGAGAAGAAGCGGCGCCCAGATGCCCATGTGCGAGAAGGCTTCATGAGCGCGCGGGTTCAGCCGCCACATAGGCTCCAGAGGTCCGCCTGGATTGAGGAGTGAAACAAGCGAGAGTCCGCTAGCGAGCGTGCCGAAAGCGAAAAGGCCCGCGAGTGCGGTGACACCGGACGGTCTTGAGAGTGAAGGAGGTGCGGCCATAGGAATGAGTATCCCGCTCAAAGAGGCCGCACTATCCGTTTATAGGCCTATACACTAATCCTCGCAGTCAGCTAGGAAGGCGGTTTCCTCCAAGCGAAACCCCGCGCCTGAATAAACTTTGTAACAATCTCGTAAAGAGCGACATGGACCTGACGAAACACTGCTGACGTTCCTGCCAAAAATTCCTTTGCTTCATCATCTGGTGACCTCAGGAAAGTATACGACTGCGCTGCAGCATCCGCGAAGTAGAAGCGTGTCGCACCGAGCGAGTTTCCTCGCGAAATAAAAGGTGCCCGGCCGGACTGACTCAAGAAGCTTTCAGCATAACCCCGCGCGAGTTCTTTTGCATCATAGTGAAATGCCACCTTATTCCGCATGAGCAGAAGTGCCTTGGCTAAAGGGTTGACGGCTCTCTTCTGCAGGGCGACTGTTTCCAGCAGCGTCCATGCCTCCCTGGCTTGCTTCGAGATCTGACGAAGGAGTTTCCTGAAGAGGACGTTCTCTCGAGCCGCTTCATTATCTTGGATAAACTCCAGCAGCTCGTGAACCAAGCCTGCATGTAACCTGATGGCGTGGGCCCTAAACGCAGTGTACTGACCCCAAGCAGGAGTTTCGGCGAAAGACTCCTCTGGCTCGCCACGATCCAAGAGAGCCTGAACTATATAAATATCCTTGAAATCATTATATATCAAAGCCAGACCCAAGACGAAGTCACACAGCTCCTGGGGATACTGGTGATCGCCCGAGAATGCCGCCGGATCAAAGACCTCGAGCGGGGCCAGACTCTCCTGATATCTTTTGTAAGACATATAACACCTAACAAGCGACGTTCATACCCCCCCCTCCACCACCCCCCGCACCGCCCGAATATCCCCCTCCAACACCCGATCCCGCAACATTGTCCCCGCCACTTCTCTTACCGCAAGGTAGGCTCGCCGCGTCCCCTCCCCGAGCTTCTCCGCAATCCCCTCCCGCCGCTCCGGCCGGGTCCGCTCCTCGAACTCCTGCGTCTCGCGGTCCGCCTTGTCCCAATCGGAGAGGACCCGCGAGCGCGGCTTGACGGGATCGATCTCCATCCCTACCCGCCACTCGACGGCCTGGGCGGCTACCAGGAGCTCGATCGCCAGCACGGTCTGCGCGTTGCGCAGCACGGTCCGCAGCTTGCGGGCGGCGATGGTGGACATGGCGTTGTGGTCTTCAGAGTTCGCGGAGGTGGGGATGGAATCGACCGTCGCGGGATGGGTGAGGACCTTGTTCTCCGAGACGATGCCGGCCGCCGTGTATTGCACGATCATCAGCCCCGTGTTGACTCCCCGGTGCGGGATCAGGTTCGCGGGGAGGTTCCGGTTCTGGCGCGAGTCGAGCAGCATGGCCGTGCGCCGCTCGGAGATGTTCGCCAGCTCCGCCAGGCCGATCGCCAGGACGTCCGCCGCCAGGCCCACGGGCTCGCCGTGGAAGTTGCCGGCCGAATAGGAAATCCGCTCGCGGCCGTCGTAGCCCTCGGGCCAGTTGGCGGCGAACTCGTGATCGAAGGGCACGATGCCGTCGCCCGGGAAGAACAACGGGTTGTCCGTCGCGGCGTTGACCTCCGCCTCGGCAACCTTCCGCGCATAGGCGATGGCGTCGCGGGCCGCTCCGTGAACGGCCGGTACACAGCGCAGCGAATAAACGTCCTGGACGGCGCCGGCTCGTTCGACCAGTTGACTCCCTTTGATCAGCTCGCGGATGTTCGCCGCGCTGGCGATCTGTCCTTCGAGCCCACGGGCCTGGTGAACGCGTGGATCGAAGGCGCGGGCGCAGCCGCAGACGGCCTCCAGGCTGAGCGCCGCCGCCACGTCGGCCGTGCGGGCCGCGCGCTCGGCATCGTAGACGCCCAGTGCGAGGAGAGCCGCCGAGAAGGTGGCGCCGTTGATGAGCGCCAGCCCCTCTTTGTAGCTCGGTGCCGGGATCTCCCCGACGCCAAGATCCTCGCGGAGCTGGTCCAGACCGCTCCTCAGCTCGCGCGGCTTGTAGGGCAGATCGGCGGCGTCACGGACGACGTAGTACCCGCCCTCTCCCAGCAGCACGACGAAGAGGTGAGCGAGCGGGCACAGGTCGCCGCTCGAGCCGACGGAGCCGCGGATGGGCACCAGCGGCACGACGCCCCGGTTGAGCATCGCCTGAATGGTCCGCACCATGACGGGGCGGATTCCCGAGTGCCCTTTGAGGAAAGCGTTCAGGCGGATGGCGAGCGCCGCCCGCACCACGTCCGGCTCGAAGTAGTTGGCGGGATTGTCGGGGTCGGCCGTCTCTCCCGCGCCGGCCGAGTGGCTGGTCAGGAGGTTGCGCTGCAGCTCCTCCAGTTGATCGGGAGCGATGGGAACGTTCTTGAACTCCCCGAAGCCCGTGGTGACGCCGTACTCCAGGACCGACTGGGACTCGCCGTCCCTCTTCCAATCCTCTTCGTACTCTCTGGCGAGCGCTTCGATCTGCGCCCGGCTCGCTTCGACGCGCGTCCAGGCCTCCGCATGAATCTCGACCTGAACGCGCGGATCGCGGGCGACCCGCGCAAGATCTTCGAGCGTCAGCGAGCTGCCGTCGAGGGCGACAGTGAAATGGTCGGGGTCGCTCACCGGTCAAGTCCCCCGATCTGCTCCAGCATCTCCTTGACGGCGGAGACCAGCTCCGCGCGCGGCACCTCGCGCTGGCCGGGCCGCTCTTCCAGCCACTCCTGGCGGTTGGCGAGCGCCTCGGCCCGCTGGCGGCCGACTTCCATGTCTTTCAAGGTGACGATTCCCTTCTCTTTCTCGTTGGAGCCGTAGAGGACGGCGATCGGCACGCCCCAGGCGTCCGCGTACTTGAGCTGCTTGCCCGGTCCCTTGGCGCCGCCCAGGTAGAGCTCCGTAGGAATGCCCGCCCGGCGCAGCTCCCAGGTCATGGCGACGTAGTCGTCCTGCAGACCGGGATCCATGTTCGTGATCAGCACCTTGGCGGTCGCCTTCTTCTTCCCTGCCCGGCCGAGGTGGACCAGCGCCGCGAGCAGGCGATCGACGCCCATCGAGGCGCCCACGGCGGGGACCTTCTCGCCCAGGAAGCGCATGACCAGGTCGTCGTAACGGCCGCCGCCGAAGACCGAGCCGAACTGCGGCGCGTCGAGCAGCACGGCCTCGAAGACCGGTCCCGTGTAGTAGGCGAGGCCGCGCGCGATCGAGAGGTCGAGGGACACCTGATCGTCGCCGTAACCCAGGGAGTAGAGGTGATTCGAGATCCGCTCGACGAGGCCGATCTCACGGTCCGCTGCCTCGACTCCCGCGAAGATCTCCCGGAGCTGGGAGACGACCTCGCGGCGGTCCTCGGAACGGATACGCAGGAAGCGCTCGATCTTGTCCACCTGCTCGTTGGAAAGTCCGACGCCCGCGATGGGATCGCCGGACGAGTCGACGTAGCCGGTGGTCAGCTCCAGGCGGATCTTCTGGGGACCCACCTTGTCCAGCTTGTCGAGCACGCGGAAGACGTCCGCCCCCTGCTCCGCCGGAATGCCTGCGAAGGCCAGCAGGACGTTGAGGATGCCGCGCGAGGAGAAGCGCACCTGGAAGGGTCCCGCCTCGATGGCCCGCAGGCTGTCGCACATGCCGGCGATGATCTCGGTATCGGCGATCTCGGACTCGACCCCGACGGAGTCGAGATCGAACTGGGTGAACTCGCGGAAGCGCCCCTTGTCCGGCTTGTCGGCGCGCCACACGGACGAGACCTGGTAGCGGCGGAACGGCCGGGGCAACTCGCGGTACTGCGCCACCACCCGCGCGAGCGGCACGGTGAGATCGAACCTCAGCCCGAGCTCCTCCTTCTCGGGATTGGAGACCGTGAAGATCGACTGCTGGGTCTCGGAGCCGGCCGCGGAGCCGCGCAGCACGTCGAGGTACTCGATCGCGGGAGTCTCCAACGGCACGAAGCCGTAGAGCTCGTAGACGCCGCGGATGGTGTCGATCATCCACTGGCGGGCCAGCATCTGGTCGGGCAGGAGATCTCGCAAGCCACGCGAGACGCGCGGTTCTACCATGCCTGTCATGGGGACAATCCTCCAGCGAAACGGCTGGTCGCTGTCAAGAAGGGTGGTACCGGCGTCCGGACTTGAACCGGAGACCTCCTGATCCACAGTCAGGCGCTCTTGCCAACTGAGCTACGCCGGCCCAGAACGGGAAATCGTACGTGGGGAGGGACGGGATGTCAAAAGACTCGCCCCCCACCCAGGCCCTCACCTCCCCGGCCCTCCTCTCCCGCCCCTCACCGGGAGAGGAGGGAGAACGGCCGCTGAGTGTTCTTCGTAGGGGCGGGGCTTG
>JBIOVX010000164.1:0-8054 GCA_044868005.1 Thermoanaerobaculia bacterium | reverse complement strand
CCTGGGAGAGAGGGGCTAGGGGAGTGAGGGCTTCGGAGGGCATGCCGCCGATTCCTTCACAGACCCCTTGGGAGAGAGGGGTTAGGAGAGTGAGGGCTTCGGAGGGCACGCCCTGATTATCGCCCGGACGCCTTCTGCGCGCCTCCCGCCGGATCTCCCCGCAGCTCATGGAAGAGGAAGGAGAGCTCGTCGGCGGCCTCCTGGATCTGCTTCGACACCGGCTTGCCGCCGCCGTGGCCGGCGCGGGTATCGATGCGGATCAACGTCGGGCTCGCCCCGCCGTTGGCCCGCTGGAGAGCGGCGGCGAACTTGAAGCTGTGGGCCGGCACCACCCGGTCGTCGTGATCGGCGGTGGTGATGAGCGTCGGCGGATAGGCGGTTCCCGGCCGCAGGTTGTGGTACGGCGAATAGGCATAGAGCGCCTTGAACTCCTGCGGATCGTCCGGCGAGCCGTAATCGGAGGTCCAGCCCCAACCGATGGTGAACTTGTGGAAGCGCAGCATGTCGAGCACGCCGACGCCGACGATCACCGCGCCGAAGAGGTCCGGCCGCTGCACCATGCAGGCGGCGGTGAGCAGGCCGCCGTTGCTGCTGCCGCCGATCGCGAGCTTCCGCCGCGAGGTGTAGCCGTTGGCGACGAGCCATTCGCCGGCGGCGATGAAGTCGTCGAAGACATTCTGCTTCTTCAGCCGGCTGCCGGCCTGATGCCACTCCTCGCCGTACTCGCCGCCGCCGCGCAGATTGGCGACGGCGTAGATGCCGCCGCGCTCCATCCACACGATCTCCTGGAGGGAGAACTGGGGCGTCACCGGGATGTTGAAGCCGCCGTAGCCGTGGAGGAAGGTCGGGTTCGAGCCGTCGAGCTGCAGGCCCTTGCGATAGGTCAGGAACATGGGGATGCGGGTGCCGTCCTTGCTCGGGAAGAAGACCTGCCGGGTCTCGTACCGGCCGGCGTCGAAGCCCTCGATGCGCGGCTGGCGGAAGACGCTGCTGCGCCCCGTCTCGAGGTCGTAGCGGTACACCGTGCCCGGAGTCGTGTAGCTGGTGAAGATGTAGAACGTCTCGCGGTCCTGCCGCTTGCCCGTGAAGCCGGTCACCGAGCCGAGCCCGGGCAGCTCCAGCTCGCGCCGGAACCGGCCATCGAGATCGAACTGCCGCACCTGGGAATGAGCGTCCTTGAGGTACAGGGCGACGAAGGTGTCGTGCAGGCAGACGGCGCCCTGCAGCGTCTCGGCGGCCTGGGGGATCAGCTCGCGCCATCTCTCGCGGCCGGGGTGGCGGAGATCGACGGCGATCACCCGGCTCCGCGGCGCGTCCGCGTCGGTCGAAAACCAGAAGACCGGCCCGTCGTTGCCGACGAAGTGATAGGCGGCATCGAAGCCCGCGAGCAGCTCCACCACCGGGGCGCCCGGCGCCTGCAGGTCCTTGTAGAAGACGCCGTTCTCGGTCTTCGTCCCCAGCCAGGCGTGGATGATCAGGTAGCGGCCGTCGTCGGTGACGGCGGGAATGAATCCCATCTCCTTCTTGTCGGGCCGCTGATAGACGAGCGCGTCCTCCGCCTGGGGGAGCCCAAGCCGGTGGTAGTAGAGCTTCTGATGGAAGTTGGCTTCCTCGAGCTGGCGCCCTTCCGGCGGCTCGTCGTAACGGCTGTAGAAGAAGCCCTTGCCGTCGTGCGTCCAGGCGGCGGTGGAGAACTTCACCCAGCGCAGGTGATCCGGCAGGTCGCGGCCGGATTCCACCTCGCGGACCTTCCACTCCTGCCAATCGGAGCCGGCGGAGGAGAGCCCGTAGGCGAGGAGCTTGCCGTCTTCGCTGACGCTGAATTCGGCGAGGGCGACGGTGCCGTCCGGCGACAGGGCGTTGGGATCGAGCAGGACCTGGGGCTGGCCGCCGAGCGCATCCAGCCGGTAGAGGACGTTCTGGTTCTGCAGACCGTCGTTGCGGGTGAAGAAGTACCTCCCCCCGCGCAGGGTCGGCACGCCGTAGCGCTCGTAGTTCCACAGTTGGGTCAACCGCCGGCGGATGTCCTCCCGCTCGGGAATGGCGACGAGGTAGGCCGAGGTCACCTCGTTCTGCGCCGTCACCCAGGTCAGGGTCTGCCGCGAATCGAGATCCTCCAGCCAGCGGTAGGGATCGGCCACCCGGACGCCGTGGTAGTCGTCCACCTGGTCGACGCGCGGCGACTCCGGGTAGAGCATGGGTTTCTGGGCTGGGATCGCGACCGGTGTGGGCATCGGGTCTCGGCAATCTCCGCGAAAGCTGGCACCGCCGCAAGGGCAAGCAAGGCCAGGACGCTCCGACTGTACATGAGGATCTCCTGCTTTTATGGGTGCGTCTGGCCCGGTTTCAGGGACTGAGATAGCCGAGCGAGCGCAGGCTCTCCAGATACTCCGCGCTCTCCAGGCCGCGCGGCGCGCCGCGGCGGGGCTCGCCGTAACCGGCGACGACCACCGGGGGAGGCGGCCACCGGCACGCGGCGGGAGGCGGCGGCAGCTCCTCGCTCTGCGGCAGCCCCAAGGCGCGCAGCAGGGCCGCGGCCACCGCCTCCGGAGCCGTGGCGGACCGGCCGCCGGCGCCGCAGCCGGCCCGCCGCCAGAGGAGCACCCGGCCCTCTCCCGCCTGCCGGCGCCGGCCGGGATCGAGCACTACGGCCACCGTCCCGAAGCCGGCGAGCGAGCGGGCCAGCAGGCGGTCCGTCGCCGCGAGCTCCCCGCGCACCAGGTCGGCGAAGGCCACGTCCCCGCCGCGCCAGCCGTCGGCGGCGATGTCGAGCCCCGGCAGGTAGAGGGCGGCGGCCCTGGGCTGGGCCGCAAGTCCCTGGGAGAAGACCGCGCGGTAGAAGCCGTCGGGGCGCAGGGCGCGTGCCAGCACGGACGCCGCCGCCGCGGGAGGGAGCGCCGCGGCGAGGCGCGGGTCGGCTCCCGCGGTCTCCGCGGAGCGGGCGAGCGCCGCGACCCCGGCGAGCGCCGCCGGCGGCGCCACCGCTCCCTCGGCTCCCTCCTGGAGGAGCTGATAGGCGCCGTGCGCCACGACCAGGCCCGGCAGCGGCTCCGCCGGATAGGTGGCCCACCAGTTCACGGCCAACGCAGGATCGCCGCCGCGCGACGCCAGCTCCCAGAGGGTGAACGCCCGTCGGCGGTTGGCCAGGACGGGGCGGTATTCGGCGAGCCCGAGGGGCACCTCGAAACGGCTCCACCACGCCCGCAGAGGGCCGCTGCGGGCGAGCGGCGTCCTCACTCCCAGGGGCAGAAAGCTGTCGAGCGAGGAGACGCCGTGGTCCGGCCCCGGCACGCCGGTGGCGACCGCCGTCCAGAACGAGGCGGGAGGCTCGGCCTTGCGGCGATAGGCGAGCACCCTTCCTTCCCTGGCCAGATGGCTCATCTGCGGCAGCTCGCCCAGGCCCAACAGGTAGTCGGCTTCCTCGGGCAGCACGCCGTCGATGCCCACCAGCAACACCCGCTCTCCCGGCCCCGTGGGGAGCGCGGGGGGGGGCGGCGCCGGCGAGCGCCGGGCCGAGACCACCGCCGGCAGCGTCAGCAGCGCCACGCCCAGGAGGATCGCCAGGCCCAGCCAGCGGCGCGAGAACAACCGCCCGAGCGGCGCCGAATCGGTGAACCGGATGGCGAGGGTGAGCAGGCCGTGGTAGACGAGCTTGATCAGCACATAGACGACCGGCGGCGTGACGAGCACGAGGACGGCCACCTGGGAGAGCCTCCCCTCGGCCAGGACCTCCCTGCCGATGCGCAGCGCGAAGGCCAGCAACAGGGCCCCCGCTCCCAAAGCCGTCACCAGCGAGAGCGTCTCGATGCGCCGCACGTGATAGAGCCGGATCACCAGCAGGATCACCCCGCAGAGCGCCAGGAAGGCGAGGCCGGTGGCGGCCGAGAGCGGAGGAAAGAGGTGGAGAAAGAGGGCGACGAGATCGAGGGGGCTCGCCGTCAGGTTGCCGTTCGCCACCGCGAGAGCCAGCGCCAGCACCAGCGCCAGGGCGAGGCCCGAGAGCAGGCCCACCTTGGCGGTGAGGAGAAGGAGGGTCCGCGCCGGCTGCCGCGGGCGGAGCGCGTCCTGCAGCAGAAAGCGCTCGAAGCCGTGGTCGAGATAGCCGAGCCGGCGCAGCTCGGAGCGCACCCCTTCGAGATCGTGAGCCTGGACCGCCATCAGCGGTAGTGTACCCCGCCCCCCGGGATCGCCCATGGGGATCAATTGCGGGTCAGCCGGCCGCCGCTCCCTCCCGCTCCAGGAAGTAGTCGAGCAGCTCCGAGGACGAGCTCTCCATCTCCAGGCCCAGCCGCTGGATCTTCTGGCTGAGGACGTTGAACATCCACGCCGCCGGCACGGCCACGACGAGACCCAGGGCCGTCGTCAGCAGCGCCTCGGCGATGCCTCCGGAGACCAGCCCGAAGTCGGTCGCGCCGCCCGCCGCGGCGATGTCCCGGAAGGCGTGCACGATGCCGATCACCGTGCCGAAGAGGCCGATGAAGGGCGCCGTGGTGGCGATCGTCGCCAGGCTCCCGATGCCGCGGCTGAGCTCCTCCGCGGTCTGCGCCGCGGTGCGCGCGAGAGCCCGGCCAGTCGCTTCGATCACCTCGGCGGCAGAGAGCCCCCGGGCGCTCTTCTGCTGAAACGTCGAGAGGCCGGCGGAGATGACGCGGGCGACGTGGCTGTGAGGAAACCTCCGGGCCGCCTCGATCGCCGGCAAGGGGCGGCCCTGCGAGAGATGCGGGCTCACCGAGCGGGCGAAGGCGAGCGACTGCCGCCGCGCGCGGGCCAGCACGAACAACCGCTCCAGGGAGACACCCAGGGACCACACCGACAGGAAAACCAGGATGACGATCACTACAAGGCCGGTGGTGCTGACATTGACCTTCCCAGCCAGACCAAAAAGCTCGCTCGCGCCGTTCATGAGGGCTCCTTTCAAAGGCCGCAAGACGGCCTTTCAAGTTCGGTCGGGAGCGCTCCCCTCGTCTGGATTAGAAGGAGGGAATGAGAAATTGGTTCCGGGCGGCTACCGCGAGCGGTGCTGCACAAACAGGGCGAGCTCGCGCAGCGCCTCGGCCTTGCGGCCGAAGGGGGCGAGGGAGTCGGCGGCGAAGCCGAGCAGCTCGGCGGCCAGGGCCTGGGCTCCCGCCACGCCGAGGAGCTTGACGAAGGTGACCTTGTGCGCGTCCTTGCCGGTGTCCTTGCCCGTCTCCTCCGGGGTGCCCAGCACGTCGAGCAGGTCATCCGAGATCTGGAAGGCGAGCCCGAGGTTCTTGGCGAAACGGGCGATCGCCTCGAGGTCGCGGCGGCGGGCGTCGGCGGCCATCGCTCCCAGCTCGCCGGCGGCCATGAAGAGGGCGCCCGTCTTGTGGCTGTGGATGTACTCGAGGACGCCGAGGTCCGTCTCCTCCGGCCGCGCCAGCAGATCGAGGGCCTGACCGCCGATCAGGCCGTCGCTGCCGATGGCCGCCGCCAGGTGGTGGACGACGTCCTCCGCCGTGTAGCGGCGCAGGGCGAGGCGGTGGGCGGCCTCGGCCACCAGCGCGTAGGCGCGGTTGAGCAGCGCGAGGGCCGCGAGCAGCGCGACGCTCTCGCCGAAGACCCGGTGCACCGTGGGCTGCCCGCGCCGCAAGGCCGCGTCGTCCATGGAGGGCAGGTCGTCCAGCACCAGCGAGCAGGCATGGACCATCTCGACGGCGCAGGCGAGGTCGAGCACCGGCTCGGAACGGGCGCCGCAGAGGTCCGCCACGGCCAGCGTGAGCACCGGCCGCACGCGCTTGCCGGCGCCGGTCAGGGCATAGTGCATGGCTTGGTGCACGGGCTCGGGGCGTGCCGAAGGCGGCGGCAACAGGTCCGGCAGCCGGCGGTCCACCAGGCCGGCCCAACCCGCCAGCCGGCCGCCCAGAGCCTTCGCTTGCGGTGGAGACTGGAGCGGGAGCGGCCGGGCGGTCATGAGGCGCCACGCCGCGCCGGGCCGCCGTCAGGCGAAGGAGCGGACGGCTTCGTCCTCATTTTCGTAGACGTCGAACACCGTGATGAGCTGAGTGATGGTGAGGATGTCGCTCACCTTGTCGGGGATGTTGGCCAGCTTCAGCTTGCCCCCGCGGTTCGTCACCGTGGTATAGGCGCTCACCAGCTCGCCGACTCCCGAGGAGTCGATCGTCGTGACCTCCCCCATGTTGACCAGCAGCTTCGTCGTCCCGCCGTTCAGCGCGTCCTGCACCGCCTGGCGCAAGGCTACATCCCCCACGCCGATGGTGATCTTGCCCTTGAGGTCCAGGATGGTTACGCCGTCGCGATTCCGAGTGTTGATTTTCATTCAGTTCCCCTCCTCCTAGTCGTGCCGGGAGTCCACCTTCGATCCGGTGAGGCGCTTGCGCAACGTCACCATGGTGCCGCCACCGGGGCCGGCGCCGTATTCAATCTGGTCCATGAATTTCTCCATGAACAGGATGCCTCGCCCGTTCGTCTTCAGGATGTTCTCCCGTGCCAGCGGATCGACGACCTGCGCGGGATCGAACCCCACGCCCTCGTCCTCGACCCGGATCACCACTTCCTCTCCTTCGACCTCCAGGCCCACGTGGACCTGCTTCGACGGGTTCTCCTCGTTGCCGTGCTTGATCGCATTGGCCAGAGCCTCCCGCACCGCGAGGTCCACCCAGTGCCGGGCGTCCTCTCCCATTCCCAGGCGTTCGAGACTGTCCCGCAGCACCACCTGAACCAGCTCGATGTTCTCGAATCGGCTTCCGATGGCGAGATGGAAACGGTATTCCTCGGGCATCGACGGCGATCCTCGCGCGAAGTCTACCAGAGGACGGCCGCCAGCAGCGCCGCGGCCTTGCCGCCGCCCTGGATCACGCGCAGCACGAGGGGGACCACCACCAAGAGCTGCACGCCGTCGAACAGGGCGTGGGCCGCCATCGCCGGCCACAGGTTCTGCCGCCAGCGGACGAGGAAGGCGTAGATGAGCGACAGCAGCGTGATGCCGATGAGCAGGAACGGCTGGCCGTAGGAGAGATGGGCGAGGGCGAAGAACGCCGTCGACAACGGAATGCCGATGCGGGGCTGCAGGAAGCCGCGGAAGAAACTCTCCTCGACCACCCCGGCGGAGAGGCTGATCAGCACCCGCACGCCGATCGGCAGCCCGGCGATGAAGGGCACCATGGCCGGCGGCTGCTTGGGGAGGACGTCGCCGCCGCCGAGCGCCA
Organism: Thermoanaerobaculia bacterium; assembly: GCA_044868005.1. Lineage (GTDB taxonomy): Bacteria > Acidobacteriota > Thermoanaerobaculia > Multivoradales > UBA5704 > DATARR01. Next base: position 867 of record JBIOVX010000164.1, on the reverse strand, counting down.
CGATCGCCATCGCGACGACGATCAGCACCAGCAGCACCGCGACCCAGGCGCCGACGCCGAGCACCACGCCGAGGCCGATCTCGCGCGGGATGCTGGGAGCCAGCAGGCCGAACTGGGCCAGGAGCTGCCTTCCCAGAGAGACGGGCGGGGGCGCCGGCGGCAAAGGCTCGGCCGGCATGCCTCCGGGATCGAGAATGTCAACGGCACGCGCGGGAGCGGAGAGGCGGCCCGCGAAACCGAGGAGGAACCAGATCCCCATCGTGGCGAGCATGAGGAGGTGGAAGTCGAAGAGCTGGGGAATCCTCACCTGCGAGAGGTCCGGCTCCGGCCGGCCGCCGCCGACCCCGAGCACGGTCAACGGCCCGAAGACCCCCAGGGCCAGCAGGAGCGCCAGCGCCGCTCCGGCCGCCGCCCGGCGCCAGAGGACGCGGAACCCCGGCGGCTGGAGGCCGCGCGCGAGGCACATGCGGTCGAAGACGAAGGCGGCGCCCAGGCCCAGCAGCAGCGCCGGAATCACCTGCAGCAAGGCCTGGGAATCCGGCTTCATCAGGTCTTCTGCCGGGTGCGGTAGCTGCGGACGATCATCAGGGCGGTGTTGATCCGCTGGATCCGCCGCTGCCGCTGCTGCAGGGCCGGGATGTCGTCCAGCGGCGGCTGCTCGCCGCGCAGCTCGCGCAGGTGACGGTCGAGCTCGAAGACGATCTGGTCCAGGTCGGACCGGCTCATCGTCTTGAAAGTGCGCTCGGTAACCAGCAGATAGCCCTCCGCCACGTCCCTCGCCATCGCATAGGCGCTGCCGCCGGGAAACCCCATGAGGCGGGGATCATATCCTGGGAGCGCCGGCGTCTCGCCGGCTTTGTCTTTCAG
>JBIOVX010000163.1:0-107368 GCA_044868005.1 Thermoanaerobaculia bacterium | reverse complement strand
CGCCCCTGGGAGCGCCGGCGTCTCGCCGGCCGCTTCTCTCTCTCAAATTCGACTCCGGCACCGGCTCAGCGGCTGGAGAGGGAGTTGCGACAGAGGCCTTCCGCCATCGCCATCCCGGTTCTACCGCCGCAAGTCAGCCCGGAACGCCGCAAGGTAAGGAGACGATGCAGCGAAGTCTGGAGACAATGCAGCGTTCTCTACAGACAATGCAGCGAAGTCTCAAGGGATTGCCGCAATCCCTCCTTCTCCCGGCCCGTACTCACGGGATGCCAGAGGCTGCCAAGCTTGAATTGCACCAGATCCTCGTCAAAGCGCCGCAAAGCGATCCTGGTTCGCCGCGAATCTTGCGGCGCCAAGCTCGTCGCAGCCATAAGTCGCTTCAATATGACATCCGCCCGGCGCAATTTCTTCCTGAAATGCCGTGAATAGGAGCGAATTTGCGGCGATATTGATCCGTATCGAACCGACAGTGGGCAAAATTGCGGCATTCAAGATCCTATTTGCGTCGCTGGCAAGAGAAGTCGCGGCGTATTGAACTCTGCTCGCGCCAGCATAGCGCTATATTGCGGCGGCAAGGATCAAAATTGCGGCGTTCCCGGCCCGACTTGCCGCAAGTAGCTGAGGATATGCGGCATTGTCGACTACAGTCGCGGCGGTTCCGAGAGGCGAAGGATTGAGCTAAGGGGGAGTTGCTGCATTTCCTCCTTATCTCCAGAGGCCGGAGGGTCTCGCCTCCCATGGCCTCATGATAAAGTCGCAAGCAGTATAAGATCTGCCGCGATTGGCTCTTGCACTGCCGCGAGTTGCCGCAATCTTGGGGCGGTTGCGAGCCCGCTCGCGGCGATATTTCGGAAGCCGGGACCGGCTTAGGCCGGACTTGCGGCATTTCGAGGAGGACACCTCATGAGCACGGCGTTTTCCGTCGCGGAAGTCCTGGCCAAGCTGGAGGAGCGGATCGCCCATCACCGGCAGCAAGCGGACTTCCACGCGCAGCAGGAGGTCTATCACCGGGAGCAGAACGCCATCCACCTGGCCGAGCTGAAGAAGGTCACCGAGCACTTCGAGGCCTTCAAGGCGACGGCCCTCCCCGCGGCGGAGCTGGCGGGGATAGGCGCGGCGCCGCCTCAGCCGGTGAAGGAAGAAGTGGAGGACGACCGCGAGCTCATCGGCAAGCACGGCAAGCGGATCCTGGCGAGCCGGCTCGTCGCGAGAGTGGCCGACCGCATGGCCGACGGCGTGACCTTCGGCGCCAAGCAGGTGGCGGCGGAGACCAACCGGCGCTATCGGGACAAGCTCCGCCGGCCGATCGACGCTCGCGCCGCTTCCGTCACCCTTCGCCGCTTGGAAGCCGCCGGCCGTCTGCGCCTCGTCCGCAAGGGCAAGTCCAACCACGAGGGGCTCTACACCAAGCCACCCCGGTCCGCCGCCGCCAGCCCGCCAAGCCTGGAAACGTCGAAGGCCTGAGCTGCTGCTGCCGCGGGGTCCAGAGCCCGAATCGACGTGGACGGACGGATAACGCTCCGCCCACTACTACTACGGACGCTTATGCGACAGTGTCTGTTGGTGGCGCTGTCGCCAAGTCTACCCTCCTCAGTAGGATAGCTTTCAGCAGAGATCTCGCCAGCCGTACCGAAAAGATGATCGGGGGTACGTGGAGCCGAGGACGCTTATACGACGGCTGCGGCCGGATTGACCCAGGCCCCAAGGGAAGGTAAAATTTCTATGTTGCATAGAATTAATGACATAGATCTTGCTCCGAGCTTATGCGACGTGGTCGATAGGGACGCCGGAAGGACCGCATAAGCTCAGTGCGAGGTTACTGCCGACACTCGGACCATTTATGAATCCCGGCGCGATGTACTACAACGCCTACTATCCGGGTCCGATTGGCCTTCCTGCAAACTCCGTGTTCCAAGTGTCCGTTGAGGGACACGATACGCTCCTGTACCTCGTCAGACACTTGAGGCCGGTAACAGTCACCGATTTTGGCAACGACTTCACATATGTTATTGACGGAGAGAAGCGCCATCTGGCTCTAAAGCGCGCCATCCCCAGCCTTGATCCCGACCTCATCTCGGTGGACGTACGCACAAGCGATGGCGGCGTCGAGACCATCGCAGGCTACGGAAAAGGTCACGAATATACTCTCTATCGACGACCGTCGTTCACCGAGTTCACGCTCGGAGTAGAGGTCGCTTCCCTCGAGAGTCCAGAGACGCATGAGTGGTTTCTGCTCACCGCGATCGAGAAACTTCTCCTTCTCTATCGGGTCGCCACCACAGACGTGAGGGTGACGCTGCCAGAGCGGCTGAAGCAGGACTTCCCGGTCATCCGCACGCTCGCGGTCCCGTACAAACCCATGGCACCCCGGTTCTCCGCTTACGACCGAGTACTAGCGCACTTTCCGAGAACCTTCATGCGTCCGACCATCATGTCATACAAAGAATATGAGAAATTCCTTCCAGTGTTTCGGCATGACACAAGGGAGATGGCAGCGCGTATTGGCCATCACCTCGCGGTCGGCACAGAAGTCTCAGACGCTCAGCAGGCGCTCACCGACTCCTTTGACCTCCTTGTCTCAGGCGGCAGTCCGAGGTTCGCGCTTGTCGAAGCCCTATCTGTGGCCGAAGTCATCGTGTTAGACTTGCTATCGGTGTTACGCGCGAACAACCCCGACCTCGACGCCAAGCTAAACCGCATCGAAAGTCGCCAAAGATTGACGCTTGGCAAGGCTCTGAGTTTTCTACCAGGCATACTTGGGGCTGACGTCCCGAGTCCCGAGTCGATGGCCGAGCTATATCGAGCACTAGATCGACGAAACAAGACACTCCACGAGCGCCTTGTCGTTGAGGTCGACGACGCCACAGCGGCGCTCAACTCCGTTCAGCAACTTCTCTTTTCCGTCGAGAAGGTTCAGCGCGGTGTCGGCTAACCCCTCGCCTGCAGTCGGACGCCAGAGTTCTTCTCACAGGTGGTGCCCTGCGGGATGGCGACTGATGATTGTTGAATTGACGATGGCGCCAAAATGAGAAGTTCTATCGAAAGAGTCATCGACTCTCTCTGCATCTCCTCGCACTCAGATGGCATTACGCCAGATGCCATCCGAGAAATAAAGGCCTACGCACCGGTACTTTACGGTACGGACTCAGTCACGACAGATCTTTTCAATCACGTTCTTTCTCTGAGGCGCAAGAAAAGCCAAGTTCGCACATCTATGATGGCTTTTCTCTGTTCCTACGCGGCGGTATACCTACCCGCATCGTTTGCGTACCAATTAGGCTGGAGCCCGGTACCACTCGACATGATCTTGTTAATTCTAGCCAAAGCTGACCTCAAGCCGCTTAAGCTATACGGCCTGGGTTTTTACTCGGAGATATTGGTTCATGGTCTCCTAATTACTCTGGCTATTTACGCGCCAAAGAAGTTTTTTCGCTTACTAGCTAGAGATGTCTTGATCTATGCAAGACGCCTCAAGAATCACTTGCTTCTACTTCAGCGCGAAGGACGCTTAGTGTTCGATATTTCCGAGGGACCTATTGGTTACCGCTTACCCGTAACAAAGGAGGGCGCCAAAAGAAGAAAGCATAAAGCGTATCGCGCGATCGGTGCGATGTACTTAGACTACGACGGCAGTGAAGTGTCGCGTGACGAGGCAGAGATTATTAAGACATATGCACCGTCGCTCTATGGCACAGACCCGGGTCTGACACAATTCGTTGATCGGGAGTCTGTCGAGAGAAATAAAAGAAGATCTCGCGTCAGGTTGGCGCATTTTTTCCTTGCGATTCTTATCCTTTTCTATTCTAGCTTTTGTCTACTTCTCCCTGCTCTCAAAGGGCTTGGGTTACTGTCATCGTTTTTTGAGAAACATTCATCTCAACTGATAATCCTGAGTCTGGGGATCTTTGGAATCCTAACCAACTCGCCATGGTATTGGCTGTTGCCTTTCCACCTTGTGTTACTGTTATTATTTCTCTTGGGAAGTTTCTATCTAATTGAAGCAGGCCGTCCTTCTCCCTATCCTTTATATTCTCTGCTCAATAAGCACTTGCTCTTCATTTTCAAGTCTGGCCGGCTAGAGCCAGGCCCAATTCCGGCTTCTCGTCGACTCTCCGATGCTTCTGTCTTTCATTCTAGTTTGCAAATCTCAACCCTGGCGGGTGAAACAAGCTCGTCTTTGCTAAGCTCGATCAAGGATACCAAAGGTAAAAAATTCGATTATGAAGTAGCCCTTTCTTTCGCTGGCGAAGAAAGGTTATTTGCTGATAACCTTGCTGCGGCTTTGCGATCGTTTGGCATCTCTGTATTCTACGATCAATACGAAAGGGACAGCCTGTGGGGTAAGAACCTCGTAGCACATTTGCACGATGTTTATGCTAGGCGGGCGCTTTACTGTGTAGTGCTCGTATCGGCCTCCTATGCACAAAAGGTTTGGACTACGCATGAGCTCAGGGCTGCCCAGGAGCAAGCCTTGGCCCGCAAGGGAGAAGAATACATATTACCGATCCGCTTCGATTCTACGGAAATTCCGGGGTTGCCGGGCGCAATAGGCTACTTGGACTACAGCATTGGTGTTGCCGAGATCTGTAACCTTCTCCTCAAGAAACTGGGCCGATCGGAAGCCGGGAGCCCTTCGAAGCCCAAGACAAAACCAAGAAAGCGAAGGGTAGTTAGAGATCCTCTTGGAGACGTACCGGGCACAGGGGATACGGTGAAGAAGTGAACCACAAGGGGACACATGCCCCCCGAATGAGGTTCCACCCATTTCCCCAAGTCTGAAGACTCGACTTTGCTAGAAGCTCCGACTTGGACGCTGCGGCCTTCAAGTCAAATACACCTCTATATGCACCTCAGGGGCTTGAGGCGAATGGCGTACTCCTTTGTGCGATCGAACCAGTAGCCCTTGAGCTCTTTCACCGAGCATCGCCCGGACGGCATGCGAGTGCTGTAAGATTCCGATGGGCCTTGGGGCTCGCAGGTCGCTTCCCTAGGAAGAGCCAAAGGAGGCATCCCATGAATTTCACCGAACATCCGCGTTTGCTCGCGCGCATTGCCGGCGCGGCCCACGCTCGTCGCCGAAGTGGCGCTCGCGCTCTGGCTCACAATAGTCGATGTGGAACGAGACGAAATGGCGTGCGCAAGTTCACGCACTGGAGCGGCGGTGGTTCGGAGGAGCCATTCCGATTTTCTTCCACTGGATTTTGGCCGCGTACCTGTTTGTGCTCGGTCGGTTCCAGGTCTCGGGCCGGCCTCAGTAGCGCAGCAGCGCCGCCACCTCGCCGGCTTGTGACAGGCCCGGGATGGGATCGACGAAATCCGCCTCGGCGCTCGTCAGCGCCGCCAGCTCGACGAGCTCGTTGACGAGATCCACGGCGAAGACGTCCGTTGAGCCGCAGGCCTTGCATTTTTCGAGCGCGCCGGCGAAGAGGTTCTCGCAGTCACGGCAGCGGATGCCGGGGAGCTTGGCGTCGCGGGTGACGGCGATCTTCTCGACGCGGCCCACGGCGGCGGCCTTCAACACTTCTTCGGGACCGGTCACGGCAAGGCCGCCCCGGCAGTACTCGTCCTTGATCTTGTCCCAGAGCCGCGCCTCGGCCTCGCGCTCGGCCGTGGCGTGAAGAAGAAAAGCCGCCTCGAAGATCGGCTCGTCGCCGGCGCCGAGATCGATGTTCTGCTTGCCGGCGAGCTTGGCCGCGAGCGGCGCGGTCAAGGCGCCCTCGATCTCCAGCATCGTCTCCTGCGAGCCGACGAGGAGCAGACGGTCGAACGCTTCCTTCTGGTCCAGCTCGGCGAGCACGTCCACGATCTCCTTAGCGTAGTGCAGCAGCTCGTTGCTGCGCCGCCGCTCGTAACGCTTCTGAGACCAGCCGCCCTTCTTGACGTTGTTCTTGACGTCGCCCTTGACCTTGGCGTCCTCGTCCGGCCGGGCGGAGGTGACGAAGAAGATCCGGGAGGCGGTGTTGTCCGCGGCCACGACGACGAAGTTCTCGTACTCGTCCTGGAGCTCGGCGAGGGGGCGGATGTAAGGCGAGGAGTCCACCCAGATCATGTCGGGCACGGCCACGGTCAGCGGATGCGCCTGCACGAAGTCGAGGGCCCAGCAGACGAAGAGGCAGGCGCCTTCGCTCGTCCAGGTATGCTCGGCGAGCCACTTCTCGATGAGCTTCAGGTTCTCCTCGAAGTGCTCGGCCTCGGCGGGGCTCTCCGAGAGCAGCGCGCGGATCGTGTCGATGCGGCCCTTCAGCCCATTCAACGACTCGGGATTGGAGAGATACAGGCTCACGAAGGCCCGCTCGGGGCCGGAGATCTGCGCCAGCTCGCGCAGGTCGATCTTGTTGAACATGAAGCTCCTCTCTGTCAGACCGGCTGGGCCGGATTCGGGCGATCAGGGATTGCAAGATGGGAGCCATGGACCCTGCTCGTCCTGGGCTATGATTTCCTCGAATGACCCTTTACGGCAGGCTCCTCGGGCTCCTTCTGCTGCTGCTCTCCGTGGGGTCCGCTGCGTTCGCGGCGGATTTCGAAGACCAGCTCAACGCGCGCTGGCGAGGCGGCTACGCGGTGACACGGCTGCCCATCGCCTCGAGTTGCGACGACTATTACAACGACAACGACGTGGTGGGCTCGCGGGCGGAGAGCAAGGCCCGGCGGCGCTTCGCGGCCGGCGAGCTGACGCGGGTCGAGCGCCTCGGCGTCCACCGCGGCCGCATCGACGTCTTTCTCGACCTCACGGAAGGCGTGCTGGAGGAGATCCACGACGGTCCGTTCACCCTCTACGAGCCGCGGACGTGCAAGATCCAGCTCAGGGTGCCGGTGCCGGACCGGTGGAGCGGCGAGCAGATCGAGACGAGGCTCGCCGAGCTGCTGGAGCTGCACGGGTCGGTCCGCGAGGCCGAGGGCTCGTCGCTCTGGAACCAGCGGCGGCGCGAGCCGTTCCCCGAAGGCTACGAGCAGACCCTCGCCGCCTACGAGGTCTGGAAGGCGAACCAGAAAAACGCCGCGGTGCAGGCCCGCATGGACGCCGCCGTCGAGGAGGCCTCCCGCATCGGCGAGCGCGTCCATTCCGATCCCGAGTACCTGAAGGGCTTCGCCGACGGCATGCAGCGCGGCCGCGACCGCCATCTCGGTGACTGCCCGAGCCTCGTCTCCACCTCGCTCTATCCCGACTCCAAGGGAAGCGGGGAGTGGAAGCGCGGCTACGAGGACGGCCAGCGTCTCGGCTGGAACCTCGAGCTGCTGCGGCGGCTGAAGGAGTGTTTTGTGCCGGTGCCGAACCCTCACCCCTGACCCCTCTCCCGCCAGGGCGGCCACGCAGGGCCGCCCCTACAGACCACGTGGAGGGAAAAATCAACCTCCTGCCTATAGCGCACCGAACCCACAACGACCACAGAACGATCTGTAGGGGCGGCCCTGCGTGGCCGCCCTGGCGGGAGAGGAGGGCCGGGGAGGTGAGGGCTCTGCTACGATTCCCTCCCGATTCCAGGAGACCGCCTTGAAGAGACAGATCTTTATCGTCCTGCTGCTCCTCCCTTGCGCCCTGCGGGCCGAGGAGACCCTCGGCTACTACCGCTTTCCGGCGATCCATGGCGATACCGTGGTGTTCGCGGCGGAGGGCGATCTCTGGCGGGTCGGACGCCAGGGAGGCGTGGCCACGCGGCTGACCACGCATCCCGGCGAGGAGTCGCTGCCGGCCATCTCGCCGGACGGCCGGACGATCGCCTTCTCGGCCACCTACGAAGGACCGAACGAGGTCTACACGATGCCGATCGACGGCGGCCTGCCGGTGCGCCGGACGTTCGAGGGCGAGCCCGCCAAGGTCGTCGGCTGGACGCCGGGCGGGGAGGTCCTCTACGCGACGGAGCATTACTCGGGCTTGCCGAACGCGCAGCTCGTGCGGCTCGATCCAGCCACCGGCCGGCGCAGCCTTATTCCCCTGGCGCAGGCGAGCGAGGGCAGCTATACGCCGGACGGCAAGACCCTGTTCTTCACCCGCTTCGCCTTCCAGGGCAGCCACACGAAGCGCTACCGCGGCGGCACGGCCCAGAACTTGTGGAAGTTCCGCGACGGCGACGCCGAGGCCACGCCGCTCACCGCCGATTTCCCCGGCACCAGCAAGGCGCCGATGGCGTGGAACGGCCGCGTCTACTTCGTCTCGGACCGCGACGGCACGATGAACCTCTGGTCCATGGACGAGCAGGGGCGCGATCTCCGCCAGCACACCTTCCACCGCGGCTGGGAGGTGGCCTCGCCCGAGCTCTCCGAGGGCCGCATCGTCTACCAGCTCGGCGCCGACCTGCGGATCTTCGACGTCGCGGCGAATCAGGACGCGCCGCTGCCCGTGCGCCTGGTCTCCGATTTCGATCAGATGCGGGAGACCTGGGTGAAGAAGCCGATGGACTTTCTCACCGCCGCCGAGCTCTCGCCGGACGGCGACCGCGTCGCGCTCACCGCGCGCGGCCAGGTGTTCGTCGTGCCGGTGAAGAAGGAGCGCATCGTCGAGGTGACGCGCAGGCCGGGAGTGCGCTACCGCGAGGCGCGCTTCCTGCCAGGCGGCAAGAACGTCCTGGCGCTCTCGGACGAGTCGGACGAGGTGGAAATCTGGAAGTTTCCGGCCAACGGCGTCGGCAAGCCGGAGCAGCTCACCACCGACGGCAAGATCCTGCGCTGGGAGGCGATCCCTTCGCCGGACGGGCGCTGGATCGCGCATCACGACAAGGACCAGCAGCTCTGGCTGCTCGACATGAGGACGCGCAAGCAGACGCGCATCGCCACGTCCACCGCCGGCGGGTTCCAGGACCTCGCCTGGTCGCCCGACAGCCACTGGCTCGCCTGGTCGGTGCCGGGGCCGAACACCTTCAACCGCATCTTCCTCTACCGCGTCGAAACCGGCGCCACGGTGCCGCTGACCACGGACCGCTACAACAACTGGAGCCCGGCCTGGAGCCGCGACGGCAAGTGGATCTATTTCCTCTCCGATCGCAGCCTGGAGACGCTCGTCCAGTCGCCGTGGGGACCGCGCCAGCCGGACCCGTTCCTCACCGCCACGACGCAGATCTTCGGCGTCGCGCTCAAGAAGGGCGTCCGCTCGCCGTTCCAGCCGCCCGACGAGCTGCATCCGGCGAAGAAGGACGAGGAAGAGAAAGACGACGGCGACGAGAAGGCCGACGCGGAGGAGACGAAGGGGGAGAAAGAAGAGAAGGGGGAGAAAGAGGAGAAGGAGGAGAAGAAGACTCCCCGGGTGGAGATCGATCTGGACGGCCTCCAGGAACGGCTCTTCGAGGTGCCGGTGCCGCCCGGCAACTACGGCTCGCTCGCGGCGAACGAGGAGAACCTGTTCTGGCTCTCCGCCGAACCGGGAATCGACGAGGAGGCGACCTCTCTCCTCTCCATCGCCTTCGAGACTACCGAGGAAACCGAGCCGGCGGCGGTGATGGAAGAGATCGACGACTATCGCCTCTCCGCCGACGGCAAGAAGCTCCTGGTGGAGAAAGAGGATCAGCTCTACGTCTTCGACGCCGGCGAGAGCGCTCCCGAAGAGCTGGAAGAGGCCAAGGTGGATCTCTCGGGCTGGACCTTCACCGTCGATCCTCGCGAACAACGGCAGCAGATATTCCGCGAGGCGTGGCGCCTGGAGCGGGACTACTTCTACGATCCCAGGATGCACGGGGTGGATTGGCCGGCCATGCTCGAGAAGTACCGTCCGCTGTCGCTGCGGGTGACGAGCCGGGCCGAGCTGAACGACCTGCTGGCGCAGATGGTGAGCGAGCTCTCGGCGTTGCACACCTTCGTCAGAGGCGGCGCGCAGCGCAAGGGCGAGGACGAGATCGAGGTGGCTTCGCTGGGAGCCCTGCTGGCGCGCGACGAGGCGGCCGGCGGTTGGCGCGTCGATCGCCTCTACCGCTCCGATCCCGACGTGCCGTCCGCGGCCGGTCCGCTGGCGGCTCCCGGCGTGGACGTGAGCGAGGGGGACGTCCTCGAGTCGATCAACGGCAACGCGACCCTCACGGCGGTCGATCCCGGCTCGCTGCTGCGCAACCAGGCGGGCAAGCAGGTGCTCCTCCGGGTGAAGGACGGCAAGACGAAGAAGTCGCGTGACGTCGTCGTCACTCCCATCTCGCCGGAGGAGGAGGAAGACCTGCGCTACGGCGATTGGGAGTACTCGCGCCGCTTGGCGGTGGAGGAGAAGGGAAAGGGAGAGATCGGCTACCTGCACTTGCGCGCCATGGGCGGAGCCGACTACACGAGCTGGGCGCGGGACTTCTATCCGGTCTACGACCGCCAGGGGTTGATCATCGACGTGCGCAACAACGGGGGCGGCAGCATCGAGAGCTGGCTGATCGCCAAGCTGCTGCGCAAGGCGTGGTTCTGGTGGCAGCCGCGGATCGGCCAGCCCTTCTCGAACATGCAATATGCCTTTCGCGGCCACCTGGCGGTGCTGGTCAACGAGGGGACGAGCTCGGACGGCGAGGCGTTCGCGGAGGGCATCAAGCGGCTCGGTCTCGGCAAGGTTTTCGGCACCCGCACCTGGGGCGGCGAGATCTGGCTCAGCGCGAGCAATATCCTGGCTGACAAGGGGATCGCCACCGCGGCCGAGTACGGCGTCTATGGTCCTGAGGGAGTCTGGCTGATCGAAGGCCACGGCGTCGATCCCGACGTCGTGGTGGACAACCTTCCCCACGCCACCTTCGCGGGCGGCGACGCGCAGCTCGACGCCGCTATCCGCTATCTCCAGGAGAAGATCAAGGCCGAGCCCGTGCCCGTACCCAAGGCGCCGGCGTACCCGAACAAGGCCTTGCCGGCGCCGCCGGGGTGAGAATCAACGCCCTTCGAGCAGAGCCCGCAGGCGTGCCCGCTCGGCCTGAGCCGCCTCGACCTTGGTCGGCACCAGGCTTCCGTCGGGTCGGAACAGACGCACCCAGTCCGCCTCCTGGTCCGACCAGACGCCGTGCCAGAGGCCGAGGGACGCTCCGAGCTTCTCGCTGCGGAACCGTCCCTGGTCGTCCGGCAGCATCGGCCGGTAGGTCCGGCCCTCCAGGCGGAAACCTTCCAGGGTCTGGGTCTCCGGGTCGCAGAGAAAGTACTCCGCTGTTCGGAAGACATGAGCGTAAAGGTCCTTCTTGACCGTGCGGTCGATCTCCGCCGTCGAGGGTGACAGCAGCTCGACGATGACGTCCGGCAGCCGCCCACCCTCCTCCCACGCCACCCAGCCATTGCGGAGACCAGCGGGTTTGGCGCCGCCCACCCAGAAAACATCCGGGCCGCGGAGATACGGGAGCCCCTTCGCCACTTCTCGGGCCTGCTCCACCGAGTAGTAGACAAACATGTTGCCGCCGACGAAGAAGTCGCTCCGTCCGTGCTCCGCCATGGCTTGGCGGATGACCTCCTTGAGGAAGGGGATCTGCTCGGTATGCCACTCGTTGTCCAAGGGTTCCCCGTCGCTGTAAATGAGGTCAAAGGGCAGCGGCGAGGAGGCTGAGAAGGCTGGCTGGCTCATGGCATGCTCTCTTTGGAAACCGGTCCTTTGGACACCTGGATGACAGGATAGCACCGCCGGTAGCCCGAATCGCTTGAAGTGTGACATCATCTCCGCCAGTCCCTATTTGCGAGAACGATACGAGGAGTTTCTCCCGCGGGTCCGTCTATGAGGAGAGGGTCTGCGCCCGATCCCCCCGCGAGGCTTGGAAAGGGCTGCCCAGGAGAGGCTACGGTCTCCAGAATGACCATTAAGGAGAGGAAACATGACGCAAGAACTCCAATTTATTGCAACGGCTCGCGAATCGTTATTCGTATGGATCCTGCTGGTGATGCTCGTGGTTACCTTTGTTGTCCCTGCGGGCAGGTTCCCGGGAGGGCTTCGTATGCCTGCCCTGGCAATTGAACTGGTGGATTCGCCTGCTGAGGCGCAATCTGTGATTGAACAAGCAGAGGCGAGCAAGCCGGGCAAACTGAAGGCGGGTATTCGCCTCGATTGGTTCATTATCTGCTTCTATTGGGCTACCTTTCTCGGTCTTAGCTTGGCGCTGCTATTCGGTTCGTCAAGAGTCTCCGCCGGCTGGGCGGCTGCCGCCGGCGGATGTGCGACGGCTGCAGCTCTTTTCGATATCCTGGAAAATCGGTTTGTCCTCCGCCTGCTCCAAGAGACTCCGATCACACAGACGACGCTGACCGGCGTCCAGAGGGCCACCCTTTGGAAGTGGGGTCTTCTGTTCATTGCTCTAGCCTTCTTCGCCCGCGTCCTGCTTCACGAGGAGGGTCTCGCTAAGGTCCTGGGGCACGTCTTTTTGGCGGCTGCGGCTCTCGGAGGGCTCGGCTTTTTCTGGCGGCGTTTGATCGAAGCGTCTTTCGTTTTGATCTGCGTCGGACTGTTCTTGGGTGTGTGGTTTCTCGTCGCCTGGCTGCGCCAGTTGTAATGGGGGATTATCTATGTTAGTCCTTTTGCGAAAACGGTTCACGCAGTTGCATCTTCGGATTCGTCCGTGATTCTGGCCCTGACGCCAGATTTGGAAGGGATGGCATACAATGAGCGATCCATGCGCGACACCTAAGCCCGCCTTCGACGAGGCGTATCCCGAGGGACTGCGGAACCGCGAGCGTCGTCTGCTGGAGGGACGGCGAGGGACGGCGGAGCTCCCGTGGGCCCCGGATCGCCTGGTGGGTGTCGGCCTCTCCGGCGGCGGCATCCGCAGCGGCACCTTCGCCCTCGGAGTGTTCCAAGGTATGGCAAAGAAGGGGCTCCTGCGGGGCATTGATTTTCTTTCGACGGTCTCGGGCGGCGGTTACTTCGGCTCGTTCTTCGGGCGGCTCCTCACTCGGGACTATGTAAAGACGCCCGAGGATGTCGAGGAGATCCTCCTGCGCAAGAAGTGTCCGGAGGTCATGGGGTTCCTGCGCGAGAACGGGCGCTATCTCTCTCCGAACGGAGGGGGTGACTCGCTCCTCTTCGGCGCCGTCGTCCTGCGTAATTTGGTTTCCATCCATGTCGTTCTTGGCTTGTTCGTGTTGGCGGCGTTCCTCGGGCTTCAGAGCCTGCGGGTAGGTGTGGAGAGATTTCTGGCCGTGCGCGACCTGCAGGCCCTGCCTTCGCCAACCGACGCGACGATCTGGCTGAGCCCGCTCGTGTGGCTCCCCCTGGTGAGCTTTGTGCTTTTTGCGATCCCCATCGGCTGGGCTTATTGGCTGGTCGAGCCGGAGAGAAAGGCGATGCAGAGGGCCGATCCCGGCGGGGCGGCAGACGAGGTGTCCGCCATCTCGCCGGTGGCCGGGGTTGCCCTGGTGCTCGTCGCCTCCATCTTTCTCGCGATCCTCACCTGGGGACGGCCAATTGCCGTGCTTTGGATATCGCTCGCCGCCATGGCCTTGCTGGCCTTCACGGCCTGGAAGCTGGCTCAATGGAAGCTGCCGGACCAGCGTTCCCTCGAAGAAGGGGATCGCGCCGAGAAGATGGACCAGACGCTCTATCGTCACCGCGCCGTCCGCAACCGCCTCGGCATCTGGGTTACCGGCGCGCTCGTCGTTACGGCGCTGCTTCTCGCACTGGCGCTCGTCGACTCCCTCGGCCAGAGCGTCTATGCGGTGCTCAAAGGCGACAGCACCCTCGGCGCCTGGTTGGCGGGCATCTTCTCCTCGCTTGGCGTGCTGGCGGGTTTCGCGCAACGGATCGCCACGTTCTTCTCCAGAGGGTCAAAGGCCGGCCGGCCGTCCCTTCCCGTGAAGCTGATCGCCACCGTGGCGGCTCTGCTGATCGTGACCCTCCTCCTCGTCACTCTGAACGCCGGCTCTCACGCCATCGCCTGGGGAGGGCACCGTCCGCATGGTGCGCCGGCCAAGCTGATAGAGAAGAAGCAGGACGAGCGGGTCTACGACGTCGCGGTGCGGGGGAGCTCAGCCCCGCTCGGCATGAATCTGCGCATCCGGAGCGATGGCGGTGAGGAACAGAAGGTGAAGAGCTCCGGGCTTTCCTCGCAAGCTGCGGATCGCGATTTCTGGCCGGCGCTCCTCGGGTTTGCCTTCGCTCTGCTCCTCTCCATTCTCTTCGGACAGACCTGGCCTTTCGTCAACCGCTCCTCCCAGCTCCCCCTCTACAGCGCACGTCTGACCCGGGCTTATCTCGGCGCCTCGAATCCCCGGCGCTGGCGCGGCCGGAGTATCACTCAGCCGGTGGAGGGGGATGACACGGATCTCGCTCGATATTGGCCGCCGCCAGCGGACAACGGCGCGCCCATTCACCTGATAAACGTTACGATCAATGAGACGATCGATGGGCAATCCCAAGTCCAGCAGCAGGACCGAAAGGGTGTGGGCCTCGCCCTCGGCCCCTGGGGCCTGAGCGCGGGCGTTAGGCATCACGTGATCCTGCCGCTCGGAGACAACACCAAGATGAATCCAGAGGGGGAACGGATCTTCGAGATCTATCCCGAATCAGGCTTCCGCGTCTTTGACTATCCGGATGGGCGTTTTGCCGGCGAGGCGCTACCCCTGGGTACCTGGCTTTCCATCTCCGGCGCGGCGTTTTCGACCGGCACCGGCATGCGGACCAGCCTCGGCCTGAGCCTCCTGGCCGGCTTTGGCAACGTCCGCCTAGGCCGCTGGTGGGACTCGGGCGTGGTGCGGAGGGAGCTGCCTCCGCGCACCGCTGCGGACGGAACGAAGGAAAAGGCGGCCAAGCGCAAGATCAGCCTCTGGATCGAGGATACCTTCGCGCGTCTCTTCCCCGTTCAAACCTACATGCTCGACGAGTTCCTGGCGCGCTTTCCCGGCACGGCCCGGCGCCGCTGGTACCTCTCGGACGGCGGCCACTTCGAGAACATGGGCGGCTACGAGCTGCTGCGTCGGCGCCTGCGCTTCATTGTGATTGTGGACGGCGAAATGGATGCCGACTCCACCTTCGAAGGCCTGGCGAACCTGGTGCGCAAGGCCAGGATCGATTTCGGCGCGGAGGTCCGCTTCCTTACCGAGGAGCAACTCGACGAAGTCGTTCCCGACGCCGTGCGGCCCTATATGGGCACTGTCGAACAGCTCCGACGGGGGACGTGGGAAGTGCCGGGAGGGGAGGAAGCGAAAAAGAAGAAAGGACCCCATGGCCGTCTTGTGGCGGCCGATCGAACTGGACTTTCCCTCGCGCACGCGGCCCTGGCGCAAGTCACCTACTCAAACCCGGACACGGTCTCATGGCTCCTCTATGTCAAGCCGACACTGACTGGCCGGGAACCCATCGATCTCCTGGAATACCATACGTCGCATCCGGATTTCCCTCACGAGACCACCATCGACCAGTTCTTCGACGAGGCCCAATGGGAGAGCTATCGCCGTCTGGGCCAGTACATCGCCGACGTGCTCTTTGACAAGGTCGCTCGGCTCCTGCCGGAGGACGACCGCAAACCGGAGAACACCCTGCTGAAAGACTGGGGCTGGAGACCGGACGTGGAAAAGGAGAAAGAGGAAGGCCGGCTGCCGAAATATAGTTGACGAGAGGCCGAAGGTTACCTGTCACCGATGGCGTTTGTAGCGCCCTGACCAAGCAGCGAGAGCAGCATCGCGGCAAGGATATAAGTCAGGGCAAGCCCGATCAGCGAGAGTTGGATGTAAGCGAAGGTCTTGGCCGTAGTCTCCGAGGGCGTGATCTGTGAATGGATCTACGTCTACGGAAAGAACGGGAAAGTCACCGCCAAGTGAGTGGATTCAAAGGCGCCGCTCGAAACGGAAACCATCGGCGGCGCCGCTGTCCAGCCGGAAACCGGTGACCCGGCCGCGGGGATCACGGGTGAACTGGAAGATCAAGGTGAACCATTCGGCCGGCAGGATGAAGCGGTCCGGTCCGCCGAAGGACAGCGGGCCGTTGGGCTGCACCTTCGTGCGCAGGCGTAACGCGCCATCGACAACCTCGAACGTATACGGGTTCTCGAGCTCGTCGCAGTCGTACGTGCCGGCGTAGGCGGCGAGCATCGCCCGCGGGGGCGGGTCGCCGAGACGCTCGTAGTGCGCCGTCTCGACGCCCTCCTCGAAGAGGTGGAGGCGGGTCCCGCGCCCTTTCTCGTCGCGCTCGATGGTGACGCGCCAGCCGAGCGGCGGATCGGTGAAGAAGACCTCGCCCGGGCCCGTAGGGGAGAGGATGTAGTCCGCACCGGTCACGTTCATGCCGATCTTGCCGGGCGCGGACGTCTCGGCGGAGAGACTCCAGACGGTGCCCGTGACCGGATTGAGATAGTTCCCGGCAGTAGCGGCGACGACCTCCGGCGGCAGAGCGACGTAGGAGGGAGCCGGCGCGGCTCCTCGCGATTCAGCCGGTGCGCCTAGCACCAGGTCGGCGATCGAGCGCGCGAGGAATCGCGAATCGATCGTGGCGTTGCAGAGGCAGAAGACGGAGACGTGCTGCCGCGGATAGCGCGCCATGTCGCCGACGTGCCCGGGGCCGCGGCCGGCGTGCCACTGGAGCTGCCGGCCGTGATGGCGGCCGAGGTAGATGCCGAGACCGTAGCCATCGCGGTGGTCCTCGTCCGCCGTTCTCCCCGCCTCGACGCTCGGCCGGCTGGGCTCCACGGCGCGCCGTACGAGCCCCGGATCTCCCTTGCCCAGACGGTTGTGATAGAAGTTTTCATCCCAGCGCAGCAGATCTTCGATCGTCGTCCAGAGGCCGCCGCTGCCGGCGAGCGTCGTGCCGAGCGCGATGCGCCAGCCGTCGCGGCCGCCGCCGGTGTAGGGCGTGGCGCGGTTGTGCACGACGCGGCGGCCGGTCTCGTCCCAGGTGGTCGAGCGCATGCCGAGCGGCTCGAAGATGCGCTCCCTGGCGAGCTGGCGCAGGGTGCTGCCGCTGGCGCGCTCGGCCACCACGCGGGCCAGCACGTAGTTCGAGTTGCTGTACTCGTATTTCTCGCCGGCGGGGAAGTGCGTGCCGCGCTGGCGCGAGAGGAGGTGCAACACCCAGCCGAGATCCAAGTAGTCGGGAGGCGTGCCGCTCAAAAAACGCAACGCCTGGTAATCCCGCAGGCCGCTCGTGTGATGGAGCAGGTCGCGCACCGTGATCGGGCGCGCGTAGGCGGGCAACTCGGGCACCCAGCGCCGGACGTCGTCGTCGAGGCTCAGGGTGCCGTCCTCCGCCAGGAGCGCCACGACCATGGCGGTGAACTGTTTCGAATTCGAGCCGACCGGAAAGACTGTGGCGAGCCCGTTGGGGATGCGGTGATCGAGATCGGCGGAGCCGAAGCCGCGGGCGTAGATCATCCAGCCGCCACGCGCCACGCCGGCGGTGCAGCCGGGACTGTTGGGATTGTTCCAGCGCTCGAAGAGCTGATCGATCCGGCCGGCCACCTCGGGATCGAGCTCGGGCGCCTTCGACCGCGCGCATCCCTGCAAGGCGACGAGGATGGCGATCGTGCAGAGCGGAACCGCCGATGGGCGCATTCGTTCTCCTCCGGTACGGCGTACGAGGAGTATACGGACGGCGGCGGCCGCGCCGCAGGTTCTTGCGGATCTCGGGGTTTCAATGCATGGAGGCCGAGCGTTTCGTTCGGCCTCAGAATGGAGGATCCGATGAAACGCAGGCTTGCAGCAACCTTCGTAGTCTTCTCGTTTCTGTTTCTTCTTTTCATAGCGCCCGGGGCCGGGGCCCGACGGGTCCGCGTCGTGCACCACGGTCCGCGCACCACGGTGGTAGTCCACAGGGCTTTTCCTCTCCACCGAACGCTGCCGCACGTCTACGTGCGCGCGCCGCGCGTCGCCTTCCGCGTCGCGCCGCGCGTCTTCCTGCCGCCCGTGGTCTTCGGCGCCGTCGTCGTCCCGGCGCTGCCTGCCGCCAATGTGCAGGCCTGGCGGGAGGCCGAGAACCTCGACCGCGCGGACGGCTGGACGGAATTCACCCTCAACGTCGACCGGCGGGGCAGCAAGCTCCTGCTGGGGATCGACGAAGGGCCCGCGGAGATCAGCTTCGCCGAGGTCGTCTTCGAGAACGGCGAGGCGCAGGTCGTCGACTTCAACGACAGCGTCCATCGCCAGGGCGTCTACTCGCTGCTCGACTTCAAGGACGGGCGCAAGGTCGATCACGTGCGGATCGTCGCCAAGGCCGCCGGCGCCTCGACCGAGATCTCGCTTCACCTGTTGACGTAGCGCGTCCAGGGCGGGCGGAACATGGTATGCTGTATTGCCATGAATCGCCCGCTCCGTCCGTCCCTCCTTCTCCTGATCGGCGTCGCCTTCTCCGCCCTGGCCGTTCCAACGTTCGCCGAAGGTCCGGCGCGCCTCGCCGCCGATCTCGCTCCAGGCAACGTCGAGGCTTTTCAGAGCCCTTCGGGTTTCGCCCGCGTCGGCAACCGCTCGGTCTTCCTGCGCAACGACAATGAGAACTACGCGCCGTGGGTCACCGACGGCACGGCCCAGGGCACCAACCCCCTGGGCGCCTTCTGCCCGCCGTGCTTCACCGCCGAGCTTCTCGGATCCACCGGGAGCGTCGCCTTCTACCGCGCCAGCGAGCCCTACGAGACCTTCAACGTGCGGATCTGGCGCACCGATGGCACGCCGCGGGGTACCTTCCCGGTCACCGGCAACCTCAAGTTGCCGCAGCGCGTGCCGGACCTTCCTACGTTGTTCCTCCTCAGCTCCATCAACGGACAGCGCCTCTTCTTCACCGGCTGCACGCCCGAGCTCGGCTGCGAGCTGTGGTCCAGCGACGGTACGCCGGCGGGGACGGCGCCCGTGGGCGAGATCGTCCCCGGCCCGGGCAGCGCCAACATCCGCGAGCTCGCGGCCAGCGGCGACCGGGCCTTTCTGATCGTCACCGCGGCCGACGGCTCTTCGCCGTCGCTCTGGTTCGCGGACGCCGCCGCCCATACGCTGGTGCGCTTGCCGGAGACGCCGCAGGCGCGTCTCCTCGTCGCCGGCGCGGGCCGCGCCTGGTTCATCGCGCAGGACAACGGCCTGGAGATGTGGACGAGCGACGGCACCGCCGCGGGAACGCGGCCCCTGACCAGCTTCTCGCTGCCCGATCCAGGGATCTGGTTCTCGAAGCTCATCGACGGCCGGCTCTACTTCACCGCGGGCGACGGCATCCTCGGCACCGAGCTGTGGAGCCTCGGCGATCAGCCGGAGAGCCTGCGGCGTCTCACCGACTTCTCCAAACCCGCGGTGACGGTGCACGATATCGAAAAAGCCGGCGGTCGCATCGTCTTCCTCGTCAATGGGGCCGTCAAGGGAACGAACCTCTGGAGCACGCGCGGAGATCTGCGTTCGACCTCGCCGCTCGCCGGCTGCGCGGGGGGATGCCCGGCGGCCGCGAGCTCGCTCGTCGGTCTCGGCGACGGCCGCTTCGTCTTTTACGGCTACGAGGGGCGGCGACGGAACGGCTTCTGGGTGACGGACGGCACCGCCGGCGGCACCCGCTTGCTCGAGCGCAGCAACTCCCGCGAACACGTTCAGTGGGCCGCGGCCGGCGGGCGCGTCCTCTTCGAGATCACCGACGAGTATTCGGCGGGCGAGCTGTGGATCACCGACGGCTCCGAGGCCGGCACCTTCTTCGCCCTCGAAGGCGGTCCTTACTGGTCCCACTATTACGGCTTCGCGAACCCGCTCAAGGCGGGCGCGGCCGGCGGCAGCCTGCTGTTCTCAGCGAGGACCGGGGAGAGCTTGATCGAAGTCCTGTGGAGCAGCGACGGCTCGCCGGCGGGAACCCGGCCGCTCCACCAGGCTGTGGCCGCGAAAAGCTCGAACCCCCATGGGCTCCTCGGCTTCCGCGACGGGCTGCTGCTCCAGAGCTGCGTCGACAATGTTTGGGAGCTGCGGTTCCTGCGCGGCGCGGAGAGCGCCCGCCTTCTGAGCCAGCCGTCCGACTACTGCGCAACCAGTGGTCCGCCGCCGATCGAGGCGGGCGGCCTGGCATACTTCTTACCCTACCAAAACGGGGATGCCCTCTGGCGTACGGACGGCACCGCCGCGGGTACGACGGCCATCGTCCCGGCCGCGGGAGACGACCAGCCGGGCGAGGCGACGGCCTTTGGCGGGCAAGCCGCTTATTGGTTGGTCCTACCCGGCCCCAACAACAGCCTGCAGTCCCAGCTCTGGCGCACGGACGGCTCCCAGGCCGGTACCCGGAAGCTCGTCGACCTCCCTCTCAACGTCGAGGCGTACAAGCTCACGGGCATCGGCGACAAGCTCTATTTCTTCGACGAGGAGTGGCAAGGTGGGAGCTTCGTATCGAGGCCGTGGGTGAGCGACGGGACGTCCGCCGGGACGTTTCCGCTGACGGCGGCCGATCTCATCGCGCCTGACGTGCCTTACGATCAATTGAGCTTCGTCTTCGTCGCGTTTGGCGGGCGTGTTTTCTTCCCGCTTGCGGGCGGCACCGGCAGCGTGGAGATCTGGAGCACGGACGGCACGCCGGCCGGCACGGTCCGCGCCATCACGGCGGCTTCAGGGGTGCGCGACCCCAAGGCGCTCGCTGTCGTGGACGGGCGCCTCTACTTCGCCGCGCGGCGCGTGGACGATGCCAGCGGCCGGCTGCTGCCGTGGGTCTCGGACGGCACCGACGCCGGGACTGTACCGCTGGCCGACGTCGAGCTCGGCGCCGATTCCTTCGCGCCGCTCGGCCTCGACCGGCCTGCCTTCGTCCAGTTTGGCGACCGCGTGTACTTCGCGGCCTCGGATCCAGTTCACGGCGAGGAGCTATGGGCGACGGACGGCACCCCGGCCGGCACCGCGCTGGTGCGCGATATCGCGCCCGGTTTTCTCGGCTCCTATCCGCGCAGCCTCGTGGTCTGGCATGGCCAGCTCTACTTCCGCGCCCGCGACCGCCTGCACGGCATGGAGCTATGGGCCAGCGACGGCAGCGGACAAGGAACCCGGCTCGTGCAGGACATCGCCGCCGGCGCGTCCTGGTCCCTGCCGGGCGAGCTGACCCCGACGGAGGAGGGCCTCTACTTCTCGGCCCATGACGGCGTGCATGGCCGCGAGCTGTGGGTGCTCGAGAACGAGCCGTAGAGGCCCGCTCTCAGTTGAATTGCCGCTCGGCGATTGCCTACTGGAGCTGTTCCGCCTCGTCGAGCAACGCTTGGCGCTGGTCGGGATCCAGCGTGCGGTCAGCCTTCTCCCTCAGCCACCATCTCTTGTAGACGAGTGGCTCCTGGGCGTTCGGGTTGGCCGCCATGGCCGCCGTCGTGGCCTGGAGCCCCAGCTCGATCAGCTCGGCCTGGGCCTCCAGAGTCTTGACCTTGCCTTTCTGGAGCAGATTCCAGGTGAAGAGGCTGACGCTGTTGAGGGCCTCGTAGGATGCGGCGCCGCGATAGCTCAGGGCCTCCTTCCAGGCTTCCTGGACCTGGCCTTGCTCCAGGAGGAGATAGATGCGGGCGAGAGCTACCTCGGCGTCGTCCGGGTTCTCCCTGCCCCAAAGGTCGAGGAGCGAGGCCGCCAGATCAAAATGTTTGTCGCCGAGAGCCGTCGCGAAGGAAGGGTTCTTCCGCAGAAACTCCGCGAACAGCGGGCCGTAGTTGGAAGCGCCTTCGTCGATCTGGAAATTCACCGTCAGGACATAATAGACCGGCACCGGCACGCCGTGGCGAACGGCCGGCGCGAACTTCCAGGTCTTCACCGCTTCCACGGCCGCGCGGTCGAGCCCCATGGGCAGCCCCTTGAGCACCCGCGCCTCCGTGACGTTACCGTTCTCGTCGATGACCGCTTCCAGGATCACGGTGCCCGTGATGCTGGCACGACGGGCGAGCTCCGTGTAGATCGGCTTGGGACTGTTGAGGATCTCCGGCCGGCTGACCTCGCCGCCGATCCGATAGGGCGGACCGTCGGTCCGTGCCGGCTCCTGGGCCAGCGCCGGCAGCCCGATGCCCAGGATGAGAAGAACCGCAACGGTCAGATTTCTATGCGCAACGCGGGTCCGGCCAGGCATCTTCGACCTCCTCAGCGATCCAGCGCCTGCAGGATGATCGCTGTTCGATCGTTATTTTAACGTAACCGCGCCGCGGCGAGCCGCTCTACCGCCAAGACATCCGCACCTCCAACCGGAAGGCGCGCGCGGCGAGCGTTTCATCGGCGGAGGCGGCGCGGCTCGTGCCGAGGTCGAGCTCGCGCGCGAGGACCGTGCCCTCGTTCAGGAGATTGACGCCTCCGAGGCTCACAGAGAGATTGAAGTCGCCGAAGTCGAAGTCCTGGGTGAGCGCGGCACTGGCGGTGAGGACGTCCTCGGTGCGGAAGGCATCGGGACGGCCGGTGAGCTGCACGCGGGCGACGTCCGCGCGCTGCCGCGCCACTTGGCGGTAATAGGGGAGCGGCTCGCCTCGCCGGCCTTTGACGCCGATCTCGAGATAGGACTGATAGTGGTTCAGCGCGATCAGGCCGTTGGCTTCAAACGACCAGCGGGCGGCGGTGAACCGCGGCGTTGCGTGAGGACCGCCGGAGCCGATCTCCGCCACGGACCGGCCTTCGTCGTCGCCGCCGCCGAGCGTGTTCGTGGGATCGTCGAAGCGCCGGAAGTCCGGGCCGAGCCGCTGGTCCGAATCCTGCCACGCGAGATACCCGCGGGTCATCCAGCCGTCGGCCAGGCGCTTGTGCCAGGTCAGGGAGAGCCCGAAGTCCTCGCGCTGCCGGTCGCCGTTGGCGAGGAGCGTGCCGCCGGTCCACAGGAGGCCGGGCCGCAGGTCCCAGAAAGGCAAGTCGTAAGGCGTGCCGTCCGGCAGGGTGCCGGCGAGCCGGCCCGCCGGCACCCAGTCGCCGGCCGTGGCGAGAGACACCGCGCCCGTCGCCGCGTCGCGGACGAGGAGGCGCTCCTCCAGGAGATGGCGGGTGCGCCGCCAGGACACCCGCAGATCAACCATGAAATCGGGGAGGAACGCATGCTCGACTCCGAGCCGGGCCTCGTCGCTGATCTCCGGCCGCAGCCGGGGATCGATCGCGTCTGGATCCACACCCGGCCGCAACGGATCGAGACCCTCGCCGTGCAGGAGCTGGATGGGCTCGTCCGGATCGGGAAAGAGGTCGCCGTCGCGGTCGGTAAAGAGCGAGCGCAGCACGGCCGGCGCGCCGGGGTCGAGATGCCAGGGAACGCGCGCGTCGAGGCGGGAGGCGAAGCGGCCGACGGATGCCTTCAACAACGTGTCCCGGCCCGCGCCAAAGGCCTGGGTGAGCTGGAGGCGCGGCGAGAAGGTCCAGGGTCGCGGCCCGCCGGCGATCCCAAAATCCTGGCCGTCGGCGCGCAGGCCGAAGACGGCCGTCGTGTTGCCGGCGCTCAGAGTGTCCTGGAGCCACAATCCCGAGGTCTCGATGCGGGCGTCAGCCTGGCCGCCGCGCCAGAATTCAGCCAGGGCGACGTCCTCCGCGAGGCCGAGGACGCCGCCGGCCACCCCCAAGGGGCCTGGAGGGGCGAGGATCGAATCCTCCTCCTGCCGCCGCCAGCCGCCGCCGAAGACGATCTCGTGATAGGTCGTGCCGCCTATGAAGAGCGAGGAGGTGAGCCGCGCCTGCCGCGCCCGCCGCTCCTCCCGGATGTCGAACCAGCTTCCGTGGGCCACGCCGTCGGGACCGATGCGCGCCTCGGCGCCGGCCGACCGCGGAACGTCGGCGAGCCGCGCATTCACGGCGCTGAAGCTCGCCGTGCTGTAGAAATCCGCGGTGAAGATGGCGGTGCTCTCGATCCCCCGGACGGTCTCCCGGCCGTCCTCCTCCCAGGTGGTTTCCGGCGCGCGCGCCGGACCCGCGCCGAGGCCGGAGCCGTCCGCATCGCCACGGCTCAGGGTCAGAAGAGAGGAGACGTTGTTCCCCATCTGTGCGTTGAGCTTGAAGCGGCCGCTGCGGCCGGATTGCTCCTCCTCCTGCCCGCCGAGCACGATGCGGCGGATTTCGTGCAGGCCGGTCTCGCCCCATACCCAGAGCTTGTCGTGGACGAGCGGACCGCCGAGCTCGGCGCTGCCGGCGCGCAGGAAGCTGATGCGGTTCACTTCGGCGTCGCCGCCGGCGAGCTCGCCGCCGCTTCCCGTGTAGAAGCCGGAGGCCCGCCATTCGTTCGTGCCGCGCTTTGGGCGCAGCCTTTCCGCGGTCTCGGAAGTCTCCGCAGTGAGGATGGACTCGTCTGGAACCGGCGGCCTCCGGAGAGCGTCGAAGCCGAGATCTTCGGAGAGCGATCCCGCCACAGCCATCTCGGTGGCGATCGAGGCCTCGGCGCCGGGGAAGCCGTGCTCCGTCTCGGCAAAGGTTTCCTGGACGTAGCTCGATCCGCAGCCGCTCTCGTTACCGCCCACGTTGATGCGGTCGGTCAGCACGCCGGGGGTGTTCTGCAGGATCGCCCAGGGATCGCGCGCCGTCGGGATCTTCTCGAGCTCCTCCGCCGTGATCGTGTCGCGGTCGGTAAGGCGGCGCACGTCGAGCAACGGGCTCTCCCCGGTGACCGTGACGATGTCCGCGTCGGTCATCGGCACTTCGATCGACGTGTTGCGGCCGATGCTGACGACGATGTTGGGGTAGTCGACGCTGGAGAAGCCTTCCATCTCGGCATGGAGGGCGTAGTTGCCGGGAGTGAGACCCAGGAAACGGAACTGCCCCTCGGCGTTCGTCACCTGGACCTGCGGATGGACTCCCTCGCCGCCGGTCAAGAGCACGGTGGCTCCAGCCAGCGGCGCCCCCTGGCTGTCGGTGACCGAGCCGTAGATGTTACCGGTCTGCAACTGGGCGAAGGCGTCGCCGCCGTTGAAGCAGATCGAGAGGGACAGCACCAGCCCAACCGTCAGAAAACGGTTTCTCATCGCCTGCCTCCCGTCGATACGGCGGAGGTTAGAGCAAGCGGAGTGCCATCCTTGCGGACGGCGAAAAACTCGTTATGGATGAGGATCTTGCGTCATTCGCTGGCCGTTCATGTTCAAGGTGTTGAATCACGATGCTTCAAGCGATTGATCCGCACGGGCGGCGAGCTCTACGCCGGAGCCGGCCAATCAAGGGATCCGGACATGGCGAAGATCAGCCGATGGATCGTGACCGGCGAGCACGAGAAGCTGAACGACCATTTTCGTATCCTGCCGTGGGGCACGCTGCAGGCGGCTGTGATCCTGGCCTTGGCCTGGAACGTGACCAAGGCGGAATGCGATCGCAACCAGGGCACGCTCTACAAGACGAAGGGAGAGGCAGAACGCGACAGGAATGTTTCATCGAGTAGCGGAGCGGCAGGCCGAGCGACCCAATAAACTAACCTCGGGCCATAACTGGGGCATCGAACTCAGGGTCTTCTCCAGGTTTTCCGAACGCCGGGTTGTGGCCGGATACGTCCTTGTTGATTTGGAAGTTCACGGTCAAGATGTAATAGACCTTCACCGGCCGGCCATCAAGGGTGGCAGGCTTGAACTTCCAAGTCCGGATGGCTTCCACGGCCGCCCGATCGAGCCCCATGGGGAGGCCTTTGAGTACCCGCGCTTGCGTAACGTTGCCTTGCTCGTCGATGACGGTTTCCACGATCACGGTGCCAGTCACCCTGTGTAAACGGGCGATCTCCGTGTAGACCGGTGATGCGCTGGAAATGATTTCCGGTCGGGTAACGCCCTCGCCGATCCGATAGGGCGAATCGACCCCACCACCCACCGGCCCGCCTTCTATCACCCCTTCTTCCTCCTGCTGCTTTGTGGGGGTCGTCGAGTTCCCTTGAAAAGTGATTACGGCTGATCCCGTCGGAATATCTGCAACCTGAGTTCCTCCGGCCGTTCGAAGGCTTGGGGTCACCCAGATGGTGCCCAATACCCACACTGCTGAGGTCAGCACCACGGCAGTTCCCGCGGCTCCGGTGGTGAAGCCAAGTTCATGCTCCCCTATCTTGAATCCGAATCGCGTAGGTCGCTCGTTCGTACGAAAGTGATCCGCAATAAGGCCTGAGCCACGTAAAATGCAGATTAGAGCTCCGCAGGCAAGGAGGGTAGCCAACACCCCGCGGACCATAATAGCCGTGACAGTGGCGTCCATGTCATCGCCCCCCAGCGACTTCGCGCCATCGATTATATCGCGAAACCTCGCAAGAGATAACGGAGACCCCCCAGCGCGGCCCGCCGACTCCCGCTTTACCCGCCCACCCGTCGCCAGATCCCCTCATAGTCGATGACCAGATCATCCTCATCGACCTCCAACTCCGCCGTGAACGCCCCGCCGCGGCTGGAGTAGCGGTACCGCCGCTCGGCCAGGCGCTCGTACTCCTGGGGTAGTGGCTCGACCGTCAGCTCGGGAAAGCGGACCCAGGCCGCGGTGATCGTTCCGCTCTTCTTTCCGACCCCGAGGCCAAGACGGCGAATGGGGAGCGTGTTGGTGGAAGGGCTCCAACCCAGATCGATGTCGATGCAGCCGCGGACCGTCTCCACCTCGTTGCCGTCCGCGTACCAGCGGCCGTTCTCGACGGCGAGGCGGAGGGTGCGCTCGCCGGCCGCGTCGCGAAGCGAGACGTCGGCGCGCCGCGTTCGCCACGCCACATCGCAGTGGATCTCGTAATCCGCCTGCGCCGGACCTTGCTTTTCGAGGGCAAGGATGGTGCCGCGCAGCACCCAGCCGTCCGGTATCCGGATCAGCTCGAAGCGTTCGAGGCCCGTACCTTGGAGGCGCTGCCAGAGGCCTGTACGAATGAGCTGCGAAGCCGACGGGAAAGTCATCTGCCTTCCCCTCCGAGCGCAGTGTAGCAGTAGGAGAGTAACGTCGGGATTGACCCTGGTCGGTCATCCTTGCCCAATGAGATGGCGCCGTGTAAACGATCCGTAAACGATGCCTCCTACCGCTCCGAAGGTAGGAGCAGGATTTGAACAGCCGGGGTGTAAACGCCGGGGGATCGCGACGCCGGAGGTGTGCGCAGATCGGAACGGCCTTGCCGCTGCGGAGACGCCCCGCCGTTGGTGTGACCGAACCGATGCCGAAAATCGACTGGGGCGTCTCTACGGAACCTCCGGGACACCGCCAGAGTTGAGGTTATGGAGGCGTTTTCGCGATGCCCCCACAATCGCCATCCTTTGCCATCGCGACACCGGACCGTAGAGACGCCCCAGACGCTCTACGACACCCTCCGCAGGCCACGGGGACGGCGGGTCGTCTCCGAAGCGGCGATGTCGTTCCGATTCTCCAGGACCTCCGGCGTCGCAGTCCCCGGCGGCTTTGTCAGTAAAACGTAAACGACCTTTTTACAGCGCCTTCATCATGGCGCCATCGCCGCTTGGTACAACGGTCTATCGAAACGAGGCGGGTTGGCCGCCGGAGGGCGTTTCGATGATCTCGCGTGCGATTCCACTTTTCTATGCCTTGTGGCTGGCCGTGCTGGCGGTCTTTTCCGCCTGCCAGGCGTCGGCCGACGAGCTCAAGTCTCTTCACGCGAAGGCGATCGCCGAGCCGATCGCGCTCGACGGCTCGCTCAACGATGCAGCCTGGCAGGGCGTGCAGGCCGCGACCGGATTCGTCCAGCGCGAGCCGGCGGTGGGGGCTCCGGCCACCGAGGAGACCGAGGTCCGGGTCGTCTACACGCCTACCGCGCTGTACATCGGCATCCGCGCGCTCGACTCGCAGCCGCGGGCGGTGGTGGCGCGGGCGATGCAGCGCGACGCCGACGTCGCCGAGGACGACTCGGTGTCGATCGTGCTCGACACCTTCGACGACCGCCGCAACGGCTACTTCTTCGCCACCAACGCCAACGGCGTGCGCACCGACGCGCTGATCAGCGACGAGGGAGACGACGTCAACCTCGAGTGGAACGGCGTCTGGCGGGTCAAGGCGCGGCGCACGGAGGAGGGTTGGACGGCGGAGATGGAGATCCCGTTCTCCACCCTGCGCTTCGCGCCGGAGAAAGAGGCCTGGGGCATGAACGTGCGCCGGCTGGTGCGCCGCAAGGGCGAGGAGTCTCACTGGGCTCCGCTGCCGCTGGAGGCGGACGTCAACCGCATCTCGCTGGCGGGCCGGCTCGCCGGGCTCGCGGGGATGTCGCCGGGCTTGAACCTGCGGGTCAAGCCGTTCACCGTGGAGGCGGGGCGGGAGTCCGCCGCCGCGACGGAACGGACGACCGACAACAACACCGGCGTGGACGTCAAGTGGGGAGTCGGCCGCGGCCTGTCGCTCGATCTCACCGTCAACACGGACTTCGCCGAGTCCGAGGTGGACGTGCAGCAGGTCAACCTCTCGCGCTTCTCGCTCTTCCTGCCCGAGCGCCGGGAGTTCTTCCTGGAGAACGCCGGCCTCTTCGAGTTCGGCCCCCGCGACGTCTTCACCTCGCCGGTGATGCAGCCGTTCTTCTCGCGGCGGGTGGGGTTGACGGAGGACGGCGAAGCGGTGCCCATCGAGTGGGGTACGCGCCTCACCGGCCGCGCCGGACCCTGGAGCCTCGGCGTGCTCGACGCGCAGACCGCCTCGCCGCAAGAAGGCGGCGGCGACAACTGGGGCGTGCTGCGCGTCAAGCGCCGCTTCGGCGAGCGCACGAGCGTAGGCATGGTGTCCACCCGCCACGCGGCGGACGGCGGCGAGAACCGTCTCTACGGCGTGGACGCTGATTTCAATCCCAACCCGCGCCTCAAGCTGCGCACCTTCTGGGCGCAGAGCGATGACACGGCGGAGGGCACGGGACGGACGGGCGGCCTGGGCGCCGTCTACCGCGGGCCGGTCTGGCGCTGGAGCCTGGACGCCATGGAGATCGGCGAGCGCTTCGATCCCGAGGCGGGCTTCCTTCTCCGCCGCGGCGTGCGGCGCTACACCGGCAGCCTCACCTGGGTGCCGCGGCCCCAGATCTCCCATATCAGAAACCTTTTCTTCGAGGGTCGCAGCGAGGTCTATACCGATCTCGAAGGCCGTCTGGACTGGGCGTGGAACGGCTTCGACCTCTTCTCCTTCCGCACCAAGTCGGACGACGTCCTCTCGCTCTACGCCGATGTCCGCTATGAGCGGCTCGGCGAGCCGTTCGAGATCCGGCCCGGCATCGCCATTCCCGCGGCGGAGCACCGCTTCGGCGATCTCGGCGTGTGGCTCGAGACGAATTCCTCGCGCGCCGTCTCCGCCAACGGCTGGATCCAGAAGGGCAGCTTCTACGACGGCGACCGCCTCTCCCGCGGCCTCAGCGTGCGGCTACGCCCGGGGAGCCGTTTCCGCTCGGAGTCCACGTGGGAGCACCAGGACGTCGCGCTGCCGGCCGGCACCTTCGACGTCAACCTCTGGCGCCAGCGCCTGACTCTCGCGTTGACGCCGGACCTCTCGACCGCCGCCCTCGTGCAGCTCAACGACGCGGCCGAGCTGCTCTCCGCCAACCTGCGGTTCAACTGGATCTACCGCCCCGGCGCCGATCTCTTCATCGTGCTCAACGAGACCTGGGACGCCACCGGCTTCGGCCAGCGCACGCGGCGTGACCGGCAGGCGATCCTCAAATTAACCTATTTATTTGCGGTTTAGCAGGCGGTCTGCCCTGCGAAGCCCTCACTCCCCTAACCCCTCTCTCCCAGGGGGGAGAGAGGGGAAAAAGAATTCTTTTCTTTGTCTTTCTCCCTCCTCTCCCTCTGGGAGAGGAGGGCCGGGGAGGTGAGGGCTTCGGAGGGCAGGGCGCCGCCTACCCCATCCCCAACTGCCGCATCCGCTGCTGCAGGGCCTTCTTCGAGACCTCCAGGCGCTCGGCGGCGTCGTCGAGGTCTCCTCCGCATTGCTCCCGGGCCTCCAGGATCTCGGCGCGGGTGAGGTCGGAAGCCTTGTGGATCGAGGGGAACTTCTCCATCAGCAAATAGAGCGAGGGCCGGGAGATGCCGAGGCGCTCGGCGGCCGGCTTGACCTCCCAGCGGCTGGCGCGCAGGGCTTCGACGATCTCCGCCTCGGTGACCTCGGCCGGCGAGCGGTAGACCTGCGCCTCCGCCCGCCTGCGCACGGCGGCCGGCTGCGCGTGCACGGGTTCGGGAGCTTCGGCGGATGCCGGCGGCGCGGCGGCCTCGCGCAAGAGCTTCTCGATCTGCGGCCCGATCTCGACGCTCTCGGAGGCGCGGCTGGCGATGACGATCTGGCGCACGGTGTTGAGGAGCTGCCGGACATTGCCGGGCCAGGCGTAGCGCGCCATGCGAGCCACCACCGAGGCCGGCATCCAGGGCGAGGCGTCCTCCCGCGGCTCCAGCCGCCGCTCCTGGCCGATCGCCTGCAGCTCCTGCCGCAGGAAATGGCAGAGCAGCCGGCCGAAGTCGTCGCGGCGCTCGCGCAGCGGCGGGATGACGATCTCGTAGCCGGCGAGCCGGTGCAGCAGCGGCGCGCGGAAGCGGCCTTCCTCGATGGCGCGCTCCAGGTCGGCGTCCGTGGCCGCGATGAGCCGCACGTCCACCTTCTGCGTCTCCAGCCCGCCGACCCGCTGCATTTCGCCCGTCTCGAGCACGCGCAGCAGCATCACCTGCACCTCGGGCGGCGCCTCGCCGATCTCGTCGAGGAACAGCGTGCCGCCGTGCGCGCGCTGGAAGAGGCCGGCCTGATCGCGCACCGAGCCGGTGAAGGAGCCGCGCGCCGAGCCAAAGAGCTCGGAGACCGCGAGCGTGGCCGGGATGGCGCCCATGTTCACGCACAGGAAGGGCCCGCTCCGCCGCCGGCTGGCGTTGTGGATGGCGCGGGCGGCGAGCTCCTTGCCGGTGCCCGTCTCGCCGCGCAAGAGCACCGGCACGTCGAGCTCCGCGATGCGGCGGATCTCGTGCCGCACGCGCAGGATTCCCTCGCTCTCGCCGACGAGACCGAAGCGCTCGGCGGCGTGCACCGGCGCCGGCGGCACGGTGTGCAGGAGCAGGACGACGCGGTCGGCGAGCTCGAGGACGACGCCACGCTCGATTTCCTGAGAGGTGCAGGTCCAGGTCTCCTGCACCGGCGAGCCGTTGGCCATGACGCGCGTCCGGCTCTCGGCGACGGAGAGGCTGAGGCCGCCGGTCTCCCGCGCCCGGCTCAGCCGCAGGGGAGAGCGGCTGATGTGGCGGTCCTCCAGCGGCAGAGGCTCCCTCCGCTGCGGCGCCTCGAAGCCCGGCTCCAGGCGCGAGAGATACGCGGTGCGGCCTTCCAGCAGACCGCCGAGGAGCGCCCGCTCGCCCACCCGGCTCAGGTCCGGGTGGTAGAGGATCGTCAGGGCCGGAATCCTCGCCCGGGCGCGCCGCCGCCGCTCGCCCTCGACGGGCAGGTCCTCCCAGGCCGGCTGCTCGACGGTGAGCCCGAACGTCGAATCAGTCATGACGCAAGTGTACCGTGGGTTCTCTTACAAATAAAAAGCTCCCCGGCGTTTGGCGCGCCGGGGAGGTGGGGAGGTTACGCCTACAGGGAGTTGAGGTTCGTATCTAGTTCAGCGGGCACCCGCGGTTGTTGTCGGCGTCCAGTTGCGAAGCGAGACCGAGGATGGTGTCGCGGTTGCCGCTGGCGAGGGCCGCGTTGACGTCGGAGATCACGCTCGCCGGCGTCCGCGGGTAGTCGACGCCCGGATGCGAGGAGTCGAGCAGCGCCGCCACCGAGGCCCGGAGCAGGTTGCCTGCCGCGCCTTCGAGGGTGGAGCCGCCTTGGAAGGACAGCGCGTCGAGCAGGCTGGCGTTGCCGAGCGACGGATAGCCGGCGGCCTGCCCGAAGACGTTTTGCACCTTCTGGCTCGGCGAGTAGCCGGTGGGCGGCCAGGAGTCGGTGTGGTTCTTCCAGTAGCCCGGGGTGCAGCCCTGGCCGCCGCCGGTCGGGATCTGGCCGAAGTAGTGGCTGGGATCGGAGGCGGTGACGTTGGAGCCGCTGGGCGGCGTGCCGGCGACGGTGCCGATGTTCTCGTACTGGCCGGCGGTGGCGGTGCCGTTGCCGGTGCAGGTCATCGACTCGCCGACCTGCAGCGAGGTCTTCGGACAGCTCACGGCGACGCCCTTGTTGTCGGTCACTTGGACGTTGCTGAGGGCCACCTCGCCGATGTTGGTGACGGTGTAGGTCCACTGCACGGCGTTGCCTACCGGGATGGTGGGGCCGGGAGCGGCGTCGGCGTCCTGGCCGTTGGTGTACTTCTTGATCTTGACGTCGGCGTGCAGCACCTGGCCGTAGTAGTGGCTGGGATCCGAATCCGTGGCGTTGGGGCCCGAGGGCGGCGTGCCGACGGCGGTGCCGATGTTCTCGTACTGGCCGGCGGTGGCGGTGCCGCTGCCGGTGCAGGTCATCGCCTCGGCGGGCTGCAGCGAGGTCTTCGGGCAGCTCACGGCGACGCCCTTGTTGTCGGTGACCTTGACGTTGCTCAGCACCACCTGACCGGGGTTGGTGACGACGTAGGTCCACTGCACGGCGTTGCCGACCGGGATGGTGGGTCCGGGCGCGGCGTCGGCGTCCTGGCCGTTGGTGTATTTCTTGATCTTGATGCCGCAGGGCGACGGCATGTCCTGACCGAAGTAGTGGCTGGGATCCGAATCCGTCACGCTGGATCCGTTGGGCGACTTGCCGGTGGCGGTGCCGATGTTCTCGTACTGGCCGACGGTGGCCTTGCCGCTGCCGGTGCAGGTCATCGCCTCACCTTTCTGCAGCGAGGTCTTCGGGCAGCTCACGGCAACGCCGCGGCTGTCGGCGACCTGGACATCGGTGAGGTTCACGCCGCCGTTGTTGGTGACGGTGTAGGTCCACTGCACCGGCTCGCCGACCTTGATGTGGGGACCCGGAGCGGTGTCGGCGTCGTAACCGTTGGTGTACTTCTTGATGGCGATCGAGGCCGGCGGCGGAGGCTCGATGGGCAGCCCGTTGTAGTAGGTGGGATCGCTGTCCTTGGCGTCGTCGCCGCAAGGTCCCTTGGCCGCCGCGGCGCCCACGTTGCGGTGCTGGCCGGCGACGGCGGTGCCGCTGGCGGTGCAGGTCATCGACTCGCCGGGGCGGAGGCTGGTCTTGGGGCAGCTCGGCACGACGCCGGTGTCATCCGTGACCTTGACGTCGGTGAGCAGCACGTCGCCGGTGTTGGTGACGAGGTAGGTCCACTGCAGCGGATCGCCGGCTTCGACGGCGGCGCCGGCGGGCTGGTCGGCGTCCTGCTGGTTCACCGCCAGCTCGACGTCGATCCTGGCGTTCTGGCCGCCGAAGTAGTGGCTGGGATCGTCGGCTTCCAGCAAGGTGCCGTTCGGCTGGGTGCCGACGGCGGTGCCGATGTTCTGATACTGGCAGGCGACGGCCGTGCCCTTGGCCGTGCAGAACATCGTCTCGCCGGCTTCGAGCGTGTCCTTCGGGCAGCTCACCTGCAGCGAGGCGTCGTCGTCCGTGACCTTGACCTTGGTCAGGCGCACGCCGCCGGTGTTGCGCACGGTGTACTCCCAGACCACCGGCGAGCCGACGGCGATCGTCGGTCCCGGACCGTCGTTGGCGTCCTCGCCGTTCGTCCGCTTCACCAGCTCGAGCCCGGACCCGGGCGGATGCGGATCATCCTTGAGGCAGTACGCCTGCAGGGCGGCGCCGTCTTTACGCAGAGTGTCGAAGTGGAGGCCGATGAACGTCGGCTCCTCCGTCCGCAGATCGATCCAGCCGAAGGGCTCCTTCAGGCCGAGGCTGGCGACGGAGACGACCTGCAGCGGCAGCAGGCGCAGGCCGGGATTGCCGATCGGCTGGCCCGCCTCGTTGTAGGCGATGCCCTCGGCGCCGACCTTCTGGCTTTCCGGATACGAGGTCTTCGACGGCGAGCCGGAGCGGTCGGTCCAGATGATGACCTCGGTGTCGAGGTTGATCGACGCGCCGGAGAGGAAGCGGAGAGCGTGGCGGTTGCAGAGCCAGGAGCCGCAGCTCGCCCGCTCGAGGTTCACCAGATCGTCGCCCATCGAGATGTTGAACGCCGGATCGACGAGCAGGAAATCACCCCAGAGGGCCTGGGGCATGGAGCCTCCGGCCCGGATGATGACCGAGCCGACGGCCAGGTTGGGTGCCACCGTGGTCGAGTAGTAGAGGTTGTCCGGTGCCTTCTGGCCGGAGAGGGCGGCCTTGAGCTGAGCCTTCTCGGCCTGCTTCAAGGTCTTGCCCGGCAGCTTGCCCTGCACGATCCAGTCGCGCAGGTTGAACGTCTTGACCTCGTGCGCCGCCAGCTTGGCCGGCACGCCGAGGATGGTAACGCCCCAGTTGGTGCGCACTTCGATCTGGATGTCGACGGTCTGGTCCAGCGCGTTGCCGACGGCGAAGATCGTCGTCTTGCCGGAGCTTCCCAGGTCGACTTCGAAATAGGGCAGCAGGACGAGCGCGGAGGGGCGGAGCTGAGCTTCGGCCTTTCCGCTACAGGTCCATGCGATGGCGAGGATGAGAGCTGCGAGTGAAGCGAAGTTCTTTCTGAACATGATTCCCTCCCCTGGGTGAAGCTGTTGGTTTCTGCACACGCCGCCGGGGAAGGGCAAGGTTCGTACCATCTGGGCCTGAGGAGTAAATCAAAGAAAATAAAGGAGATGAGGTCCCGGGGAGGGATTCCGGGTGAGGTCTGTCAGGGGTGTGTCAGAGGTGTCAGGGGTGTCAGGGGTGTGTCAGCCCCCCAGAGCCCGCCCGCTTCCTTTCCGGCGTCTTCAACTGCTCGAGCAGCCGGCGGGCCTGATCGGCCTGGGTGGCGTTGCGGGTCTCCGCCACCAGCGGCTCGAGGATGGCGACGGCGCCGCGGACGTCTCCCCGGTTGGCCAGGGCCACGGCCTGGTTGTAGCGGTCCACGAAGCGGTTGAAATCGATCGTCTCCTGGACCTCGCGCATCCTCCTGGCGAGGCCGGCACGCCGCTCCTCCCGGGTGGTCTTCGCCCGGATCTGCTCCAGCAGCGGCAGCGCCTCCTCCAGCTTCTGCTCGCCGACGAGCTGCTCGGCGCGGAGGTAGTCCTCGTCGAGCAGGGCCTCGCGGGCGCTCGCCACCGTTTCCGCGTCGCCGGCCGGCACCAGCACGTGCTCGATCAGCTCCTCGGCCTTCCGCCGCTCGCCCATGCGCGCGTAGACGACCGCCAGGTTGTGGGAGACGTCCAGGCGCGACGGCAGCAGGCGGTGGGCGGTCTCCAGCGCCTGCACCGCTTCGGCGGGCACCGTCTCCTCGGACTGATAGGTGTAGCCCAGGCGCGCCCAGGCCTCGCCGTAGTCCGGCCGGAGCTGGACGGTCCTCGCCAGCGCGGCGCGGGCCAGGCGCAGCGAGTCCGCTGCAGGGTCCGCCATCAGGTTCCGGGCGTAGAGGTACTGCACGAGGAAGTGGTCCGGCGCGAGCCTGGCGGCCTTCGCATACCAGGTCCGCGCTTCCTCGGCCCGGCCGCTCCGCTCGGCGAGCAGCCCGAGGCCGGCCATGGCGGGCGCATGCTCCGGCTTCTCGGCGAGGGCGGCGCGGAAGTGCTCGCCGGCCGCGGCGCGATGCTCGTCGTCGATGTCGGTGAGCAGCTCTCCCAGCCGCGAGAGCACGTCCGCCCAGGCCATCGGCCGCACCTCCATGGCGAGGTTCGTCTCCGGCCGCAGGGGGACCCGGGTGTAATTGAAGATGTAGCTCTGCACGTAGTTGCGCAGCTCGCGCTCGAGGGCGGCCGGAGCGCCGAACGCCTGCTGGAAGATCTTGTCCGGCGGCTCGCCGGCCTGCGCCAGGCGGAGGTACTCCGCCGCCTGCTGCCGGCGCTCGGGGCTGCCGGAGACGAGGTAGTGGACGAGGGCCCAGGACTCGGCATAGAAGCCGCCGCGCCGCGCCGACTCGTTGTACTCCTTCGACCGCTCGTCCACCGTGAACAGGCTGGTCAAGGGGATCAGCGGATTCTTCCGCAGCCAGGCCACGTGCTCGACCATGGGCAGGCCGATCTTGGCCTCGTCGCCCACGGCCTCGAAGGTGCTGTAGTACTCGGCCAGCCCTTCGTGCAGCCACAGCGGCAGGCTGGCGTAGCGGTTGCGCATCACGTAGTGCAGATACTCGTGGTAGATGATGCCGCTGCCGTCGCTGCGCCGGCCGCCGTTGATGGCGACGTAATTGCCGAGCTCGGTGGAGAGGAAGTAGCCGCCGGCCTCCAGCGGCTCGCCGGCGTAGGTCCGCAGATAGGGCCGGAACGAGCCGGCGTCCTTGAACACGAAGATGTAGGTGGGAGTGGGGGAGGTCAGCGTCACGCCGGGCGCGAGTTGGGCCAGGGCGTCGCGCAGCCGCTCGAGGTCCGCCGCGATGCGCCGCGTGTTGCTCTCGCCGGCGTTGGTGAACAGCGTGAAGTTCGCCGAGCGGATCTCCAGCCAGTCGTCCTTGCGGGGCAGGCCCCGAGCCGGCGCCGCGACCGCCGGCAGGACCAGGGCCGCGAGGA
Organism: Thermoanaerobaculia bacterium; assembly: GCA_044868005.1. Lineage (GTDB taxonomy): Bacteria > Acidobacteriota > Thermoanaerobaculia > Multivoradales > UBA5704 > DATARR01. Next base: position 71,198 of record JBIOVX010000163.1, on the reverse strand, counting down.
CGATTGCCGCGAAGCAAGGAACCGACTGCCGCTTCATGCTGGCGCTATTTTACACCTCACTCCGTCCCCGCCACGAAGTAGCCCACCACGTCGAGGATCACGTGCACGGTGCCGCCGTCGGCGACGACCGGCGCGATCGCCAGGCTGCCGTCCGGCGCCAGGGAAGCCATGGCGTTGTTGGCGCGCGTCTGGCCCGCCTGGAACTCGATCGTGCTCGTGGTGGGATCCCGGAGGAAGTCGCCCGGTAACAGCGTCAGCCGGCCGAAGTTGGAGGATTGCGTCACGGTGACGTTCAGCGCCACGGCGCTCGCATTGACCGGGATGCCGCAGGCGCCCGTCAGCACCAGGATCTCGGTGACGTTGGCGGCGAACGCCGGGCCGCCCCGCGTGTCGAGCAGCCGGCAGGGGGTGAGCGTGTAGTAGTCCAGGCGCGGGCGGTCGTGCACGAAGGCGTCCGCCGTTGCGTTGTAGTCGCCGGCGGCGATGAGGTCCGAGGAGTAGCTGCTGAATGCCGCCGTGCCGCCGTCGGCGCTCAGCAGGATGAGGCCGGAGAGGTTGTTGCCGGCCGTCAGGGGCGAGCCGTCGGCGTGACTCAGAAGGCGGTTCGCCGCCGAGAGCCGATCGTAGAGGAAGATGTCCGCGGAGGTATTGTAGTCGGCCTCTCCGGACACCAGGCTCGTGTTGTAGCTGCCGAACCCGATCTTCGAGCCGTCGGCGCTGATGACGGGCGCGACGGACCGTCCCGCCCCCGCCGTCAGCGCTGACGCCGCGCCGGGGACGTGGCTCACCAAGACCGTCATCCCGGTCACCCGGTCCCAGAGGAAGACGTCGTAGTCGCCGTTGGCGTCCGTCTGGAAGGGAACCAGGTTGGTCGCGGCGCTCTCGTAGGCGACGTAGCGGCCGTCGGCGCTGATGACGGGGCTGTCGGAGACGGAATTCCCGGTGGTGAAGGCGGAGCCGTTGGCGTGGCTCACCAGCGTGATGGCGCCGCTGGCGCGCTCCCAGAGGAAGACGTCGAGCCCGGCGTTGCCGTCGAACTGACCGGCGATGAGATCGGTCGCCGGGCTGGCGAAGACGACGTACGCGCCATCCGCGCTCACTGTCGGAGCGATGAGCGACGGCAGGGAGTTGATGCTCACCCCGGCGTTGCCCGTCGCCGTCGTCGACGAGCTCGTGTGGCTGACCAGCGCCGTGGTTCCCGCCGCGCGGTCGTAGAGGAACACGTTGTAGTCCGCGTTGTTCTGCACCTGCCCGGCGACCAGGTCGGACGCCGCGCTCAAGAAGGCGACGAAGCCGCCGTCGGCGCTGATGGAGGGCAGGTCGGAGGGGGCGTTCCCGGCGGTGGTGGCCGACGAGCTGGTGCGGCTCACCAGGACGTTCTGCCCTGTGGCGCGGCTGAAGAGATAAATGTCGCGGCCGGAGTTGGGGTCCGTCAAACCGGAAACCAGGGTGCCGCCCTGATTCGCGAACGCGACGTACCCGCCGCCGGCGCTGATCTTCGCATGGTCGCTGGGCCCCTGGGCCGCCGTGGTCGCGGCGCCATCGGTGTGGCTCACCAGGGTGTTGGTCCCCGCGGCGCGGTCGAAGAGGAAGATGTCGAGGTCCCCGAACGGCGGACCCACGTCCGACCCGGAGACGAGCGTGCTCGCATAGCTCTCGTAGGCGGCGTAGGCGCCGTCGTCGCTGAGGGAAGGACTCTGCGATTGATGGTTGCCGGTCGTCGTCGCCGAGCCGAAGTTGTGGCTCATCAGCGTCGTCGTGCCCGCGGTGCGGTCGCGCAGGTAGAGGTCGCTGTCGCCGCCGTCGGCCTTCGTCATGCCCGGGAACAGATTCGTGCTGGTCGAGAGGACGACCGCGTAGCGGCCGTCGGCGCTGAGGCCCCAGGCCGAGCTCAGCGCGTCCGCCGTCGCGGACGCGACCGCCGGGCTCAACGAGAGCGCCGCGAGGCTCGCGTCCGCCGTCGTATAGACGAACACGTCCGAGCCGCCGTTCGTGTCGCTGCCGCCCGTCAGATCCGTCGCGGCGCTGGCGAAGGCGACGTGGCCGCCGTTGCCGTCGAGCGCGGCGCGCTCGGAGAGCCCGTTGCCGGTCAGGATCGGCGTCGCGCCATGGCTCACCAGCACCAGGATGGCGGAGGCGCGGGTATAGAGAAAGATGTCCTGGGTCCCATTGCCGTCGCTCTGGCCGGGGACCAGGTTGGTGGCCGCGCTGGCGAAGGCGACGCGGCCGCCGTCGGCGCTGATGACGGCAGACCCCGACCCGTTGTTGGCGGTCGCGGTGGGGGAAGCGCTCACGCCGGAGGCGAGCGTCAAGGTGTTGCCTGCGCGGTCGAAGAGGAAGACGTCGCTGGCGCCGTTGGCATCCATCTGCCCGGCGGTCAGGTTCGTCGCATAGCTCTCGAAGGCGACATAGGCGCCGTTGGCGCTGATCGACGGCCGGGAGGAATAGTTGTTGGCCGCCGTCGTGGCCGAGCCGTTCGCGCCGCTGAGCAGCGCCGAGAGGCCCGCCGCGCGATCGTAGAGGAAGACGTTGAGGGTCCCCAGCGTGCTCACCTGGCCGGCGACGAGGTTGCTCGAGGCGCTGGAGTAGGCGATCCACTGGCCGTCCGCGCCGATCACCGGCTCGGAGGAGGAGCCGTTCGCCGCCATGGCCGCGGCGCCGCTCGCGTGCGACACCAGGGTGTTCGTGCCGGCGGCCCGGTCATAGAGAAAGACGTCGTACGAGCCGTTGGCGTCGGACTGGCCGGCGGCCAGGTTGGTGGACTGGCTGATGAAGACGACGTAGCTCCCGTCGGCGCTGATGCGGGAAGAGTTGGCGTCTCCACTTCCCGCGGTGGCCGGCGAGCCGCTGGCGTGACTGACGAGGACCGTCGTCCCGGCCGCCCGACTGAACAGATAGACGTCGGGAAGGCCATTGGCGTCGACCTGCCCGGCCACCAGGTCTGTCGAGTTGCTCGAGAAGGTCACCCAGGCGCCGTCCGCGCTGAGGTCCATGCTCCCAGCAAAGTGGAACAAGTTGCCGGTGGCAAGCGGCGACGACGCGGCGCGGCTGACCAGCGTCATGGCGCCCGTCGCCCGCTGCCAGAGGAACACGTCGGTCGTGGAAGAGGTGTCGATCTGCCCGGCAACGAGGTCCGTCGAAGAGCTGAGGAACGCCACCCAGTTGCCGTCGGCGCTGACCTTCGGGGTCGACGAGCTGCCGTTGCTCGTGCGGGTGGGCGACGAAGCGCTGCGGCTCACCAGCGTCAGCGTCTGGTTCTGCCGGTCCCAGACGAAGACGTCGCTCCCGTTGTTGCCCTCGTGCACCCCCGGCAACAGGTTCGGAGCCGAGCTCTCGAACGCGACGTAGCGCCCGTCGGCGCTCAGCGACGCGTTCGTGGCGGTGCCCACCGCGTGCGGCGGCAGGATGGGATCCGCCTTCGAGAGCAGCTCGACGGGGCCGAAAGCGTAGGCTCTACCGGCCGCCAGAAGCAGGACGGCGAGAGCGAGAAAGGACCAACGGCGCACAGCATTCCATGACGACATCATGTACTCCCGGAAAGTCGCTGCGATCGTAAGATGCTATCGTATCATAAGAAACCCGGCAAGGAAGGGACTGTGAGGCACGCTTCGGACCGCGCCTGTTGCAAGGCTAAGCCCCTTTACTGTCGGTGTTTGCGCGGAGAACTGGGCAGGAAACGGGCATTTTCCCCCAGCGGGGGGCGGCGTCCCCCCACGAGGGGGCCTCTCTCCCCCACAAGGGGCCAACCTGCCCCCACGAGGGGGCGAGCTGCCCCCCTGAGGGGGCGACTTGCCCCCCTGAGGGGGAGACTTGGCCCCCTGAGGGGGAGACTTGGCCCTCTGAGGGGGAGACTTGGCCCCCTGAGGGGGAGACTTGGCCCCCTGAGGGGGCGGCTTGCCCCCACGAGGGGGAAACCTGCCCCCACGAGGGGGAACTCTCCGCTTCCGAGGGGGAAACCCCGCCCCTCGGCGGGGGGGAAAACTCCGCTCTCCGTTGAAGAGGGAAAGACGGGCACGCTGGCCGCCGCTCAGCGCCTCCATGACATATTCACGCCGTTACCCTGCCTCGCGTAGGTCAACCCAAACCGGAAGAGAATGCCGTGAACCTGACCGATTTTTTCGCCGCCCAACTGGAGCGCGAGGCCGACCGCTCCGAATCCCCCGAAGGCGAACGCGGACGCGGGGTGTGCATCACATCGGCGCCCGACTCCCGTACTCGACCGCGGGCTTCGGCCAGGTCGAGAAGGGCGCCGGAATTCGCGGGGCTATCTGATCGAGCAGCGCCATCAGCTCCCGCAGCGCCGTCTCATCGGCTTGCCGCTCCGCAACCGTCTTGTACTTGTTTCCTGGGGACTCTTCCTCACCGCTCAGCCACACCTCGAGGCGCCGTCCGCCTGCCATGGGCGCCGTGCGAACGCTCTGGTGAAGCGCCAGCAGCTCCGTCATCAGAGCGCCCATGCCGGAGCGAAAGCGGGTCCAGCGGTGCCCGTCCCAGGACATCGCCTCTTCTGGCGCTTTGGTGGAGAAACGCTCCGCGAGGAGACGGCCGGCGACCTGGCCGCGGGCCGCGAGCTTCCGCACGAGCTCCGGCGGCATCGAGAGCTCGAGCCCTCCCTCGCCCGCTTGCATCCACACCTCAGCCGCGCGATCCCGATACCCGGGCAGCTTCATGAATGAGTTGTCGTGCCAGTTCTGCGCGCTCTCGAAGATCGTCATCAGGAACCCCAGCAGATCGCCGACGGCGCTCCCCTTGCCGTCGAAGGAGCTCCAGCGGTCGACCACCCCATCGCCGCGCCGTTTGGGCAGGTAGATCAACCGTTCCTCCTCCGGCACGCGAGGGTCGCTCAGGCCCGGATGGTCCGTAGCTCCGGTTTTGTCGGTATAGGCAAGGGTGATTCCCAGCGTCGGCCACCGCGGATAGAGGCTGTCGAAGCGGTGGATGGGGAAGTTGCTGCTGATCCCCCCATCGCTGAACCAGACGCGTTCCAGAGGTTTGTTCTCCTTGCGGTAGTTGACCGCCCAGAGCGGTACCATGGTGAGCAACACCGGGAAGCTCAGGCTCATCCGCGTGGCGACGATCACCGGCAACTCGTCGGAAGTCAGCGGCAGCTTGCCGTCCCGCTTCAGGCTCGGTGAGTCGATGTCGGCCGCCTTTCTCACCAGAAAGTCCACCACGTAGGCTGGGAAGAGGCGCCGCCACTCCTCGGGATCGAAGGCGAAGATCTTCGTGCTGAAGGGCAGCTCGAAGGGTCTGCCGAAGGTCAGGCAGGTGGTCACCGCGCGATAATCGATCGAGCGCTCGATGTTTGCGCCCACGAAATCCCGGAGCGCTTCGGGGACCGGGGCGCCGTGGAGGTCGCGAAAGGTCAGCGGCTCGCGGCCGCTCTTTCCGGCCACCTCGTCGATCCGCCTCGCCAGCCACTCCGTCAGCGGCTCGACTCCCCTCTCCCGATTGTCGTTCGCCATGCCGGTGCAGAGGCCGAACGAGTTGCCGGTCAAGGCGGCGAGGGTCTTCTCCCGGCGGAACAGCAGGATCCATGCGAGACGCAGCTTGTTGCGGAAACCGAGGCCTTGCTCGCGAAGCTTCAACAGGAGCTTGAAGAGCTTCCGCGTGTCCCGATCCGGAGTGAAGAGCCCGAGGAGCCTCCCCGGCTTCGCCAGCTCTTCGCCCAGCCCGGCCAGCTCCGTAAAACCCGCGAAGCTCCCCGTGGTCCGCCGTCTGTATTCCGCCGCCGCCGCGAGGCTCGCCGCGATGGCGCCGGCGGAGGTCCCGGCGACGCCCATCAGATAGAACCGCTTCGCCACCTCTTCGACGGCTTTTGGATAGACCACGCCGCTCGTGATGCCACCCTTCATCACCAGATCGCAGCACCTGTTCGGGCTCTCAGGCATAGGGGTCTCCTTCTGGTGCCAGCTTAATTGATGGACGGATTCACCTGGATCTTTCCTGCGCCGGCGGCTCCTCTTCGCCCCGAGTCCAGGCGTAGATCTCGTGCAGTTTGGCTTGCAGCAACTTCTTATCCGGTAGCTGGGTCTGGTACTCGGCGACGAGGGCAGGAGAGATCGATCGGCTCAAGGCGTATTCGACCACCTCACTGTCCTTGCTGGCGCAGAGGAGCACTCCGATCGAGGGGCCCTCATGCGGCTTGCGGACATTGCGGTCGAGGGCCTCCAGGTAAAACTCGAGCTTGCCGAGGTGCTCAGGCTGGAATTCACCGATCTTGAGCTCAATGGCTACCAGGCAGTTCAAACCACGATGGAAGAAGAGCAGGTCGAGGTTGAAGTCCTTGCTGCCGACCTGGACGGGTACTTCACTGCCGATGAAGCAGAAATCGCGACCCAGCTCGGTCAGGAAGTGCCGCAGGTTGCGCAGGAGGCTTTGGTGCAGGTCGGCTTCGTGATGAGGGCTGTGCAGTTGCAGAAACTCCAGGAGGTAAGCGTCCCGAAAGACCTTCTCGGCTCCCGGGTGCAATTCTCTCAACGCTGTCGAGAGTTTCGGCGGGCTCAGCACGGCCCGCTCGAAGAGGGCGCTGTCAATCTGGCGGGCGACTTCCCGCACGGGCCACCGTTGCTGCGCCGCCATACGCAGGTAGAACTCCCGTTCCTCGGGCCGTTTTGTCTTGGTCAGAATGTGCAGATTGGAAGACCACGGAAGTTCTCTCAATAGCGTTGAGAGCTGCGGTTGATCGCGGTAGGCCTCGAAATCGCCTTGTATCGCTCAATTTTTTTACGGCGAGCCCCGTAGAGCGCCCGGCGCGGAGAGTGGCCGCGCGTTCTAAGTCATTGCACAGAGAAGAGATAGCGGGCTCTCAACGCTGTTGAGAGTTTTGGCGAGGCTTCTCCGCGAACTTTGCTGACGCCGAGGAGCGCCTGCGGACCGCCACGGCCGCGCGCCCGGCCAATCCCAGGGCCAGCAATCCCGCCGCCTTCACCGCGCTCGCCGTGTCGTTCACCAGTACGCCGGCGAGGAACACGGCGGCGCCGGCGACGACGACGGCCGCCGACCAGGGATAACCCCAGGCGCGGAACGGCCGGGCGAGGCCGGGGTCCCGCCGCCGCAAGACCACCAGCGCGAGGCAGCAGACGCAATAGTTCACGGCCAGGAAGACCGAGGCCAGCGCGATGAGGGTCTGGAACGTGCCGGAGGCGATGAGGAGCATCGCCACGCCGGTGGTAACGAGGGTCGCGACGCCGGGCGTGCCGCCCGGGTTGACCGCCGCCGTGCGCGGCGAGACGAGCCCGTCACGCCCCATGGCGAAGAGGATGCGCGTGCCGATCATCAGGATGGCGTTGAGCAGCGGCAGGAGCGAGATTACGGAGAGCACGGTGATGAGCTGTTTCCCCCGCTCGCCGGCGACGACCGCCGCCGCGTCCGCGCCCGGCAGCGTCGATTTCGCGAGCTCCGCGATGGGCAGCACGTGCAGGAGCGCGAGGTTGACGAGCAGGTAGACGGCGATGACGGAGAGGACGCCGCCGAGCATCGCGCGCGGCAGGTGGCGCGCGGGATCGCGGTCTTCTTCGGTGAAGTAGAGCGCGCTCTGCCAGCCGCTGTAGGCGATGACGATGGCCTGCAGCGCGAGGATGACGCCGGTGAAGGTGAGGCCGCGCGCGTCCGCCGTAGCCGGCAGTCCCCGAGTGGGCGTGGGCTCGTGTGTCAACGCCGCGACGACGAGGGCGAGAAAGGCGAGGAACTTCACTGCCGTCGTCCATTCCTGGAACCGCGCGCTCACTTGGAGGCCCGCCCACTGGAGCGCCACCATCGCCAGCAGCGTGACCACGGCGAGCGGCCGTATCCAGCCGGCGAGCGCCGGCAGGAGCACGCCGCTGAATTCGGCGAGGCCGATCGAGACGTAGGCGAGCACCGTGCAGTAGGTGAGCCAGTCCGTCCAGCCGACGCCGAAGCCGACCCAGTCGCCGAAGCCGCGCCGCGCGTATACGTAGTACCCGCCCGCCTGCGGCACCGACGTGCCCAGCTCGGCCAGGCACACCGCTCCGAGCAAGCTGTAGAGGCCGCCGACCAGCCAGAGGATCAGGATGGCGGATCCACTGTGCAGGTGGCCCGCGACGAGCCCCGGCGTGCGCAGGATGCCGACGCCGATCGTGCTGCCGACGATGACCGCGAGCCCGAAGCCGAGGCCGAGCAGGCGGCGAAGATGGCCGATGGGAGGGCGGGCGTCCGTCGGCAAGATCATCCCACCCGAATGGACAGCGCGTGCCGGAACACGTTGCGGGGATCCCACCGCGCCTTGACGCGCTGCAGGCGCGGATAGTTCGCCTGGTAGTACAGCGTGGGCCAGGGCACGCCCGAGGTGTTCAGCTCCAAGTCCGCGAGATCGGTGTCGGGATGATTGATGAGGGCCCCGTCGTACGCCTCGCCCGGCACCGGCACGCCGCCGCTCTCCGCGAACAGATCGCGATAGAACGCCCGCACCCAGGCCAGGTTCTGCTCCTCTTCCCGCGGGTCCAGCCAGCCCGTAGTGCACGCGATGTCGAGGATCGAGCCGCGCTGGGCGGCGGCGGTGGCGTCGGACGCGACGATGTTGACGCGGCCGCCGTAGGTGGCGAGCCCCAGCATGCCACCCATGACGTCGTGGTCGGTGCGGGTGAGGTAGTCGTACGCCACACCGATCTGCCGGTCCGTGAGCCGTTTCCTGAGCAGCGCGTCCTTCACCTTGGCGCTGACACCGCCGGGCGGCGCGGCGAACAGATCGGGGAACGGGTCGAGGGCGAACTCGAGCCAGGACATGCGCGCCAGCTCGCGGCCGTCCGGCGCGGCGATCCCTTCGCCCAGCGCCGCCAAATGGTCCTCTATCTGCCGCTCGGCGGCGGCGCCGGCCGTGCTCACGCCGCGGACGATGATCTTGCCGAGCTGCTTGCGGTGGACCGCGAGGAGGGTCCAGAGGGAGGCGTTCGGGGAATCGGCGCCGCTGTTGCGCTCGCACCAGGTGCCGTGATTCCCGAGCAGCCGCAGGAAGGACGGCCGGTCGACGCCGCTCCAGTCCCATTCCGCCTTGAAGGTGGTGATCGATTCCGGCGCGCGGGGCAACAGCGCGGCGGGATCCTCGCCGGAGGCCCCGGGCGAGCGGAACCAGTAGCGGGTGACGACGCCGAAGTTGCCGGCGCCGCCGCCGGTGTGCGCCCACCAGAGCTCGCGATGCGGGTCGGAGGTCTCCCGGGTCGCCACCACGCTACCCGCGCGTCCTTCCGCGTCCACGGTGACCACCTCGACGGCGTATAGATAATCCGCCGCGAGGCCGAGCTGGCGGCAGAGGAAACCGAAGGCGCCGCCGGCCACGTGCCCGCCCATGCCGATCTCCGGATACTCGCCGAGCGGGATCACGGTTCCCCACGTCTCGTAGAGCGCCCGGAAGGTCTCGCCCACGGTGGCGCCGGCCTCGACGGCGACGGCGCCCCGTTCCGCGTCGTAGTACAGGCGCTTCATGGGCGAGACGTCGAGGATCACCCGCACCTCGGGATCCGAGACGAAGCCCTCCAGGCAGTGCCCGCCGCTCGTCACGGCTAGGCGCCGTCCTTCCCTCACCGCCTCCTCGACCGCCGAGACCACCTGCTCGGTCGAGCCGGCTAGGCGGACGTAGTCCGGGCTGGCGCGGAACCGCTTGTTGAAACGCTTTTCGACCACCGCCAGGTAGCGCGGATCGTCGGGGCCGATTCTGTTTGCTTGCGATGTCGGCATCGTCTCCTCTGCGCCTGGACAGGCCGCCATCATTTCCCACCGCCGCCGCAATCGCAAACAGGGATTACAGTCCCGGCCGGATCCACTCCGGCCGGGACTCAGGACGGATCAGTTCCGCAGGCAGACGCAGTTGATGTCGTCCCACTCGGCGCAGTAGCCGTCGTGGTAGCAGGGCATCTGGCAGTAGCAGGTGTTGGGGTCCCAACTGCCGCCGCTCTCGTAGCAGGATTGCGCGCCGGCGCCGGTGGGATCGCAGGGCGGATCAGGCTGGCCGGCGGTCGAGCAGATGTAGGCTACCCAGACCGTCGCTCCGAAGGTGCCGCAGTGCGGAGGGAGGCCGCTCTGCGAGCCGCCGTTGCAGTTGGTGGTCTGCTTGGTATCCGAGACGACGCCGGAACCGTCGGCGACCTGCACCCCGAACCACAGGTCTCCCATGGGATCGTCGCAGCACCCGGGATCGTGCTCCTGGATGTACTCCTTCACGGCGACGTAGTTGCCGTTGCAGGAGCCGGCCACCGTGACATAGGGGGTCGAGACCTGATGCACCCACAGGCTGTCGGAGAGGGACCCGCCGTACCAGGAGCCGTAAGGGTTGGTGTACTGCGAGTGCCAGGTGTCGCAACTGGAGACGTTGCCCCATTCTCCGAGGTGCTCGGTGCTCGGACCGTGGAAGCAGGTTATATGGTCGTCCTCACACGACTTGTGCTGATGGTAGGCGCCGCCGCCGAAATAGATGTCGATGTCGCCGGTCATGGCTCCCGAGCCGGGGGTGTGGGGAAGAAACCAGTCGACGTCGTTGCTGCAGTAGCCGTGGCTGGCGTGGCCGCCGACCTCGAGCCCCCACCAGGGGTCCATCCAGCGGTACCCGCTGTAGACCGACAGGGCACAGGTGCAGGTCTGGCTCTTCGAGAACGACCGCTGCCCGATCCTGTCGGCGGGCGGCGGCGTCTCGCGCCGGCCGCTGCGGAACTCGCGCGCCGAGACTCCGGCGGCCTGGCGGAACCGCTGCTCCACGCCGGCGAGCTCCGCTTTCATCGCGCGGCAGTCCCCGGCCTCGAGGATTCCCACGCTGCACTTGTCGACGCCGATCTCCAGATGCGCGGCCTGTAGGAGGAGATCAGTCAGCTCTTCGGCCGAGCCTTTCACGCCTAGCGCACCGATGCGTTCCTTCACCTCGACGAGGACGTCCTCGCGCAGCCGCAGCGCCAGCTCCAGCTCCCGGCGCGGGATCGAATCGGCGAGCGCCTCCCGCATTTGCGGGCTCATCCTCTCCGCCGGCTCGCTTCTGCGCGCTCCCTCTCCGAAGACGAGGGATGGGGTCAGCAGGATTCCCAGCAATAGGATTATCAGAGAAGCTCCGTGGCTTTTCTTCATGGGTTCCTCCTCAGAGACGTGCGAGATTTCTGTGTTTAGGGATCATGCAGGTCAAGGTAGCCGGAGGATGCGGACGGGCCGATATCCACGGGGGTGGGCGTCCGCTCGCAGACAGGTGGTCCGGTGCCCTCCGGACAGGCAGGAGAGGCTCGCCGCTCTCTACTTCACCTTCTTCGCTTCGGTCTCGACGCCGCTCTGTCTGGCGAGATCTCGGCGGTCCTCGAGAGTTGCCCGGTCTTCCCCCTCTGCCGTATCCTTTCTTTCGCAATCCGTTCTTCGCGAGGTGATGCATGAGACGTCTGCTGACGCTCTGCCTGCTGGCTGCCGCGGCGCCGCTCGCGGCGGGCTCTTCCGGCCTGGAGGCTCCGCCGGTCGCGACCTTCTCCATCGTGGCCATCGATCCCGCGAACGGCGATCTGGGGGTGGCGGTGGCCTCGCGGTACTTCTCCGTCGGCTCGGTGGTGCCGTGGGCGATGGCCGGCGTGGGCGCCGTGGCGACGCAGGCCAACGTCAACGTGGGTTACGGGCCGCAGGCGATCGATCTCCTGCGCCAGGGGCTCACGGCACAGCAGGTGCTCGCCAGGCTGCTGGCTGAAGACACCTTCCCGGGCAAGGACGGCCGCCAGGTGGCGATCGTGGACGCCAAGGGCAACATCGCCGCCTACACCGGGCCGAAGGCCGTGGCGTGGGCCGGCGACCGGCAGGGCAAGACGTGGTCGGCGCAGGGCAACATCCTCGCCGGAGCGCAGGTGGTGGAGGCCATGGGCCGGGCGTTCGAGGCCGCGCCGGGCGAGCTGGCCGAGAGGCTCTACGCCGCCCTGAAGGCCGGCGACGACGCGGGCGGCGACTCGCGCGGCCGCCAATCCGCCTCGCTGCTGGTGGTGCGCAAGCAGGGCGGCCGCAACCTCAACAACGACCGTTACGTCTACATCAACGCCGACGACCATCCGCAGCCGCTGGTCGAGCTGCGCCGGCTGCTCGACCTCAACCTCGCCTATCTCTACCGCGGCGCCGTGGACGGCCTGCTGCAGAAGGGCGATCCCAAGGCCGCGCTCGCCTCTGCCCGCACGGCGGCGCGCTACGCGCCCAGCCTGCCGGGCACGCACACGAATCTGGGAATTCTGGAGTATCTCAACGGCAACCCGGACGCCGCGCTGGCGGAGCTCCGCACGGCGCGGGCGGCCGATCCCAAGTTCGATCAGCAGTTTCAATCCATCCTCGAAGCGCGGCCGGAGCTCAAGGCGCTCAAGGAGGATCAGGAGTTTCTGGCCACGCTCTTCCAGCCCGCGAACAGCCCGTAGGGGGGTCCGGGCCCTTACGGCGCGGTGAGATTTTCCCGGGGCGGATGACAGATTTTCCACGTATACGGAGTCGGGCGGCGCCTATGGCCTGGGAGGACTTCAACCTGAAACTCCATTACTGGACGGTCCTCCGTTGCGCTCCGGGCTACGACCTGATCCCGAACGACATCCTCCTGTTCGCCGGCGAAGGCGACGGCAGCCGGGGCAGCCTGCTGCTCACCGACACCGGACAGGTCTGGGGCTCGCGGTGCCGATATCTCGGCGGCTCCGGGACGGCGGAGGACCCCGACGTCGTGCGGGTCCGGCGCCGTTTCAGGCGCTTCATCATCCAGCGCCGCGCCAGCGCCCTGACCTGCTGGCGCGGCGGTGAAGCGATCTGGGAGGCGGCGGAAGGGCCAGCGCCTTACGGCCGCTCGACGCTGTCCGTGGGCAGCGGCGGCGTGCTCGCCGGCGGCACGCGATAGTGCATCGCCTGCTCGAAGGCGGGCTCCGGCCGCCGGGGTTTTTCTTTACGGCCGGGCCGCCGGCGCGGTTGACCGGCGGGCCGGCGGATCGTATTCTTCTCGACGATTTCAGCATGACGAAGATCCGTCCGTATTCCGCCTCGGTCGTCTACCGCAACGCCGCCGGCCAGCGGCAGGAAGAGGAGTTTCCGGTCCACGCCGCGGATCCCGCCGCGGCGAGCGATATCGCCTTCCTCTACGTACGCCAGGTAATGAAGCTCGAGGATTTCGAGCTGCGGGTGGTCGGGGCCTGAAGGGCGGCTGCCGCCGTGCGCCATCTGCTCGTCTTATTAGGACTGCTGTCGCTCGCCGGCTGCGCGATGGAACCGCGGCCCGTAGCGACGCCCGCCGAGGCTCCAGACGCAGCGCCCCGCGAGGAGGACGAGTACACGCGCTACGAGCTGCTCGATCCCGAGACGCACCGGTTCCACATCCTCTTCGAGGTCACGGCGATCACGCCCGGCGCCACGGCCTACTTCAATCCGATCCGCAAGGGGAGCGCGGCGAGCGGCGAAGCGGTCTTCGACCGGTCGAGCGCGCAGCCCTTGACGGTCGAGGTGGTGAGCGGTGAGGAGGCGCGCGCCGGCGGGCTGCCGGAGGCGGACCTCGACACGAGCTACATCCGCGTTCGCCTGCCGCGGCCGGTGCCGGCGGAAGGCGGCGTCCGGCTGCTGATCGAGAAGACCTACGAGGACGCGAAGAGCTACTTCCGGAAAGGCGCGGACCGCATCGTCTTCGCGCGTCCGCTGGGCATCCGCCGCAACGCCGTTGTCCTACCGGCCGGTTACGAGCTCGTCTCCTGCAACGTGCCGGTCCAGGTGCTGACGGAACCGGACGGGCGCCTCGCGGTGAGCTTCATGCACACCGGCCCGGACGCGGCGCCGCTGGTGCTCGAGGCGCGGAGGCTGGGCCTTTGAGGGGGTGCGTCGTCGCGCTCGTTCTCCTCGCCGCGCCTCCGGCGGCGGCGCAGAATCCGGCCGCGCCTTTTGATCAGGACCGCCTCGTCGAGCGGGCGCATCAGGACCGCGAGATCGTCTACTTCCTTCGGCAGCCGGAGACGCACGCCTTCGATCTCTATCACGACTACACCGAGTCGCGGCCCGGCGTGGGGCGATACCTGAACGTGGTGCGCAAGGGGAGCTCGGCGTCGAATCCCTCGGCGCGCAACCTCGACACCGGCGAGGCGCTGGCCGTCGAGACCGTGAGGGGAGACGCCCTCGCCAGGACCGGCACCGCCGAGGACGAAGAGGTGCCGCCGGACTCGGAGGTGGTGGTCGTCCGCTTCGCGCCGGTGCCGCCGGGCGGCTCGGTGCGGCTGCGCATCGCCGAGACCTACACCGATGCGGGCAGCTACCGGCTGGACGGGGACGAGCTGGTCTTCGACCGCAGCTTCGGCCGGCCGCGGAACGCCGTCGTGCTGCCGGCCGGCTGGTACCTGACGGCGAGCTCGATCCCGGCGCTGATCTCGGAGACCGGCGACGGCCGCATCCGCCTCGATTTCGTCAATCCCCGTCCCGACGAGATCGCCGTCTTCATCAAGGCCAAGAAGCGCGATTCTTAGCCCCTCTCCTTCAGGAGAGGGGGTTGGGGTGAGGTCGCTCAGGCCTGAGCGGCGGCGGCCTCCGGTTCGCCGGCGGCGGCCGGTTCCGCGGCCTCCTGCGGCGGCGGTGCCGGGGCCTCCCTCTTGGGAGCGTCCGGCAGCTCCGTCTCGACGTTGCGCACCCGCGGATTGAGGAAGCCCCAGAGGGCGGCCAGCCCCGGGATCAGCGCCATGGTGAGGAACATGAGGCCGATGCCGCGGCCGTAGCCTACGCCCACCACGCGGCCGACCCAGGTGTCCGCCAGGGCGCCGCCCGGCATGAGCAGGGGGATGAACACCTTGTCGGCCAGCGGGCCGGCGCTGAAGTCGCCGATCGGGGTGGTGAACTGCGCGATCATGCGGCGCGTGGCGAAGACCCGCCCCTGGACGTCGGGCGGCGTCTTGCTCTGCCAGATCGCCGTGCTGGAAGCGTTCTGGATGGGCAGCCCGATGTACCAGATCAGCACGCCCGCGCCGACCAGGAAGAGCGAGGGTTTGAGCCCCACCAGCACGAAGCAGACGCTGATCAGCAGGCCGACTCCGAGCACGCCGTAGATGCGCGGCTTGGGTCCGCCCGTGGCGGTCATGATGGCACCCCCGATCAGCATACCGACGCCGACGAGCGACATGATGGTGCCCACCGCCGCCTTCGAGCCGGTGAACGCCAGCACCATGGGCAGGATGGCCACGCCGCAGGCGCAGAGGGCGAAGTTGAGCACCGCGAAGAAGAGCAGGAGGTTGAACAGTCCCGGACGCTCGCGGATGAACGTCCATCCGAAGGCGGCCTCTTTCCAGATGGAGCCCTTGGCCCGGCGGCCCTCGGCGCTGACCTCGGGGCGCGGGATGCGGACGAGGAGCAGCGTGGCGGCGGCGAAGAGGAAGGTGGCGAAGTCCACCAGCAGCACGCCCCAGATGTTCATCACGGCGAGCATGAGGCCGGCGAGCGCCGGCGCCGCGATCGTGGTGCCCGCCTGGCCGAACTCCAGCATGCCGTTGACGCGCCCGTACTGGCTGCGGTCGACCAGCATGGTGATGGCCGAGATGTACGCCGGCCACTGGAAGGTGCTGAAGATGGAGCTGACGAAAGCTCCGATGTAGATGTGCCACACGTGCAGCTCGCCGCGCCAGAGCAGGAAGGCGTAGGAGAGCGTGATGACGGCGGGCCCCAGGTCGGTCCAGAACATCACCTTGCGGCGGTCCCAACGGTCCACCAGCGCACCGGCGAAGGGCGCGATGACGATCGCCGGCAGGCTGGCGCAGAGGATGATCAGGGTGTACTGGGTGACGGAGCCGGAGCGCTCCAGCGCCCAGATGCCGAGGGCGAAGCTGGTGAGCCCGGAGCCGAGCAGCGAAACGAGCTGGCCGAACCAGATGATGCTGAAGGTCTGTATGCCCTTCTCGGGCTGGCTGTCTGACATGGGTATCCTCTCCTACGGTTCAAGGTTCCATGGCGTGGAGGAGCACGTCGTAGGCGCCGTCGGCGCCGTTCTCCGTCCACTTGATTTCGATCCGATATGGCAGCTCCCGCTGGAGGTCCCAGAATTCCTCCGGTTCCATGCCGGTGGGCCGGGCTCGGCGCAGGGCCTGCTGCAGATCGCCGACGGTCCGCAGCGTTCCGTCTTCCTGGAGAAGCCGCACGGCTTCGATTTCAGCGGCCAGGCGCGCGTTGGGCACCCGGCGGACGCCGAGCGACGGCAGCGCTCGGTTCGCCAGGAGCCGGCGAATCCCTGCGGGCGTAGCGTCAGGGTCTCCCCAGTCGAGCCAGGCCTCGGGTTGCCGCCGCGCGATGCTCCCACCGTCGAGGTGGAGGATGGCATCGTAGCGGAAGCGGGTCAGCTCGTTGCGGGAGCGGCCGCGCTTGAGCTGGATCTCGGCGCGGGCGATCCCCGGCATCTCGTCCAGGCTGGCGAACAGGGCCGGATCGACGAGCAGCTCCTGCTCCTGGCCCACCGCCAGCGCGATCCGCTCGCGCAGCTCGCCGAGCGGCGTCGCCTCATCCGCCTGCTGCAGTTGCACGGAGGCGTGGAAGACCTCGAGCAGCGGCAGGCTGCGCAGGTCGCCCAGGAAGATGCGGCCGCCGGGAGCCGCCGCCGAGACCGCTCCCGCCAGCACGCACAGGAGGTAGTCGAGCCCGGGGAAGTACTGCACGACCGAGTTGAGGACGACGAGGTCGAAGCGCGGTTCGTCGAGCCCCGTGAAATCGCCGGCCGGCCGCTGCAGCAGGGTGACGTGCGAGAGCCCTTCGGCGTCGAGGCGGCCGCGCACCCAGGCGAGAGCCTCCGCCGAGAAGTCGGTGGCGACGGCCTCGGCGCAGTGGCGGGCCGTGCGCAGCAGGAGCATGCCGGTGCCGCAGCCGATCTCCAGCAGGCGGCGCGGCGGCGGGTCGAGCAGGCGCGCGACGGTGCGCTCCACCCACTCCCGCATTTCCGCTTCGCGGATCGGCATGCCCGTGTAGCTGCTGATCCAGCCGGCGAGGTGGAGCGAGGGGTCGCGCGGCGGCTCGCTCCGTCCGTAGACCTCGCTCCACAACGTGCGCCAGCGCAGCAGGTGCGCCTCTTCGGCGACGGTTGGCGTCGGCATCCCGGGGTTCCTAGAACAGCAAGGCGTAACCGACCTTGAGGAAGAAGGTGCGGTCCGTCTGCGTGAGATCGACGTTCTGCAGGCCGAAGCGGCCGTCGGTGTAGCCCAGGAAGAGCACGGTCTGCGGGTTCAGCTTGTAGGAGAAGAGGAACTGGCCGAAGAATTCCTCCTCCTTGGGCCGCACGGGCGCCAGGTACAGGTCGGTGTTGCGGCTGAGGTCCTGGTACTGCAGGATGGCGCGCACGAAGGTGCGGACGTTGAACTGGTAGACGATCCGGCTCTGGGCGAGGCGCGCGTCGAAGAGCTGGCCGCCGTCGACGTCGAGCTGCTGGATCAGGTAGTCGAGCTGCACGTCGAGGTGGCTGCCGAGGCGCATCTGCGCGAAGCCCTCGAGCACCGTGGCGTCGCCGAGCCGGGAGTTGGCGAAGTCGATCTCGTCGCCGAGGCGGGTGAAGAAGGCGAGGCGGAGCCGGCCGGTGGGGTTGAACTGGAAGAACAGGGTCTGCCGGCTGATGTCGAAGGTGGTGCCGTCGAAAAACTCCTTGTTCTGTTGCAGGCTCAACTGGACGATCGACTGCCGCGGTCCGTTCAAGTTGCCGAACAGCTCGAAGTTCTGATCGGTCAGCAGGCCGTCGTGGTCCTCGGTGCGCAGGCCGCGCAGCCCGACGCTCGCCTGCGCGTACCAGGACTCCTTGGTGCCGTAGAAGAACCGCTCGTACTGCGCCTCGCCGGTGCGCACGTCGACGCGCGGGATGAAGCCGCTGTCGGCGCGGAAGCCGGGATCGAGGTCCTGATAGCGCGCGAAGCCCTTCCACACCTTGGCGAAGTGGTCGTATTGGGCCTGCAGGCCATAGCCGCCGAAGGCGTCCAGGCTCTGATCGTGGAGAAGGGCTACCGACCTCGGATAGAGGGTGTCGGAGCGCAGGTACTGCACGCGCACGGTGTCGGAGGGTGTGAAGCGGAGGAAGCCGTCCAGGCCGCCGACGCGGTTGTGGTAGTCGTCGGACTCGCGGCCGGTGTAGAGGACGCCGAGAGCCGAGCGCTCGCCGATGTCGCGCCGGTAGCGCAGCACGCCGGAGTCGACGTCCTCGTCGAGGAAGGCGAAGCGCGATTCCTGGTTGGAGGGGATGATCAGGTTGTTGATGCGGTCCTGGGCGACGAACAGGTTGAAGGCGTTGAGGCCCTCCTTGCCGCCCAGCTTGGCGCCCCAGCGCGGATCCGCCACGGTGCGGGTAAAGACGGCCTCCAGCGGCATGAGGAAGATATCGGCGCCCTCGAGGAAGAACGGCCGTTTCTCGGGGAAGAAGAGGGCGAAGCGGGTGTTGATGTCGAGTTGGGCCACGTCCGCCTCGACCTGCGAGAAGTCGGGATTGAGGGTGGCGTTGAGCGTCATGTTGGGCGTGACGCCCCAGCGCGCGGTGACGCCGGGCTCGTACTCCTCGTCGCCTTGTTGCAGGCTGCCGTCGGGGAAGTCGTCCAGGGTGTCGGTGCGCGTAGTGGTCAACGTCGGCGTGACCTCCAGGTTGCGGCCGGGGGCCAGCCCCTGGAAGCCGGTGATCTTGTTCTCCTGGCAGAGGACGCAGTCCTTGGCGCGGTCGGTGTAGCGCGAGGAGATGCGGTAGCGGACGTTGCGCGGATAGTTGCGGAAGAGCTCGATCCCCCAGGTCTGCGGCCCGTCGGTGCGCTGGAAGCGGATCTGCCGGAAGGGCACCGCGATCTCCACCACGTACCCTTCCTCGGTCAGCCGCGCCTGCGAGGACCAGATGGCATCCCAGGCGAAGTCCTCCTTGGAGTCGATCTCGCTGAAGACGCCGTCCACCTGCACGCCCAGGGGGTTGACGCGGAACTGGAAGGCGCGCCGCTCGTCGTTGAAGGTGTCGAGGTTGAAGCCGACGGCGTCGTCCTGGATGAAGGTGCCGAGGGAGTCGCGGTCCATCAGCCGGGCGCGGATGGCCGACGGCTGGGGGTCGTGGGCCTTGAAGGCGACGTAGAGGTTTTCGCTGTCGAAGGTGATCAGTCCCTGGGTCTCGACCTGGGGCTTGACGTTGTCGCCGGGGAACCATTCGAAGGGCAGGTCGATGACGGTGGCCGCGCTCCAGGCGGGCTCGTCGAGCACGCCGTCGATCTTGATCGGCCCGGTGGCGGGCGAGACCTCGAAGCGGCGGATGGCGCTCGCGGGCGCCGGCGCGGGCTCCTGGGCGCCGGCGGGCGGGGCCGGGGCGAAGAGGAGGCCCGCGAGCAGCCCGGCCTGGACGGTGAGGGTTCTTCGTCTCATGAGATCTCCAAGGGAAAGGGTTCGGCCCCGCATCAGGACACCGCCTTGCCGCGGGCCCGGTAATCGTCGACGAACCAGCGCAGGACCTCGCCGCAGCGCTGCGCCAGGGGCTGGATCGTCTCCGGCTTGTGGAGGTTCAGGTTGTACTCCCACTTGAAGAGGACCTTGTCCTCGATGATGTTGCCGGTGATGGTGATCGGGCACATGCGCTTGGTGGTGCGGTCCTGGTGATAGCCGCCGAAGTTCTGGATCTTCCGGAAGCGTTCGAGCTCCTTGGCGTTGTCGGGGCCGAAATAGTTGAAGAACACCTGCGGCTCCAGGGCCTTCGCCAGGTGGCCGGCGACGTCGGGATCCTGGCTCAGGTAGCGCAGGATGCCGTAGCCGGTGCCGCCGTGGGGTACGCGCCGGAGCTGGCGGTTGAGCTCGCGCGCGCTCTCGACGAGGTCCGGGTTCGGCCCCATGTCGAGGAGCACGGGGTAGATGGTGTTGAACCAGCCGACGGTGCGCGTCAGGTCCATGTCGTCGTACAGCGCTTCGCGGCCGTGCCCGAGGAGCAGGATGGGCAGCGAGCGCGAGCCGATCCAGCTCTCGAAGGCGGAGAGAATCGCCGTCGCCAGGATGGCGTCGATCTGCACGCCGTGGCAGCGCGGCACCTGCTGCAGCAGGATCGCGCTCTCCTCGACGTCCAGCTCGGCCCGCTCTTGGCGCGCCGAGATCCAGTCGTTCGGCCCCAGGTCGTGGTCCATGGGGAAGCGCGGCGGGTCGAGCGGCGCCTGGGCCAGCCAGTAGTCCCGCTCCTGTTGCGGCATGCCGCCCGGCCCGGCGCGCTCGGCGAGCCGCTCGGCCCACTGCGGCGCCGACGTGGTCTTGCGCGGCGCGGCGATCGGCTGGCCGGCCTCGAGCTGGCGGTAGGCGGCGTCGACGTCGTCGAGCAGGATCTGCCAGGAACCGACGTCGGCGGCGAAGAAGTGGGCGGCCATGAACAGGTAGCTCACCTTGCCGTCGGGCTCGAAGTCGAAGGCCACCGTGCGCATCAGGTTGCCCGCGGCCATCCGGCAGCTGATGACGAGGTCGCGCACGGCGGCGGAGAAGACCTGGATCCGCCGCTCCTCGGCGACCAGCGAGAGGTCGATGCGCAGGAGGTTGACCGGCGCGCCCGGCGGATCGATCTCGAGCTGCGGCGCGCCCGGCTCGCCGGCCGTGCGTACCCGCAGGTTGTCGTGGTGCAGCATGGCGTGCGCGAGGGCTGCCTCCAGCAGAGGGATCCGGAGATCGCAGTCCTTCGGCTGGAGCAGTGTGCCGATGGTGTGGTAGTCCGGATTGGCGTGGCCGAGGTCGAGGAAGTGCAGCTCCGCCGGCGTGAAGCGCTTGGGGCCGGCGACTACCCCCTGCTCGGCGAGGATCTCGGTGGTGCCGGCCACCGCCGCCAGCTCGGCGACGGTGCGGTGCTGGAAGACCTGCTTGGTGGTGATGCCGAGGGCGGCCTTGTTCGCCTTGGTGACCACGCGGATGACCAGCAGCGAGTCGCCGCCGAGTTCGAAGAAGTCATCGTTGACGCCGACCCGCGGAAGGCCGAGGAGCTCCTGCCACAGCTCGCAGAAGAAGCCTTCCTTCTCGTCGCGCGGCGCCACGTACTCGCGGGCGGCGGCCGTCTTGTCCGGCGCCGGCAGCGCCCGGCGGTCCACCTTGCCGTTGGGCGTCAGCGGCAGGGCGTCGAGGAAGGTGAAGAGGGCCGGGATCATGTACTCCGGCAGCTTCTCCTTGAGGTGGGCGCGCAGCTCCGTGACGCCCGGCGCCGCGGCGCCGGCGGCGGTCGTCAGATAGGCCGCCAGCTTCTTGTTGCCGGGGGTGTCCTCACGCGCCACGACCACCGCCTGGCCGACGCCCGGATGCTCGCCGAGGGCGGCCTCGATGTCGCCCAGCTCGATGCGGAAGCCCCGCACCTTGACCTGGTGGTCGAGACGGCCGAGGAACTCGACGCGGCCGTCGGGCAGATGGCGGGCGAGGTCTCCCGTGCGGTAGAGGCGCGCTCCGGGCTGGCCGCGCAGACCGGCGAAGGGGTGGGGGATGAACCTCTCGGCGGCGAGGTCGGGCCGCCCGCGGTAGCCGCGGGAGAGGCCCGCGCCGCCGATCAGCAGCTCGCCGGGCGTGCCGATCGGCACCGGCTTGAGCTGGCGGGAGAGCAGGTAGACCTCGGTGTTGTCCAGCGGCCGGCCGATGCTGATGGCGCCGGTGGCGCCGACCTCGTCGAGCGTGGACCAGATGGTGGCCTCGGTGGGGCCGTAGACATTCCACAGCGAGCCGCAGGCTCCCAGGAGCTGGTTGGCGAGGTCGCGCGGCAGCGCCTCGCCGCCGCACAGGATCTTGAGCTTGCGGTCTCCGGGCCAGCCCGCCGCGAGCAACAGGTGCCAGGTGGCGGGAGTCGCCTGCATGGCGGTGACTCCCTTGCGCTCGATGATCTCGCGCAGCGCCTCCCCGGCCTGGGTGGTCTCGCGCGAGGCCAGCACCAGGCGGGCGCCAGCGACGAGGGGCAGGTAGAGCTCGAGGCCGGCGATGTCGAACGACAGGGTGGTGACGGCGAGCAGGGTGTCCTCGCTCGTCAGGCCCGGCTTCTTGCGCATCGAATTGAGGAAGTTGACGACCGCCGAGTGCGGGATCTGCACGCCCTTCGGCTTGCCGGTGGAGCCCGAGGTGTAGATGACGTAGGCGAGGTTCTCAGGGCGGGCGCCGCCGGCCACCGGCTCGGCGCTCTCGGCGGCGATCGCCGCGGCGTCGCGGTCCACGGCGACGGTGCGGGCGCCGTGCTCGGGCAGGCGCGCGAGCAGGGCTTCCTGCGTGAGCAGCACGGGCACCCGCGAGTCCTCCAGCATGTGGGCGAGCCGCTCCTTGGGGTACTCCGGATCCATGGGCACGTAGGCGCCGCCCGCCTTGAGCACCGCCAGCACCCCGACCAGCATGTCGAGCGAGCGCTCCATGGCGAGCCCCACCAGGACGTCGGGCCCGACGCCGAGGCGTCGCAGGTGGCGGGCCAGGCGGTTGGCGCGGGCGTCGAGCTCGCCGTAACTCAGGCGGTCCGCCTCGAATTCGGCCGCCGGCGCCGCCGGCGCCAGCCGCACCCGTTCCTCGATCCACTCGTGGAGGGTGACGGCGGGCGCCTCGGCCGCCGTGGCGTTCCAGTCGACGAGCGCCTGCCGCCGCTCGTCGGCGGAGAGCAGCGGCAGCTCCGAGAGGCGCGCCTCGGGGCTCGCGGCCACCGTCTCCAGCACCCGCCGGTAGTGGTCGAGCAGGCGCGCCATGGTGGCGCGTTCGAAGAGGTCGGAGTTGTACTCGATGAAGCCGTCGAGGCCGCCGGGCGTCTCGGTCAGGTAGAGGGTCATCTCCATCTTCGAGGTGCGGCTGTCGATGGCCACCGGCTGCAGCCTGAGGCCCGGCAGCTCCAGGGCCTCGCCCGGCGCGTTGAGCAGGATCAGCATGGCCTGGAAGAGCGGCGTGCGCGCCAGGTCGCGCGGCGGGTTCAGCGCCTCGACGAGCTTCTCGAACGGTAGGTCCTGGTGAGCGTAGGCGTCGAGCGATGCCTCGCGCTCACGGCCCAGCAGCTCGCGGAAGGTGGGGTCTCCCGAGAGGTCGGTGCGCAGCGCCAGGGTGTTGGCGAAGAAGCCGATCAGGCCTTCGATCTCCGGCCGCCGGCGGTTGGCGATCAGCGTGCCGACGCTGAGGTCCTCCTGGGTGGTCCAGTGGTGGAGGAGCGCCTTGAAGGCGGCGGTGAGGACGATGAACAGGGTGGAGCCCTCGCGCTGGGCGAGGGCCTTGAGCTGCTCGGCGGTGCGCCCGGCGAGCAGCAGCGGCACGGCGGCGCCGTTGTGGGTACGCACCGGCGGGCGCGGCCGGTCGGTGGGCATCTCCAGCGGCGGCACGGAGGCGAGCTGCCGCCGCCAATAGGCGAGCTGGCGCTCGAGCGCCTCGCCCTGCAACTGCTCCCGCTGCCAGAGGGCGAAGTCGAGGTACTGCACGGGCAGCTCCGGCAGCGGCGAGGGCTCGCCCGCCGCGAAGGCGTCATAGATCGCCGCCAGCTCGCGGGCGAAGATGCCCATCGACCAGCCGTCGTAGGCGATGTGGTGGACGTTGTAGTAGAGCAGGTATTGCCGCTCGCCGGTGCGGTAGAGGCGGGCCCGCATCAGCGGCCCGAGCGCCAGGTCGAACGGCTCGCGGGCGTCGGCGGCGGCGAGGCGCATCGCCTCCGACCAGGCGTCCGCGGCGCGCGGGCGGGCGTCGAGGTAGGGCACCTCCATGTCGACCACCTGGGCGAGGATCTGCTGCGGCTCGCCGTCGACCTCGCGGAAGGTGGTGCGCAGCGTCTCGTGGCGCCGCACCACCTCGCGCAGGGCGCGCTGCATCAGCTCCGGATCGAGGTCGCCTTCGATGCGGAAGGCCTGCGGGATGTTGTACTCCGGGCTCTCCGGCTCGAAGTTGTTGAGGAACCACAGGCGCTGCTGCGCGAAGGAGAGCGGGAACGATTCCCGGGCGCGGCTCTGCCGCGGGATGCCGGGCGCTTCGGTGGCGCGCTCCCGTTGCTTCTGGAGCTGCTGGAAGAGGATCGCGCGCTTCTCCGGCGGGAGCTCGGCGATGCGGCTGGCGAGATCGGTCGTCATCACTTCATCTCCATGGTCTCGAGCTCGGCCAGCAGCTTCGTCAGCGCATCCGCGTCGGCCCGCTCCAGTTCTTGTTGGATGATCGCTTCGGCGAGGCCGGCCACTGTCGGGCGATCGAAGAGCGCGCGCAGGGGCAGCTCCACACCGAAGGCCTCCTGGATGCGGGAGAGCACCTGGGTGGCCATCAGCGAGTGTCCGCCCAGCTCGAAGAAGTTGTCGTCGGCTCCCACGCGGTCGCGGCGCAGCACCTCGGCCCAGATGGCGGCGAGCCGCTCCTGCACCGGCCCTTGCGGCGCCACGTACTCGCGGCCGAGATCCGGTCTGCCGCCGTCGGGCGCGGGCAGGGCCTTGCGGTCCACCTTGCCGTTGGGGGTGAGCGGCAGCGCCGGCAGGGCGATGAAAAGCGCGGGAATCATGTAGTCGGGCAGCTCCTCGCGCAAGGCCGCCCGCAGGTTGCCCACGCTCGCGGCCCGCCCCTCGGCGGCGACCCAGTAGGCCGTGAGCTGCGGGTTGCCGGGCGCCTCCTCGCGCACCGCGACGGCGCACTGCGCGACGGCCGGGTGCCGCGAGAGGACGGCTTCGATCTCGCCCAGCTCGATGCGGAAGCCTCGCACCTTGACCTGGAAGTCGGTGCGGCCGAGGTAGACCACGCGGCCGTCCGGCAGCTGCCGGGCGAGGTCGCCGGTGCGGTAGAGGCGCGCGCCCGGCGAGGCGCCGAACGGATCGGGCACGAACCGCTCCGCCGTCAGGGCGGGCCGCCGGAGATAGCCGCGGGCCACTCCCGCGCCGCCGATGTACAGCTCGCCGGCGACGCCCACGGGCACCGGCTGCAGGTGGCGGTCGAGCAGGTGGATCCCGGTGTTGGCGATCGGACGGCCGATCGGCAGCGCGCCGCTCGTCGCCGCTGCCGTCACCGGCTCGACGGTGGACCAGATGGTCGTCTCGGTCGGCCCGTAGACGTTCCACAGCGACGCGGTGCGGGAGAGCAGCTCGCCCGCGAGGTCCGGCGGCAGCGCCTCACCGCCGCAGAGGACCTTGAGCTGCGGCGTGCCGCGCCAGCCGGCGGCGAGGAGCAGCCGCCAGGTGGCCGGTGTCGCCTGCATCACGGTAGCGCCCGAGGAGGCGAGGAGGGCCGCGAGAAGCGCGCCGTCGGCGGCGGTGTCGCGACGCGCCAGCACCACGCGCGCTCCGACGGCGAGCGGCAGGTAGAGCTCCAGGCCCGCGATGTCGAACGAGATGGTGGTCACCGCGAGCAGGGAGTCCGCCGCCGTCAGGCCCGGGCACAGCCCCATGGAGGTGAGGAAGTTGACGACGCCCGCGTGGCGCACCTCGACCCCCTTCGGCCGGCCCGTGGAGCCCGAGGTGTAGATGACGTAGGCCAGATCCTCCGGACCGGCGAGCGGCGCGGGATCGGCGGCGCTC
Organism: Thermoanaerobaculia bacterium; assembly: GCA_044868005.1. GTDB lineage: Bacteria > Acidobacteriota > Thermoanaerobaculia > Multivoradales > UBA5704 > DATARR01. The sequence continues at coordinate 45,822 of JBIOVX010000163.1, read as the reverse complement.
TCGCAGGCGTTGGCCGCCTCGCCGGGCTCGACCTCGATCACCGTGAGATCGCCCGAGGGCAGCTCGTAACGCAGCTCGGCCTGGGTGAGGAGCACGCGGGCGCCGCAGTCCTCGAGCACGAACGAGAGGCGGTCCGGCGGATAGGTGGGATCGAGCGGCACGTACGCGCCGCCGGCCTTGAGCACCGCCAGCAGGGCGACCACCATCTCCGGCGAGCGTTCGAGGCAGAGCCCCACCAGCGCGCCGGGTCCGACGCCTTCCATCCGCAGCCGGTGCGCCAGCCGGTTGGCGCGCGCGTTGAGCTCGCCGTAGGTCAGGCTCTCGCCGTCCGCCTCGAAGACGAGGGCGGCCGCGCCGGGCGAGCGCGCCGCCTGCGCCTCGAAGAGCTGGTGGACGCAGGCGTCCGGATAGGGCGCCGCCGTGGCATTCCAGGTCTCGACGATCTGCCGCCGCTCGTCCGCGCCGAGGATGGGGAGCGCCGCCACCGCCGTCTCCGCGTCCGCCAGCACGGCGTGCATCAGGTTGACGAAGTGGCCCGCCAGCCGCTCGACGGTCGATGCGTCGAAGAGATCGGTGTTGTACTCGACCATGCCGGTGAGGCCGTCGCGCGCCTCGGAGAGGGACACCAGGAGGTCGCCGCGCGCCGTGCGGTTGTCGATCGAGGGCACGCTGACGCCGACCCCGGGCAGCTCCAGAGGGCCGGCGGCGCCCGGATGGAGCACGAAGAAGACCTGGAAGATCGGGTTGTGGGAGAGGTGGCGCTCGGGGCGCAGCTCCTCGACCAGTTGCTCGAAGGGGAGGTCCTGGTGCGCATAGGCGCCCAGCGCGGCCTCCCGCACCCGCGCCAGGATCCGCCGGAAGCCGGGCTCTCCCCGCAGGTCGGTGCGCAATACCAGGATGTTGGCGAGGAAGCCGATCATGCCTTCCAGCTCGGTGCGGTTACGGCCGGCGATGGGCCAGCCGACGAGCACGTCCTCCTGTCCGCAGTAGCGGCCGAGCAGGGCGTTGAGCGCTCCCTGGAAGGCCATGAACAGCGTGCACCGCTCGCCGCGGCCGAGCGCCGCGAGGTCCCCTACCAGGGCCGCCGGCAGCGAGAAGTAGTGGCGGGCGCCGTGCGCGGTCTGTACCGCCGGCCGTGGCCGGTCGGTCGGCAGCTCGATGACCGCGGGCGCGCCGGCGAGCTGCCGGCGCCAGTAGTCGACCTGCTTCGCCAGCACCTCGCCCTGCAGCCAGGCCCGCTGCCAGGCGGCGAAGTCGGCGTACTGCACGGCGAGCTCCGCCAGCGGCGAGCCGGCGCCGTGCGCGAAGGCGCCGTAGAGGGTGACCAGCTCGCGCAGCAGGATGGCGATCGACACACCGTCGCAGACGATGTGGTGGATGGCGAAGTACAGCAGCAGGTCCCCGTCACCGAGCTGGAACAGATAGGGCCGGAGCAGCGGCCCGTGAGCGAGGTCGAACGGCCGCAGGGATTCCTCGGCCAGGCGGTCGAGCGCTTCCGCCTCCCGCGCCGCCGGGGGCAGGCCCCGCAGATCCACCCGCGGCGGCACTGCGGCCGCCGGCGCGGCGGCGACGACCTGCACCGGGTGGCCGCCTGGCGCGGCGGCGAAGGTGGTGCGCAGCGACTCGTGCCGCCGCGCCAGCTCGGCCAGGGCGAGCCCCAGCAGACCGAGGTCCAGCGGCCCCTGGAAGCGGATGGCGACCGGGATGTTGTAGGCCGCGTCGCCGGGCAGCAGCTTGTCGAGGAACCAGAGCCGCTGCTGGGCGAAGGAGCAGACGAGCGGCCGGTCGCGCGGTATGGGCACGACGGGCGGCGCCACCAGGCCAGTCTCTTCGCGGCGGGCGGCCTCGACGGCGGCGGCGATGCCGGCGGCCGTCGGCTCTTCGAAGAGCGTACGCAGCGGCACCTCGACGCCGAGCGCCTCGCGCATCCGCGAGATGGCCTGGATGGCGAGCAGCGAGTGGCCGCCGAGCTCGAAGAAGCTTTCGTGCACGCCGACGCGGTCGCGGCGCAGCAGCTCGGCCCAGATGGCGGCGATCAGCTCCTCGGCGGGCGAGCGCGGAGCGTCGCCGGCCCCGCCGGCGGCGGCCTCCGGCGCCGGCGCCAGGCGGGCGAGGGCCCGCCGGTCCACCTTGCCATTGACGTTGAGTGGCAGCGCGGGGAGGACGACGAAAGCGGCCGGCACCATGTAGTCGGGGAGCGACTCCTTGAGGAAGGCGCGCAGCTCCTCGGCTTCCAGCGCGCGGCCGGGGACGGGAGCCGCGTACGCCACCAGCCGCCGGTTGCCGGGGCCGTCCTCGTGGGGCAGCACGACGCAGGACTCCACCGCCGGATGGCGCGCCGCCGCCGCCTCGATCTCGCCGGGCTCGATGCGGAAGCCGCGCACCTTCACCTGGAAGTCCGAGCGGCCGAGGCACTCGACGGTGCCGTCCGGCAGATAGCGCCCGCGGTCGCCCTGCCGGTAGAGGCGCTGGCCGGCCCCGTAGCCCAGCTCCCCGGCGAACGGATCGGGCAGGAAGCTGGCGGCGGTCCGCTCGGGCCACCCGAGATAGCCGCGCGAGACGTTGGAGCCGCCGATGTAGACGTCGCCGGCGACGCCGACGGGGACCGGCTCCATGGCGGCGTCGAGCACGTAGACCCGGCAGTTGCGGATGGGTTTCCCCACCGGCACCCGCGGCGCGGCGTGCAGCCTGCCGGCGTCGCCGGCGGCCGGCTCGTAGGTGAGGGCCGTCACGGTGGCCTCGGTGGAGGCGTAGCCGTTGATCCAGCGCACGCCGCCGGCGACCTCCAGCCACTCGGCGACGCGCTCGGGGAGGGCCTGCTCGGTGCCGACGATCACCATGCGCAGCGGCGCTGGCGGCCGTGCCCTGCCGCGCACCAGCTCGCCCACCCACTCGTGCCAGTAGGCGGTGGGCAGGTTGGCGATGGTGACGCCGTGGCGCTCGATCAGGCCGTGCAGCTCGTCGACGGAGGGGAAGAGCCCGGGAGGGCGGGGCACCACGGCGCCGCCGGCGAGCCAGGTGGGGAAGATCTCCTCCGAGGTGATGTCGAAGCTGATCGAGGTGAACTGCAGGGCGCGGTCCTGCGGCGTGAGGCCGTAGCGCTCGGCGCAGGAGGCGGCGTGGTTGGCCAGCGAGCGGTGCGGCACGCCGACTCCCTTCGGCCGGCCGGTGGTGCCGGAGGTGTAGATGACGTAGGCCAGCCCTTCCGGATGGATCTCCCAGTCGGGAACCGAGGGGTCCTCGCCGTCCGCGAAGCCGGCGTCGAGGCAGAGCACCCGCGCCGCGCCGGCCGGCAGGCCGGCGGCGAGATCGCGGGTGGTTAGGAGCACCTGGATGCCGGCGTCCTCGACGATCATCGCCGTCCGCTCGCGCGGATAGGAGGGATCGAGCGGCACCCACGCCGCGCCGGCCTTGAGGATGCCGAGCATCGCCAAGGGCATCGCGAGGGAACGCTCCACGCACAGGCCGACTGCGCTGTCCAGCCCCACCCCCGACCGGCGGAGGGCGCGGGCCAGCCGGTTGGCGCCCACTTCCAGCTCGGCGTAAGTGAGCGCAGCATCCCCGAACAGAACCGCCGGGGCGCCAGGGGTGCGCCGTGCCTGCTCGGAAATCCGTTCGGGGATCAGTCCCGGAGCGCCGGTGAAGCGCGGATTCCACTCGGTGAGCGCCCGCCGCCGCTCCTCGCCGCTGAGCAGCGGCAGCTCGCCGATCCGCCGCTCGATTCCACCGTCGGCGATGCCGGCGAGGAGCTGGAGAAAATATCCGACCATGCGGGCGACGGTCGCGCCGTCGAAGAGGTCGGTGTTGTACTCGAAGTAGCCGGAGAAGACGCCGTCGCGCTCCGCCATCTCCAGGGTCAGGTCCAGCTTGGCCAGCCCGCGCTCCAAAGGCAGACCGGCGAGCTCCACCCCGGGGATCTCGACGGCACCGCCGCCCGGCAGGTTCTGCAGCACGAACAGCACCTGGTAGAGCGGGTTGTGGGAGAGGTGGCGCTCGGGCTGCAGCTCCTCGACTAGGCGCTCGAAGGGAAGCTCCTGGTGAGCCTGGGCATCGAGAGAGTCCTGGCGCACCCAGGAGAGCAGGTCCCGGAACGTGAGGCCGCCGCCTGCCCGCGCGCGCAGCAGCAGGATCTCGGTGAAAAACCCGATCACCCCTTCCAGCTCGGTGCGGTTACGGCCGGCCACGTTGGTGGCCACCAGGAACGCTTCCTGGCCGCTGATTCGGTAGAGGAAGGTCTCGAAGGCAGCGAGGAGAATCATGAACGGCGTCGCTCCCTCGCGCAGGGCCAGCTCTCGCAGTTGCGTCGAGAGCTGGCGCGGGATCTCGAACGGCTCGACGGCGCCCCGGAACGAGCCGCCGGCCGGCCGCGGGCGGTCGCCGGGGAGCTCCAGGTAATCGGGGAAGCCCGCGAGCCGCTGCCGCCACCAGGCGAGCTCCGCGGCCAGGCGCTCCTCGCTCAGCCGCTCGCGCTGCCAGAGGGCGAAGTCGGGATACTGCACTGCCGGCTCCGGCAACGGCGAGGGAAGCCCGGCGGCGAAGGCGCGGTAGAGAGCGGTGAGCTCGCGGAACAGCAGGCCCATGGACCAGCCGTCGGAGACGATGTGGTGCATGGCGAGCAGGAGGACGTGCTCCTCCTCCGCCAGCCGCAGCAGAGAGGCGCGGAACATCGGTCCGCGCGCCAGATCGAAGTTGCGGCGCGACTCCGCCTCGGCCAGGTCGCGGGCGCGCCGGCGCGCTTCCTCCAACGGCCGCTCGCTCAAGTCCTCCACTGCCAGCGGCAGGTCCGCGGCGGGAGCGACCTTCTGCCGCGGCTCGCCGTCCACCTCGGGAAAGGTGGTGCGCAGCGACTCGTGACGGCGCACCACCTCGGCGAGCGCGCGGCGCAGGGCGCCGGCCTGCAGTGGGCCGCGCCAGACGACCGCCCGGAAGATGTTGTTGGCATGGTTCTCCGGCTCGAGCCGGGCGAGGAACCAGAGGCGCTGCTGGGCGAAGGTGAGGGGGAAGGTGCGCGCGGCGCGCTCCTTCTGCCGCGCCAGATGCGCCAGCAGGGCGAGCTTCTCCTCGCGGGAGAGGGCGGAGCGGTTGGTCAGGGGCTCGCTCATCGCTCCCCTCCGCCGGCCAGGCAGGCGGCGTCCGCCTCCTCCAGGAAGGGCGTGAAGTCGGTGGCGATGACCCGCGTGCCCCGCACGCGGTCGCGGTGCGAGGGCTCGAGGTCGCGCACCACCGCCATGCGTTGCAGCCAGCGGTCGCGGCCGTCGTAATAGGCCTTGAAGTCCGAGCGGGCGTGGACGCAGCGCCGGTTGTCCAGCACCAGCAGGCTGCCGGGCTCGATGACCACGTCCCGCTTGGCCTGGTTGACGAGCTCGCGCACCACCTGCAGCGCCTGTTGCGCCTCCGGCGTCTGCCCCGCCATCAGATCGAGGTCGTAGCGCAGGAACGGATCCAGGCGGTCGCCGTAGAGGATGGAGACCAGCGGGCCCGCTCCCTTGAGCTCGCCGACGTTGCCGAACGAGTAGTCCACGCCGGTGCGGAAGAGGTCGCAGAACAGGGCGTCGCGGTCGCCCGGCGGCAGCAGGTGGAAGAAGCGACGGACGCTGGAGAAGATAGTCCGCGCCTGCTTGTCGGGGTCCTGCCGCAGGCCGTAGAGCAGCAGATACTCGGGCATGTAGGGGTGGAAGGCGATCTCGGTGTGGAAGTCGAGCAGGATGGACGAGCTCTCGCTCGACAGCTTGTCGGCGTTCTGCGCCGTCGGAAAGACGTCCTGGAAGAGGTTTCCCTGCTTCTCCTGCAGGTAGGCGACCGGCTCGCCCAGGGCCGAGGCGACGCAGCACATCCAGAGCTCGCTGACGCAGGTGGCCTTGCGCGCCGCTTCTCCGGAGCGCGTCGGCGTCGGCGGCAGCGCGGGGTCCTGCGGCAGGTTGCGCAGCAGCAGGGCGCCGTCGGCGTTGCCGCGCTTGGCGAACTCCACGAGCGCCCGGCGGAGGCGCCGCGGCATCTCGTGGAAGAGCAGCCGCGCCTCGGCGAAGAAGGCCTCGAAGTCGCCGAATGGGTCGAGGGTGACCTCCGCCATCAGCTCCCGCAGGTGTGCGTGCTCGTCGGCGGTGATGTCGACGATGGTGCCGACGGCCGGTCCGGGCTCGGCATGGCGGGCGATGAGGTCGTGCGCGGTCTGCGCCGCCGGGGTGCGCGGAGGCAGGGCGTCGGCGGGCACGTCCACGGCGCTGTGCCCCAGCCAGGCGAGAATCTGCACCAGCAGCCGGGCGTTGTCGTTGTAGGAGACGAAAGGCTCGGCGAAGAGGTCCGAGTCGCCGGAGGCCACGACGCGTCCCCGGCCGACCTGCGCGGCGGCCACCAAGGCGGCGCCGCCGCTGCCGCGGACCACCGCGGCGGCGCGGTCGTCGAGCAGCGAGAGGGTGCAGCCGGAGCAGTAGGAGACGGTGCCGACGCCGCGGGAGATGGGGTGATCGGCGATGTTCTTCGCCTCGAAGACGTGAAGCTGGCGCCCGGCGTGCACGGCGACGCCGGGCACCTCGGCGAGGTCGTTGTTGAAGCGCAGGCCGACCTCCCGCAGCAGGTCGTTGACGTTCCAGCCCCAGCGGTCGATCTCGAACTCGCCGAGCACCAGCAGCCCCATGCCGCCGGCCACCGCCGCGGCGACGGCGGCGATCTCGTCCGGCGAGAGGAGGGCCTCGCCGCCGACGCCGGCATGGGCGTGTCGCCGCGCGCAGCAGTGGTTGACGAGGAGCACGTCGACTCCCCGCAGGCGCTCGGCGGTGAGCGGGCCCGCGGTGAGGCGCCGGCACTCGCCGCCGAGGGTCGAGCGGACGAGCTCCGCGACGTGGGCGTACGAGTAGTAGCGCGGCGCCTCGTTGCTGCGCCGGCTCATCGCCAGGGCCAGCACCGGATCGGCCGTCCAGGTCTGGTTGTGGCTCTCGTCGTAGAGGACTTTCATCGGGTTCCACCTTCCATCATCTCTGCGAGCAGCGAATCCAGCTCCGCGTCCGAGAGCGTCGCCGCGTGCGCCATCAGGCCGTCCAGCGCCTCGCCGGCCAGCGCTGGCTCCGCGCCGGCGGCCGCAGCGGGCTCGCACGCCGCGATCAGCTCGGCCAGCCGTTCGACGGTGCGGCGCTCGAAGGCCACCGGCAGCGCCAGCTCCACCTGGAACAGGTCGCGCACCCGGGCCAGCACGCGCGCCGCCGAGAGGGAGTGCCCGCCGAGGGCGAAGAAGTCGTCGCGCACGCCCACCTGCTCGACGCCGAGCACCTCGCTCCAGATCCCCGCCAGCGCCATCTCCGCCGGGTTGCGCGGCGCCAGATAGGCGGCGCCGTCCTCCTGCCGCCGCGACGGCTCGGGGCCGGGCAGGGCGCGCCGGTCCACCTTGCCGCTCGGCGTCAGGGGCATGCGGTCGAGCAGCACGAGCTCCGTGGGCACCATGTGCTCGGGCAGGCGCCGCGCCAGGAAGTCGCGCAGCTCGCCGGCCAGGGGCGCGCCGTCCACGGGCACGACGTACCCTACCAGCCGCAAGTCTCCCGCCGCGGCGGCGGGGCGCGCCAGCACTACCGCCTCCCGTACCTCGGGGTGCTCGGCCAGAGCCGACTCGATCTCCCCCAGCTCGATGCGGAAGCCGCGTACCTTGACCTGGAAGTCCAGGCGGCCCAGGTAGTCGACGGCGCCGTCCGGCAGCCGGCGTGCCAGGTCCCCGGTGCGGTAGAGGCGGCCGCCGGGCTCGCCGCCCGCCGGGTCGGGCACGAAGCGTTCCGCCGTCAGCTCCGGCCGCCGGTGGTAGCCGCGCGCGAGCTGCACGCCGCCGATGTACAGCTCCCCGGGCACCCCGACCGGCACCTCCCGCAGCTCGCGGTCGAGCAGGTGGATGTGCGTGTTCGCCACCGGCCTGCCGATCGGCACCCGCGGCGCCTGCGGATCGCAAGCCCAATAGGTCACGTCCACCGCCGCCTCGGTCGGCCCGTAGAGGTTGTGCAGCTCGACTGCTGCCGGCAGGCGGGCGAAGAAGCGCTGCTGCAGATCGTGCGGCAGCGCCTCGCCGCTGCAGAGGACCCGGCGCAGCGCCGCGCAGCGGTAGAGATCTTTCTGCTCCAGAAAAACCTGGAGCATGGAGGGAACGAAGTGCAGGGTGGTCACGCCTCCATCGGCGATCAGCCGCACCAGATGGGCCGGATCCTGGTGCGCTCCCGGCGGCGCCACCAGCAGCCGGGCACCGGCCATCAGCGGCCAGAAGAATTCCCACACCGAGACGTCGAAGCTGAAAGGCGTCTTCTGCAGCACCACGTCGGCGGCGGTGAGGCCGTACTGGCGCTGCATCCACAGCAGCCGGTTGGCGATGCCGCGGTGGGTGTTGAGCGCTCCCTTGGGGCGGCCGGTGGAGCCCGAGGTATAGATCATGTAGGCCAGCCCGTCCAGCTCGACGTCGGCGGAGAACACCGGGCCCGCCTCCGCGGCGGCGAGGCCGTCGGCCACGATCAGGCGGCCCTGCCAGGCTGGCAGCGAGCCCAGCAGCCGTTCTTGCGTCAGCAGGACGCGCACGCCCGAGTCCTGCAGCATGTAGGCGAGGCGCTCGCGCGGATAGGCCGGATCGAGCGGCACGTAGGCCGCGCCGGCCTTCAGGATCCCCATCAGGGCCACCACCAGCTCCGGCGAGCGTTCCATGGCCAACCCCACCAGCGGCTCGGGGCCGAGCCCCAGCAGGCGCAGGCGCTCGGCCAAGCGGCCGGCGGCCTGGTCCAGCTCGCGGTAGGTCAGCCGCTCGCCCTCGAATTCCACTGCTACCGCCTCCGGCGTGCGCGCCGCCTGCGCCTCGATCAGCCGGTGCAGCGGCGCCGCGGAGCCGAAGTCCTCGGCCGTATCGTTCCAGCGCAGCAGCTCCAAGCTTTCGGCCGGGCTCAACAGCGGCAGCTCGAACAGGCGCTGGCCGGGGTCGCGCGCGATGCCCGCCAGCAGGGTGAGGTAATGGCCGACCATACGCTGCATGGTCTCGAGGTCGAAGAGGTCGGTGTTGTACTCCCAGTGCAGCACCGCGTGCCGGTCCTCCTCGCGCTCCTCCAACCCCACCCGCTGCTCGCCGCGCGGCACCACGATGACCTGCAGGTCGAGCTTGGCCGAGCGGTTGCTGCGCACCCGGCGTTCGACGCGCAGGCCGCCGAACTCGAGGTCGGGCACGGCGGCGTCGTGGAAGTTGTACATGATCTGGAACAGCGGGTTGCGCCCGAGCTGCCGCTCCGGCCGCAGCTCCTGCACCAGCTTCTCGAAGGGCATGTCCTGGTGAGAGTAGACCTCCAGGGTGAGCTCGCGCACCCGCCCGAGCAGCTCCCGGAAGGTGGGCCGTCCCGCGAGATCGCCGCGCAGCAGCAGGGTGTTGACCACCATGCCGATCAGGCCCTCGATCTCGCGCGCCCGCCGGTTGGCGTTGGTGGTGCCGATGAGCAGGTCCTCCTGGCCGGTGTAGCGGTGGAGAAGGGAGAAGAAGCCGGCGAGCATGGTCATGTACAGGGTGAATCCCTGGCGGCGGCTGAACCGGCGCAGCTCGCCGTACAGCTCCGGCGGGATGGGGAACATCTGCACGTCACCCCGGAAGGTGTTGCGCGCCGGGCGCGGTCGGTCGGTGGCGATCTCCGCCGGCGCCGGCCGGTCCGCCAGCTTGCGCCGCCAGAACTCGCGCAGGCGCTCGAGCGGCGCGCCCTCCAGCCACTGCCGTTGCCAGTGGGCGAAGTCGGCGTATTGCACCGGCAGCTCGGGCAGCGGCGAAGGCTCGCCGCGCAGGAAGGCCGAATAGAGCGCTTTCAGCTCGCGCAGCAGCACGGCGTACGACCAGCCGTCGTGAACGAAGTGCTGCTCTACTTGAATCAGCATCCAGACCTGCTCCTCCAGCCGCAGCAGCCGCCAGCGGATGAGGGGCGCGCGCGTGACGTCGAACGGCACGGCCACGGTTTCGGCGACCAGGGCCTCGGCGGCCGCCTCGCGCGCCGCCGCGGGAACGCCGCGCAGGTCGACGACCGGCAGCCGGACGGGCGCCGGCGGATGGATCACCTGCACCGGCCGGCCGTCGACGGTGGGGAAGCTGGTGCGCAGGATCTCGTGCCGCCGCACGAGCTCGCTGAAGGTCCGTTCCAGCACGCTCACGTCCAGCGGACCGTGGAAGGTGAGCGTCACCTGGAAGTTGTAGGCGATGTTGCCCTCCGCGGCGAGCTGGTCGAGCACCCAGACGCGCTCCTGCGGGAAGGAGAGCGGGATGGGCCGGCCGTCGCGCGGCACCCGCCGCACCGACGGCAGCTCGGGCAGCTCGGCCTCGCCGCCGCCCTGCCCGATGCGCTCGGCGAGCGCGGCCACCGTGGGCCGGCGGAAGATCTCGACGATCGGCAGCTCGGCGCCGAGCGCCTGGCGGACGCGGGAGGCCACCTGGGCGACGAGCAGGGAGTGGCCGCCGAGGACGAAGAAGTCGTCCTGGACGCCGACGCGGTCGAGCTTCAGGACCTCGGCGAAGATCCCGGCCAGCATCTCCTCCACTGGATTGCGCGGCGCCGCGAACGCCTCGTCCGTCTCCAGCCGCGCCGCCTCTCCAGGCGGCGGCAGGGCCCGCCGGTCCACCTTGCCGCTGGAGGTCAGCGGCAGCGCCGCCAGGACGACGAAGGCGGCGGGGAGCATGTACTCGGGCAGCGACTCCCTGAGCTGGGCGCGCAAGGCCGAGAGCGCGAGCGCCGGCTCGCCGGAGGGCACCAGGTAGGCGGCGAGCCGCCGGTCCCCCGGCTCGTCCTCCCGCACCAGGACCGCGGCGTCGCGGATCCCGGCGATGGCGCGCAGCGCCGCCTCGATCTCCCCCAGCTCGACGCGGAAGCCGCGGATCTTCACCTGGTGGTCCAGGCGGCCGCGGAATTCCAGCTCCCCGGAGCGCAGCCGGCGCGCCAGGTCGCCGGTGCGGTACAGGCGTTCGCCTGGAGTATCCGCGAAGGGATCGGGCACGAAGCGCTCGGCCGTGAGATCGGGCCGGCCCAGGTAACCGCGGGCGAGGCCGTGGCCGCCGATCGCCAGCTCGCCGTCGAGGCCGGTCGGCAGCGGCTGCAGGTCGGGCGACACGACGTGGACGCGGGCGCCCGGCACCGGCCGGCCGACCGGCACCTCGCCCGGGAAATCGCGCGCGCCGGAGAGGTCGCGCCGGGTGGTGACGATGGTCGCCTCGGTCGGTCCGTAGGTGTTGAGGAGGCGGCACCCCTCGCCGGCCAGCTCGCGCCAGGCCTCCACCTGCGCCGCTTGCGCCTGCTCGCCGCCGAGGATGACCAGCCGCACGCCGGCGGGCCAGGGCAGACGCTGCGCCGCCATGCCGGCCACCAGCTCGTGCCAGTAGGCGGTGGGCAGGTCGAGGACGGTGATCTTCAGGCGCTCGACCGCGGGCAGGAAGGTCTCCGCCGACCCCGCCATCGCCTCGTCGCGCAGCACCAGGGTGGCGCCGCGGGTCAGACAGGGGTAGATCTCCTCGGCGCTGGTGTCGAAGCTCATCGAGGCGAACTGTAGGACCCGGTCCCCGGGGCCGATCCCCGCATCCTCGGCGGCGCCGCGCACGTAGTTGACCAGCGCGGAATGCGGGACGACCACCCCTTTGGGACGGCCCGTCGAGCCCGAGGTGTAAATGACGTAAGCGCCGTTGCCGGGCAGAGGCTGTGGTTCGATCGCCGCGGGCTCGTTGCCTGCGGCTGGCTCATCGACGTTCAGCAGCACGATCTCCCGGCCCTCGGCGGGAACCGAGCCCAGCAGGCTCTCCTGCGTGATCAGGACGCGGGCGCCGGAATCCTCGACCATGAAGGCCAGGCGCTCGCGCGGATAGGCCGGGTCGAGCGGCAGGTATGCTCCTCCGGCCCTGAGCACGCCCAGCATGCCGACCACCATCTCGGGCGAGCGCTCGGCGCAGAGGCCGACGATGGTCTCGGGTCCGACGCCCAGCCGCCGCAGCCGGCTGGCGAGCCGCGAGGCCTGCTCGTCCAGCTCGCCGTAGGTGAGGCCTCTGCCGCCCGCCTCGACGGCCGGCGCCGCCGGCGTGCGCGCCGCCTGCTCCGCGAAGAGGGTGTGGATGCACGAGGTCGCCGCCGCGGCTGGCGGTCCGGCGGCTGCAGCGAGCAGCTCGCGCCGCTCTTCGGCGGTGAGCAGCGGCAGCTCCGCCAGGGGGACCTCGAGGTCGGCCGCGAAGGCCGCCAGGACGGTCCGCAGGTGAGCGAGGAGCTGGCGGGCCGAGCCCGCATCCAATCGGCTCGCGTGGTAGTCGAGGCGCAGGTCGAGGCCTTCGGCGCGAGGAGCGACGTAGAGGGTGACCGGATAGTGGGTCGCCCCCGCCACCTGCGAATCGGCGATGCGGAAGCCGGGGAGGTCGGTCACCTCCAGGGGATTGAGCGGGAAGTTCTGGAACACCAGCAGGCTCTCGATCAGCCGCGTGCCGCGCGGGATCTCGCTCCACGCCTGGAGGGTCTCCAGTGGGCAATACTCGAAGTCCCGCTGCTCGCTCTGCCGGCGCTGGAGATCGCTCAGCTCCGCCGCCGCCGTCCGGCTTCCGACGCGCATGCGGACGGGCAGCACGTTGATGAAGAAGCCCACCATCGACTCGATGCCCTCGACCTCTCCCGGGCGGCCCGCGACGACGCTGCCGAAGATCACGTCGCTGCGGCGCGTGGCGCGGCCGAGGAGGGTCCCCCAGGCGCCCTGGAAGAGCGTGTTGAGCGTGAGCTGGCGATGGCGTGCGGCAGCCGCCAGCGCCGCGGTCTCGTCCGCCGGGAGCCAGTCGGTCTCGCGGCCGTACTCCCAGCTCTCGCCGCCGGCGCCGCTGCCGTCGTAGGGCAGGGGCGTGGGGGTGTCGAAGCCGGCCAGGGCGCCGCGCCAGAAGGTCTCGGCGACGCCGAGGTCCTGGCGCTGCAGCCAGGCGATGTAGTCGCGGTAGCGGCGGGGCGCCTCGAGCTCGGGCTCGCGGCCGGCGCGCAGGGCGGCATAGCCGGCGATGGCCTCGCCGAAGACGCGGGAGAGGGACCAGCCGTCGACGATGAGGTGGTGGAAGCTCCAGACGAACTTCCAGCTCTCGGCGGACCACCGGATCAACGCCAGGCGCATCAGGGGCGGTCTGCCCAGATCGAAGCCGCGGGCGCGGTCCGCGGCGAGGAAGGCGTGGAGGCGGGCTTCGCGCTCGGCCTCGGCGAGAGCGCTCCAGTCGTGCTCCGCGCACGGCAGCTCGGCCTCGCGCCGCACGACCTGCAGCGGCTGCTCGCGGCGCTCCCAGAGGAAGAGCGAGCGCAGGGAGGGATGGCGGTCCACGACGCCCTGCCACGCCCGGCGCCAGAGGGCGGCGTCCAACTCGCCGCTCAGCGTGGTGATGCACTGGTCGAAGTAGACTTCGGAGCGGGCACCGGCGAGCAGGAGCACCATGAGCATGCCCTGCTGGCCGGGAGAGAGCGGGTAGATGTCTTCGATATTCGGCTTGCTCATGGGAGCTCCTTGCGTGACGTCATCCCAGCTCGTCCAGGATCTCGTCGAGGCCCGCCTGGTCGAGGCCCGAGAGCGGAAAATCGGCGGGAGTGAAGCCCCCGGCCGGCGGCTGGGCCGGCGTTGGCGGCGGCGGCGTTGCCGCCGGAGCCGCCGTCAAGGGCTCGCTCTCCACCACCGCGGACAGCTCGGCGATGGTCTGGTGCTGGAAGATCTGCCGCGGCGTGACGCGGAGGCCCTGCTTGCGGCTGCGGGAAACGACCTGGATGGCGCGGATGGAGTCGCCGCCCAGCTCGAAGAAGTTGTCGTGGATGCTCACCCGTTCGCGGCGGAGGACCTCGGCCCAGACCGCCGCGAGGATCTCCTCCACCCGACCGCGCGGGGCCGTGGCGCGGTCCGCGGCGCTCTCTTGCGGCGCGGGCAGGGCCAGCCGGTCCACCTTGCCGGTGCGGGTTAGGGGCAGCGCCGGAAGGACCACGAAGGCGGAAGGCACCATGTAGTCGGGGAGGCGTTCGCCAAGGAAGGCGCGCATCTCCTTCGCCTGCGGCCCGCTACCGGCCGCCACGAGGTACGCCACCAGACGGCGGCCGCCGGAGCGGTCCTCGCGCACCACCGCGACGCACTCGCGGACTCCCGGATACCGCACCATGGCGGCTTCCACCTCGCCGAGCTCGATGCGGAAGCCGCGGAGCTTGACCTGGTGATCCGCGCGGCCGGCGAATTCGACGCCGCCATCGGGCAGGTAGCGGCCGAGATCGCCCGTCCTGTAGATCCGGTCTCCGGCGGCCGCGGTGAACGGGTTGGGCAGGAAGCGCTCGGCCGTCAGGGCGTCGTCACCGAGGTAGCCGCGCGCCAAGTGGCGGCTGCGCACGTAGATCTCGCCGGCTTCGCCGACTCCGGCGAGACACCCGCTACGGTTGAGGACCAGGAGCTGGCAGCCCTCGAAGCCGCGGCCGAGCGGCAGGACCTCCTTGCCGAGAGCGTGGGCCGCCGCCGCGTCGAGCCGCGGCACCTCGAAATACGAAACGGCCCGCTGGGTCTCGGTGGAGCCATAGAGGTTGACGCAGGTGAGAGCCGGCGCGAGCCGCTGAAAGGTCTCAACTTCCGCCTTCTTGAGCAGGTCGCCGACGACGAAGGCGCGGCGCAGCATGGGCATGGGGGCTTCCGGCTGCTCGGCCTCCGCCGCGGAGTCGATCAGCAGCTCCATCATCGCGGGCGTCAGGTTGAGCACCGTGACCCTCTCGCGACGCGCCCAGTCGGCGAGGTATCCAGGCGTGTCGAAGCGGGCGGGGTCCGGCACGCTGAGCGAGGCGCCGAACCAGAGCGGGGTGAAGATGTCCCGTTGCAGCGGATCGTGCGCCAGGGCCGAGAGCATGCCGAAACAGTCATCTTCGCCGAGGCCGAAGCGCTCTGCCATCCACGGATAGAAGTGGGAGAGCGGACCGTGACGGCCGACGACGCCCTTCGGCACGCCCGTCGAGCCGGAGGTGAAGGTGATGCAGGCGGCGGCGTCCGCATCGATCAGCACCTCGGGATCCTGGGCGGAGAAAGCGCCGAGAAAGCCTTCTCGCCCGGCGACCGAGCGCCGGGGCAGCGCGAGCCTGCAGCGGCATGAGCCGGCGGCGGCCTCCTCGACTTCCCGGGGAGGCGGTGGAGCCCCGTTGACCGCCAGCCAGCCGGTCGGCCGGGCGATGCGCAGGTAGTCCAGCAGGCGCGCCGCGGGATAGGCGGGATCGAGGATCATGAAGGCCGCTCCCGCCTTGAGCGTTCCCAACACCGCCCACACCAGCGAGGCGCTGCGATGCGCCCACAGGGCGACGGTATCTCCGCTCTCGACGCCGGCGCCGCGCAGGAAGCGCGCGAGTTGATTGGCGCGCGCCTCCAGCTCGCCGTAAGTCCAGATCTCGCCCTGCTCGTCGCGCACCGCGATCCGTTCGGGATCTCGCCCGGCCCGGCGAGAGAGAGCGTGGTGCACCGCTCCGCGCCATGCGTCGCTCAAGGACCGGGTCGGGTCCGGCAGCACGGCGGCGACCGCCGGCGTCACCAGCGACAGCGCGCCGATGCGCGCTTGGGAATCGGCGGCCGCCTGCGCCAGCAGGTGCTCGAGCTGCCGCAGCAGCTCCTCCATCCGCGGCCGGTCGAACAGATCGGCGTTGTAGACCAGCCGCAGGTGGATGGTCTCCGGAGCATCCTCCACATAGAGCGTGAAGTCGAACTTGGCCTCCGGCTCCGCGGGCGACAACATCTCGACGTCGATTCCGGGCAGCTCCAGGGATCCCCCCAGCGCCGGCACGAAGTTGAACAACACCTGGAAGATGGGCGTGCGGCTGAGCTGGCGCTCGGGCTGCAGCTCCTCGATCAGCTTTTCGAAGGGCAGATCCTGGTACTGGTAGGCCCCGAGCACCGCCTCCCTCACGCGGCCGAGCAGCTCCCGGAAGCTCGGATCTCCCGAGAGATCCGTTCGCAGCACCAGCGTGTTGAGGAACAATCCGATCAGCCCTTCAACCTCCATGCGCCCGCGGCCGGCGCTAGGCGAGCCGACGACGACGTCGTCCTGGCCGGCGAGCCGCGAGAGCAGGAGATCGAAACCGGCGAGCAGGGTCATAAAAAGCGAGGCGCCCTCGCGGCGCGACAGCTCGCGCAGGCTCTCCGCGAGCTCCCGCGGCAGGTCGTGCCGCACGAGGACGCCGCGGTGGGTCTGCACCGCCGGACGCAGGCGATCGGTCGGCAGCTCGAGCGCCGGGGGGCTGCCGGCGAGCCGCTGGCGCCAATAGCCGAACTGCTCCGCCAGGACCTCGCCTTGCAGCCAGTCGCGCTGCCAAGCCGCGAAGTCGGCGAACTGGATGGGCAGCTCCGGTAGTGGAGAAGGTCCCCCGGCGAGCCGGGCGCCGTAGAGTGCGGAGAGCTCGCGGAGCAGCACGTCGAACGACCAGCCGTCCGCGACGATGTGATGGACGTCGAGAAACAGCAGGTGCTCGCCGCGGCCCAGCCGCAGCAGGAGCGCGCGCAGCAGCGGCCCCCGCGCGAGATCGAACGGCCGCTTGGCCGCGGCCGCCAGCCGCTCCGCCTCACGGCTCCTCGCTGGTTCCGCCAGGCCCGAGAGATCGATCTGAGGAAGGAGGAAGAGCGCCGGCGGCGAAACGGCCTGGACCGGCACGCCATCGACGGAGTAGATGGTGGTGCGCAAGGCGTCGTGGCGGCGCACGATCTCACCGAGGCTGTCCGCCAGTGCGGCGGTCTCCAACTCGCCCCGGAGCCGAGCCAGGAAAGGCATGTTGTAGGCGGTGCTCCCCGGCTCCAGGAGGTCGAGTAGCCAGAGGCGCTGCTGGGCGAACGAGAGCGGCGCCGGCTGCCCGCCGGCGCGCCTTGGAATCACCTGCGCCGCTTGCGCTTCGGCGGTGGAGCGCCGCTTCTGCTGTGCCCGCTTGACGAGGAGGGCAAGCTTCTCGGGCGAGAGGTCGGCCGGCCGTGCCGGTGCGTCCACGGTCCTCATGCCAGCTCCTCGAGGGCCGTCTCTTCCGCCAGCAAGGCCCGGATCTCCTCGTCCGAGAGGCCGTCGAGCTCGGCGAACAGATCCGCGGCCTCGCCGCCTTCCGCCGCCAGGACGCCCCGCCCGACGGCGTCGGCGAACTCGCCGAGCTGTGGATTCAGGAACAACGAGCTCAGCGGCAGGTCGATGCCGAACACCTGGCGGACCCGCGACAAGATCTTGGTGGCCAGCAGCGAGTGTCCGCCCAGATCCCAGAAGCTGTCGTGGACCCCGATCCGCTCGATCCCCAGCACCGCGCGCCACAGATCGGCCACCTCCTCTTCCAGCGGCGTGCGCGGGAGGACGAGTTCCGCGGCGGGCTGCCGCGAGAGCTCGGGAGCGGGCAAGGCCCGGCGGTCGAGCTTGCCGGCGGCGGTCAGCGGTAGGGCCTCCAGGAGCACGACGGCGGCGGGCACCATGAACTGCGGCAACCGCTCCTGCAGCATCTGGCGCAGCCCGGCCGGCGTAACGCCCTCCGCGCCCGCCACCACGTAGGCCACCAGGCGCTTGTCTCCGGGCGTGTCCTCGCGCGGGATGACGGCCGCCGCCTGCACGTCCGGATGGCTCTCCAGGACGGCTTCGATCTCGCCCGGCTCGATGCGGAAGCCGCGCACTTTCACCTGCGAGTCCACGCGGCCGAGGAACTCGAGCTCCCCATGCCGCCAGCGGACGAGATCGCCGGTGTCGTAGAGGCGGGCGCCGGGCTCGCCGCTCACCGGGTCCGGCACGAACCGTTCGGCGGTGAGGCCCGGCCGGCCCACATAGCCGCGCGCGAGGCCATCCCCCGCCACATAGAGCTTGCCCGGCACGCCCGGCGGTACCAACCGCTGGCCGGCATCGAGGACGTAAACCCGGGTGTTGGCGATCGGCCGGCCGATCGGCACCGGCGTCCCCGTCTCCGGCGTCAGCGGATAACAGGTGGTGAATGTCGTCCCTTCGGTCGGACCATAGCAGTGGATGACGACCGTCCGCGGCAGCGTCCGCGCGGCCTGATGCAGGTGGGCCGGCGATCCGACGTCGCCTCCCGTCATCAGTTGCCGCACGCCGCGAAACGTCTCGAGCCGGCTTTCGACCATCTGATTGAACAGGCCCGTGGTGAGGAATAGGCTGGTCACGCCGTAGCGCTCCAGAGAGGCTCCCAACTGTTCCAGCGACAGGGGTCCGGGCGGCGGCATCACCAACCGGCCGCCGTGGAGGAGAGGTCCCCAGATCTCCAGGGTGGCGGCGTCGAACGACACCGGCGCGAGCTGCAGGAACACCTCTTCGCGGCCGAAACGGGCATAGTTCGTCTCCCGCACCAGGCGCACGACGTTGCGGTGCGTCACCGCGACACCCTTCGGGCGGCCCGTCGAACCCGACGTGAACATCACATAGGCCAGGTTCTCCGGGTCCACCGCCGCGCCGGCCGGCGGCCTGATGCCCTCCTGGAAGGCTGCGGAAAGCAGCACCCGTGCGCCGGCCGCCGGCAGGGCCGTGGCGAAGCGATCCTCCACGACCTGCACGCGGACGCCTGCGTCGGCGAGCATTCCCGCCAGCCGCTCGCGCGGATACTGCGGATCGAGGGGCACGTAGGCGCCGCCCGCCTTGAGGATGCCGAGGATCGCCGCGATCAGATCGGCCGAGCGCTCGGCGCAGACGCCGACGCCGACGTCCGGCCCGACGCCGAGCGCGCGCAAGCGGGCGGCCAGCAGCCCAGCCCGGCGGTCGAGCTCGGCGTAGGTCACCTCGCCGCCGGCTGCGACTACCGCGACGGCGTCGGGCGTCTGCGCTGCCTTCGCGGCGAACAGCTCGTGCAGGGTCGCCTCGCGAGGATACCGGGTCGGACCCGGGTTCCAGTCGACCAGCACCTGCCGCCGCTCGCCCGCGGTGAGCAGGGGCAGATCGGCGGCGGCGGTAGCCGGCCGGGCGACGGCGCCGGCCAGCAATCCGGTGAGCCGCTCCAGCAAGCGCCGCGCCGTGGCCGGCTCGAAGAGGTCGAGCGCGTACTCGGCCTCCGCCATGAGCCTCCCCTCCGCGGTCTTGCGGAAGCCCAGAGAAAAGTCGAACTTGGCCGTCCCCGTGTCGACCTCCAACGGTTCCAGCGCGACGCCCGGCGCCAGCTCCCGGCGCACGGCCTTCTCGCTGTCGACCGTGAAGAGGACCTGGAGCAGGGGGTTGCGCGACAGGTCGCGCTGCGGCGCCAACTCCTCGACCAGCGTCTCGAAAGGCACATCCTGGTGCGCGAAAGCGGCGAGCGCCATCTCCCGCACGCGGCCGAGCAGCTCGTCGAAGGTGGGGTTGCCGGTCAGATCCGTGCGCAGCACCAGGGTGTTGACGAAGAATCCGATCAGATCCTCTGTCTCGCCCCGTGCGCGGTGAGCCACCGCGGTGCCGATCCACAGGTCATCCGTGCCCGTCGAGCGATGGAGGACGATCGCGAAGGCCGTGAACAGCGTCATGAACGGCGTCATGCCGCGCAGGGCGGTGAGCCGCTCGACGGCCGCGGCGAGCTCCGGCTCGAGCATCACCCTCTCGGTGCCGCCGCGCAGGCTCTGGACGGCCGGCCGGGGGTGGTCGGCGGGCAGCTCGAACGCCGGCGGGCCGCCCGCCAGGTGCCGGCGCCACCAATCGAGCTGCGCTTCCAGCTCGCCGCTGGCGAGCCAGCGCCGCTGCCAGACGGCGAAATCGGCGTACTGGATCGGCAGCTCCGCGAGGGGTGACGGCTCGCCGGCGACGAAGGCGCGATAAAGAGTCTGCAGCTCGCGCGACAGCACGCCGAGAGACCAGCCGTCCGCGGCGATGTGGTGCAGCGTCAGCAGCAGGCGGTGATCCGCCGGAGCCAGCCGCACCAGCAGGGAGCGCAGCACGGAGCCGCCGAGATCGAAGGCCCGCCGCGCCTCGGCGGCGAGCAACCGTTCGCCCTCGGTGTCCCGCCAGGGCTCGGGCAGGCCGGAGAGGTCCACCTGCGGCAGCGCAACGGCGAAGGCTTCGCCCACCACCTGCAGCGGCTCGCCGCTCTCATCCACCGCGAAAGTCGTCCGCAGCACGGTGTGTCGCCGCACGATCTCGGAGAGCACCGCCGCCAGGACGTCCGCCTGCAGGGTTCCCGCGACGGCGAGCGCCACCGGCAGGTTGTAGACCGCGAGGCCCGGCTGCAGGCGGTCCAGGAACCACAGGCGCTGCTGCGGGTAGGAGAGCGGCGCGGTGCGCCCCGCCTCTTTGGCGATACTCCCCGGCTCGCCGCCCACGCCGTGCTCGCGCCGCGACTCCTCGATGCGCTCCGCCAGGCTCGCCACGGTCGGCTGCTCGAAGAAGGCGCGCAGGGGCAGCTCGACGCCGAAGACCTCGCGGACGCGCGAGGTGACGCGGGTCGCCAGCAGAGAATGGCCGCCGAGCTGCCAGAAGTTGTCGTGCACTCCCACCGCGGCGACGCCGAGCACCGTGCTCCAGATGTGCGCCAGTTGCTCTTCACAGGGCGTGCGCGGAGCGACGATCTCGGAGGCCACCTCGCGCTGCGCCCCGGCGGCGGGCAGCGCCCGGCGATCGATCTTGCCGCCGGCCGTCAGGGGCAGGTGGTCGAGGATCACGAAGGCGGCGGGAATCATGTACGCCGGCAGGCGCTGGGCGAGGAAATCGCGCAGCTCGGCGCCCGCCGGGGCCTCCTGCCGCGGCTCGAGGTAGGCGGTCAACCGGCGTTCGCCCTCCACCTCCGGCGCCAGGACGGCGGCGGCGGCGATCGCCGGGTGCGACGCCAGCAGCGCCTCGATCTCTCCGGGCTCGATGCGGAAGCCGCGCACCTTCACCTGGCGATCGATGCGGCCGAGGAACTCGAGCGCGCCGCCCGGCCCCAGACGCACGAGATCGCCGCTGCGATAGAGGCGGGCCCCCGGCGCGCCGTAGGGATCGGGGATGAACCGCTCGGCGGTCAGGGCGGGCTGCTCCAGATAGCCGCGGGCGAGGATGCCGCCGAGGCACAGCTCGCCCGGCACTCCGGCCGGGACCGGCCGCAGCCGCCGGTCGAGCACGAGGGCCGAGCGGCCCGCGAACGGGCGGCCGATCGGCGCCGAGGCGCCGGTGCCGAGGTTGGCGAGAGCGGCCTCGTGCACCGTCGCGGTGACCACGGCTTCGGTGGGTCCATAGCCATTGAGGAGACGCACCGCCGCGAACGGCGTGCGCAGCCACCGGCGTACGGGCGCGGCAGGCAGCTCCTCGCCGCCGACGATCACCAGCCGCAGCGACGGCGGCGGCGTGCCGGCGGCGATCTCCCGCACCCATTGCTGCCAGACGGCGGTCGAGGGGCTGATCACCGTCAGCGCCAACTCCTCCGCCTTGCGGCTCAGGTCGCCGGGTACCCAGGCGTCGGTGCCGGCCACCACCAGCGTCGCACCCGCCGCGAGAGTGCAGAAGATCTCCTCGATGACGACGTCGAAGCCGGGCGAGGAGACGAGCAGCACGCGGTCGCGCGGTCCCAGGCCGTAGGCCCGTGCCGCCGTCTCGCAGTGCGCGGCGGCCTCGCCATGCGCCACCGCCACTCCCTTCGGCCGGCCGGTCGAGCCCGAGGTGTAGATCACATAGGCGAGCTGGCCGGGAAGGACCGCGTCCCTTTCGCCCTGGCGATCCTCTGCGTCCTTTTCCTCTTCTCCCAACAGCAGCAGCGGCAGCCCGGCCGGCGGCAGGCTCGGCGCCAGGTCCGCCGTCGTCACCACGGCGGCGGCGCGGGAATCCGCGAGCAGGAAGGCCAGGCGCTCCGCCGGCTGCGCGGGGTCGAGCGGCACGCAGGCGCCGCCGGCCTGCAGGATGCCCAGGAACCCCACCGCCAGCTCGGGCGAGCGGCCGGCGAAGAGGGCGACCCGGGTCTCCGGCCGCACGCCCCAGGCCTCCAGCCGCCGGGCCACGCCCGCGGCCCGGACGTCCAGCTCCCGATAGGTGAGCCGCTGCGCGCCGCCGTCCACGGCCGGTGCCCCGGGTGTGCGCCGCGCCTGCCGCGCGAAAAGCCCGTGGAGCGTGGGACTGGAGACCGGCAGGCCCTCGCCGCCGCTCCAGTCCGCCCGGAGCTGCCCGCGCTCCTCGGCGGTCAGCAGCGGGAGGTCTTCGATGCAGACCTCCGGATCGGCCACGGCCGCCGCGAGCAGCACCAGGAAGTGGCCGAGCATCCGCTGCGCGGTGACCGGCTCGAAGAGGTCCGAGCTGTACTCGGCGCCGACCGCGACGCTGCCGTCGGAAGCCTTCCACACCCCCAACGAGAGGTCGAACTTCGAGGAGCCGGTGTCCGCCTGCAGCCGGAAGAGGGTCAAGCCCGGCGCCAGCTCGGCCTGGGAGGTCCATTCGTCCTGGCTGGAGAAGGTGACGTCGAACAGCGGGCTGCGCGACATCTCCCGCGCCGGCGCCAGCTCCTCGACGAGCCTTTCGAAGGGCACGTCCGGATTGGCGTTGGCTGCCAGCACGGTCTCGCGGACGCGGTCCAGCAGCACGGCGAAAGTGGGCTCGCCCCCGAGGTCGGTGCGCAGCACCAGGGTATTGACGAAGAAACCGATCAGGCTCTCGAATTCGGCGCGCGAGCGGTTGGAGACCGGCGTGCCGACCCAGAGGTCGTCCTCGCCGGTGTAGCGGTGGAGCTGAAGGTCGAACGCCGCCAACAGGGTCATGAACAACGTCGTGCCGCGGCGGTGACCGAGCCGCTCGACGGCCGCCGCGAGCTGCGGCTCGAGGACCCTCTTCTCGAGGGCGCCCCTGAGGCTCGGCACGGTCCGCCGCGGCCGGTCCGCCGGCAGCTCCAGCGCCGGCGGCGGACCTGCCAGGCGCTGCCGCCACCAATCGAGCTGCGCCGCCATCTCGCCCTCGGCGAGCCAGCGCCGCTGCCAGACGGCGTAGTCCGTGTACTGGAGGGGAAGCTCGGGGAGCGGCGAAGGACGGCCGGCGGAGAAGGCGCCGTAGAGGATCCGCAGCTCCTCCAGCAGCACGCCGACCGACCAGCCGTCGGAGACGATGTGATGCATCGTCAGCACCAGCCGGTGATCTTCGGGACCCAGCCGCGCCAGCAGCGAGCGGAACAAGGGCCCGCGCTCGAGGTCGAAGGCGCGGCGCTGCTCCAGGCCGACCAGTTGCTCCGCCGCCTCCTGCCGCCGCGCCGCGGGCAGCGCGGAGAGGTCCACCTGCGCCAGTGCGGCCGCCCGCGCCAGCGCATGCGAGAAATCGTTGACGACCTGCACCGGCTCGGCGTTCTCGCCGGCGAGAGCGAAGGTGGTGCGCAGCGCCGCATGCCGCCGCAGGATCTCCGCCAGCGCCGCCGCCAGCGCGCCGGCGGCGAGAGGTCCCGCGAGGCGCAGCAACACCGGCAGGTTGTAGACCGCGAGACCGGGCTGTAGCCGGTCCAGGAACCACAGCCGCTGCTGCATGTACGAGAGGGGAGCGCTGCTCAGCCCCTGCAGCGCGATGGCCTCGGGCGGCGCGGTGCCCGCGCGCTCGCGGATCAGCCCGGCGATCACCGCCGCCGTGCCCGCGATCGTCGGTCGCTCGAAGAGCACGCGCACGGGCAGCTCGACGCCGAACAGATCGCGCACCCGCGACACGATGCGCATCGCCAGCAGCGAGTGGCCGCCGAGATCGAAGAAGCTGTCATGGATGCCGAGGCCGCCTGCGCCGAGCACGTGCGCCCAGAGATCGGCCAGCTTCTTCTCGATCGCCGTGCGCGGCAGCGCGCGGGGCTCGTCGTCGGCGCGGCTCCACGCCGGCGCCGGCAGGGAGCGGCGGTCGACCTTGCCGTTGGGAAGCCGCGGCAGGTCGTCGAGCAACACGAACGCCGAGGGCGTCATGTAGGCCGGCAGCTTGCCTTGCAGCGCCTGGCGCAGCGCTTCTGGCGCCGCCTCGCCCGCGACGTAGGCCACCAGCCCCCTGACGCCTGCCTGGTCCTCGCGCGCCACCACCACCGCGTTGCGCACGCCGGCGCAGGCGGCGAGGGCCGCCTCGACCTCCCCCAGCTCGACGCGGAAGCCGCGGATCTTGACCTGGTGGTCGAGCCGGCCGAGGTACTCGAGCTCGCCGTCGGGGCGCCGCCGCACCAGGTCGCTGGTCTTGTACATCCGCGCGCCGGGCGCGCCGAAGGGATCGGGCAGGAAGCGCTCCGCCGTCAGCTCCGGCCGCCCGAGATAGCCGCGCGCGAGCCCCGCGCCGGCGAGATACAGCTCGCCCGGCACGCCGACCGGCGCCAGTCGCAAGTTGCGGTCGAGCACCCAGCCGTGCGTGCCGTCGAGCGGCCGGCCGATCGCCGGCGCCCGCTCCGCCTGCCGTTCGATCAGCGCGATCGTCGAGAACGTCGTGTCTTCGGAAGGGCCGTAGAGGTTGTACAGCCGCTCCGTCTCCGGCCGCCGGTAGGCCAGATCCGCCAGCGACCGCGGCACCGCCTCGCCGCCCAGATTGATCGTCCGCACCGACGCCGGCAAGCCGTCCGTACGCAGCAGCTCGGCGGCGGCCGAAGGCACGGTATCGAGCAGCCGCACCTCGACTCCGGCCGGCAGCGCTCCCGGAGCCTTCAAGGCCGGCAGCGCCAGCGCGTTCTCCACCAGGATCAGGGTGCCGCCCCAGGCGAGCGTGACGAAGATCTCGAACACCGACATGTCGAAGGTGATCGAGGTCGACCCGAGCATGCCGGCGAAATCCTCCGGGCTGAAGACCCGGCGCGCCCAATGCGCCAGCACCACGGCGCTGCGGTGCTCGATGGCCACCGCCTTCGGCCGCCCCGTCGATCCCGAGGTGTAGATCAGGTAGGCCAGGTTGCCAGGGAGAACCTCGGTCTTGTCCCTGTTGTCTCTGCTGTCCCTTGCGTCCCTTTCCACCTCGTCCAACCGCACCCGCTGCGCCTTGCTCGGCGGCAAGGCCGCCTCTACCGCCGCCTCCGTCAACACCAGCCGGCAGCCGCTGTCCGCCAACAGATAGGCGAGCCGCTCGGCGGGATAGACGGGGTCCAGCGGCACGTAGAAGCCGCCGGCCCGCAGCACCGCCAGCAGGGCGACGACGAGCCCGGCCTGGCGCTCGAGGCAGATCCCCACCGCCACCTCGGGACCGACGCCGAGCCGCCGCAGCCGTTGCGCCAGCCGGCCGGAGCGCGCCGCGAGCTCGCCATAGGTGAGCGCCTCGCCGCCGCAGACCACCGCCAGGGCTGCCGGCGTGCGCGCCGCCTGCGCAGCGAAGAGACCGTGCAGCAGCTCACCCGACGGATGCACCGGCCCGGCCGCATCGAAGGACAGGATCTGCCGCAGCTCGGAATCCGGGAGCAGCGGCAGCTCGGAGATCCGGGCTTCGGGCGCGGCGGCGATGCCGGCCAGCAGGGTCTGCAGGTGCGCCAGGAAACGGTCGATCGTGGCCGCAGCGAAGAGATCGGTCGAATATTCGAAGCCGGCGGTCAGCCCGTCACCGCGGCGGGCGAAATGGAGCGCGAGCTCGAACTTCGCGGTGTCCGTCCACACCTCGGACATCGGCGCCGTGAAACCGGGCCCGAGATCCAGCTCCGAGACCGGCGCCTCCTGGAGCGCGATCAAGACCTGGAAGAGGGGAGTCCGCGAGAGGTCCCGCCCGGGTGCCAGCTCCGCTACGAGTTGCTCGAACGGGACGTCTTGATGCGCGTAGGCGGCCAGCGCCTCCGTCCGCACCCGCGCCAGCAGCTCCTGGAATTGCGGATCCCCAGCCAGCGAGGCGCGCAGGACGAGGGTGTTGACGAAAAAGCCGATCAGGCCCTCGACCTCGGCGCGGCCGCGGCCCGCCACGGGCGTGCCGACGATCAGGTCCTCGCCGCCCGTCCAGCGGTGGAGGAGGGCATAGAAGGCCGCCGCCGCGGTCATGAAGAAGGTGGCTCCCTGCCTCCGGCCGAGGGCGGCGAGGCCGGCGGCCACCGCGGGATCGATCGCCGTCCGGCGGAAGGCGCCGCGGGAGCTCTGCACGGCCGGCCGCGGCCGGTCCGCCGGCAGCTCGAGCGCAGTCGGCATCCCGTCCAGCCGCTGGCGCCACCACGCGACCTCGGCGGCCAGCGTCTCGCCGGCGAGCCAGCGCCGCTGCCAGACCGCGAAGTCGGCGTACTGCACGGGCAGCGGCGGCAGCGGTGAGGGCCTCCCCGACGCCAGGGCGCGGCAGAGCTGCGAGATCTCGCGCACCAGCAGCCCGACGGACCAGCCGTCCGAGACGATGTGATGCAGGGCGAGGACGAGGCGGTGCTCCGTGGCGCCGAGGCGGAGGAGCAGGCCGCGCAGCAGCGGCCCGTGCCCCAGGTCGAACGGCTGGGCCGCCGCCCCCCGGGCGATGCGGTCCGCCGCCTCGCCGGCGCGCCCGAGGCCGCCGAGATCGACGATGGGCAGGGCGCGCGGCGCGAAGGGCAGGACGGCCTGCACCGGCTCGCCGTCCGCGGCTTCGTGGAAGACCGAGCGCAGCGCCTCGTGTCGGCGCACGACCTCGTCGAGGGCGCCGGCGAGGGCGGCGGGGCGCAGCCCGGCGCCGCGGATGTCGAAAGCGACCGTGATGTTGTAGAGGGCGGTGCCGGCCTCGTAGCGGTCGAGGAACCACAGCCGCTGCTGCGCGAAGGAGAGCGGCGCCTCGCCGCGCCGCAGCGGCACGACCGGCGGCGCCGCCGGCCGGTCGGCGCGCGCTTCGGCGGCCACCAGCGCGGCGACTCCGGCCACGGTCGGCCGGTCGAAGATCGCCGTCAGCTCGAGATCGACGCCGAAGGCGGCGCGCAGCCGCGAGGCGAGGTGGACCACCAGCAGCGAGTGCCCGCCGAGGCGGAAGAAGTCCTCCTCGATCCCCAGCGTCCGTTCGAGCCCCAGCACCTCGACGAACAGATCGCCGACGATCTCCTCGATCGGGTTCCGCGCGTCGTCCGCCGCGGCGCCGTCCGGCTCCGGCGGCGCGATCGCCGCCAGGGCCCGGCGGTCCAGCTTGCCGTTGGCGGTGAGCGGCATCTCGTCCAGGAAGACCCAGGCCGCGGGCACCATCGGCTCCGGCAGCCGCCGCAGCAAGGCCTCGCGCAGCTCCTCCGCCGTCGCCGCCGGCGCCACGACGTACGCCGCCAGCCGCCGCTCGCCGGCATGGTCCTCCCGGGCCAGCACGGCCGCGGCAGCCACGCCGGGAAGGTCCTGCAGCGCGGCCTCGATCTCGCCCAGCTCGATGCGGAAGCCGCGGATCTTCACCTGATAATCGATGCGGCCGAGGAAGTCGAGGCCGCCGCCGGGCAGCCGGCGGACGAGGTCGCCCGTGCGATACAGGCGTCTGCCCGGCGGGCCGAAGGGATCGGGGAGGAAGCGCTCGGCGGTCGTCTCCGGCCGGCCGCGGTAGCCGCGCGCGAGGCCCTCGCCGGCGACGCACAGCTCGCCGGCAACGCCGGCGGGCAGCGGCTGCAAGGCGCGGCCGAGCACGTAGACCCGCGTGTTGGCGATGGCGCCGCCGATGTCGGGCAGCCGGTCGCCCTCGGGCGCGACGACGCCGGCGGTCGCCACCACCGTGCTCTCCGTGGGACCGTAGTGGTTGACCAGCGCGAACGGCATGCCGGCGGCGGGCCGGCGGCGCAGCCGGTCGCCGCCGGTCAGCAAGGCCCGCAGGGCGAGCCGCTCGGGAACCGGCTCGGTCAACGCGGCCTCGGCCAGCGGCGTCGGCAGGAAGGCGACGGTGATCCCCTGCTCGGCGAGCCAGGGCAGCAGAGCGGACGGATCGCGCGCCACCTCGGCCGGCGGCACGTGCAGGGAGGCGCCGGCCACGAGCGGCGGCCACATCTCCCAGACCGAGGCGTCGAACCCCGGCCCGGCGAGGAGCGAGGTGCGGTCCTGCGGACCCAGCCCGTGGGTCCGGAGGTGCCACGCACAGAGATTGGAGAGGCCGCGGTGGCGCAGCTCCGTGCCCTTCGGCAGACCCGTCGAGCCGGAGGTGTAGATGACGTAGGCGAGAGCCTCCGGCTCCGGCGCGGCGAGACGCTCCAACCCCGCCTCCTCGAGACCCTCCTCGAGATCCAACCGGATCACCTGGAACGGCGGACCTGCGTGCACGTCTTCCAGCTCCGCCCACCGCTCGCCCGTCGTCACCAGCGCGCGGGCGCCGGAATCACGCAGCATGTGGAGGACGCGGTCCTTGGGGTACGCCGGATCGATCGGCAGGTATGCCCCGCCGGCCTGCAGCACGGCGAGGGCCGCGGTCACCAGCTCGGGCGAACGCTCGAGCAACAGGGCGACGACCTCCTCCGCCCCGACGCCGCGGCGGCGCAGGCCGGCGGCCAGCCGGCGGGCCTGGGCGTCGAGCTCGCCGTAGGTCAGGGTCCTGCTCCCGGCGGCCACGGCGAGCGCCTGCGGCGTCCGCCGAGCGCGCTCGGCGAAACGGACGTGGGCCGGCGCGTCCGGGATCTCCGCCGCGGTCCGGTTCCAGTCCGTGACGACCTGCTGGTGCTCGTCCGGCGCGAGCAGCGGCAGCGCGGAGAGAGCGACGCCGGGATCGGCCACGATCCCCGCCAGCAGGACGCGGAAGTGGCCGAGCAGCCGCCGCACGGTGGCGCCGTCGAACAGGTCGGCGGCGTGCTCGGCAACCGCCGTGACGCCGTCGGGCCCGCGCTCCAGGAACACGGCGAGATCGAACTTGGCCGTGCCCGAGGGGAGCGCCGCGGCGGCTGTCGCGATCCCCGGTCCGAGGTCCGGGCGGGGATTCGCTTCCTGCAGCGCCACCACCACCTGGAACACCGGCGTGCGCGCGGCGTCGCGGTCGGGAGACAGCTCCTCGACCAAGCGGTCGAAGGGGAGGTCCTGATGCGTGTAGGCGCCCAGCGCCGTCTCGCGCACGGCGGCGAGGAGCCTGTGGAAGCTCGGATCGCCGGAGAGATCCGCGCGCAGGGAGAGCATGTTGACGAACAAGCCGATCAGGCGCTCCAGCTCCAGCCGGCCGCGTCCCGCCACCGGCGAGCCCACCACCAGATCTTCCTGCCCGCTGTAGCGGTGGAGCAGGGCCTGGAAGGCGGCGAGGAAGGTCATGAACGGCGTCGCGCCGCTGCGGCGGCTGAGCGCGCCGATGTCCGCCGTGAGGCCGGCGCCGAGGGCGAGCCGCGCGACGCCGCCCGCCAGCGACGCCACGGCCGGCCGCGGCCGATCCCCCGGCAGCTCCAGGACCGCCGGCGCGCCGGCCAGACGCTCGCGCCACCAGGCGAGTTGCTTTTCCAGGGCGACGCCCTGCAGGCACCGCCGCTGCCAGGCCGCGAAGTCGGGGTACTGGACGGGGAGCGGCGGCAGCGGCGAAGGCTCCCCCGCGGCCAGGGCGCGGTAGAGCGCGGAGACCTCCTCCACCAGCACCCCGACCGACCAGCCGTCCGAGATGATGTGGTGCATGCCGAGCAGCAGCCGGTGCTCGTCCCCGCCGAGCCGCAGCAGTGAGGCGCGCAGCAGCGGCCCCCGCTGCAGGTCGTAGGGCCGCCGGGACTCGGCGTCCGCCAGGCGCTCCGCCTCGGCGGACCGCGCCGGCTCCGGCAGGCCCGCGAGATCCACCACCGGCAGCGGCTGCGGCCGCTCCGCCGGCGGGGCGACGACCTGCCGCGGGCCGCCGGTCTCAGGGGTGGTAACGAAGCGGGTGCGCAGCGCTTCGTGGCGCCGGACCACCTCGGCGAGCGCCGCGCCGAGGACCGCCGCCGCCAGTCCGCCCCGCAGCTCGTAGGCCTGCGTCAGGTTGTAGATGGCCGTGCCCGGCCGAACGCTATCCAGGAACCAGAGCCGCTGCTGGGCGAAGGAGAGGGGCAGGCCGCCCTCACGCGGAGCCGGCACCAGCGGCGGCATCTCGGGGTGCGGCGCCGCCGCCGCGATCCGCTCGGCCAGCCGCGCCACGGTCGGCGCCTCGAAGACGCCCCGCACGCCGAGGTCCGCGCCGCAGGCCTCGCGCACCCGTGAGACGAGCTGCGTCGCCAGCAGCGAGTGGCCGCCGAGATGGAAGAAGTCCTCGTGCGCACCGACCGGGCGTTCGAGGCCGAGCACCTGGGCGAAGAGGCCGGCGAGCAGCTCCTCCAGCGGCGAGCGCGGCGCCACGGCGGCCTCCGGCTCCACCGCCGGCGCGAGGCGCGCCAGCGACCGGCGGTCCAGCTTGCCGTTGGGGGTGAGCGGCAGGGCGTCCAGGAACACCCAGGCGGTGGGGATCATGTATTCGGGCAGGCTCCGGGCCAGGAAGCCGCGGAGGATCTCCGCCGTGACCGGCTTCTCCTCCCCGCGCAGGACGGCGTAGGCGCACAGGCCGCTGCCTTCCTCGCGCACCAGCACCGCCGCCTCGCGGACCGCCGGATGCCGGCCCAGCACGGCCTGGATCTCTCCCAGCTCGATGCGGAAGCCGCGGATCTTGACCTGGAAGTCCATGCGGCCGAGAAACTCGATCTCGCCGTGCGGCAGCCAGCGCGCCAGGTCGCCGGTGCGGTACAGGCGCGCTCCGGGCTCGCCGAACGAGTCCGGCAGGAACCGCTCGGCCGTCAGCTCCGGGCGCCGCCGGTAGCCCCGCGCCAGCCCGACGCCCCCGACGCACAGCTCGCCCGGCACGCCGACGGGGACCGGCCGCAGGCCGCGGTCGAGGATGTAGACCCGCGTGTTGGCGAGCGGTGAGCCGATCTCCGGCGGCCGCTCGCCCGCCGGCGCGACCCAGCCCGTGCTGGTCAGCACCGTGCTCTCCGCCGGGCCGTAGCCGTTGAGGACCGCGAACGGCAGATCCGGGGGCGGCCGCCGCGTCAGCCGGTCGCCGCCGGTGAAGACCGATCGCAGGCGGAGCCCCGCCGGCATCGGCTCGGCGAGGAGCGCCTCCATGAGCGGCGTGGGCAGAAAGCCGACGGTGAGCCCCTGCCTCGCCAGCCAGGCCAGCAGGTCCGCAGGGGAGGCCACGACCTCCGCCGGCGGCACGTGCAGCGACGCTCCGGCGGTCAGGGCGGACCACACCTCCCAGATCGACACATCGAAGCCGGGCCCGGCGATCAGCGTGCAACGGTCTGCCGCGGCATGGCCCATGGCGCGGTGGGTCCAGGCGGCGAGATTGGCCAGCCCGCGATGCCGCAGCTCGATGCCCTTGGGCTCTCCCGTCGAGCCCGAGGTGTAGATCAGGTAGGCGAGCTGGTCCGCACCGCAGCCTGCAGGATCCAGGTCCTCGTCACTCTCCTCCGTGAGGTCCAGAACATCGAGCGCCAGGACCTCCACCGGCAGATCCGCCAAGACCAGACGCTCCACCGTCACCAGCACCGAGGCGGCCGAATTGCGCAGCGTGAAGGCCAGCCGCTCGGCCGGATATGCCGGATCGATCGGCAGATAGGCGCCGCCCGCCTTGAGAGCCGCGAGCGCCGCCACCACCAGCTCCGGTGAGCGTTGCAGACGCAACGCCACCACCTCGTCGGGGCCGATCCCCATGCGGCGCAGGCGACGCGCCAGCCGGTTGGCCCGGCGGTTCAGCTCGCCATAGGTGAGCTCGCCGCCCTCCCAGGCGACCGCCAGCGCTTGCGGGGTTTCCCGCGCCCATCGGGCTACCTGCGCGTGGACCGGCACGTCCGGGATCTCCGCCGCCGTCCGGTTCCACTTCGCCAGGACCTGCTCGCGCTCGGCGCCGTCGAGCAGCGGCAGCTCGGAGACGCGGACGCCGGGCGCGGCGAGCGCACCCTCCAGCAGTACCCTGAAGCAGCGCAGCAGACGCGCGACCGTGGCCGGCGCGAAGAGATCCGTGGCGTACTCGGCCTTGACCGCAAGGCCGCCCGCATGCCGGAGCGCCTGCAGCCAGAGGTCGAACTTGGCGGTGCCGGTGTCGATCTCCAGCATCTCGCCGCGCAGGTCCGTGCCGAGATCCAGCGCCGTCACCGGCGCCTCCTGCAGCGAGAACATCACCTGGAAGAGCGGCGCGTGGTCGAGGCTGCGCTCGGGCGCCAGCTCGGCGACCAGCCGCTCGAAGGGCAGATCCTGATGGGCGTAGGCGAACAGCGCCGCCTCGCGCACGCGGCCGAGCGCCGCGGCGAACGTGGGGTCTGCCGCGAAGTCCGCGCGCAGCACGAGGCTGTTGACGAAGAAACCGATCAAACCCTCGAGCTCCGGCCGGTTGCGGTTCGCCGCCGGCACGCCGACGGTGAGGTCCTCCTGACCGGTGAGGCGGTGGAGGAGGGTCTCGAAGCCGGCGAGGAGCGCCATGAAGACGGTCGCTCCGCTGCGGCGGGCGAGGGCTTCGACTCCCCCGGCGACGGCCGGCGGCAGCACCATCCGCTCGACTCCGCCGCGGAAGCTCTGCGCCGCCGGGCGCGGCCGGTCCGCCGGCAGCTCCAGCCCTTCCGGCAGGTCGGCCAGCCTCTGGCGCCAGGCGGCGAGCTTGGCCGCGGGTTCCTCGCCGGCGAGCCACCAGCGTTGCCAGGCGACGTAGTCCGCGTACTGCAGGGGCTGCGGCGCCAGCGGCGGGCCGCCGGCGGCCCCCTGGCGATAGAGCGCCTCCAGCTCGCCGGCCAGCACGCCCATCGACCAACCGTCGGCAGCGATGTGGTGGAGCACGAGGAGCAACGCGTGCTCGCCGGAGCCGAAGCGCAGCAGCGCGCCGCGGAGCATCGGGTCCCGCGCGAGATCGAAAGGCCGCCGCGCCGCCTCGGCCAGGCGTCGCTCCTCGGCCGCCCTCGCCGGCGCCGGGAGGGCCGCGAGATCGATCAGCGGCAGCGGCGCTCCGGCGGCAGGCTGGACGACCTGCACGGGCGCGCCGTCGCGGTCCGCGAAGACGGTGCGCAGCACCTCGTGGCGGCGAACGATCTCCTCCAGGGCCGAGCCGAGCGCGCAGGCGTCCAGCCGCCCATGCAGGCGGATCTCGCGCGCGATGTTGTAGGCCGCCGAGCCGGGAGCGAGACGGTCGAGAAACCACAGCCGCTCCTGGGCGGGCGAGAGCGGCATCGGCTCTCCGGACCGGTTCGGCGCCGGCTGCAGGAGATTCGGCCGTGGGCGTTGCGGCCGCTCGTAGGCGAAGACAGCGGCCGTCTCCCAGGTGGGCGCGCCGAGGAAGTCGTCGCCATAGGCCTGCTGCCAGCGGTCCGCCGCGCCCGCCTCCACGCCGCGATGCTGGTGGAACTTCATGTCCCCGAGCATCCCGCCCCCGGCGTGGACGCCGTCCGTCATCCGCGCGCGCTCGTCCTTGTAGGGATCCGCCATGTCCGGGTGGTAATCGAGCCCGAGCGCGGAGCACAGCCGCCGCAGCTCGCCTTCCGGATTGCGCACCAGGTCCTCGAAGCGCACCTGATGCTGGCGCTCGGACGGGATCGCCGCGAGATGCGCCGCGATGTTGCGCTGGCTCACCACCCAGAGCAGCTCGGCCAGCTCGCGCCGCGAGAAGGAGTGCGGGCGGCGGAAGAAGACCTGCTCGATCCGCGCTTCCTCGAAGGAGCGGATCATGCCGCAGGGGTGGCGGACGAGATGGATGTAGAACGGGTTCTCGAACGCCTCTTCGGCCCGCCGCAGGACCGCCGGATCGAGCGCATAGGAGGTGGTCTTGTCCACCAGTTTGCGGCGGCCGGTCCACTCCTGAAGCTGGCCATAGGCCCGTTGCGTCGTCCATCCTTGCCGTTCCCAGCCCGCGACCAGCGCCTGGGCCTCCTCGAGGCTCCGCCCGCGCAGCTCCATCACCGCCCGCAGCAGTCCCTGCAGCCAGAAGGCGTCGCGGCCGGGAAACGCCGCCCGGCGCTCGGCGAGCGTGTTGAAGGAGAGCAGCTCCAGCTCGGGAGGCGCGAAGAGGCCGGGATGGCCGCCCAGCATGACGCGCAGCAGCGTCGTGCCGGAGCGCGGCGGCGCCAGGATGAAGACCGCCGGCGGGTTCTTCGGTTCCGCCGCCGCCGGAGCCAGCGGCTCGATCAGTCGGTGGAGCTCCGCGATCTCGAGCTCGCCGATCCTGCGATCCGCCGTCGCGAGGACCGCCGGACCCCCTGCCAGCGATTCGGCGCCCCAGATCCGCGCCACCGCCTGCCCGTGCTCGCGGCCCAGATAGGCCGCCAGCTCGGCCACCGTCGGCGCGTCGAAGAGCACCACCGGATGGACGATCTCGCCCAGCTCGCGCTGCAGGCGGTTGGTCACCACGGCGGCGCTGATCGAGGTGCCGCCCAGCGCGAAGAAGGAGTCCCGGCGGCCGGCCCGCTCGACGCCGAGCGCCTGCCGCCAGAGGCCGGCGAGGAAACGCTCCAGCGGCGTCTCCGGCGCTACGTGCTCGCGCTCGGCCTGCCGCGGCTCGGGCAGGGCCTTGCGGTCCAGCTTGCCGCTGGGC
Organism: Thermoanaerobaculia bacterium; assembly: GCA_044868005.1. Classification (GTDB taxonomy): domain Bacteria; phylum Acidobacteriota; class Thermoanaerobaculia; order Multivoradales; family UBA5704; genus DATARR01. The sequence continues at coordinate 11,609 of JBIOVX010000163.1, read as the reverse complement.
GTCAAAGGCAGGGTCTCCAGGAACACGAAGTCCGCAGGCATCATGTAATCGGGCAGCCGGGCCGCGAGGTGTGAGCGCAGCAGCCCGGAGGCGTCGTCGCCGCCCGCCGCGGACACCACGTAGGCGACGAGCCGCGCCTCGCCGTTACGCTCGCGAGCCGTCACCACGGAGGCGCGCACCGCCGGATGCTCGGCGAGCGCCGCCTCGATCTCCCCGAGCTCGATGCGGAAGCCGCGGATCTTGACCTGATGGTCGATGCGGCCGAGGTACTCGATGACGCCGTCCGGCCGGAAGCGCGCCAGGTCCCCCGTCTTGTAGAGGCGGCCGCCCCGCCGGCGCGCGAACGGATCGGGGATGAACTTCTCCGCCGTCAGGTCCGGCCGGCCGAGATAGCCGCGCGCCGGCGCCACACCGCCGATGTGCAGCTCGCCCGCCTCGCCGTTCGCCACCGGCTGCAGGTCCGCGCTGAGGATGCGGATCGAGACGTTGCCGATCGGCCGCCCGATGGGAACGGTTGCCGACGGACCGCCGGGCTCGCAGGGCCACCACGTCGCCTCGATGGCCGCTTCGGTCGGACCGTAGAGATTGTAGAGACCCGGTCCCGCGATGCCGAAGCGGGCGAAGAACTGGCGCTCCACCTCGGGCGGCAGCGCTTCGCCGCCATTGACGACGCAGCGCAGCGAGCTCAGGCGCTCCAGGCCGGGGGCACTCAGGAAGGCACGCATCATGGAAGCAACGAAGTGAACGACCGTGATCCCCTCACGCTCGATCGTCTCCACCAGATACGCCGGGTCGCCTTGACCGCCGGGCCGCGCCATCACCAGCCGCGCGCCCGCGATCAGCGTCGCCAGCAGCTCCCAGACCGAGATGTCGAAGCTGAACGGCGTCTTCTGCAGCACCCGGTCGTCGGCGTGCAGGCCGAGGTCTTCCCGCTGCCAGAGGAGCCGATTGCGCACCGCCCGATGGCTGTTCATCACCCCCTTCGGACGCCCGGTCGAGCCGGAGGTGTACATGACGTAGGCCAGCGCATCCGGCAGCGAGGGGACGGGGACGAACGGCGCGCCGAAAGCTCCGGGCTCCGCGCCGCCGTCGAGCAGGACCACGCGCGCGCGGTGGGGCGGCAGGACGGCGGTCAGCCTTTCCTGCGCCAGCAGCACCGCCGCTCCAGAGTCCTCCAGCATGTACGCCAGACGCTCGGCGGGATAGGAAGGATCGAGCGGTACGTAGGCCGCGCCGGCCGTCAACGTGCCGAGCACCGCCACGACCAGCTCGACGGAGCGCTCGGCACAGATGCCGACCCGCGTCTCCGGACCCACCCCCAGCGCCTGCAGGTGGCCCGCGAGGCTGCGCGCCCGGTCGAGCAGCTCGCCATAGGTGAGGACCGCTCCTGCGCAGGAGACCGCGATCCGGTTCGGCGTTCGCGCCGCCTGCGCCGCCACCAGCTCGTGCAGGCAGGCCTCGCCCGCATAGGTCCGACGGGGAGCGTCGCCGGGCCGGAGCTGCCGCTTGCGGACTGAGACATCCGCGCTGACTCGATCCCCGGGTCTCACCCCGCTGGCGAGAGCTATAGCGTGACGCTGCTTCATTTTGGGGTCCTACGGCTCCTCGGACTTCGCCCGGCTCGCTACCCTTAAAGTGCCGCTCCCGGCCAGTTCGGGACAGCCGATCGAAGAAACGCCAAATCCATCTATCCAGATGAATATTTCGTTGGAAAGGCGAATCTTGAGTAGAAACGTTCGAGCTCCTCCGCAGCTTTCACGTCAGCTCCTCCAGCGCTTCTTCATCCGCGGTGAGAAATGCCCGGATTTTTTCGTCCGACATGCCATCCAGCTCCGAGAGGAGGCTCTCGAGCTCGTCACCCTGGGCAGCCAGGACGTTCCGCCCGACGGCATCGGCGAACTCCCCGAGCAAGGAAGCAGTGAAAAGCGAGCTCAACGGCAGCTCGATTCCGAAGGACTCGCGAACCCGCGACAGGACCTTGGTGGCAAGCAGGGAGTGTCCCCCCAGATCCCAGAAGCTGTCTTGCACCCCGATACGGTCGATCCCGAGCACCGTGCTCCAGATGTCGGGCGATCTGCTCTTCGAGCGGAGTTCGCGGGCCGACGAATTCGGCCGCGAGATCGCGCGCCGGCTCGGGACGTGCCTTCACCTGCAAGTCGCCGCGGCCGAGGAGCGGCGAGCGCCGCTTCGATCTCGCCCAGCTCGACGCGGAAGCCGCGGATCTTCACCTGATGGTCGAGCCGGCCCAGGTACTCCAGCTCGCCGTCGGGCCGCCAGCGCACCAGGTCGCCGACGCGATACATCCGCGCGCCCGTTACCCCTATCGGTGTGTCAGCACCATCGCGGCGAGCCTCGCCGGTCGTCGAGCGCGTCGCGTGCAGGCCGCCTGTCGGGCGCACCAGGACAGGGCGGCCGCAAGGGCCGCCCCGACAGCCGCGCGTTGCTGTCCGATCAGTGGTGCTTCAGCACCGCCTTGTTGCTCACCACCTCCAGCAGTTGCATCATGCCGCGGTCCTCGTGCGCCAGGATGTGGCAGTGCTGCACGTACTGGCCGGTGAAATCGACGAAGCGGCTGCGCATCTTGAAGTAGCCCGGGCAGACGTCGACGACCGTTACTCCGTCCTGGGCGATGACCTTGGCGATCGGGGCGTAGCACTTGTTGTCCGTGACCACCTTGCCCGCCGGGATCGCGAACGTATCCCGCCAGACGTAAGGTGACGTGAAGGTCTGCGGCTTCTCGACGTCCTTGCTCGGATCGAAGACCTCGACGATCTGGAACGGGTTGATGTGGATGTGGAAGGGGTGGGCCGCGCCGGCTCCGGGAAGCCTGGTCGTGCTTCCTTGAGGCGTGGGGGCGTCGGTGTTGTAGATCGTCCACTCCTCCGCGCTGTCGAGCAGCATGACCTGGTTGATGATCTGGTCCTCGAACGGCTTGCCGTCGATCTTGAACTGCGGCAACGTGCGGGTGAGAGGAGGCTGCACGGGTGCCTTGGACACGCTGTAGGTGATTTTCCGCTGGAGGTTGATCGCGGCCGGATCGATCTTCTTCAGGAACGGGGGCAGGGGCGGATAGTCGCCCTCCTGAGTCGGGAATCCCATCGCGGAGCTCACCGCGTCGCCGGCGACCTTGATGTTCAGGTACACCACCGGGGGCGTCGCCGAGGACTGCAGCGTGTAGCAGCCCTCCGTGGTCGGCGCTTGGACGAGCAGGTCGACGCGGGTCGCCGGCGCCAGGTTGACCGCCTGCGTGCCGTTCGCCGGATCGCTGTAGTTCTCCCACGCGAGCTGGATGCCGTCCTGCGCGGTCTGCCGGAAGTTGATGCCCGCCGGATTGAACTTGCCGTTGACGGTTCTCGACACCGTAGCGTTGATCATGCGCCAGAGCTGCACCTCGCCCGGCCGCATGGTGATGGCGGGCGCCAGCGCGCCGTTGGCCAGCACGGGCGGCGCCGGCCCTCCCGTCGCGCTCTCCAGGTTCAGCGTGGAGGTGAGCTGCTGGAAGACGATGACCTGCTCTTCCAGCTCGGCCTGGTAGTTGTCCTTGTAAAACGCCTTCAGCTTGCCGTCGTAGCCGGTGGGGCTGTTGTCGGTGATGATGAACGCTCCCGCCAGGCCGTTGAACAGGTTGATGGACGTCGAGCCGTGCTTGTGCGAGTGATACCAGTGCGTTCCAGGGGCCTGTCCCATGCGGACGTTGGACTTGCCGTCCTGGTCCTCCGTGTACTTCGGAATCTGGAAGCAATAGGGATAGGAGCCGCTGTACCATTGCGGCCACACGCCCTGCTCGATCGCCTGCCGGTTCTGCGGCCAGAGCTGCAGGTCGGGCGGCAATCCATGGCCGTCCGGGTTCGCGCCCGGGCCCACGTACGGGGCCGTGACGTCGTACTCCTGCAGCAGCTTCTCCTGCGCCTCGCGCCATTCCTTCGGCAGGTCTCCCCACTTCTGCGGCTGCTGGCCGAGCTCGCAATGCTGGAAGATCTGGTGGAACGGCTCGCGGACGTTCGCTTCCGTCACCTTCGAGTTGGGCCGCACGTTGACGAGGACGTTGTCGCCCGTGGTCGAGGGCGTGACGTGCGTGCCGTGGAAGTGGATGTTCGCCGAGCTGGAGCCGTGGAAGCAGTTCGGGAACTTGTCGTCCGCCGGATAGAACCTCTTGTCCGAGCCTTGGGAAGTCACCTTCGTCGTCTGGTCGCAGCCGTTGTTGCGCCCCTCCTCGCCCGAGTCGAGCGTGCCGGGGAAATCCTGGACCTTGACCTGGTTGAGCAGCGTGATGTTGACCACGTCGCCGATCTCGGCGCGCAGCGTCGGTCCCGGGCCGGCGGCGCTCGGGTCGGTGGGCCACTTCTTTTTCGGATCCGCCGGATCGTAGCCTTCGAAGTAGCGCAGCATGGAGGTCGTGGAGGCGGTCGACGAGGTGGGGATCTTCCGGTTGCCGTTTACCACCTTGATCACCGCCTGCAACGTATGGTCCCGGCTCGTGATCTTGCCCACCGTGGTGAAATCCGCGCCGGGACAGGTGGGAGCGCTTTGGGCCATCAGATAGGACGGGAGGAGCGCCAGGAGAGCGATGCCGGCGACGAGAAGCGACCGGCGCGAAGGGGCATGAACGTTCCGCAGGATCGTGTCCATGAGAGCCTCCCTAGGACAACTTGATGGTGATGCTGCCGGTCATGGTTTCATCACAGGCGCAGACGTAGTCGAAGGGCGGCGTCGCGATCGGTTTACCGTCAGGACCCGTATCTGCCGCGAAAGTGACCTGCCGCGAGGTCGGCGCCGGCTGGTCGGGCAGCTTCCCCGGAATCTCCTCCATCCAGGCGTCCGCATCCCCGTTGACCGGCTTGGGCTGATGCGGTTGGCTGGTGTTGTTGCGCCAGAAGACGCAGTCCCCATTCGCGATGGTGAGGCTCTGGGGATTGAACTGCGCCTGCGTCTGGTCCGGCTGTTCGTCGATGCTGACCATCCAGGTTTGCGCCATCTGGTCACCCCTCTTCCGCGAGATGTTCCGTTTCCCACGTATCGGACGCAGAGGATCGCCGCACGGGCCTTCGGCCCATGGCAGGGCGGAGCCGAGACAACTATGAAAGAATGAGCTTCTTTTCAAGCATGATGGTAGCACAGGGAGGCCCGATGAAGACGAAGCGCTGGCTGTGGCGGGCGGTCAAAGCGGGAGCCGTGGTGGCGGTCACGATCGTCGGGGTGCGCGCCTTCGACGCGCGCAGCATGCCGGCGCTGAAGGTCTGGCACCGCGAGGCGCCGCCCTCGGAATTGCGGGCGGGCGAGATCGACGGCATGACGCTGGCCCAGTATCGGCAGCGGGAGGATGCCGTGTTCCGGGAGGTGCGCGAGATGGAATCGCGCGTCCCCCCGGCGGACCGCTCGCTGGCCAACCGCTACTTCGCCGGCAGCTTCGTCAATCCCAGCCGGTTCCCGCAGAACTGGAACCGCACCTTCGAGGTGGTGCCGGAGCAGATCCGCGGCGGCGCGCTGCTCGTCCACGGCCTGACGGACTCGCCGTACAGCGTCAGGCCGCTCGCCGAGATGCTCCGCAGGCAGGGGTTCTACGGCCTCTGCCTGCGCATGCCGGGGCACGGCACCGTGCCGGCAGGGCTGGCGCAGGCGGACTGGCAGGACTGGCTCGCCGCCGTCCGCCTCGGCGTGCGCCACGTGCGCGGCCGCATCGGCGCGGGGAAGCCGCTCATCCTCGTCGGCTACTCGAACGGCGGCGCGCTCGTCGTCAAGTACTCGGTCGACGCGCTCGCGGACGACAAACTGCCGCGGGCGGACCGCCTCGTCCTCCTGTCGCCGATGATCGGCGTCACCCGCTTCGCCAAGCTGGGGCGGCTCGCCGGCTTCCTCGGCACGCTCCCCGGTCTCGAGAGGGCGAAGTGGACCGACGTCACGCCGGAATACAACCCCTTCAAGTACAACTCTTTTCCGGCCCACGCGGCGCGGCAGGGCTACGAGCTGACGAGCGTCCTCGACGAGGGATTGGAAGCGGCGGCGAAGACGGACCGCATCCGCGCGCTGCCTCCCATCCTGACCTTCCAGTCGTTGGCGGACGCCACGGTGATCACTCAGGCTCTCGTCTCGCGCCTCTACGACCGCCTGTCGGCCGGCGGCAGCGAGCTGGTGCTTTTCGATCTCAACCGCCTGGCCTACCTGCGCCCGCTCCTGAGCTCGTCGCTGGACGGCTGGCTTGGGCAGCAATTCCAGGGACCGGCGCGGCGCTATACGCTGTCGCTGTTGACGAACGCCGGAGCCGGCACGGGAGAGGTGGGGGTGCGGTCGCGGGCCGCCGGATCGACGCAGCTCTCGTTTCGTCGCTTGCCTTTCTCCTGGCCGGAGCAGATCTACTCACTGTCGCACGTGGCGGTGCCCTTCCCGCCGACCGATCCGGTCTACGGCATCGAGCCGAAGCCGCGGAAGCTCTACTCGCTGGGAGCGCTGGCGCCGCGCGGCGAGCGGGGCATCCTCTCCCTCCCCGTCGAGAGCCTGATGCGGATGAGCTGCAATCCGTTTTTTCCGTACATGGAAGCGCGGGTGGCGGAGTGGGTAGGAGGGCGGCCGTAGGGGGACACCGCTCCGAGATCTATTCCTCCGGCTTGTACAACCCCTCCGGCAAGCATCCCAGCAGGCCGGCCTCATAAGAGCGGAGATCCATCAGCGAGAGCCGCTTGACCATCTTCGGAGTGAGGAGCAGGACGCGCCGGATCTGATCGAGGCGGTCGGCGATGGCCTCCATGACTTCGTCGCGGCTCGTCCAGCGCAGGCGGTCGAAGGTTTTGAGATTCAGCGGTCCGGTATAGCCGCGCAGGGTCTTCTGGCGGTCGAGGTTGTAGTAGGCCTCGAAGTAAGAAATCATCAGCTCGCGCAGGTTGCGATGGATAGGCTCGCGGAAGCGCAGGCCCACAAAATTGGACTTGCCAATGGCGCCCCAATGACCGTCGATCTTGAAGACGGCCAGGATGTGGTCGTCGTCGCGCTCCCCGAACATGTCGACGAGGAGCGGCGGAAAGCCGAGCCGGCGCAGGGCCGCGGCGGCGAAGAGCGCGCCGTCGAAGCAGTTCGCCTTGCGGTCCAGCGTCACGCGGAGAGGGCAGCGGTTGCTCGGGTCCGTGCTGTAGGGAATCTCGTCGAGGAAGGCCTGGATGGCCGCCGGGCTGTTCAGGCCGGACGGCAATTGCAGGTCGGGGTCTTTCCACGCACGTGCCATGGTGCCTACACCAACCCCACCACATCCATCGCCCGCGGGAGCTCGACGCTGAATTCGAACTGCACGGCCTGCTTGGCCGCGGGGGCCAGCGCGAGCTTCCATTCGAGCTGATTGAGATCGCTGTGCTTCGACGGCTGCGGTGTGGCGCCGTCGAGCTTGACTTTGACCTGCTCGTGGCGCGAGACGGGGAGCTGATCGCGGACGTAGACCACCTGCTGCACGTCGCGCAGGTTCTCCACTTCGATCCTGTACTTGTAGCGGATGCGGCGGCGGTCGGCGAGGAAGGTCTTGTCGACGTCGCGCGCCATCAGCTTGCGCTCGACGCGCAGGCGCTCGTCGGCGCCGAGGGCGAGCTCGAATTCCCGGCCGGGCGCGGCGAGCTCAAGCGGGGTCGTGCCTAGAAAGTCGTCGTCCTCGAAGACCTGGGCGCGGCCGGGCAGGAACGTGTAAGGGCTCTCGTTCTTCACGCGCGCGCGGCGGTAGCAGACCGGCTCCAGCCGCGGCGCGGTGACGGCGTCGAAGTCGGGGCGCAGCTTGAAGCTGCCGACCGTCACCTTGCGCGGCTCGTTGCCGCTGGGCACATCGGCGCGGCTCGGGATCTGATAGGTGAGCGCGGCGCCGGACTCCGCGACGGTGGCGGCAGGCAGCTCCAGAAACGCCTCCTCTTCCATCGTCACGTCCAGGTCTGCCATCGCCTGCGCCTGCATCATGACGCCTGCGGCGGCGGGTGCCGCGGCCGGCGCCGTGCTGCGGTACACGGCCTTGGGCTGAGCGGGCCGCGGACCGACGTACCAGGGCTCCAGCTCGGGGATGACCAGCGCCAGCGACGGCCGCGCGGTGGAGAGCGTCAGCGCGACGCCGGCCCAATCCTCGCCGGTGCTTTGCGACACCTCGGCGAGATAGGTCACCTCGAGCTCGTCGGCGGTCAGACGCAGGTCGTAGAGCGGCTGCCAGCGGGCCGGCTGCACGGCGTAGGTCAGCTCGACCTCCAGCTCGCCGGCGGCGGCCACCTCCACCTCGACGACTGCGGTGTGTCGTTGCCGGGGATATGGCGCTTGGACCTCCGCCAGCTCGCGCTTGAGGCGTTCGATCTCCTTGGCGAGCTCGCGGCGCTTGCGGGCCACGGCGAGCCGATCCGTCTGCAGGGCGCGGCCGCGCTCGGCGAGGAAATCGAAGACGGCGGCCTGGTCGGCGGTCGAGCGGTTGCGCAGGGCGAGCCCGCGCGCGAACACCTCGCTCTGCGCGCCGAGGCCGTCCAGGGACTGCTGCGCCTTCTCCAGCCCTTCCGCCTCGGCCGCCAGCTCGGCGTCGGCGTCCACGGCAGCTTGGATCTTCTCCTCCAGCTCGCGCGCGCTATGGGCCGGCGTCGCCGCGAAATGCTTCACCTGCAGGCTGACTCCCAGCAGACGAGCCCGCGCCGTGCCCCGGCCGGCGGCGCGCACGCTGTCGGCGAGCAGAGACATGGGCAAGCCGGAGATCTCCAGCCGGTGCTGGCCCGGCTCCAGGCTCGTCCGCCCGCGGCGCGTCACCCGCGCGCGGTCTGGGAAGACGGTGACGGCGTCGATGACGGATGCTAGGTCCGGCATGGGTGATCCTCCTGAACAGGTTGGCGCGAGTTTAGCGGATCAACGGTTGTCCGCCCAATGTAGAGACGCCCCGTGGGGCGTCTCCCGGTGCGGGTACAGCCCGCGGGCGCGTTGCGGGTTTTGGAAAAGATTTCGCCGCCTCGGAGACGCCCCACGGGGCGTCTCTACATTGGGAGAGAACCCGCCGAGGGCCCTACCCCGCCTTCTCCGCCGTCAACACCGCGCGATCGCGCAGCTTCTCGGCGGCGGGGGAGAGGGGGGCGTGGGTGAGGATCTTGTTGATGCGCTCCATGGCTTTCACGGTGTCGCCGACGCTCTGGTAGAGCACCACCTCGCCGTAGAGGTTCTCGGCGAGGACGTTCAGCCGCTCGATGACCGGCACGACGTAGGGACCCTCGGGATAGCGGCGCAGATACTCGGCGCCGTTGGTGAGGTCGTCGTAGCTCTTGACGATGGCGGCCAGGCGCTCGTTGGCGAGGCGCTTGAGCTCCGCGTCGTTCTCCTGCTCGGCCATCTGCTGCAGGGCGGCGAGCTCCTTCAGGGTGGGTGTGAGGTTGCGCAGGCCGGTGCGGGCGCGTTTGCCCTCGTTGCTCTCCGGTGCGGCCTCCCAGGCCTTGAGATACTGGGTCACCGCATCCGTGCGGCTGCCGAGGCGGCTGTAGGCGTCGCCCAGGGCGAGGGCCACCTCGGGCACTTGTTGCGCCTCCGGGAAATTGCTGAGGAAGGCGGTGAGGAACGAGGTCTCGTAGATGCCGCCGCCGAGCACCTCGACGGCGCGCGGATAGAGCTCCTTGCGCTTGGCGTCGAGGTCTGCGATCTCCCCTTCCAGCGCCGCCACCAGGTCGCTCTTCGCATCGACGGCGCGCACCTCCGCCAGCTCCTCGCGATAGAGTCGCAGCACCGCGCCGTAATCGCGCGAGAGGAGCGGACGGGCCAGCTCGTCGTCCCGCCGCTTGTGGAGCTTCTCCAGGCGAAAGCCGTCCGCGACCTTGCCTTGCGGCCAGGTGGCGAGGATGGCGCGCTTGAGGAAGACCGTCACGTCCTCCTCCGGCTTCTTGCGGTCGAGATAGCCGCTCAGCGTGGCCTGGGTACGCTTGCGGTAGTCGTCCGCGGGCTTCTTCGCGTCGATCTTCCACAGCTCCTTGCGCACCTCGGCGGCGCGCATGCGCGCGTCGCCGAAGGGGTGGGTCTGCCAGTAGCCGTACTCCTTGAGCTGGGGAGCGCGGCTGTTCATCTTCTCCCACAGCCGGCGGGCGCCGTCCGGATCGTAGCCAGCCGCCGCGGCGAGACGCTGGCCTTCCTTGTCCGCCTCGTCTTCGTGCTCGCGGCTGTAGCTGCGCAGCAGGAGCTCGCTGATCACCAGGCTGGCCGCCGCGGCGCCCTGCACCAGGTCGCCGCCGGGATCGGTGCCGACGCGCGGATCGTAAGGCGCCTGCGGTCCCTGCCGCCGGTTGCTGTTGTTCTCGCCGATGACGACGCCCGCTATCAGCAGCGTGCCGAGGACGTTCATCAGCGTCGCCTTGCGCTGCATGCGGGCGAAGTGCTCGAGCACCACGTGGCCGATCTCGTGGCCGAGGACGTTGGCCAGCATGTCGTCGTCGAGCCCGAGGTCGAGCATGCCGGTGGTGATGAAGATCTGGCCGCCCGGCAGCGCGAAGGCGTTGGGCACCGGCATCTCGACGATGCCGAAGATGAAGGGGAACTTCTGGTATTCGGAATTCTGCGCCAGCTCATAGGCGATGCGGTTGACGCGGGCGAGCTGCTCCGGGTTGTCGGGCGAGCCGTACTGGGCGACGGCCTCGGTGGCGGCCTTGAGGCTTTTATCGAAGAGATCGGGATTGGAGATGCCCTGCGCCCATGTGGGCCCGGCGGTCGAGATCGCCAGCAGGAGGGCCAGGGCGGAGGCGAGAATGCGTCTTATACTCATAGGCCGTCCCTTCGAAACGTCTCCGAGCTTACCGCATCGGGCGGAGATCCTTCTGTGAGAACAGCGAGGTGGCGGATTAAAACTCCCGGGAGAGTCGTTCCGCCGTCCCCGTGGCCTGCGAAGGGGTGTCGCGGACGGGCTGGAACGTCTCTACAGGAACGTTCTCGTGGTAGCTTTCCCCGGCCATGAGTGACCTGACCATCGAGGTGGAGACCGCGAAGGCGTCCATGGAGGATCTCCGGCCGGCGCTCGATGCCGCCTTGAAGGAGGCTTTCCCGGGCGGCATGCTGAAATGGCGCTGGGAGGGAGACGTGATGCATCTCTCCGGTCCGGGAGCTCAGGCCACCCTCGTCCTCGAAGACGGCCGGCTCGTCGGGCGGGCGCAGCTCAAGCCTCCCGCCAGTCTGATGAAACCGGTCATCGAGCAGAAGATCACCTCGGTGATGAAGAAAGTCGCCGCTGCGGCCTGACGGGACGGCCTTTCCCATCCCGCGCGGGCTGAAGCGCGCCACCCATGCCCGCGCCGCCGAACCTCCCCGCCGCGCTGTTCCGCCACGCTGCCTCCCATCCCGAAGAGCCCTGGTTGTTCCAAGCTGAAGGATGGGATTGGCGGTGGCGTTGCTGGGACGATGTTGCGCGTGAGGTGTTGGCGCGGGTGGAGGGCCTGGCGGGGATTGCCGCCGGATCCCGATATGCCTTCGCCTATGCGGCTCGGCCCGAGGATGTGATTTTTGATCTGGCGGTTCAGGCGGCGGGGTTGGTGGCGGCGCCGACAGCCAGCCCCCCGCCCCCCTCACCCCCTGTCCCCCTCTCCCTGACGGGCGAGGGGGGACCTTTCACAGCCGATGTTGCCGAACAGGATGCCTCCTCTAGGCAATATGCG
>JBIOVX010000162.1:0-79403 GCA_044868005.1 Thermoanaerobaculia bacterium | reverse complement strand
GATCGGCCTTCCACCTACCGGGCGGGGACAAGCCCCGCCCCTACGAATTGATGGTGCCGCGAGCAGCCCAGCCTACTTGCAGGTCTTCCCGCCAGCGCCGCCCTTGCAACGATTCGAGCAGCACTGGCTGTTGGCCGTGCAGCTCGCTCCCAGCGGCAGACACACGGTGCAACCGGAGGTGTTGAAGGTGCAGTCGCCGTTGCAGGAGAGGGTGCCGCCGGGGAAACCCTGGCTCTGGCAGGTCTGGCCGCCCAGATCGGAGCCGTCGCACTGCTCGCTGCCCTCGCGCAGGCCATTGCCGCACACCGGCGGCGGGGCCGCTCCGCCGACTGTGGCCACCAGGCTGAAGACGGCGTCCGCGGCCGGCGTGCCGAGGTGAGCGTCCTGGTTGATCTCTGCGGCCCGCACCTCGATGCTCCAGGTGCCGGCTTGCGGGCTCTGCACGAAGACGTTCTCCACCGTGTCAACCGTGTTCGGGCTGCCGCCGGCGGTGGACCAGTTGCCGGCGCTCAAGCCGACGTTGCCGTTGTAGACCGTTCCCGAAGGCGAGGTCACCTTCAGGCCGAGGTCGTTGATGCGGTGCAGCGTCGCCGAGGTCGTACCCGGCGGGTCGGGGTAGATCATCGTCACCTTGAGATCCGCCGCGCCGGAGGGGACCGCATAGTTGTACACCGCCGTCTGATTGAGCTGCAGCGGTGTCGCCTGATCGACCACCAGGCTGCCGGCCGCCCGTTCGCGCGCCACCTTGGCGCTCGGCCGGCCCCAGCCCTGGTGTGTACGTGTCAGGTCGCTGGTGGTGCCTGAGAACGGATACTGCTGCGCGTTGTTGATCAGCAGCGCCTTGATCGTCGAGGCGTGCGGCTGACGCTCGAAGACGGTCGTGCCGGAGGGGTTCGTCCCCCAGACGTTGTCCGACCACATCTGGACGACCAGGCCGAGGACGCCGGCCGTCTCGGGCGTGGCCGCGGAGGTGCCGCCGAAGCCCGTGGTGTAGGAGTTGCCCGTGGTGGTGGTGAAGATGCTGTCGTACCAGTAGTTGACGTCGGGCTTGATGCGGCCGTCCGCCGCCGGGCCGATGGAAGCGCCGCCGGACCAGGAGTCGTCGGTGGTGGAGAGGGTATTGAAGTGGCGAATACCGCCGACGCTGATGATGTTCTTCGCCCACGCCTGCGGCCGGCTGCTCTGCGTGCCGGCGTTGGACTGCGACTGCGTGATGGCGATGTCGAGCCGCCAGATGATGTCGTCCATCTGATTCGAGATGCTGGTGTACTGCGTGGTCAGGGCGTCGCCCCAGGAGTTGCTCTGGAACGAGGCGAAGTACGGCGCGGCCTTGAGCTGTTGGGTGTGCGTGAAGCGGTTGGTCAGGAAGTCATAGTCGGCGGCGATGCCCTGGGAGCTGCAGACGAGCTGGCCCGTGCCCTGGGCGTTGCCGTCACCGTCGCGGTTGCCGTTGCCGAAGACGATGCCGTAGGTGCTGGTGCCGTGGCTGTCCACGGTATTCGAGCCGTGCAGGAGAATGCCGTCGAAGTCCATGTGAGTGGCCTCGAAGCCGGCGTCGAGGACCTCGCCGCGCACTCCCTGGCCGCAGGTGCCGAAGTTGGTCTCGATGAAGTTCGCCCCCGAATCCTGGCGCACCAGATCCATGTCGTTCTCCGGCGCGCTCCAGCGGTCGATCCACATCACGTCGTCATGGGCGGCGAGACGCTGGAGCTGGCCGCGGTTCACCCACAGCTCGATGATGTGGCCGCTCGGAACGTCGAGGGCCACGCGGGCGCCGTCAGCCTCGGCCGCCTGGCGGATCCGCCCTTTACCCTCTGGACCCCACTCGAACGCCATGACGCGCACGCGGAACTCGGGAGGTCCGGTCTCGGACTCGAGCCAGTCGCGCAGCTCGGCCTCCAAGCGGTGGAACGGGTGATAGGGCTCGACGCGCTCCACGAAATCGAGGCCGGCCACCTGCGGCACCAGTGACGGGTGCATGCGCACGATGTGGGCGTTGAGCGGGAAGTAGTTGAGGACCTCGGCGCCGAGATCCCGCAGGGCGTCCCGCCACTCCGGCAGACCGATCGTGCGGAATTGCACGAGGAAAACCCGGCCGTCGGCAGGCGAGGCGAGGGACGCCGGCACGGCCTTCGTGGGCTTTCCAGGCGCGATGGCCCCCGCGTGGAGGCGCAAGCCGGTCTCGATGGCTCGCGCCTCGGACCAGGTGAGGCCGTCCCGCGTCGCCGAAAACCAGCGCTCGCCACCCTCGTTCCAAGTGGCGAAGAAGGCCCGGCCGGCCGGGTCAGAGCCCGTCGCGCCGGGCACCACCGGCGAGGCGGTGACGCGTACCAGGCTGCGTCTCACCTGGCCGTTGCCGACGTCCACCTCGACAAAGACCCTGTTCACTCCCGCGCCCGGCTCGACCGTCAGCCTCGGCTTTGCCGCCGCCGGCGCGGCCAGCGCGAAGGCGAGAGCCAGCGGGATTGCGATTCGTCGCACGAAGGCCATGTTGTCCCCCTTTCGATGGAAAGTCCTCCATAAAAGGCGGTGCCTTCGTTGCTGCAAACGGGACGGCTCACCACACCCGCGCGCCCAAGATCAGCTCGCCGGCGGCCTCCGCCGTGACCGGGGCGGAGAAGAGGAAGCCCTGGACGCAGTCGCATCCCAGCTCGGAGAGGCGGTCACGCTGGCCCGGGTTTTCGACGCCCTCGGCGATCGCCTCCATGCCGAGGCTGTGCGCGAGCAGGACGATGGTGCGGGTGATCTCGGGCTTCGCTCCCGTCTGGTCCAGCTTCTCGACGAAGGAGCTGTCGATCTTCAGCGTATCGATGGGGAAGTGGTGGAGATGGCTGAAGGAGGAATAGCCGGTGCCGAAGTCGTCGAGCCAGATGCCCACCCCCATCTCCTTGAGCTGGCGCAGCAGCCCGGCCGCGGAGTCGGCGTTCTCGATGATGGCGCTCTCGGTGATCTCCAGCTTGAGCCGGTGAGCGGGCAGTCCCGTCTCGCGGAGAGCGCGCGCGGTGCGCGCCGGAAAGTCGCCTTGGGCGAGCTGTTTGCCGGAGACGTTGACGCTGATCACGCATGACATGTCGAGGGGGAGCTGGGCGATCCAGATCCCCATCTGGCGGCAGGCCTCGCGCAGGACCTGATCGCCGATGGCCACGATCAGGCCCATCTCTTCCGCCAGCGGGATGAACTCCTCGGGCAGCAACAGGCCGCGCTCGGGATGGCGCCAGCGCGCCAGCGCCTCGAAGCCCAGGACCCTGCCGTTGGCGAGCGAGATGATGGGCTGGTAGAGGATCTCGAACTGCTCGCGCTCGACGGCCCGCCGCAGCTCGCTCTCCGTGCGCAGGCGCAGCAGGGCGCGCTCGCGCATGGCTTCGTCGAAGACCTCCGTGCGCGCCTTGCCGACGCTCTTCGCCCGGTACATGGCGGTGTCGGCGTCCTGCAGCACGCGCTCCGGCGACTCGTAGCCGGTGGCGCTCATCGCGATGCCCACGCTGGCCGAGGTGAAGACCTCCCGGCCGTCCAGGCTGCAAGGCACCGAGAGCGCCTCGTGGATGCGCTCCGCCACCCGGGTGGCGTCGTTGATGTCGTGGATCTGCTCGAGCAGGATGGCGAACTCGTCTCCCCCCATGCGCGCCACCGTGTCGCCGAGGCGGACGCAGCCCTCCAGGCGCCGCGCGACCTCGACGAGGAGCTGGTCGCCCAGCGCGTGGCCGAGGCTGTCGTTGACGATCTTGAAGCGGTCGAGGTCGAGGAAGAGGACGGCGAAGAGCGACTCCGGATGGCGCTTGGCCCGCGCCAGCGAGGAGGCGAGGCGGTCGAGGAACAGCATGCGGTTGGGCAGGCCGGTCAGCCCGTCGTAGACCTTGCGGCCGGTGGTGTCCGTCTGCGAGCCGGCGAGCCGGTACGCCTGGCCGTCGCGGCCGCGCACCGCGAGCCCGCGGGTCAGCATCCAGCGGAAGCTGCCGTCGCGGTGCATCAGGCGGTGCTCGTTCTCGAAGTGGAGCGTCAGCCCTTGGACGTGGGCGGCGATGTCGGCCCGCAGCCGCTCCAGGTCCTCGGGATGAACCCTGCCGAACCATTCCTCCGGCCGGTTGGAGGCGTCGCTCTCGCCGATTCCCAGCATGCTCTTCCAGCGCGGCGAGAAGTAGATCTCGTCGCGGCGGAGGTCCCAATCCCACAGCCCGTCGTTGGCGCCGCGGGCGGCGAGCGAATAGCGCTCTTCGCTCTCGCGCAGGGCTTCCAGCGTCCGCGCCCGCTCGAGGGAGTGGCGGACCGAGCGCTCGAGCAGCGGCGCGTCGAGGCTCGCTTTGGGCAGATAGTCGGCGGCGCCGGCCTTCATGGCTTCGAGATCCACCTCGTGGCCGCCGAGGCCGGTGAGCATGATGATCGGCGCCCGGCAGCCGTCGGCGACGGCCTGGCGCAGCAGCTCGAGGCCCGTGCGCTCGCCGAGGTGGAAGTCGAGCAGATAGACGTCGTGCTCCCGCCGGCGCAGCGCCGCGAGCCCGTCGTCGAAGGACGGCGCCCAGTCCAGGCGAAAGCGTTCGCGGCCGAGCCCGGCGAGGAGATCGCGGGTGAGGACGTAGTCGTCCTCGTCGTCGTCGATGAGCAGGATCCTGAGCGGTGCGTTGGTCATGGCGGTGGGGGCTCTCCTCGCTGCCGGCGGGGCAGCGTGACAAGGAAGCGGCTTCCTTGTCCGGGCGTGCTGGCGGCCGTGATACCCCCGCCGTGGCGCTCGGCGATCTTGCTGCAGATGGCGAGACCGATGCCGGTGCCCTCGAAGGCGCTCTGCGGATTCAGCCGCTGAAAGGGTTGGAACAGGCGATCGAGATATTTTTCATCGAAGCCGATGCCGTTGTCCTCGATGACGATCTGGCACGTGCCGAAAGCGGCGGGATTGCGCAGCGACAGCGTGGCGTCGCCGTCCACGATCCAGCCCGTGACCCGGATCGCCGGCGGCGAGTCCGGGCGCTGGAACTTGAGGGCGTTGCTGAGCAGGTTCTGGAACATCTGGCGCATCTGCAGGGGATCGGCCTCGACCGCCGGCAGCTCGCCGAGCTCGATCCTGGCGCCGGTCTTCTCGATGCGCAGCTCGAGGTCCGAGAGCACCTCGCGCACCACCTGATCGAGATTCACCGGAGCGAAGGGTTGCGCCTTGGTGGTGACCCGCGCATAGGCCAGCAGATCGTCGATCAGCGTCTGCATGCGCGCGGCGGCGTTCTGCATGCGCGCCAGATAGTCCTGTCCCGTCTCGTCGAGCTCCGCCGCGCAGCGCGTGCGCAGCCGATCGCCGAAGGCCATGATCTTGCGCAGCGGCTCCTGCAGGTCGTGCGAGGCTACGGCAGCGAAGCCCTCCAATTCGCGGTTGCTGCGCGCCAGCTCGCGGTTGATCCGCTCGACGTCGAGCGTCCGCTCCACCAGGTTGTCCTGCGTTTTTTGCAGCCGCCCGAGGGAGCCGGCGAGGGCGGAGTTGTGCTGCTGGATCTGCTCCAGCATGACGTTGAAGGAGGCGCCCAGCATGCCGAGCTCGTCGCCCTTCGTCTCGGTGACGCGCTCCGAGACCGCCGCCGCCGTCTGCGCCAGCCGCTGGATCGGCCCCGAGATCGCCCGCTGGAGGCTCGCCGAGAGGAGGAAGGCCGCCAGCAGGGAGGCGGCGAGCACCAGCGCCGAGATCCCCACGTAGCGTCGCAGCCGCGCGCCCATCTCCTCCAGATCGGACTCGAGCAGCAGGGTGCCGATGCGCTCGCCGTCGAAGACGACGGGGGTCGCGAGCCGCAAACGATCGCCGGTGAAACGGTACCCCGGAGCGGCAGGCGCCGGGGGCGGAGCGGCCTTGCCGCCGCGGCGCGCGTAGCGGGCCACCACCTCGCCGCGCGGATTGTAGAGGCCGGCCCAGACGATGTGCGGCTGCGCCTTCAAAGCGGCGAGCGATTCGGCGGCCGCCTTCGGATCGTCGAACAGGATGGCGGCGGCGCTGCGCGAGCCGATGATCTCGCCGAGCGTCGACAGCTCGCTCACCAGCCGGCGCCGGAAGTCGAAGCGGTCGTGGAGCACGAAAGCGACGCAGGCGAGCAACAGCGCGGCCGAGCAGGTGGCCATGATGATGGCCGTCAGCTTGTGCCGGATCGAGAGATTGCTGAAAGCCAGCACCATGGGGGCTTTTCCCAGCTTGGGATCGCCGGCGATTCTAGCCCGGATTCGTCCGGGAAGACAGCAAGGGTTTCTCCATATAAAAAGCTTTTATAAGAAGTTGCTTTTCAATCGTCAACGCGATGAGCGCGGGCATTCCGGCTGAATGCCGTACTTGCGAAGGAGTATCATCTGCCCGCAATGCAGCCGGGCCTTATCGAAGGGATCATCGGACGCCTCCGCCGGCGGCGGGTGAACCGTCGGGCTTTCCAGGAATTCAGCCGCTCGCTGGCTTTGATCGTCGATCGTGAGGCCCTGGAAGCCAGCGTTGCGGCCCGCATCCGGGAGCTGTTCGATCCCGATCGCATGGTGATCCTCGAGGCGGACCGGACCACGGCGAGCTTCATACCCGGGTTTTCCTTCGGCCTGGTCGAAGCTGAGTTGAAGGGATTGCAGATGCCGGGCCGCGGCAAGCTCGCGCGGTGGCTGTCGGTGAACGAGTCCTGCCTCATTCTCAACCGTCAGCCCGGCGTCCATGAGTATCTGGACCCGCTGGAAAGGGAGCTCCTCGACCGCCTGCGTCTGAATCTCGTGGTGCCGATGATCTCCCTCAATCGGCTCACCGGGATTCTTCTCCTCGGCGCCGACCGGCCGCGCTGGGAGCTCGGCCGGAACGACATCGAGCTGCTGAGCTTTCTGGCTTCGCAGGCCAGCTTGGCTTTCGAGAACGCCGAGCTCTACCGTTCCCAGCGCGAGCGCCTGGACCGCCTCTACCGGGCCGAGCGGCTGGCGGCGGTAGGCCAGCTCGCGGCGGGCGTCGCCCATGAGATCCGGAATCCTCTCACGGCGATCCGCTCGACGATGCAGTACCTGCTCCGTGAGCTCGCTCCGGGTGAGTCGAAGCACCAACTCATTGAGGAGCTCCTGAGCGAGGTGGACCGCATCAACAGCACCGTTGGAGGTCTGCTGAGCCTCAGCCGTTCGGGGGAGCTGCGGAAATCGGAGATCGAGCTGCTGGAGCCCCTGGTCAAGGCCATCCATCTGGTGCAGGCGCGAGCCGCCGAGCAGGGGGTGGAGATCCACAGTCGGCTCGCCGGCGGCGGGCTGCGCGTCCTCGGAGATGCCGGCCAGTTGAAGCAGGTCTTCCTCAACTTGCTGATCAACGCCCTGCAATCGATGCCCGCAGGAGGACACCTCCGCGTGACGGCGACGCCCTGGTCGCCGCAGGGCGGGCGGGACGAAGCTCCTTGGGTCCAGGTGCGGATCGAGGATACCGGAGCGGGAATCCCGGCCGAGCAGTTGCGGAAGGTCTTCGATCCTTTCTACACCACCAAGCGGGACGGGACCGGTCTGGGCCTCGCGATCTGTCACGGCATCGTCGAGCAGCACGAAGGCGTCATCCAACTGGAGAGCGAGGTCGGGAAAGGCACCACGGCTGCGGTCCGCCTTCCCCTCGTCCCTGCGGCGACATGGCCAACATCCTGATCGTTGACGACGAGCAGCCGATCCGGCGCATCCTCGCCATGGTGCTGCAGGAGCACCGGCACCGGGTCACGGGTGCGGGCTCGG
Organism: Thermoanaerobaculia bacterium; assembly: GCA_044868005.1. Taxonomy (GTDB): domain Bacteria; phylum Acidobacteriota; class Thermoanaerobaculia; order Multivoradales; family UBA5704; genus DATARR01. The sequence continues at coordinate 71,717 of JBIOVX010000162.1, read as the reverse complement.
GCGAGGAGGCCCTCGCGTGTTTTCCGGAGGTGAAGCCGGATCTCGTGCTGCTCGATCTCAAGCTCCCCGGCATCGACGGTTTGGAGACGCTGCAGCGCCTGCGCGTCCTCAACCCGCGGCTGGACGTCGTCATGATGACCGCGCACGGCACTATCTCCTCGGCGGTGGAGGCCATGCGCCGGGGCGCCTGCGACTATGTGACCAAGCCCTTCGACAACGACGAGCTGCTGATGATCGTCGACCGCGCTCTCGAGCTGCGGCGGCTCAGCGCCGAGGTCGAGTCGCTGCGCGAGGATCTCGAAACCCGCTACGGTTTCGGCGAGATCGTCGGCATCAGCCGGGAGATCCAGGAGGTGTTCCGCCTCCTGACCAAGGTCGTGCGGGTGGACGTCACGGTCCTGGTGACCGGCGAGTCGGGCACCGGCAAGGAGCTGGTGGCGCGGGCCATCCACCGCCGCAGTCAACGGTCCCAGGGCCCGTTCGTGGCCGTCAACTGCAGCGCCATTCCCCAGACGCTCGTCGAATCCGAGTTTTTCGGCCATGAGAAGGGAGCCTTCACCGACGCCCGCGAGGCCCACCCCGGAAGGTTCGAGCAGGCGGACGGCGGCAGCCTCTTTCTCGACGAGGTGGGGGACCTCGCCCCCGATGCCCAGGCGAAGCTCCTGCGCGTTCTGCAGGAGAAGCAGATCCAGCGCCTGGGCGCCCGCGCTCCGCGGTCCGTGGATGTGCGCGTGATCGCCGCCACCAACAAGGACCTGGAGAAGGAAGCGCGGGAGGGCCGCTTCCGCGAGGACCTCTTCTGGCGGTTGAACGTCGTCCACACCCGCCTGCCGCCGCTGCGGGAGCGGCGAGCCGACCTGCCGATCCTGATCGATCATTTTCTCGGCCGCTTCAACCGGGAGCTGGGTCTCGCCGTGCATGCGATGGCTCCGGAAGCCCGGCAGCTCCTCTGCGAGTACGAGTGGCCGGGAAACGTGCGCGAGCTGGAGAACACCATCTGCCGGGCCATGATCCTCTGTGAGGGGGACGTGCTGACGCTCTCCGATCTGCCCGGCCGGGTGCGGGGAGAGTCGATGGAGAGGACGCCGGCCTCCCCCTCTGACCTCTCCCGCCTGACGCTGACGGATGCGGTGAGCCAGGCCACGGAGCGGCTCGAGAAGATCATGATCCTCTCCCGCCTTGCCGAGCACCAGGGCAGCCGCACCGCCACCGCCGAGAGCCTGGGCGTTTCCCGCAAGACCCTGTTCAACAAGATGCGGCAGTACGGCCTTTCCGGCGACGAGATGGAGGAGGGGGCGCCGTAGAAGGCCTGGGGTTCCTCCTCTCAGGCGGAGCCGAGAGGCGCGATCTTCGCCTGGGAGCGCAAGCCGCCGCGCATGTAGTCGAGGTACAGCTTCTCGAGGTTCTCGTACCGCAACTCCTCCCGGGTGCGCGTCAGGGCCTGCCGGCCTTCCTGAAGAATCCCGATGCGGTCGGCGAGCTGCCGCGCCCAGAAGAGATCCTGCATGGTGATGAGGATAGCTTTGCCCTGGTCCCGCACGGCCTCCAGCAGCTCGACCAGCTCGGCGGCCGACTTCGGATCGAGGCCGGAGAGCGGCTGATCGAGAAGCAGGGCGGGTGCCCGCTTGATCAAGGCCGCCGCGATGCCGACCTTGCGGATCATGCCGGGACTGAATTCCGACAGTCGCTGGCCGAACGCCGCCTCGGGGAGCCCGACTTCCCGCAGCGCCATCTCGCAGTCATGGCGGGTGGGGGCGTGCCGGCCGCCGAGACGAGCGAGAAAGTCCAGATTGTCGAGCGCCGTCAGCCGGCGGTAGAAGGCCGTCGTATCCGCGAAGAAAGCGATCCTCTGCCGGGCGCGCAGGGGCTCCCGCGCCACGTCGATGCCGTCGATCAATGCCGTGCCGGCCGTGGGCCGAGTAAAGCCCAGGAAGAGGTTGACGGCCGTGGTCTTGCCGGAGCCTTTCACGCCCAGCAGGCAGTAGATCTCACTCGCCTCGACCCTCAGGTTGAGGGCATCGAGCGCCAGATGGCCGTTGGGATAGCGTTTGCTCAGGTCGATAGCCTCGATCACGGCTCATTCACCTCGCACCGGGAGAAGGAGTAGAGGGCGGCTGCCGCGAGCGTGAGCGTCTCGACGGCGAAGAGCGCCAGAACCGCTCGCGCGCCGGCAAGGCCTTGGCGCACCGCCCGCTCGCGGAAGGCGAAGCGCCCGATCGCGTCCGGGGCGAGCGGGCGTTGCGACAGATAGCCGCTGAAGAACAGGATGTGCGGACTGTCCGGATCCCGGGCGTCGAGAGACCTCAGACGGCTGGCCAGGACCGAGCGGAAAACCCAGGCCTGCTCGAGAAAGCTCTGGTCCCGCCACAGTCCCGCGCCGGTGAGGCGCTCGGCCAGGTCCTCGATGAGATAGGCGGGCGAGAGCGAGGCGAGGGCCCTCGCCAGACGGGCCTGCCCGAGCTTGCGCCGCAGAATGCGGCGGCGGACCTCTTCCTGCTGCGCGGAACGCCGGTTCTCCGCTTCCGCCGAAGCCCATTCCCAGGCGAAGCCGTCCGCCGATGCCCACTCGGGAGGGCGCCAGTGCCCTTCCCGGCCCGCGTACTCGTGGGCGATCCGCTGATCGATGAGCCGCATTTCGCGGCCGCTCTCCTCCTCGCTTGGAATGGGACGGAGGGGATGAGCAAGAAGGCCGCTCACCGCCGGCACCACGATGACGGCGGTGACCCAGAGCCAGGCCAGAATGCTGAGGCTGGTCGAGGAATCGCCGGCCAGCGAGGAGACGAGCAGGGTGACAAGGACGAAGAACGCCGCCGCCCACAGACCCAACAGCGCCACTGCCAGGGCCTTGGTCAGATCCTGAGCCTGAAACGGGATTCCCAGGCCAGCCGCGATCAGCAGGCTGAGGAACGCTCCGGCCGTGAAGGGCGTGGCGAGGCAGCTCCAGAGCGCCAGGAACTTGCCCAGGAACACCTTGCGAGAGGAGACAGGGTAAGAGAGCAGGAGCTGCAAGGTGCCCGCCCGGCGTTCCCCGCAGACCGCGCTGTAGCCCAGCAGGACGGCACAGAGCGGGAGCACGACGCGGATGACGAACATCCAGTCGAGCGGCTCCGCGTCGGGGAGCCGGTAATTGCCGCTGTGCAGCCGCCAGAGTCTGGGGGTTACCAGGGCGCTGAGCGCCAGGCTGTAGATATTGGGCGTTCCTGCCTGGCCGCCGTCCACCGCCAGCGCGAGCCGCCAGGGAGGCCGCATCGCCGGGTGGAGCATCTCGGCCGCCTGATCGACCGTCGCTGCCGCGAGCTGCCGCGCATAGCCGTCCGCCGCCCGGGATTGCTCGCGGATCTCGCTTCGATACCGGCCCGCCGAGCTCATCGCCGCCAGCGTCATCAGCGAGACGAGCAGGAAAGCCGAGGCTTTGAAGCGGAAGCTGCCCTTCAACTGGCGGAGCTCGTGCCGGAGGACCGTCATCACGACGCTCCGGTTGGGATCCCCGCCGCCGGGGGTCTGCACCGGGAAGGCTGCGGCGGCCTCCGGTTTCGACAAGTCTCTCAGGTGCTGTGCCATCGATCTATCCCGGCTCGTAGTCCCGGAAGCGGGCCCAGGCCGCGGCCGCCGCGAGCACATTGAGAAGCAGCAGGACGCCGACGCCGGCCGCCGCGCGGTGCAGGGATACGAGCAGGTCGGTGCCGCGGTAACTGAAGACCGGCATGTCGTCCAGGCGGAGGCGCCGGGCGGGATCGCGCTCCGCCCCCTGGCGGTCGTGCCGCACTCGAGCGTCGATGCCGGGCTCGCCGAGGCGTCCAAAGAGCGCCCGGGCGCCGGCCGTATCGACCTCGTCCGGTTGCAGACCCAGGTAGACGGGCCATGGGCGGAGCTTGCCCGGCGCATCGTCCGTGAACCAGCGCCAGGAGCGGAAGGCCTGCTTGCGATCGAGGTAGTCGAGGAGCGCCCGCCGATAACGGCGGCAGGATTCCAGGAAGCGGTCGTACTCCTCGATCGAGGTGCCGGCGAAGGTCTCCGACAGGCGGTCGAGGATGGAGGCGGGAGAGAGCGCCGCCAGCCCTGCGCCCAGCCGCTCGCCGGTCCGCAGCCTCCGCTCATAACCTTGCTGGACGGCGAAAACCCGTGCCGCGTGCTGGATACCGGAGGTCACCTCGAAACGATAGTACTCGGCGAGCGCGTCGTAGTACTCGGCGGAGCCGTTGCGGTAGCGCACTGCCCGCTGTCCGCCGCTGAGGTAAGACATCGCTGTGTGGCCGCTGAAAGCGGAGCGCAGCGGCTTGCGCCGGAGCTCCTGTGCGAGGCGCCGCTCGTGCTCGGCCGAGAGCTCCGCGACCTTCCGCTCGGCGCTGCGCCTGGCGCCTTCGGTCGTCACCAGATCCCTCGCCGCCGCCCACGCCACGCCGGGTACGACGATGGTGAGCACGAACCAGAGGAGCATCGCGGCGCTGAGAGCTCTGGCCGTGCTGCGGACATGGAGCGAGATGAGAAGGCCCACCAGGAGCATGAAGGAAAGATAGATTCCATACATACACACCAGGCCCGCGATGCGGAGCCACTGGTCCGCCGTGAACGCGGTCTCCACCTCCAGACGGAAAAGCGACAGACTGAGCAGCACCCCGACGCCCAAGGGCAGGCTGACGGTGAGAAGGCCGCCGAAGAGCTTGCCGGCGAGCACGCTCCGTTTCGCAGCCCCGGCCGCGAAGACCGTGCGCAGCATCCCCTCCTCCTTCTCGCCGGTGATGGCATCGTGAGTGAGGAGCAGAGCCAACAACCCGAGGACCACGCTGACGATGGTCGTCAGGTCCGCGGTGGGCAGGGAGACCAGAAACTCGTTGCCGCGATGGCCGCCGGTCGCCGCGGCCGGAATGGCAAAGGGATGGATCGCCACGTCGGTGCCGAGGTGGGGATCGAAGCCCTGGTCCAGGACGCTCAACGGCTCCGGGGGACGCAGCACGATCGGCTGCAGATAGGAGTACACCGTGGCGGCCCGCAGCGACCTCTGGTGGCTTGCAGCCCGTTCGCGGTAGTCCGTTAGGCGCCGGCGGTAGTCTCTGGCGGCGATCAGCGTGGAGGAGGAAGCCAGGACGACGGTCAGCAACGCGGCGACCCAGAAACGGAAACTCGCGAGGTGGTGGAGAAGCTCCTTTTTGGCGATCGCGATCAACATCTCTTTTGATTCCCGCGACTGTCTCGCCCGGAGGCGTGCGAACGCAGTATATCGATAGACAGTGCAGCCCCCATGCCATGCCTGGCAAGGGTTCTTGCCTTTGCCGGCGAGCCCCGGAGGGTAGGCGCTTACTCATACCTGAGTAACGGCTTACCCGGACCGGCAGTCCCTTATGGCCTCCCGGCTTGGAAACCTCCATTTTTCTTGGATTTTGCGGCCTGGTCCACCCTTTGCACTGGGCCGGAGCGCGACGGTCAGAAGCCACGAGCCAGCCAACGAACGAAAGCCGAGGGGGGCACGATGCTTCGCACGAGCAGCTACACGATCTTCGTCAAACTGCCGGACAACCGTGAAGATGTCCTCCTGGTCCATGGCTACACCGGGGCGCATGATCGGGTCTCCGCCGGTGTGGCCGAATACCTGCGCGCGCGCGCCGCGAAACCTCCCGCGAAGCCGCTGTACGGAGAGTGGAGCCCGGAGCCGGAAGCGGCGGCCGCCGCCAACGTCGCGGACGCGACCGTCGACCTTCTCAAGGCTCAAGGCTATCTCACCGAACTCACTCCCGAAGAGGAAGAAACCTTTTTTTCGCGGTTCGTGGTGAAGCTCCACGAACGGGCGCTCCGCCAGGCTCCCAGCTACATCTTCATGCCGACGTATGACTGCAACCTGCGGTGCTCCTACTGCTATCAGGACCACATGCGCACCGATTGCAGCTTCAAGCACCTGCTGCGCTCGATGCACCGGCCCATGGTCGATCGCATCTTCGCCGCCCTGCCCCGGATCGAGGAGATGCACGGCCTCGATCCAAACGCGCCGCGGCGCCGCAACATCGGCTTCTTCGGCGGCGAGCCGTTGCTCGCCGCCAACCGGCCGATCGTCGAGCACATCCTGGGCCGGGCTTTCGAAACCGGCGAGGCGGACTTCTGGGCCGTCACCAACGGCACCGAGCTCGACGCCTATCGCGATCTGCTCGGGCCCGCCGGCATCGCGCGCCTGCAGATCACGCTCGACGGCCCGCCGCGGCAGCACGACCAGCGGCGGGTGTACGCCGACGGCTCGGGCTCGTATGAGCGCATCGCCGCCAACATCACCCTGGCGCTCGAGCTGGGCGCGGCGGTCAGCGTGCGGCTGAACGTCGACCGCCGCAATCTCGGCGATCTGCCGGCCGTGGCCGACGAGATCGTAGCGCGGGGCTGGGACCGCCATCCCGCTTTCGGCGCCTATACCTCGCCCGTGCGGGCCGGCAACGGCAAGACCGACGCGGGCACCACGTTCAGCTCCTGGGAGCTCGACCGGGCCCTGACCAGGATGCGCGAGGAGCACCCCAACCTGCGGGTGCTGGCGCGGCCCGACGAGGGCATGCGGGCGAAAGCGCGGAAGATCTTCGGCGACAGCCGCGAGGTCCTCCCCACTCTGCGGCCGAGCTTCTGCGGCGCCCACGACCGCATGTACATCTTCGATCCGTTCGGCGACATCTACACCTGCTGGGAGCGCACCGGAGATCCGCGGGTCAGCATCGGCAAGGTGACGCCCGCGGGCGAGGTCGAATTCCGTTTCGATCAAATGCAGATCTGGCGCAGCCGCACGGTGGCCAGCAACCCGGTCTGCCGCCGCTGCCGTTTCTCCCTGCACTGCGGCGGCGGCTGCGCCATCCTCGCTCTCGAAAAGAACGGCGAGTTCAACTCCAACTATTGCGACGGCTTCGCGGCCCGCTTCCGCGCCAGCGTCGCCGAGGCCTACCTGGAGCACCTCTCCGGGGCCGCCCCGGCCGCGGTGCAGCAGCGGGTCTGCGATCTTTGACCTGTAGCACATTCCCTTTACCGGAGGAGTACGATGAACACTTCCCTTTCGCCTCGAGAGATCACCCGCCTCAACGGCGCCGCCTTCTGCCCCGGTCCCGAAGCCTTCCTCGACGGCTGGTTGGACTGGCTGCTCGACGGGCTGTTCGGCGGTGGGATGGAAAGCGCATCCTGCAGCGAGTTCAACTGCAACGTCTACGCGCCGCCACCGCCGCCGCGCTGAGCCGGCCCCGCAACACGACGAGAGGCGGATGTCCATGACCACGAGCTTGCAGGCACGATCGAGACGAGGAGTCGAGCTGTTGGACAAGCTGGAGCGCATCAGGCTCGTGCTCGACGGCTTTCCCGAAGAGCGCCTGACCGCGCAGCGGGAGCTGCCGTGGGAAATTCGGACGATCCTCTCTTTCATTCATGCAAACCTTTTCTCTTCACAGCTCAACGCCGCCGCCGTGCGGCGCAGCTGCAGCCTGCGAAACAACAACATTTCAAGCCGTTTTCGCTGCGTCGTCGGAATGGGTTTAAAGGAATACATCGAGGCTGCCCGCCTGGAGGCCGCACGGAATCTTCTGAGCCATCCTGATCTCGAGATCTATCTGATCGCGATGTCGGTTGGCTACGACCATCACGAGACCTTTTTCCGCGCCTTCCAGCGGCAGTACGGTTGCACGCCATCGGAGTGGCGGCTGCGGGCGCGATGGAGGGAAGAGGGGGAAGGGGCCGATGCGGTGGAACCGGCAAACGTTGAACGAGCACCTTCCGGGCAGCCGAAGAGCGAACCCGAGACTGGGAGGACACCGTCATGACCACGAGCCGCTCTTTCGTCAAGCTGGGTTTGGGAGGTGGAGTCGCGCTGCTCCTCAGCCTTGGAGCGGGGGTGGCGTGGAGCTGGTTCCACCCCCGCGACGTGACGGCCCAGGTCGAGGTGGAGCATCCCCGAGCCGGCGCGGCGCAATTCAGCTCTGTCGAACGGATCAAAGTCGCTCAGGTACAGCGGTCGGATCTCTTGCTGCGCAAGGAAGCTACGGGATATCTCGAGCCCTGGCGCCTGGTGAAGGTTGCCGCTGAGACTTCCGGCCGCGTCGTGGCGCGTCTCGTCGAAGAGGGACAGCCGGTCAGGGCAGGTCAGCTTCTGGTGCGCCTGGACGACAGCGAAACTCTCCTCGAGGTCCGGGAGGCGGAGGCTGACTGGCTCAAGATCCGGGCGCAATACGCGGTGAATTACGAGAGCGGTTTGAGTTGGAGCCAGCCCTCCTCCAGGAAGACCGCGGCGGACAGCGGTGAGGCCGGGAAGGCCGAGCGCCTGTTCGAGGAGGGACTGATCTCGAAACAGCGGCTCGCCGAGGCGCGCCACGAAGAGACGAAGGACCTTCTCTCCGGCCGGCGCCAGATCGAGATCCGCGCTGCGAGCAGCGGTCTGCTGCAAGCCGAACAACGTCTTTCGCGAGCCCATCTTGCCCTGAACCGCTCCGGGATCAGAGCTCCTTTCGCCGGCCGGATTGCCGACCTGGCGGCGGAGCCCGGGCAGCAGATCGCGCCGGGAGAATCGCTTCTCACGTTGCTCGATGACGCCCGCCTCAAAGTGGAGGTTTCCGTCTTGGAGGCGGATATCGTGCGCTTGCACGAAGGCTCCTTGGCGCGGGTGCGGATCCCCGCCTTGGGCGACGCCGTGCTCGATGGGTTCGTGCACACGATCAACCCCATCGTGGATCCAGAAACAGGCACCGGCCGGGTGACGGTCACCCTGCCCAATCCCCGGGGCCGCGTGATGCCTGGGCTCTTCAGCTATGTGGAGCTGGAAACCGGCCGCCTGCCTGACCGGCTCCTGGTGCCGGCAGCGGCCGTGCTGGAGCGCCAGGACCGCAAGGTTGTTTTCCGCATCGAAGAGGGCAAGGCGCTCTGGACCTATGTCGAGACGGGCGCCCGCTCCGGCGAGCTGATCGAAATTCTCAGCGGCCTCGAAGAGGGAGACCGCGTGGCGATCGCGAACCACTTCGCGCTGGCGCATGAGGCGCCGGTGGAGGTCGAGGAGTGAAGTTACTGCTGGCCCGGCTTCTTCAACGGCCGGTCGGAGTGACCGCGTTTTACGTCCTCCTCTCGGCCTTCTCGGTGATGGCGTTGTTCCGTGTACCGGTAACCCTGCTGCCGTCGCTGAGCTTCCCGGCGCTTCTCGTCTGGACCTCGTGGCCCGAGGTGCCCCCGGAGCAGGTCGAGCGGGGTCTGACGATGCCGATCGAGCAGGCCGTCGCAGGCGTCCAGGGAGTCAAGTCGGTAACCAGCCGCAGCCAGCTTGGAGGCAGCTTGGTGCGCCTCGACTTCGGCTGGAACAGCGATCTCGACTACGCCGCCCTCGATGTGCGCCAGAAGCTCGATCGGCTTGCTGGTTTTCTGCCGGAGAAATCCGATCGGCCCCTCGTACTGGGGATCGATCCTTCCGAGCGCCCGATTCTGGTTCTCGCCCTGAGCGGGCCGGACGGGCGTCAGCATGGGTCCGCCGGCCTCATTGATTTGAAGCGTCTCGCCGAGGATCTCGTGGCCCGGCGTCTCGAGCAACTCGACGGTGTCGCCCGGGTGCGAGTGACGGGAGGTTACGAGCGCGAGATCCAGGTCGAGGTCGCGCCGGACCGCATGGCGGCCCACGGGGTGGATCTGCTGCGCACCGAGCGGGCCCTCCAGGACGCCAACGTGTCGCTGTCCGGGGGAACGATCCAGAAGGGCCCCTTTCGCTACGCGATCGAGGTGAGCGGCGAGTTCCGCGACGCCCGGGAGGTGGGGGCGGCGGTGATATCGGAGCCCGGCAAGCCGCCCTTGCGCCTGTCGGAAGTAGCCACGGTCCGCGAAGGAATGAAGCGGCGCCGTGGTCTCGTGCGTTTCGACGGCCGTGAGGTGCTCCTGCTCCTGGTCGACCTGCGGCCCGGCGCCAACGCGCTCCGCACCGTCACCGAGGCACGGCAGGCTCTCGCCGAGCTCCGCCCCGAGCTTCACGACGTTGCCCTCGATGTCGTGGTGGACGAGAGCGTCTTCATCAAAGGAGCGATCAACGGGGTCTTGCAGTCGCTCTTCTGGGGAGGGTTGCTCTCCGTGCTCGTGCTCCTGTTGTTTGTGCGCCAGATGCGGCTCTTGCTCGCCATCGCGGCGGCGGTGCCGCTCTCGCTGGGCCTCACGTTGCTGCTCTTCGATCTGCTGGGTGTGACCCTCAACCTCATCTCCTTGTCGGGGCTGGCGCTGGGTGTCGGAATGCTGGTGGACAATTCCGTCGTCGTGGCGGAGAACATCGCTCGTTTCCGCGAAAAGGGCCTCTCCCCCCGCGACGCCGCGGCCCAGGGCGCGGCAGAGGTGGCGGGAGCGATCACCTCCAGCACGTTGACCACCCTCGCCGTCTTCGTGCCGCTGACCCTGGTCGAGGGCCTTGCCGGGCGTCTGTTTCGCGACCAGTCGCTGGCGGTAGCTTGTTCGGTCGGTGCTTCGCTGCTGGTGGCGCTCACGGTGGTTCCGCTCATCGCCGCCCGGGATCGGAGCAACGCCTTGGCTGGAACGGCATCCCCCAGCCCGGGGCTTGCCCTCTACGAAGCCATGCTGAAGCGCTGTCTCGCCCGCCCGCGATGGGTGATCGTAGGAACCCTGGCCTTCTTCCTCGTCGCAGTGGTCGCGGCCTTGCTGCTGCCGAGAGAAGTGGTGCCGGAGACCGACGAGGGCCGTCTGGAGGTCAAGCTGACCCTGCCGCCGGATGCGGATCTCTCCCTGCTCTCCGCGCGGTCGGTGGGACTGGAGAAGGCTCTCGCGGATTTCCCCGCGATCGATCATCTGCTGGCGGATCTGGGAGAGCGTGACGATGTGCGGCTCGACTTCGATCCGCGCCCGCCGTACGCCGGCGACATGACGGTGGTGCTGGCGCCTGGATGGCGGTCCAAGACCGTGCTGCACAGGCTCGCGCAACTGCCGAGGCCGCGGGACCTCGGCATGGAAGCGCGGCCGGTCAAGACGCAGCTCGAGGCACTCCTGGTCAGCGCGGAGTCCGATCTGGTGATCGATCTGGTTGCCGAGCGGAGGTCCGAAGCGGAGTCATGGGCGCCGGTCCTTCTCCCCGCGCTTGCCAAGCGGCCGGAGCTCGCCAATGTGGTCCGCAGCGACCCCGAAGGGGTGTCCGCCTACGACCTCCAGTTCGATCGCGACGCGTTGGCCCGGCTGGGAGCCCAGCCCGAGACGCTGGACGGCTACCTGGAGGCTGCGGCGCGGGGGCGGGAAGCCACGCGGCTGCACCTGATGCGCGAACAGGTCCCCGTTGTCCTGCGAGCTGCCGCGGGATCGGTCGAAGGACTTCTCGCGGAGCGGGTGCCTACCGGCGCCGGAATGCTGCCCTTGGGCACGTTCGTGCGGGCCGAGGCGGTGCGGCTGCCGGCTGTGTTGCTGCGGCAGGGCCAAGCGCCGGTGGTGCGGCTTCTCGCGGATCTGGCACCGGAAGTGGGACTGGCCGCGGGCACGAGAGCTGTCGAGGCGGCTGTGCAGGCGACGTTGCCGCCAAGGGTGCGGGCGAAGGTCGGCGGCGCCAATCAAGCCTTCCGCGAGAGCCTCAGGGCGGTGGCGTGGAGCCTGCTGTTCAGCGTATTGCTCATGTACCTCATCCTCGCCGCTCAATTCGAAAGCCCATACCAGCCGTTCATTGTGCTTTCGATGCTGCCGCTGGCGCTCGGCGGGGCCGCGCTCATGCTGGCGATCTGCGGACAGAGCTGGAATCTCATGAGCCTGATCGCTTGCGTGATGCTGGTGGGGATCGCGGACAACGATGTGATTCTGAAAGTGAATTTTGTCAATCAACGACGGCGGGAGGGCCTCTCCTGCGCAGAGGCCATTCGCCAGGCGGGCCATGACCGTTTCCGGCCGACCATCATGGCGATGGTGACCACCGTCATGGGACTCTTGCCGCTGGCGCTCGGCCAGGGAACGGGGGGGAGCCTCCAAGCACCTCTCGCATTGGCCATCGTCGGTGGTCTGACGACGGTGACGGTGCTGGTGCTGATCGTGGTGCCCATCATCCTCCAGCGCACAGCCGGAAATCCGTAGACGCCGCTTTTCGCGGCATCCTGAAGTCTCCCTTTTCGATTCTCTCCTTTCGTTTCGCCGTTTCCGGCGTACGCCGCCGCGTGGCCGTCAAGAGAGATCGTCAAGAAGAAATCGGAAGAAAGAGTTGCAGATGAGGTTTGGCAGGCCGGGGCTATTCTCCAACTGAAAGGAGGCACGGACGTTCACATGAAAAAGATAGATCTGCTGATTCGCGGCTTCCTGGCGATGATCTTTCTGTTCAGCGCGGTGGACAAGGCTCTTCATTTTGCAGGTTTCGTGAACGCGCTCAGCTCCTACGTGCTGGTCCCTCCCGGATGGTCGCCGGTGCTGGCGCCTTCGCTCATCGCGATCGAGCTCCTCGCCGGGGTCGGTCTCCTCGTCCCTGCCTGGAGCCGACAGGCAGCGGTCCTGGCCGGCTCACTGCTGGTGGTTTTCACCATGGCTCTCGCCTTCAATCGCATCTATGGCATCCGCGACATCTGCGGCTGCTGGTTCACCCTCACCCTGGCCAAGGGGCAGGGCTCCCATATCGCTTACAACCTGGTGCTGGCCGTCATGGCCTTCCTGCAGTCTCCCTGGAAAACCTATCGTGGACGCCTGGTGTCGCGAGTGGCGTCGTAGAGGAGAGCGAGATGAGCACACGCAGATTCATTTTCTTGATGCTCGCCGTGATCGTCACCTCTTTGATCGTCGGCTCCGCCGTAGATCTTCGGGGCTTCGATGTCACGGTTCCGCGCCATCTCGAAGCCGCCCTGCGGCGGGTACCCCCCCAGAAGCAGCGGGAGCGGGTTTGGCGCCCGATCCATTTCGAGAAGGTTTTTGCCATCGGCGACGAAAGTGCTCGCGACGGCGCCCTTCTCTACGCCTCCACGTTGAAAGTCTCGGCGGACGGCGGAATTTTCGTAGTGGATGGGGCCGAGTGGCTGCTCAAGGAGTTTTCGCCCGAGGGCAAGCTCGTGGCGCGGTATGGATATGGGAAAGGGCAGGGACCGGGCGAGTTCATCTCCCTGACCGATTTCGACGTCAGCCATCCGGGGGAGGTCTGGGTCTCGGACGGGCACGCCGGGAGAATCAGCATTTTCGAGCGCGGAGGCAGGCTGAAGCGGCAGATCAAATTGACGCTCACGCCTTATCGTCTCGTACGCACCGCATCGCAGACCTTCACCATCCTCATGATCACTGGCAGCGGTTCCCCCTTCCGGCTGTTCGACGAGTCCGGCGAGGATCGCAGAGCGTTGCCGGCTTTCTTGGATGGCCGCTCCGACGGTCCTTTCGCGGTCGAAGGCCTGCTCGCGCCGGACGGCGCAGGAGGATTTATCTACGTTGGTCGCTACGTGGGGCTCATCGCCCGGTACTCTCCCGCGGGGACCCTTGACTACCTGGTCAAGACGATCAATGCAAAGGGTCTGCCGAAGGTTGCGAAGGCCACCAACGGCGACCGGTGGATCGACCGCGAAGAGCTTCCCAATGCCCAAAGCGTGAACGTTTCAGAGGGCAAGATCTTTGTCCTGACTCCGGTCAGGAAAGCTTTGAGGATCACGGGCTCTATCGACGTTTACAACCTTGCGGATGGCCGCTATCTGTATTCGCTTCGGCCGCCGGCGCTGACCAAGCACGCGGTCATGACGTCCGACCGCGCCTACACGGTCGACAACATCACCCTCGCGATGTGGAGGCATTCTGAAGCCGATTGACCGGACCCGGGTCGCACCCTGGGGACGAGAAGTGAACAACACAAACCTTTGAAAGGAGATCGGAAATGAAAACGTTCGGCGAGATTCTGAAAGGTGGACTGCTGGTGATCGCGCTCACCATGACGTTGGGCTCCGTATTCGCGCCATTCGCGAACGCTGTGACCTGCAAGATCGATCCGGGCGATCGGTGCGTTCTGTCGAGCGGCGACATCCTGGAGGATTTCGACGAGAAGGACGCAGAGCTGGAATAGTAACCGGCGTGGCCTTGCTGCTACCCAGGGTGCGACAAGATTTTCAGGTTGGCGATGACTCACGGACCTTCCTTGTGGCTGGTACGAACTCGCAGGACCGGGCTCCTTCTCTGGCTCGCGGCGCTCGTCGCGCTGGGGGTCTGGTCCTGCCTGCGTATTCCCCTCGAGTGGGTTCCTTCCCTTGAAGCCCCGCGCGTCGGCATCGAAGCGTCCTGGCCTGGCGCCTCGGCGAGAGCGGTCGAGACCGAGGTGACGACCCGCCTGGAGCAGGCGTTGCAGGACATCGCTTCCGTCAAGTCTCTCGAGAGCCGGACCTCGGAAGGCGCGGCCGTGGTGCAGAGCGAGCTCATGGAGAACCGCTCGCTCGGGGTCCTCCGATTCGAGATGCTGGACCGGCTCGCCGCGCTGAGCCGAAGGCTGCCGGAAGGCGTGTCGCTGAACCTCATCTCGTCCACTCCCGAAGCCTTCCGCGACGACCTGGGTTTCATGACCCTCCAATTGGTGGCCCCCTTGTCGCCGGCCGCGCTGCGCGAGCTCGCGGAGCGGGACATCGCGCCGCGATTCTTCAAGCTGCCCGGCGTTGCCGGCGTCGAGATTGCCGGCGGTGAGCAACGGGAGCTCCTGGCGCGGGTGGCTCCGGAACGGTTGGACATTCACCGGCAACCCGTCACCGTTCTCCGCGAGCGGCTCGCCGGTGTTCTCCACGACCGGAGCTACGGCACCTTGCCGGCGGCGGCGGGCCAGGTGTTGCTTTACCGGCAAGGCGAGCGGGCGCTTTCATCCCTGGCCGGACTGCCCTTGGCAACCGATCCCGGCGCCCAGCGCGCCGCTCTCCGCCTGAGCGACCTCAGCCGCGTCGAGCTCGGCATCGCACCGTTGCGTTCGGTGAGCCGCATCAACGGCAAGCCCGTTGTCTCTCTCATCCTCGAGCGCAGCCCCGGCAGCCATCTTCTGCGAGTGGCGAGAGACGTAAACAAGGTCGTCGAAGAGACTCGGCAAGTCCTGCCGCCGGGCGCCGAGCTCCTGGTGGCCGATGATCGCAGCGAGAGTATCCGCGAACAGTTCCGCGATCTCGCGCTCCGGGGCGGCCTGGGCCTGATCCTGGTGGTCCTCACCCTGGCCGCCATTCTCCGCAGCCGCTGGGCCGTGGTGCTCGTTCTCGTCGTCGCCGTCCTCTCCCTTTCGGCTGCCATGATTCTCTTTGCCGTTCTGGGGCTCACCCTCAACGTGTTGACGATCGCGGGCCTGGTGCTTCTCTTCGGCCTGCTCGTGGATAACGCCATCATCGTCACCGAACGCCTACAGGTGGAGCTGGTGGCGCGGCCGGGCGGCGGCGTGTCGGGTTATGCCGCCGCCGCGGTCAGGGCGGTCAGGGCCGTCTGGCTGCCGCTCGTCGGCGGCACGCTTACCACCTGCGCTGTTTTCCTGCCGATGGTCTATCTGAGCGGAGAGCTGAGGACGCTCTTCTTTTCCTTCGCCGCCCTCTGCTCCCTGACGCTCATCCTCTCGCTGCTGGCGAGCGTTTTCGTCATTCCCAACCTGGGCCACGGCCTCCGCAACTCAACGCCGCGGAAGATCGCCGCCCCGAGTCCTGCCCGCTGGCTTCTCCTGCCGTACCGGCTCAACCTTCGACACCCCAAGCTGAGCCTCTCCCTCCTCGTGCTGGCCATCGGACTTCCCACGCCCCTGCTCCCCGATCTCATCGAAGAGCCTCCCGAAGGCTGGCCCTCCGCGGACGCCCGCCGCTTCGGCGAGCGCTACAACGCCACCTTCGGCGGCGAACGCTTCCGCGGGGCGCGTGTCTGGCTCGATCCGCTCCTCGGCGGCGTCACCCGACCCTTCCTGCAAAAAGTGGAGCTCGGCAAACGCTGGGACTTCAATGAGCGCCCCGAGATTCGCGTGCGCCTCCAACTGCCGGCGGGCACCGGCATCGCGCGCGCCGACGAGCGGATGCGCCCCTTCGAGCGGGAAGCTCTCGTCTCGCCTGCCGTCGAGCGTACCCTGGTCAATGTCCGGGAGAGGACGGCGACGATGCGCGTCCTCTTCCGCGAGAGGGCGACGGACACCGAAGAGCCCTACCTGCTGCGCGAGCGCCTCATCGCGCACGCCCTGCAGATGGCGGGCTTGGAGATCTCGATCTCCGGGCTCCTCCCCACCGGCTTCTATAGCGGCCTTGGCGAGGTCTCCGGCTTGACCGTGCACGCCTTCGGAGCGGGCTATGAAGGGCTCGAGGAGGCCGCGCAAAGATTTGCGCGCCGCCTAGCGTCCTACCCTCGCGTGGCGGGGGTCGACGTCAACGCGGCGGACAGAGGCCAGCCGCCGGCACGCGAAGTCGTGCGTTTCCACTGGGGGCCCGACGCCGGTGCCCAGACCGGCCTCTCCGCCCGGGCGCTGGCGGCGGCGTTGCAGCCCCGGCTCTGGCGGGAGGCCCCCGACTTCTACACCGACTTCGAGGGCGCTCCCCGCGTGCCGGTTCGCGTCGCCATGGAAGGAGCCGAGGACGTCGATCTCGAGACCCTCCTCGGCACGCCGCTGGCCGCCGGCACGGGCGGCCCGGTGCGCCTCGCGGACCACGCGGAGCTCTCGTTCGAAAAGGATCCGCCGGTCATCGAGCGATTCGACCAGCAATACCGCCGCACTCTGCGCGTCTTCTTCCGCGGCCCTTACGAGATGGGCAGGAAGATGCTCGACAAGGAGATCGCCTCATTGCGGCTTCCTCCCGGCTACCGCCTGGAACGGCCAAAGTCGGAGTTCTTCACCGCCGAGGTGCAAAAGGAGTTCCTGTGGCTGGTGTTGGGCACGATTGCGCTGGTCTTCCTGGTCATCGCCGCCGTTCTGGAGAGCTGGCGTCTCGCGGCGGTGGCGATGCTCGCCGTCCCGCTCTCCTGGATCGGCATCGTGGCGGGCTTCCTGGTGAGCGGCCAGAACTTCGCCGAGGGAGCTTTCATCGGCGTTCTGTTGACCGTCGGCATCGTGGTCAACGACTCCATTCTCCTCACGGACCGTTACCGGCGCCTGCGCCAGGCCCGGCCCGCCAGCCCGGTGCCGAGGCTGGCTCTGCTCGCCCTCCGGCAGCGCCTCAGGCCCATGTGGGCGACGACCCTCACCTCCATCGCCGGCATGCTGCCGCTCCTCGTAGTACCCAAAGCCGGCAATTTCTGGGTCGGTCTGGCGGTCACCGTCGTCGGAGGGCTCCTGGCCTCGACGCTGCTTGCACCCATGGCCGTGTTCGCGACGCTCTCCTTGACTGCCGCCCGGAAGCCTCGCACCTGCGCCGCGAAACCCTCGTTGCGCCCGAGCTGGGCGCGAGCTGAATAACGATCTCAGTGATAGGAGCAAGCAATGGTCTGCGATGAGGGAACAGTAAGACGAACGGCGATCAGGGGCCGGCGGTGTTCCCCATCCGTCCCGCGATGAGCAGGGCCATCTCCAGGGCCTGCTCGTAGTTGAGGCGCGGGTCCACCTGCGAGCGGTAGGCGCGGCGCAGGTCCTCCTCGGTCAGGCCGCGGGCGCCGCCGGTGCACTCGGTGACGTCCTCGCCGGTGAGCTCGAAGTGGACGCCGCCGAGGTAGGAGCCCATCTCCTCGTGGATGGCGAACGCCTGCTCGAGCTCGGCCAGGATGTGATCGAAGCGGCGCGTCTTGAGGCCGCCCGCCACCGCCTCGGTGTTGCCGTGCATGGGATCGCACACCCAGAGCACGGTGCGGCCGGCGCGGCGCAACGCTTCGACGAGCGGCGGCAGGCCGGCGGCGATCTTCTGCTGGCCGAAGCGGTGGATGAGGGTGAGGCGGCCGGGCTCGCCGTGCGGATCGAGCACCTCGGCCAGCGCGAGGAGACCCTCGGCGGTCATCGCCGGCCCCACCTTGACCGCCATCGGGTTGGCGATGCCGCGCAGGTACTCGACGTGGGCGCCACCGAGCTTGGCGGTGCGCATGCCGAGCCAGGGGAAGTGCGTCGACAGGTTGTACCAGCCGGTGCGGTGCGGCACCCGCCGGGTCTGCGCCTGCTCGTAGAGCAGGTGCAGGGCCTCGTGGCTGGTGAAGTAGTCCACCCGGGCCATCTCCGGAATCTGCTGGCCGCGCAGGGACTCCAGGAAGTGCAGCGAGTCGCGGATCGCCGCCACCCGGCGGTGGTACTCCTCGGCGTGCGGCGAGTGCTTCACCCAGGCGAGGTTCCAGTACTCGGGATGGTGCAGGTCGGCGAAGCCGCCCTCGATCAGGGAGCGGATGAAGTTGATCGTCAGCCCCGCCCGCTCGTAGCCGCGCAGCAACAGGGCGGGATCCGGGGTGCGATCGGCGGCCGTGTAGGGCGCGCGGTTGATGAGATCGCCGCGGTACGCCGGCAGGGTCACCTCGCCGCGTGTCTCCATGTCCTCGCTGCGCGGCTTGGCGTACTGGCCGGCGAAGCGGCCGACGCGGATCACCCGCCGGCGGGCGCCGTGGACGAGCACGAGGCTCATCTGCAGCAGGATCTTGAGCTTGTTGGCGATCGCGTCCGAGGTGCAGTCGTCGAAGCTCTCGGCGCAGTCGCCGCCCTGGAGGAGGAAGCGCTCGCCGCGGGCCGCCTCCGCGAGCTGCGTCTTCAGCCGCTCGATCTCCCACGAGGTGACGAGCGGCGGCAGGCACGAGAGCTCGCGCAGCACCTCCTCCAGCCGCTCGGCGTCCGGATAGACCGGCTGCTGCAGCGCCGGCTTCGCCCGCCAGGAGGTCGGCGACCAATCGGCGGGCGTCGGGACGGGAGCGGGGAAGCGGTTCGGAATCATGGCCTCTCGATCGGAGTGTACCAAGGCCGAGCAATGCGGGACAGCGGGGGTAGAATGGCTGTCTGGAGGGAGAAAAGATGCCAGAAGTCTGGATCTGGGTCCTGATCCCGCTCGCCGGCATCATGGTCAAGGGTTTCCGCGAGTGGTTGAAGTTCAAGGCGACGCAACGGGATCTCGGGGCCTCCACCGGCGACCTGGAACGCGAGGTGGCCGTCCTGAAGCAGGAGCGCGGGGCGATCCTCGACCGCCTGCAGAACCTGGAGGCGATCGTCGTCAGCCAGACCTGGGACGCGGTGACCGACAGGGTTCTTCCGCCCGTCGAGCGGGACCTCAGGATCGCTTCGACCGCCCACCGAGAAATTCCGGCCCCCGACGCCGAGACTGTCAACCGGCAGCGGGCGGAGCAGCTCGCGCGGCGGCTGCAGGGGTGAGCGTCAGCGCACCTCCACCGTAAATGTCTCCGAGCTCCGGCGCGAGCCGTCGGGGAATACGGCGTCCACCTGCCAGAGGAGCTTCGATCCTGGCGGCAGGCCCGCCAGCGCGCTCTCGGGGACGGAGTAGGAGGCCGCCTGCAAGCCCTGTACGGTGAGGACGAGCCGCAGATCCTCCGTGCTGAGGCGTACGTCGTAGGACTCGGCCCCGGGCACCGGCGACCAGCGCAGCACCGCTCCCTGCCGCGGCAGCGCCTGGTTCTCGGAAATCAGCGAACGGATGGCCTCGCTCCCCGCTTCGCGGTAGGTGGGTTGCCCAGGACCCAGGATGCCCGTCCGGTACACGCCCACGACGAGGAGCAGGCCGGCGGCCAGAGCGGCGGCCGCCGTCAGCGGGCGCCAGCGGCCGAAGCGGCCCTGGAGGACCTTGCCGGGAGCCGTCTCGGTCTCGGCCGCCGCGGCGGATTGGCGCCCGAGCTCCGCCGCCAGCCGCCAGTCCTCGGCGCAGGCCGCGCAGGAGGCGGTGTGCTCCACCACCTGCCGCAGCTCGGCCGGCGGCAGCTCGCCGCGGACCGCTTCCCAGATCTTCTCCGGCGCCGGACAGCTCTCCGGGTCCGGAGCGGCCGCCGCCGGAGCGGTGAATACGGCCCGTAGGCTTGCGAGTTCCTGGTCGTCGTCGTGGCTCATCGTGTCACCTCTCGGTAAGGGAACGCTCCGGAGGTGGAAATACCCTCACCCAGCTCTTTCACCATTTACTGTAAACGGTTCCAGTCCTTGCAAAACCTTGAGATCGTTCGGGTACTTTGTGTCTCAATGATGAAGTCCCTTTGCGCCCAGGCAGCCGCGCAGGTCGGCCATGCCGCGGTAGACCAGGTTCTCCGCCTTCTTGGCCGTCCAGCCGAGCAGCCGGCCGATCTCCGGCACGCTGTGGCCCTGCAGGTTGAGGGTGACGGCGTGGCGGCGCGGCGGCACCATGCCGCCGAGGCAGTCGCGGATGGCCCTCCCCACCTGCCGGCCGGCGGAAGCGCGCTCCGGGTCCGGCTCCGGCGCGGCGGGATCGAACACCGGCCCGCCCTCCTCGTCGTCGCTCTCGATGGAGACCTCCTGCCGCCGGCGCAACCGCCGGATCTCGTCCACCATGGCGCTGTAGGCCGCTTTCCTGAGATAGATGGAGGAGAACTCCACCGTGCCCTCCCTGCGACGCTGGATCTCCATCACCCGCATCAGCGCCACCTGCACGAGATCGTCCGCCCGGTCCGCCATCCAGCGCGGGCAGACGCGGCCTACGGCGCGCGCCAGGTCGCGGTGGAGCTGCGCGAAGTCCATCGCCTCCCCGGGAGGTCTCTGCTGGCCGTCCGAGATCAAGATCGCGCCTCCGTCAAGCGGCGCCTAGAGTACTACGAGCCCTTACGGGAAAGGACAGCAAGGACGGCAGGGACAACAGGGAGACGGCGCCAGGATTTCGAGAAGGTCTACCGGAACGGCTCGACCGCCGCCACCGTCCAGCTCTCGCCGCCGATCGCCACCGCGTCGCCCACCTTGCGGCCGAGCAGCTCCTGGGCCAGCTCGGATTCGTAGGAGATGACGTCCTCCTCCGGGTTGCTCTCCCAGGGACCGAGGATGGTGATCAGGCGCGCGCCCGCGGCGCCGGCGAGGCGGACGCGGCTGCCGATGCGGACCTCGGAGGCGTCCGTGCCCGCGGTGTCGATGATGCGGACGCGGGAGAGGTCGGCGTTGAGGGACGCGGCGCGGGCGTTGAGGTACTCGTGCCGCTGGCGCGCCGCCTTGTATTCGAAGTTCTCGCGCAGGTCGCCCATCGCGCGCGCCTCCGCGATGGCCTTGCGGTTGGCCGGGATGTCCACGGAGAGGATCTGCTGCAGCTCGCTGCGCTTGGCCTCCACCGCCTCGCGGGTGGCGTAAATCGGCGCCGGGCCGGTCTCCTTGCGCAGGCTCTCGAAGCGCAGGTGGATGGCGTTGACGAGCTGCTCGCGCTGGTAGGGCTCGAGCGTGGCGGCGCGCTGCACGGCGTCCTCGGCCTGGGCGGCCTGCTCCGCTGTGAGGTGGGCGAGGAGGCGGGGCACCGTGCCGCCCGACTCGGCGAGGGCCAGCAGGCGCACGCGGAACGGCGCGAACTCGTCGCGCGACGGGGCGGTGAGGATCTGCTGCAGCAGGCGCAGGGCGTTGCGGGCGCGCAGGTCCTCGTCCACCGCGGCCCGCTCGGCGAGCCAGGTGAAGGCCGCCGGGTTGCGATGCGGCTGGGCGAAGAGACTGTCGAGGAAGCGGTCGAGCTCGCGCGGCCCTCCCTGGGCGAGGCCATCGGCGAGGAGGTCGAGCGCGCGCGGGTCCGTCTCCCGGGTCATGGCGTCGCGGTAGACGGCGGGCCAGTCTTCGCGCCGCTCGCGCACCATCGTGTAGGCGCGCTCGCGCAGCAGGCGGTCCTCGATGCCGGCGAAGACCTGAGACGGCTGGTGAGAGAGCAGCCGGTCGGGCGACCAGTCCACGCTCTCCGCGATCTTGCCGCCGCTGCGCTCGACGGCGAACCAGATCTCGAAGGCGAGCCCGGGATCGGCGTCCATCACCCGCTCGGCGAGCGCGGAGAGGTTCGCCGCCATGCGGTCGCGCAGGCCGGCGTCGCGCGGGCCCTCGCGCTTCAGCCGCTCGATCTTGCGCCGGGGCTCGTCGCGCTCGAAAGACTTCCACACAGAGTCCATGGCGTCGCCGCTGCTCCCCGCCCAACTGTAGGTCTGGCGCGCGCCGCTGCCGCTGGCCACCACCTGCGGATGCTTGCGGGCGGCGCTCCACCAGGCCGTCCACTGCGCCTCGGAGACGATGCCGGCGACGACGTCGCGGATCTCGCCGCCGGTCAGCGGCCGGTCGTAGCTCTGCAGGGTGACGCGCAGCAGCTCGGGGGCGGCAAGCGCCTTGAGCCCCGCCGGCTCCTCGAGCTTGCGGCGCAGCACGTGCTCGGGGGAGAGGGCCCGCAGCAGCTTGGGCGCGGCCTTGAAACCGACGTTGACGCCGCGGATCTTCTCGAAGTCCACCTTGAAGCTCTCCAGCCCGAGATTGGCCTCCACCACGCGGCCGGCGCCCTTGCCCTCCATCGCCACCACGGTGCCGACGTCGAAGGCGAGCAGGCCTTCCAGGCGCTCGACCTTCTCCCAGGTCTTCGGGATGTCGTTCGTGGCGCGGTGGAGACCCACGGCCTCGTAGAAGGACTTGTAGGTCGAGCGGTCCGCGTGGAGCTTGGAGAGGGTGGCCGAGAGGGTGGGATGGAGCTTCTCGTCCGCGACGTACAGGGGGCCGGCGCGCCGGAGGAGATGCAGGCGGACCGCCCACTGCCCCGCCTCGCGGAGCTGCTCGTCGAGCAGCTCGAGCAGAGAGCGGGCGCGGCCCTCCTCGCCGGTGCCGACGAGGGCGCGCGCCACGCCGACGAAGTAGTCGAGATCGGAGAGATCGCCGTCGAGGCGCGTCAGCCACTCGCCCTCGATCGCCTCGAAATCGCCCTTGGAGAGCTGGTTCTGTGTGGTGCGCGAAATCGCCATAGGGGAGGAGGAAGATAGCAGATTCCGGTATCCGATCCCGCCCCTTGCCTTCATTCAGGCGTTGCCGCGCCGTCGGCCCTCACCTCCCCTACCCCTCCTCTCCCCAAGGGAGAGGAGGGAATAAAAAAGAAGCTCTTTCGGTCTTTCTCCCCTCTCTCCCTCGGGGAGAGAGGGGCCGGGGGAGTGAGGGCCGCCGGCGCGATGACGCTGAGAATCAAGGCAATGACGGAATCGGAGACTGAAATTCGACGCCCCCTCACACCTCCACCTCCGCCCGGTTCCCCACGTCCATCAACCATTCCTTGCGATCGCCGGCGCGGTTCTTGGCGAGGAGCTTGTCAACGGATGATTCGGCGTCGAGCTTGCCGTCGAGGGTGAGCTGGACGAGGCGGCGGGTCTCGCGGGCCATGGTGGTCTCGCGGAGCTGCAGCGGGTTCATCTCGCCCAGTCCCTTGAAGCGCTGCACGTTGGGTTTGCCCTTCTTGCCCTCGGCCTCGATGCGGTCGAGGATCCCCTTCTTCTCGCGGTCGTCGAGCGCGTAGAAGACTTCCTTGCCGACGTCGATGCGGTAGAGGGGCGGCATGGCGACGTGGACGCGGCCGTCCTCAACCAGCTTGTGGAAGTGGCGCAGGAAGAGGGCGCAGAGCAGGGTCGCGATGTGCGCGCCGTCGGAGTCGGCGTCGGCGAGGATGCAGACCTTGCCGTAGCGCAGGCCGTCGAGCTTGTTGGAGCCGGGGTCCACTCCGAGCGCCACCGCGATGTCGTGCACCTCCTGGGAGGCGAGCACCTCGGCGGAGTCCACCTCCCAGGTGTTGAGGATCTTGCCGCGCAAGGGGAGGATCGCCTGGTACTCCTTGCTGCGCGCCTGCTTGGCTGAGCCGCCGGCCGAGTCGCCTTCGACGAGGAAGAGCTCGGTCAAGTTGAGGTCCTGGCTGGTGCAATCGGCGAGCTTGCCGGGCAGCGCCGGACCGGAGGTCACGGTCTTCCGCTTCACCTGCTTGCCGGTGCGCAGGCGCGACTGCGCGCTGTCGATGGCGAGGCGGGCGATGCGCTCGGCGTCGGCCGTGTGATGGTTGAGCCACAGGGCGAAGGAATCCTTGGTGACGCCGGAGACGAAGGCCGCCGCTTCGCGCGAGGAAAGGCGCTCCTTGGTCTGGCCGGTGAACTGCGGTTCCTTCATGCGCGCCGAGAGCACGTAGCTGCAGCGGCTCCAGACGTCCTCCGGCGCCAGCTTGACGCCGCGCGGCAGCAGGTCGCGGAACTCGCAGAACTCGCGGATGGCGTCCGTCAATCCGGCGCGGAAGCCGTTGACGTGGGTGCCGCCTTGATGGGTGGAGATCAGGTTGACGTAGCTCTCGGCCACCACGTCGGCGGCGTCCTCCTCTTCGCCGAGCCACGCCACCGCCCAGTCCACCTCCTCGTCCTGGCCGCGGAAGTGGCCGATGAAGGGCTCGGCCGGCACGATCTGGCAGCCCGCGAGCTCGTCCGTCAGATAGTCCTTGAGGCCGTCCTCGTAATACCACTCCTCGTCGTCCTCGGCATGGCCTTCATGGACGAAGCGGATGCGGAGCTTCGGGCAGAGCACGGCCTTGGCGCGCAGCCCGTGCTTGAGACGCGGCACGCTGAACTTCGGCGAGTCGAAGAACTTGGGGTCCGGCCAGAAGCGCACCGTCGTGCCGGTATTGCGCTGGCCCACGGTGCCGACCACCTTGAGGTTCGACCGCTTGCGGCCGTCGGCGAAGGCCATGTGGTGCTCCTTGCCCTCGCGCTTGACCCAGACCTCCAGCTTCGACGACAGGGCGTTGACCACCGAGACGCCCACGCCGTGCAGGCCGCCGGAGAAGCGGTAGTTCTTGTCCGAGAACTTGGCGCCGGAGTGCAGCCGGGTGAGGATGACCTCGACCCCCGGCAGCTTCTCCCCCTTGTGCATGTCCACCGGCATGCCGCGGCCGTCGTCGGCTGCGGAGAGCGAGCCGTCCGCGTGCAGGGTGACGAGGATCTCGGAGGCGTAGCCGGCGATGGCCTCGTCCACGGCGTTGTCGATCACCTCCTGGGCGAGGTGGTCCGGCCGCTCGGTGGAGGTGTACATGCCGGGGCGCTTGCGCACCGGCTCCAGCCCGGTGAGGACTTCGATGGAAGAGGCGTCGTAGACCATGAAATGTCGTCGTGATCCGGAGGCTCGGCCGCCGGGCGGCCCATGATACAGGAGGCCGTGTTGCCGGCTCGACCTCGATTCTGACCCCTGCGAGCCACTCCGGAAATTGCTCCTTGACGCAACCCGGACCAGGTGATACTCTATGCGGTAACTAGGCGTAATTCAAGGCCCCCGGAGCGTGGCGGGAGAGGGTGCCGAGGGAGCTTAGGGTCGCCGTTCCGCCTCACTTCCAACGTCCCTGTTTTGAAAGGAGGAGAAGGATGAAGACTCGATCGATCGCCGTCGTGCTGTCGCTTCTCGCGTTGCTGCTCGCCGTTCCCGCCGTCGCCCAGGAGGAGCCGAAGGCTGGCGCTCCCGCCATGGATGCGGCGATGCAGGAGGCCATGATGAAGGCCATGACCCCGGGCGACCAGCACAAGCTCCTCGCCCGTCTGGTGGGCGACTGGACCTTTACGAACAAGATGTGGATGGCCCCGGGCCAGCCGCCGTCGGAGTCGAGCGGCACGATGCACGGGGAGACGATCCTGGGCGGCCGCTTCGTTCAGGCCGTCTGGAAGGGAGACATGATGGGCATGGCCTTCGAGGGCCACGGGACGGAGGGCTACGACAACCTGGCGAAGAAGTACGTCAGCAGTTGGGTGGACAACATGGGCACCGGCATCATGTACTCGACCGGGACCTGCGACGCCGACGGTAAAAAGTGCGAGTCGAAGGGCACGATCATCGATCCCATGACCGGCAAAGACTCCTACATGCGTATGGTGACCAACTGGACGGGCTCCGACAGCTTCACCATGCAGATGTACGGGCCCGACCCCTCCGGCAAGGAATTCCAGTGGATGGAGTTCATGGTCAAGCGGAAGTAGGCTCGCGAGCTCAGCGCTCCGCCACCTCGAACGCCCGCGCCAGCGAATCCGTCACCGCGAGGCCGGCGAGCGTCGGGACGAGAGCGCCGTCTTCCAGCCGCAGCAGTCCGTCTCCGGCGAGCCGCTCGATGAGCGGCTCGTTGCGTTTCCGCAGATCCACTCCATAACGCTCGCAAAACGAGTCGAGATCGATTCCCTCGCAGGTCCGCAGGCCGAGCATCAGCGCTTCGAGGGCGAGGTTCTGCCGCGTCAGCTCTTCGGTCCCCGCGATGGGCTTTTCTCCCGCATCGATTCTGGCTTCGTAGGGCTGCAATGTCCGCTCGTTCCACCAGCGGCGGGTCCCCGAGAAAGAATGCGCGGAGGGTCCGAGGCCCAGGTAGGTAACGTGCCGCCAGTATTTCTGATTGTGGCGCGAGCGGTGTGCGGGCGAGCGGGCGAAGTTGGACACCTCGTAACCCGGATATCCGTAATCACGGAGATATTCATGGGTAAAGCGAAACAGCTCCGCCTGCGCTTCTTCAGGCAGCTCGCTCATCTTGCCCCGCGCCAGCCGAGAACCGAACGGCGTTCCCTCGTGGAAGGTGAGCTGATAGCACGAGAGGTGATCCGGCGCGAGGGCGACGGCCTCCGCCAGAGTCCGCCGCCAGACCTCGAAAGGCTGGTCCGGCAGGCCGTAAATCAGATCGATCGAGATCGTTTCGAAGCCCGCCTCCCGTGCGATCTCGACGCTGCGTCGTGCCTGCTCCGGAGTATGCCGCCGGCCGAGGAACTTCAACGCGTCCGTATCGAAGGATTGGATTCCGAGCGACAGGAACCGGACTCCGAGATCCCGCCAGGCGCGGACGCTCTCCGCGGTGACGTCCTCGGGATTGGCTTCGAAGAAGACTTCGGCGTCCTCACGGATCGAAAGATTTTCGCAAGCAGCCGCAAAAATCCGACCGAGATCCTCCGGCGCCAGCGCGGAGGGCGTCCCGCCGCCAAAGTAAATCGTATCGATCGAATCAAACGCGGAGCGTTCGGGCGACCAGAGGGAAATCTCCGAGATGAGGTGATCCGCGAACCGCCGCCGGCGCTCCGGCCCGCCGGTGAGGACCGCGAAGTCACAGTAGGGACAGATGGCGGAGCAGAAGGGGAGGTGGAGGTAGAGGCCGGGGTGGGCCGAAAAAGGAGCGTTCAGATCCTGCCCTTCCAGTATCTCGGACGCCGGCTTTGGTGGGCCACAGCGATCACCAGGAGATGATCCGGGTGGATTCGATAGACGATGTCGTAAGGGAAGTCGCTCAGTCTGGCGACCCGTAGCCGCTTGGAGATTCTGGGTCCGGATTCCGGATAGAGACAAAGTCGCTCGATGACCGTATTAAAATCCACGACAAGCCGATCACCGAGCCCTTTGGATTCTCGGTTGTAAAAGTCGGCTGACTCGAGTAGCTCCTGTTCGGCAATCGGAAGGAGCTTAAAGAACCTCATCGCAACGCGGCGCGAATCCTCCGAATCGCCTCCTCACCGGGGACCGCTTCCACTTTGCCGTCGAGATAGTCTTGATAGCGCCTCTCCATCTCCTCCACCCATAGCCGATCGATTTCGCGTTCCTCGTCCTCGTCGGCTCCGGCATTACGAATCAGGGTGTAGGCCAGCTCAAGTTGCTCGTCACCGGCGAGCCTCAATGCCTCACGCTTCACATCTTCATAACTCATAGCGGTTTCTCCGCACGCAGCTCCGCGAAGACCTCCTCGCCATCAAGTAGTTCAGCCTTCCCCTCTTTGATCGCCAGATAGCGGCGCTTGACCTCCGCCGGAAGTTTAGACTCCGAAATGTCCTTCTCCTCGTCCAGGCTTTTGCACAAGACGTAGAAAAGCTCTTCCCTCTCATCGTAAGGAAGCATCAGAGCCTCGCGCTTGAACTCTTCGAAGGACATGACGGATTCCTCCGTGAGGAATTCTACCGCACATCCGCCGCCGCGGGTTCCTTCCCATACGTCTTCACCAACGGCTTCTCCCGCCCCAGCCGCTCCTCGGCGGCGTGGATCAGGTCGCCGAGGCCGCGGCGCTTCGCGGCGCTCACGGCGACGCCGTTGAAGCGGTGGGCGAGGGATTCGGCTTCGTGCGGCTCGAGGAGATCCGACTTGTTGAGGACGAGGAGGCGCGGGATGTCCGCGAGGTGGAGCTGCTCCAGGATGCGCTCGACGGCTTCGTGCTTTGCTTCCAGGCGCGGATCGGCGGCGTCCACGACGTGGAGGAGGAGGTCCGCGTCGGACAGCTCTTCCAGGGTGGCGCGGAAGGCGGCGACGAGGTCCGGCGGCAGGTCGGCGATGAAGCCCACGGTGTCGGTGATCACCACCTCGCCTTCGCGCGGGAAGCGCAGGCGGCGGCTGGTGGGATCGAGGGTCATGAAGAGCTTGTCCGCGGCCTCGACCTCGCTGCCGGTCATGGCGTTGAGCAGCGTGCTCTTGCCGGCGTTGGTGTAGCCGATGATCGAGAGCACGGGCACGCCCTCGTCGCGGCGGCGCCGGCGGCGGAGGTCGCGCTGGCGCGAGAGCCCCTCGACCTGCTTCTCCAGCGCGCGGATGCGGTCGCGGATGCGCCGGCGGCCGATCTCGATCACCGTCTCGCCCGGTCCGCGGCCGCCGATGCCGCCGGTGAGGCGCGAAAGGCCGGCGTCCTTCTCGGTCAGCCGCGGCAGCGAGTACTTGAGCTGCGCGAGCTCGACCTGCAGCTTGCCGTCGCGGCTGCGGGCGCGCTGGGCGAAGACGTCGAGGATGAGCTGCGTGCGGTCGATGGCCTTGAGGCCGGTGGCGTCCTCGAAGGCGCGCGCCTGGGCCGGCTTGAGATCGATGTCGAAGATCGCCACCGTGGCCCGGCTGCGCATGGCTTCGAGGACGATCTCCTGCAGCTTGCCGCGGCCCACGACGGTGCGCGGGTGGACCTGTGAGCGCTTCTGCCGTACGGTGCCGGCGATGGCCACGCCGGCCGAGCGCACCAGCTCCAGCATCTCCTCGAAGTGCTCGTCGGCGGGGACGATGCCCACCATCAGAGCGCGCTCCTTCTGGGTCTCGCCGGAGTCGCCGGTGACGCGGGCGAACTCCGCCTCCAGGGCCCTCAGGGTGGCCTCGACGTCGAAGCGGATCTGGTGGACGTCCGGAGCGTAGAGGCGCACGAAAGGCTCGCCGTCCTGGCCGTTCACGCCGTCCACCGCGCCGGGCGAGAGCGGTGCCAGATGCGCCAGCTCGACGCGGCCGGGCAGACCGCTCTCCAGCACCTCGACGGCGGCGACGAGGTCCAGCCGCAGCAGGGCGAGGTCGTTCAAGTCGTCGCGCGTCAGCGGCTCGCCCTTGAGGTGCGTGTGCACCAGGCGCAGGCCGCGGAAACGGCCGACGCCGCCGCGCAGGCGGCCGATGTCCGGCAGCGTCAGGCTGTGCGCGTCGCCCACGATGACGTTGCGCACCGTGCCGTCGCGGCCGAGCAGGACGCCGACCTGGCGGTTGAGCCGGCGCGAGGTCTCGGTCAGGTGCCGGGCGAGCTCGGGGGAAACCACCTGCCGCGCGTCGACGCGGCGGCGGTAGGTGCGCTCCAGGGCGCGGATCTCGGATGCTTTGATGCCTCGGATGTCGCCTTCGATCTGTGCGATGGGAGGATCTCCTGAATCAGTTGAGCGGAGGAGGGGAATAGTACTCGTCGGTGGAAAGGGTCTCGATCCCCATTCCCATCAACGTCAGCAGCAGCTCTTCTCTTACGCCGGGATCGGCCGCCTCCAGGAGGGCCTGCTTCTCCGCCGGCCGGAAGGGGAGCGCCACGGCGAGGCCGTTGAGGAGCGAGATGCCGGGAACGCTGGCGAGCAGGTCGTAATCGAACTCCAGATCGTGCTTGTCGCCGAAGACGCGGAGGGCGCGCATCAGCGGGTTGGGGTTGAGGAAGACGTTCAGCTCGGCGAGATCGCGCTCGAAATCCGAATAGTCGGCCATCACCCGCCGGTAGCCGCGGTGGAGCGGCAGCTCGCGCTCGATGCGGAAGCGGCAGACCCCGCGCAGCAGGACCAGGTAGCGGCCGTCCTCCTGCGGCTCGCACTCTTCGATCCGCCCGAGGCAGCCGACGGTGTAGAGCGCGGGATCGTCCGGCTGCTGGGCGGCTTCCACCCAGTTGTCCTGCCGCGGCACCAAGGGCTGGATCATGCCCACGTAACGGTCGCCCTCCAACGCGTCCGCCACCATGTTCCGGTACCGCGGCTCGAAGACGTTGAGCGGCAGGAGGTTTCCCGGCAGCAGCAGCGAGCCGGTCAGCGGGAAGACCGGGATGATCTTGGGGACGGCTGTTTCAACCATCATCTATAAAACAGGGTGCCGTGAAGGGGCATTCCACGGGACTTCACGAATCCGAACCCGCCTTGAGCACCGCGAGGAAGGCTTCCTGGGGGATCTCGACGGAGCCCACCATCTTCATGCGCTTCTTGCCCTCCTTCTGCTTCTCCAGGAGCTTGCGCTTGCGGGTGATGTCGCCGCCGTAGCACTTGGCGGTGACGTCCTTGCGGAAGGCGTTGATCGTCGAGCGGGCGATGATGTTGCCGCCAATGGCTCCCTGGACGGCGATCTTGAAATTCTGCCGTGGGATGGTCTCGGCGAGCCGCTCGCAGTAATGGAGGGCCCGCGGACGGGCCTTCTCACGGTGCACGAGCTGGGAGAGGGCGTCCACTTTGTCGCCGTTGACCAGGATGTCCACCTTGACGAGATCGGTCTCGCGGTAGTCGATCAGCTCGTAGTCGAAAGAACCGTAGCCCTGCGTGATCGTCTTCAGCCGGTCGTAGAAGTCGAAGAGGATCTCGGCGAGCGGCAGCTCCGAGGTCACCTGCAGGCGGCCCACGGCCAGGTATTCGAAGCTCGTGTTGGCCCCGCGCCGCTCGCGGCAGAGCTCCATCACCGCTCCGAGATAACGCTCGGGAATCATGATCGACGCCTTGATGAAGGGCTCGCGGATGAAGTCGATGCTGCCCGGATCGGGAAAAAGGGAAGGGTTGTCCACCGTGATCGTCTCGCCGTCGGTGAGCACCACCTCGTACTGCACGGAAGGGGCGGAGAGCAGCAGCGAGAGGTCGTACTCGCGCTCCAGCCGCTCCTGCACGATCTCCAGGTGCAAAAGGCCGAGGAAGCCGCAGCGGAAACCGAAGCCGAGCGCGGTCGAGGAGTCCTTCTGGAAGGTCAGGGAGGCGTCGTTGAGCTTCAGCTTGTCGAGCCCTTTGGCGAGATCCTCGTAGTCGTCGCTGGCGATCGGATAGATGGAGGAGAAGACGACCGGCTTCGCCTCCTTGTAGCCGGGGAGCGGCTCGCCGGCGGGCCGGTCCGCCTCGGTGATCGTGTCGCCGACGTTGATCTCCGAGACCGCCTTGACGCCGGCGATGACGTAGCCCACGGCGCCGGCCTCCAGGGAGCCGGCCTTGACCCGCTTGAGCTGTAGCAGCCCCACCTCCTCGACCTCGTACTCCTTGGCGGTGTGCATGAGGAGGATCTTCTGGCCGGGGCGGATCGTCCCTTCCTTGATGCGGCAGATGAGGACGACGCCGCGGTAGGTGTCGTACTGGGCGTCGAAGATCAGGGCGCGCAGGGGTGCCTCGGGATCGCCCTGGGGGGCCGGAATCCTCTGCACGACGGCCTCCAGGACGTCGTCGATGCCGATCCCCTGCTTGGCCGAGCAGAGCACGGCCTCGAAGGGATCGAGCCCGAGGTCGGAGTCGATCTCCTCGCGCACGCGCTCGACGTCGGCGGAAGGGAGGTCGATCTTGTTGATGACCGGCACGATCTCCAGGTCGTACTCCAGGGCCAGGTAGAGGTTGGCCACGGTCTGCGCCTCGACCCCCTGCGAGGCGTCCACCAGCAGCAGGGCGCCCTCGCAGGACATGAGGGAGCGGCGCACCTCGTGCGAGAAGTCGACGTGGCCGGGGGTGTCGATCAGGTTGAGCCGGTAGGTCTTGCCGTCGCGGGCGGTGTAGCGGAGGGTGATGGTGTTGCTCTTGATGGTGATGCCGCGCTCGCGCTCGATGTCCATCGAGTCGAGGATCTGGTCGCGGAAATCGCGTTCCTCCACCCCGCCGGTGCGCTGGATCAGACGATCGGCGAGCGTCGATTTCCCATGGTCGATATGGGCGATGATGCAGAAGTTACGGATGTCGTCCAAGACGGGTGTTTTCCTCTTCGCAGCTCAGGCGGCGCCTGTGGTGATCCTACAACGGCCGGGCTATCTGGGGCATTCCTGGGTTCGGATCTACTCCTCGTCGGGCTCGTCCGATTGGAGGCTGAAATCCTCCGGAGGAACGCCGAGCTGGACACACAAGCTGCGGAGAAGCGTGGGAGTCAGCTCCTCATCAGGATCGATATCGAGGATGGTGGCGAAGCCGGCGGATGAGATCTTCCTGCGCAGAACCGTAATCCGCGCGCTCCCCCGAGGGGCCGAGCACGAAGAATGAGGAGATCTCGCCTCCATAGTCACGCTCGATCCTGTCGAGGAGCTGACGCAGGGTCAGCGACCAAGGATGGCTCCCCAATGGAGGTCTCGGCTAGGCGGCCCGCAACTCGAGCGAGGGAATGGAGCGGGAGAGAGGTTTTTCCGCGACCAGGAAGGGCAGGATCTTTTGTGGCTGCGACCGTGCGTTTCGGAACATATCCCAGTAACGCTTTGGCGCGCGGGGAAGTCCCTCGAACGGATCGATACCGAGCTTGTCGGCAGCGAGAATCCGGCCGACCAGAGTCAGGCCGAGCTCATAGGGCAGGTCTCCCTCCGCCTTCGCCTGAACGGCGATGTCGATGTCCAGGCACTGAGCGACCCACCTATCCTTCTCCCGGAACATTACGACCTTGATTGTGGATTCGTGGTCCATCAATCTAGTCTAGCTCTTTTTTCCAAAGCTCGCTCGACGGTCTCGATCCTCACCCCTCTCCAACCCGGTGGCCCGTCCGCTTATAGAGATAGTTGTAGCCTTCCTGCGTGAGGAGGTAGTCCTCGCCTTCCTTGCGGACGAGGTTGCCTTCGAGCAGGGACTCCATGGCGCCTTCGAAGTCCACGCCGGGGCTCTCCGCCCCAACCTTGCGGAAGTCGTCCTCGGACAAGCGGTCGTCCGGCCGCGCGCCGATGCGGTCTCCCTTCCGCTCGTGGAACTGCATCAAAAAGATCTCCGCTCCCTTGGACAGCAGGATCATGGGCATGTCGTCATCTCCTTCTTGCGTAGTGGCATCCGTGGGTAACGGCAGTCCCCCGACGGCAGGAAGGAGCAACGCGCGTGCCACTGGCAGCGCTCGTGCAATCCGGTAGCCGAGGGTGGGCCGAGCGGACCACCGGGAAGGAGGATCGATGAGCGACACGACGGTGACCAAAGTCGACTCCCAGTACTCCCCTCACGGCTCGATGGGGCAGAAATACCTCGCCTCCGGCGTGCACGTGGCGATGCGCCTCTGGGACAAGGAGCCCACAGCGGAGGAGAAGCCGGAGAGCAGCCGGGATTACGAGACGGTCGGCTACGTGCTCGAGGGTCGAGCCGAGCTGCACCTCGAGGGCCAGATGGTGCTCCTGAAGGCGGGCGACTCGTGGGTGGTGCCTCGCGGGGCGGCGCACCGCTATCACATCCTGGAGCCATTCAAGGCGGTGGAGGCCACCTCGCCGCCGGCCCACGCGCACGGGCGGGACGAGCGGCAGGACGACCCTACAGCTTCAACACCATCTTGATCATGTCGTGCTGGTTGCCGTCGGGGTCCGTCCCGTAGCCCGGGATGGTGTAGCCCTCGAAGCCGAGCTCCTTGAGGGTGCGGACGGCGTCGGCCTCGGAGTCGGCGATCAACATGCAGGTCAGGTGGCGCAAGCCGTTGGCGCGGGCCGTGGCGATGAAGTTGTTGACCAGCAGGGTGCCGAGCCCGGCGCCGCGGTAGTCCGGATCGAGGAGCCACTTGACGCGGCCGACCAGGCGCAGGGGGCTGCCCTCGCGGCGGTGCAGAGTCGCGTCGGCCACGATCTTGCCGCGGTCCAGCGCCAGCAGCGGCAGCACCTTCGCATAGTCCAGCTCGCGGCCCCAGCTCTCGACCAGCGCGCGGTTGTCGATGCGGTCCCAGGCGAAGCGGCGGACCTCCGCGGGGAGGCGCAGGAAGAACTCGTAGAGCGCGTCGACGTCCTTCTCGGTGAATGGACGGACGAGCAGGCGGCGGCCGTCGCGGAGCACGGCTTCCTGTGGGTAACGGATGGGCATGTCCCTCCTCCAAGGGAAAAGATGGGACGGGGAGCCTAGCACGGAGAAATGGCACGCTCCTTGCTCATGAGGTGTTTTCGATTGTGGAGCTGCAAGGCCCCCGAAGCTGCCAAGGAGGTCGGACGTGTTCAAGGTGCAGGACGAAACGACGGAATCAGCCCTCTGCGTAGGAACCATCGCCGCGATCATCTGGGGAATCGGGTTGAGCTTCTACGGACTGCACCAGGGTCCGGAGCAGATCTCCTGGCTTGTATGGGGCGCCCAGCTCCTCGGCGGCATTCTCGCCTGCCTGTTCCTACCGCCGGCGTACGTGCGCAGCCGGGAGTGGATCCTGACGCGGATCGAGCAGCCTCGGGAGCCGTTGCAGCAGCGGTAAAGCGGATATTTCCCCGCGCTCCGTGCGGGGCCAGATCTACAGGACGAGCCCCGCCTCTTCCAAGGCCTTCTTCAGCAGATCGTCCACTCCGGCTTGAGCTGCCCATTCCTTCAAATAACTGAAGTCCAAATCAGCGCGTTGGACCTTGAGGACGCCCAGGATGTCGTTCCACTGGCGTTCCGAGACCATGTTGCCTTTTCGATACCAGAGGAGCTTCTGCAGGACCGTATCCTCCGCGCTGGCGACGTGGAGGGTCGTCCCGGGCTCTCCAGGGACGGGAAGGATCTGCCGGCGAGCCATCTCCTGAAGGGATAAGGGCTCCGAGCTCAGCACGAAGATATCGACTTTGATCGCCGTTTTGAGATGGACGATGTTAAAGGAAGAGCGCCGCTGTACGGCCTGGAGGACACGCTCCGGGGATACGTAGAAAATCTGGGCAATCGCGGCAACGAAGGGTTGTACGTGCTCGGCTCGGAGATCCGCTACCAGGTCACCGTCCTGACTGGAGCGCGGAATCCCGTGGAGCGAGCTGGCGAGAGAGCCGCCGACGGCGTAAGGGACTCCCAGGCGTTCGAGGACGCGAGCGACTTCCAGGACGACCTGAAAGCCTTCCTCGGGCGCCACCATTCAGTAACCCTCAACCTCGGGGTCCCAGCCGAAGGCCGCGATCATGGTTTCCCGGTCCAGCCACAGGGCCGCCAGCCTGAGACGCAGCTCCCGCTCGGAGAGGTTCGGCCCATACCGAGCCTCGATTCTCATCGCGGCCATCGTCTGGGCCATATGGTTCAGCTCGAAGACTTGCCGGAGCTTCTCGAGCGGGCTCATCTGCCGATAGCGCTCCAGGAGGATCTCCTCGATCTCCGGGGGCGTATCGGGGGATTGGGTCTTCATGGCGCGTCGGCCCCCAACATCGCTATGCCGATTCGATCAGGGCAGTAATGTGCTCAACGAACTGTACAGCTCCCATCATCAGAGGCTGAACTTGGGAAGACTCGAAGCGGACGAAGTCGAGGTAATCGCTCTCTTGGCGTCGTGAAAACAGGTCGTTGTACACCTGCGCCAGGTTTTTCGGAACCTTCCCGGTCATGACGAAATGCTGATTGAAGAGGCTGCGGACCCCTGTGTGCTTGGGAGAGGAATAGTCATGCTGGAACAGCAGAGCCGATACCGCGTAGAAGCAGGCGAAGTAGAGGCGGTTCACGCACGGCTGCCAGCGTTCCGCCCGAGCCAAAATCTGCGCGTCTTCCAGAGTCTCCTGCGCTCGGTGCAAGCGATACCGCACGATATCCTGGCGCGACCCCGTCACAGTAGAACCCCATCACGCTCCACCTCCTGCCGGAATGGCATGGCTGCATAGAGGGGGCTGTTCCACTCTTCGCGGCTCCGCACGATGACGTTCAGGACTTCTCCCGACTCCCATTCGATTTCGTAGAGCTGGTGGCGGATCGTGTCGGCGCGGGCGTCGCTGACCGGGCCTTCCACCAGAACGAGGAAGTCCCAGTCGGAATCCGGGCCGGCCTCCTGGCGGGAGCGGGAGCCATAGAGCTTGACCTCGGCTCCAGGCTCCAACGCCCGGATCGTCTGTTTGACCTTCTGGAGTATGCCGGTCTGTTCGAGGCGAAACATGATGAAGAGGGTAACCCAATCCGGGGCTCGTTTGCAGGCCAACCGTCAGTCCTGGGCCGCCGAGTCGAGGCGTGCACCTCCCATGTTTGCTTAGTCGGGCGGGATCGAAGGTACTGGGCGTGCGCAGGATGGTCCGGCCTGAAGTTCTCGCTGTGTGTACCGGCTATCGCCGCGCAGGCGGATTGGATAGCAGGCTGTTCCGAGGCCGAACTCTACGGTGTAGTCGCCTGGCAAGAGGCTTGACCGCAGCACTCCGACCTCCTTCTGGACAAGATGGCCTTCATCGTCCCCCAGCCAGATTTCGGTGCCAGAAGAGCTGGCTGTGATCTCAATTTCGAAGTAGGTGTGGCGTGTCATCGCGATTCTTCAGCGCCCGCCGCCGCTCTATCGTTCATGAATCTCTTCCCGGGTCCAGCGGCGGTCTCCGCGGGCACTCCGAGACCGCGCGGAGAGCTGGAGGATGGCATCGGTCGACTGATCCCAGGTCGTTCCTGTAGCGGCAAAGGCTTCGAGGTAGTCGCGCAGGAGCGCGTTGACGGACGTGTCCTGCTCCAGGGCGCGCATCCGCGCGCGGCGCAGGAGCTCGTCGTCAAGGGTAATCGTCAGGTTCGCCATATGCGCCTCGGTTGCCTGTGTAGCACGGCTTCAGTGTAGCGCGAAAATCCGGATTCGAGTCGGGGCGGCGCTCCGCCGCCAGCGCTCGGGAGCTCCAGGTGCTGGGAACCTTGGTTCCAGCTGGGGCCTAGGATCGGCCACTAACCTCCTATTCACCTGGACCTAATTCAGGAGGCTCACTTGTCAGAAGTCGAGAGGCGCAAACAGCAGAGCAAGACCGGCCACCCCGAGAGCGATAACGATAGCAAGTCGCGCGCCGATCTTAGCCGCATGCGGAAGACGCACGAGCTCCGATCCTAGGCTCCCCTCGAGAAGGGATTCCACACGGGCCATGGCCGCTTGGCAATGATCCTGTCGCCTGCCGAGGCGATATGCAAGAAACGCTAGAAGAAGGAATGTGGCTCCGGCTGTTCGAAGGACGGGAAGGAGGAGGGGACTCTTGGCTCCGAGAAGGCCGACGACGAGTCCAAACCCGCCACCGACGAAGCCGATGGTTTGCATGAACTCTCGACCGAAAGCTGCCCGCCGTTCCTCAAGCAGCTTGTACTGCGTGAGGAGGACATCGATCGTTCGTGGGTCGCGCGTAATTTGTGGCGTGGTCACTGCTGCATCCTCCGCCGTTAGTTTGCCTTCTTGCGACGTGCGTCCATGCTCGGCCACATCGCTATGCCGATTGCGCGAGCGGAACGAGAATCTCGATCGCTTCGTAGGGCACGGAGACCGCACCCTCTTCTGAGCGCTCGATCAGACCGAGTTCTTCGAGCCGCGACACGTCCGTGTGAACGTTGGAGTAATTGCGCTCGGCCGCCTTGGCAAGGGCGTAGATGCTGCAGGGACCAACACGGCGCAGCGTATCGAGAAGGTCAAGCCGCGCGGGGGTCAGCTCAGTGAACAAAGAACGCGCAGACTCAAAACTGAGCCGGAAGTCCGGTGTGCGTCCCTTCCGGGCACCAGCCACTTGCTGCGCCGCCGATTGAAAGACAGAGCCTCTACGAGCCACTTCGAGAATCGCTTTCATGGTCGCGTCGCTGGGGCTTGGTTCTGCGGAAGCTCCTCGGGCTTTCCCAACTCAGAGTGTAATGCGCGGGCCTTCTCCCTGAAAAATCTTATCTTCTCCTCGGGGGATAAGTCCTTGATCTTCGCGTAGTGCGCTTCGCGGATGCTGCGCACCATATCAACGGCATTAAGGCGACGTGCGACGGCGGCGGCGTGCTTGCGCTGAGCTACTGCGGGTGGCCCCACATCGGCGATCAGATCCGCAATGTAGCGGTCGGCTTCGGTGAGCAGCTCCTGCCGACGCAGCTCTGCACGCACAGCTTTCTGAAGCAGCTCCGAGGCTGGTAGGCCGCGGGCCTTCACCAGTGCGTACAAATCGTCGGGGAGGTAAACCTGCATGCGTGCCATACGCCGAAGTATACACCCGCACGCCGTTGGGTTCTTGAACATGGGGCGGTCGGACGTCAGTTTGCTGGGCCGCTCAGGCGCCACGTTCTCAGTCGGGCGGGATCGTGGGTACCGGACGTTCACGGATGGTCCGGCCTGAAGTTCTCGCTGTGTCTATCGGCTGCTTCTCTAATCCGTCTAAGCCTCTCCCCCTCGGTACCGCCACGCGCGCCGGAATCCCAACTTCTCTGCTTCGGCTGTTGTCGCGACATAGCACTCGCCGGGAATGCTCCCGATCATCGTACGATCGTACTGCTGGTCGAACGGAAGATGATAGATTCGGTCTTTTGTTTGTGCATTGATGTTACACTTAATCATTGGATACTCCTTCGTCAGGGGGCGTCGCTCTATTCTGACGCCCAAGACCATGGCCACCTCGTCAGCGGCTTCCGAAAGTGCTGTGGTGGTCACGAAGATCGGCCGGACGTCCTTGTTTGGAAAGATCTTGCGGTAATGAATGGTTGTACCGAAGAGCTGAAAGATATGCTTCTCGCGAATAACTCTCTCCCGACTCCAACATTTGGCTTGCACGATCTCGACCTCCGGGCCTCTGTTGCAGATAAGGTCGCGCCCGAAGTCCTCG
This sequence comes from Thermoanaerobaculia bacterium, assembly GCA_044868005.1. GTDB lineage: Bacteria > Acidobacteriota > Thermoanaerobaculia > Multivoradales > UBA5704 > DATARR01. The sequence continues at coordinate 33,135 of JBIOVX010000162.1, read as the reverse complement.
TAACCCTTAACGGCACCTTCAAAAGTAACCCGCCACCCATCTCTTTCATAAAGGTAGCCGATGTAGCGTTCGTAGAAACGGCCTATCTCCCACTTGCTCTTTGGGCGGGAAAGGTACCGTTCTAAGGCTAATTGGTTCTTTTCGGCAGAAGACAACCTCCGGTATTCCTCCGGTTCGAGTAAAAGTTGGACAGGATCAGCGGCCTCAAGTTCCTCGACATTGTTGCGATCAGCTCCTAGAGCAACGCGCTCGTCGAGAATAGCCTCTTTATATTCCTCCAAAAACGGAAAGTATTCTTCATAGGCTGCGAGTTGGTACTGCAGGAACTTCAGTTCTGCTTGGAGCACTCTCTTCTCTGTCTTGACGATACGAACCACGTCTGCGGACTTCATTCCTGGATGCGGTTTCGAACGCAAGTATTTCTCGCGTGATTCATCCATGGACTGGCGCCACTCTGCAATGTATTCTGCCAACCACTTGCGACCTGATATGTAACCCTGACTAAATGCGGCATCGCGTTGCTCCAGTAACGTCTCGCGCTGGCGCATTTGAAGTTCAAGAGCCGCCCGTTCTTTCGCCAGTGCCTTCTCGCGAGCGGTGACTTCTCGCCGGACGTTGCTTGCCCAGCCAGCAGCGCCGATGATACATACGACTATTACGAGTACAATAATTATTTCCATATAAGGGATCTCGTTTACTCCATCCAAGCCGCTTTCGCCATGTAGTTCAGCTCGAAGACCCGCAGGAGCTTTTCGAGAGGACTCATCCGTCGATATCGATCCAGAAGGATCTCCTCGATCTCCGGCGGCGTGTCGGGGGACTGGGTCCTCATGGCGGCCTCCCTTCCAGTCTACTGGTTCGGCGGCAGGCAAGAAAGCGCTGCTCGTCCATCTGCCGCCTCTCGCGGACCCTGTGAGACAGTGAGGACGCCTGAAGCGGGGTGTGTACTATGATGCCCAGCGCGAGTCTGAGGCGGTGGTGACGATCCGCGCCGTCGGCGTCAAGGACCGCAACCGGCTCCGCATCGCAGGCAGGGAACTCCAGCTATGAAGACCGTAGAAATGTCCGAGGCGACCGGCCCCCTTGCGGAGTACGCCGAGCGAGCGCACCACGAGACCTTGGTCGTCACCGAAGGCGGCAAGCCCGTGGCCGTCCTCGTGCCGATCGAGGAGGTGGTGGAGCAGTCCCGCGCCCGCTGCCACCCTGGAGCTGGGATCTCCACCGGCGAGATGCGAGAACGCCTGGCTGCGCGACGACAGCGCTAGCCCAGTAGAGTCTTTAGGGAGGGGGGCGTAGCGGGCCCGCCGTTTTGCCATTTTCAGCCAGATGAGGCAGACTGACGTGCGGGGCGTTATACTTGCCGAGGAGCGCAGGGATGTCTTCCAAAGAATCCAGGTTGATTCAGAACACCCCACCGCAGGAAGAGGAAAAGGGTCGTGTTGTCGAGACCCGATCTCCCTTCGCGGGGGTTCTGGTGAGGAAACTCGACCGGGCATCCCTACACCAGCCCCAGGGGCCAGACTCCGGCATCAACGCCATCATCGGCCGATGGCCCGGAGATGAGAGCGACGAGGAGATCATCGCCCTGCTCGACGAACTCTCGTGAGCGCGCCCCGAGTCTTTCTCCTCGCTACCAACATCCTCCTCCACCTCGTCCGGGACAAGTGGATCGGGAGGTCCATAGAGGCTCGCTTCCATCTTCGGACCAGACCGGAAAAGCCCCTGGTTTCCATCATCACTATTGGAGAGGCTCTCGCATTTGCCAAGCGATTGGGCTGGGGACCACAGAAGGCCGCATCGCTGGAAGCTCTGATCAATCAACTGGCCATCGTGGATATCTCGGATGAGGTCCTCAGTTCTTACGCCGAGATCGAATTCTTCCTGCGGCGGACAGGTAATCCCATCCAGAACAATGACGTCTGGATTGCCGCTACGGCCGTCGCGACTGGAGCCCATCTCCTCACGACCGACAAGGACTTCGATCCCCTGGATCCCACGTATTTGAATCGGACGTGGATCGATCCGCTGCGGCCGGACCGGTAATCCAGCAAACTCCCAGCAACCTCGAGAGCCTCTCGCTCGGCACCAACCCGGATTTCCTCGCCCTCATCGAGCAGTCCCGCGTCCGTATCCCCCTGGAAGCCGGAATCCCCGGCTCGGGCTCCGACGTTAGACTCTCTGAATGGCCGATCCGGCGTGGGAGGAGCTCTCCCGGACGCTGCGCAGCAGTGCGCCCTACAAGGCCCTTCTCCAGGGGCTCGGGGACGTGGTGCGCCTGCCGGTGCCCGCGGCGGCTTGGGTGGGCGAGCTGCTGGCTTGGGATCTCGGCCGTCCGCTGCTGGTGCTGGTGCCGCGCGAGGCGGACGCCTTGATGTGGATGGAGGCGGCGCGGCTCTTCGGGCGCGAGGAGGGCGTCGTCTATTTTCCGGCGCCGTCGCTGACCCCCTATCAGGAAGCCGAGACCTCGCTGCTGGTGCGGGCCCAGGAGTCAGCGGCGCTCGACGCCGTGGCCTCCGGCCGCCTGACGGCCGTGGTGACGACGCCGCGGGCGCTCTTCCGCCGCCTGCCCACGCGCGAAGCCTTCCACAGCGCCGGGCTCACCATCCGTCCCGGCGAGGACCATCCGATCGAACGGCTGACAGCCCACCTCGTCCGCCACGGCTTCCGCCGCACGGACCTGGTGTACGAGGTGGGCGACTTCGCCGTGCGCGGCGGCATCGTGGACGTCTTCCCTCCCGGGGAAGACTCTCCCGTGCGGCTGGACCTCTTCGGCGATACGGTCGAGTCCATCCGCTGGTTCGATCCGCAGTCGCAGCGCTCGGAGGACACGCTGGACGCCGTCCACATCCTGCCGCTGTCGCTCTTCCCCGCCGGCGCGGAGGAGGCGCGGCGGTTGGCGGACCTGCTGACCGGGGGCGAGACGGCGGATCCGGACTGGGGTCCCGAGGCCGCCGAGCTGCTGGAGTCGCTGCGCACGCGCGGCGAGTTCCCGGGCTGGGAGAACTACCTGCCGCTGCTCGCCGAGCGGACCTCTACTCTGCCCGAAGTCATGCCCGACCCGCTGGTGCTCGCCGTCGATCCGCCGGCCCTGGAGGCGGAGGTGGCGCACCACGCCGAGCGGCTGCAGGCGGACTTCGCGGCGCGCCGGGAGCATGGACGGCTGGCGGTGCCGCCGGAGATCCTCGAGCAGCCGGCCGAGGAGGTGCGGGAGACGCTGGCCGGGGTGGCGCTGCGCCTACGGGATCTCGCCATCGGCAGCGGCCCGCGCGAAGATCAGAACGCTGTCGACTTCCGCGGCGCGCTGACGGATCTCTTCCACGGCCAACTGCCGCGCTTCCCGCAGGAGGTGGAGACCGCCCGGGCCCGCGGCGAGCGCTGCATCGTGGTGGTCTCCGCGACGCACAGACGGCGCATCGAGGAGCTGCTCGAAGGCCGCGAAGTGCGGCTCGGACGCGGCGGCGTCGAGCTGGTTTCGGGCGAGCTGGGCCGCGGCTTCCGCCTGCCGCCGGCCGGCGTGGTGGTCTACGGCGAGCAGCAGCTCCTGCCGCAGGCGAAGCTTCAGCGGCGGCCGGGCCGGGCCCGCTTCGGACCCTTCCTCTCCGGCCTGCGCGATCTCAAGGTGGGCGACTACGTGGTGCACGTGGATCACGGCATCGGCCAGTTCGTGGCCCTGCGCTCGGTGGGTGGAGAGGGCGACGGCGCCGCGGCCCTGCCGCCGGCTGTGCGCGATCTGGCGGGCGCCGGGGCGGCGGCCGAGACCGAGGTGATGGAGATCTCCTACGCCGCCGGCAAGCGCCTGCTGCTCCCCCTCTCGCGCATCGACCAGGTGCAGAAGTACAGCGGCATCGAGGGCGTCGCGCCGCGGCTCGACCAGCTCGGCGGCACCTCGTGGAACCGCACCAAGGCGCGGGTCAAGAAGGGTATGCGCGACATGGCGGACGAGCTGCTCAAGCACTACGCCGAGCGCCAGGTCGCCCGCGCGCCGGCGATGCCGCAGGACACCGACCTGCTGCACCAGTTCGAGGCCGCCTTCGTCTACGAGGAGAGCCCCGATCAGATCGAGGCGATCGCCACCATCAAGGAGGACCTGCAGCGCGAGCGGCCGATGGACCGCCTGCTCTGCGGCGACGTCGGCTACGGCAAGACCGAGGTGGCCATGCGCGCCGCCTTCAAGGCCGTGGACGGCGGCTACCAGGTGGCGGTGCTGGCGCCGACGACCATCCTCGCCGATCAGCACCTGGAGACCTTCAGAAAGCGATTCGATGGCTTTCCCATTCAGATCGAGATGGTCTCGCGCTTCCGTTCGCCGCAGGAGATGCGGGAGCTCAAGAAGCGCCTGGGCGAAGGCAAGGTGGACATCCTCGTCGGCACCCACCGGCTGCTATCGAAGGACATCCAGTTGCCGCGCCTGGGCCTGCTGATCGTCGACGAGGAGCAGCGCTTCGGCGTCGCCCAGAAGGAGCGGCTGAAGCAGCTCAAGAAGAACGTCCACGTGCTCGCCATGTCGGCGACGCCGGTGCCGCGCACGCTGCAGCTCTCGCTCGCCGGCGTGCGGGACCTCTCGGTGATCGAGACGCCGCCGAAGGACCGCATGGCGGTGGAGACGGCGATCCTCCCTTACGACGACCGGCTGGTGCGCGAGGCGATCGAGCTCGAGATCGAGCGCGGCGGACAGGTGTATTACGTTTATAACAGGGTGGAATCGATCGAGGAGCGGCTGACCAAGCTGCGCGAGATCGTCCCCGGCGTGCGGGTCACGGTGGGCCACGGCCAGCTCAACGAGGAGGAGTTGGCGCGGCGCATGCACGCCTTCACCCGCGGCGACTTCGACGTGCTGCTCGCCTCGACGATCATCGAGAACGGCATTGACATCCCCAACGTCAACACCATGATCGTGCACCGCGCCGACCGCTTCGGCCTGGCGCAGCTCTACCAGCTCCGCGGCCGCGTGGGGAGGAGCAACCAGCTCGCCTACTGTTATTTCCTGGTGCCGGAGGACCGGGTGCTCTCCGAGCCGGCGCGGAAGCGGCTGGCCGCGCTGCGCGAGTTCTCGGACCTCGGCGCCGGCTTCCGCATCGCGGCGCGGGACCTGGAGATCCGCGGCGCCGGCAACCTGCTGGGCGGCGAGCAGAGCGGCCACATCGGCGCGGTCGGCATCGAGACCTACCTCAAGCTGCTGGAGGAGACCGTGCGCGAGCTGCGCGGCGAGAGCGTGGAGGAGGCGCCGTCGGTGGCCCTCGATCTGCCGGTGCCGATGTCCATCCCGCAGGACTACGTGGACGACGCGAACCTGCGCATGGAGCTCTACCGCAAGATCGCCGAGGAGCCGGAGGGGCAGATGCTCGCCGAGCTCGCCGACCGCTTCGGTCCGCCGCCGGAGGCGGTGGAGACGCTGGTGGAAGTAGCGGGGCTCAAGCGGCTCGCCGAGTCGCTGCGCGTACAGTCGATCGCCGCCAAGAACGGCGAGCTGGTCATCCGCCTGCGCCGCGACGCGCGGATCGACGTCGAGAGGTTGATCGAGATGGTCTCCTCTCTGCCGGGCGCGAGCTTCAGCCCCACCGGCGTCTTGACGCTGCCGGGCGGCGGTGGCCGGCAGCTCGTGGCCGCGGCGCGGGAGACTTTGGAGGGGTTGGCGCAGTGAGAGGATATGCCCTCCGAAGCCCTCACTCCCCCGGCCCCTCTCTCCCAGAGGGAGAGAGGGGAACAAGAAAAGAAACGCCTCGCCGCGTTTTTTCTCCTTTTTTCTCCCTCCTCTCCCTCTGGGAGAGGAGGGCCGGGGAGGTGAGGGCTTCGAAGGGCAGGCCGCCGATTCCTGCACAGACCCTCTGTCTGCTGTTGATCGTCATCGCCTGCCAACCCTCCACCCCGCCCCCCGCCCCGGACGCCGTAGCGCGCATCGGCGATGCCGAGGTGCGGTACTCCGAGTTCGAGAGCTATCTGGACCGCACCGTCGGCGACGGCGGCGTGCTCGGCAGCGACGTGCTCTCGGAGCTCTTCGATCAGTTTCTCGACGAGCGCCTGTTGACGCGGCTCGCCGTGGACCGCAAGCTCGTGCGGCAGGCCGGCGGCGCTGCGGGGCCGCGGCGCGCCATCGATGCCTTGCTCCAGCACGACCTCAAGCGGGAGCCCGGCGCCGCGGAGGTCGCCGGCTATTACCAGGCCCATCGCGGGGAGTTCTCGCGTCCGGAGCGCGTGCGGGTGCGGCAGATCCTCACCGAGGACCGTTCGACGGCGGAACGGGCGTTGCGCGAGATCGCCGCCGGCGCCGCCTTCAGCGAGGTGGCGCGGCGGCTGTCCCGCGACCCGAGCGCGGCCGGGGGAGGCGATCAGGGGGAGCTCGCGCGCGCCGACCTCCCTCCCGCCTTCGCGGACGTCATCTTCGCTCTGCAGCCGGGCGAGGTGAGCGGCCTGGTGCCGGCCGAGTACGGCTTCCATATCTTTCAGGTCACCGAGCGGCAGGCGGCGGCGGTGGTGCCGCTGGCGCAGGCGCGCGGCGAGATCGCCGCCAAGCTGCGCCAGGAGCGCGCCGACCGGCTCGTCCGCTCCCTGGTCCAGCAAGCCAGAACCCGTTACAATGTCGTGGTTTACGAGCGGAATCTTCCGTTCGGGTACGCCGGCTCTTACAAGGAATCCCATGCGCAGAACACTGGTTAGCCTCACCCTCCTCCTCACCCTCTCCCCGGCGCTTCATGCCGAAGTGCTCAACCGCGTCGTGCTGCGCGTCAACGATCGCATCGCGACGCTGCTCGACTATCGCCAGCGCCGCGAGGAAATGGTGCGCGAGATCCTGCGCCGCGAGCAGGATCCCGAGGAGCGCCAGCGCCTCCTCGGCCAGGCCGGAGAGATGGTGTTCGCGGACATGTTCCGCGAGCTGCTCCTGGACTCGCGCGCCGATCAGCTCGCGGTCGAGATCAGCGACGCGCAGGTCGACTTCGCCATGGGCCAACTGCGGGAGAACTACAACATCAAGACCGACCAGGAGTTCGCGGCGGCCCTGGCGCAGTCCGGGCTGACCGAGGAGCAGATCCGGGCGCAGCTCCGCAACACCCTGCGCATCCAGGAGGTGCGCGGCCGCGAGGTGCAGAGCCGCGTCAAGGTCGACGAAGAGGATCTCCGCCGCTACTACCGCAAGAACCTCGAGCAGTTCCGCCAGCCGGAGCAGGTGCAGCTCAGCGAGGTCGTGGTGCTCGAGGAGGACGGCGCCCCCGCCGAGGAGCGGCCCCGCATCGCCGACGCGATCCGCTTCAATGTGACGGCCGGCACGCCGCTGGCCGATGCCGTCGCCGACTACGCGGAGAAGGGCGTGACGAGCAGCGTCATCGAGCTCGGCTGGGTGTCTCCCGGCGACCTCGACAAGAACCTCGAGACCGCCGTCTGGAAGCTGCCGAAGGGCTCGATGAGCGAGCCCGTGGCCGCGCGCGGTGGGCTCCACCTCGTGCAGGTGATCGATCGCCGCGAGTCGCGCATTCCGCCGTTCTCCGAGGTTCAGGCGGCGATCCAGCAACGCGAGGAGGACCGCGTCTTCCGCGAGGAGATCATCAAGTACATGGTGGAGCTGGAGAAGAAGTCGCTCATCGTGGCCAACCCTCCCGAGGAGGCGGCGGGCTTCCGCCGCCAGCTCGCGGCGGCTCCCGAGGAAGAAGTCGAGGGGTTGGCCGGCGCGGCGCGGTCGCCGTCGGAGGCTTCCCCCGCGGCCCCCGTCATCGATCCCACGAAGCCAGGCGCCCTGCCGACGCCGAAACCCATCGACACCACGGTGCCCGAGATCCCCCCGCCGGCGCCGGCTCCTCCGCCGGGCTGAAGCCGATCCCACAAAAAGGACGACAGGGACAGCAGGGACAACAAGGACTGAGTCCTTGAAGTCCTCGTTGTCCTTTGAGTCCCTTTCATCGGATTTTACGCCTCATTTTTACTTCTAGCGAATCTTCATTCTTATTTCTGGTGGTTTTCAGTGGAGAAAAGTGGACAAAAGTGGAGTGAACTGTTAGGATTCCACCTCAGATAGCAGTCTTTGCGGGGTGGGGTCCAATGTTCCGTGGAAGTGCTTCGACGAAGATCGATGACAAGGGTCGTCTCAAGATCCCGACCGACTTCCGGCGTCTGCTGGAGGAGCGCTACGGCCCTGATCTCTTCGTCACCTCGGTGAAGGGCGAGTCGGCGCTGCTCTATCCGCTGCCGGTGTGGGAAGAGATCGAGCAGCGGCTGGCGGCGATGCCGTCGACGGATCCGACCAAGCTGCGCTTCCTCGAGCGGGCCAATTACTTCGGGCAGCAGGTGCGGCTGGACGTGCAGGGGCGGATTCTGGTGCCGCAGATCCTGCGCGAGAGCGCGGTGATCAACGGCGACGTGGTGGTGAGCGGTCAGCTCAACCATCTGACGGTGTGGAACCACGAACGCTTCGCGAAGCGGTTGCAGGAGCAGCCCTTTACAGACGAGGACTTCCATGCCCTCAGCCTGCAGGGAATCTGAGCCGGCTGGGGCATGGGTGGAGGGAGGCGGAACGAGCCGTTGGCGGTCCAGCATCTGCCCGTCCTGGTCGCGGAGACGCTCGCGTGGCTGGCGCCCCAGCGCGGCGGCGTGTTCGTCGACGCCACGGTGGGCCTGGGCGGGCACGCCGAGGCTCTGCTCGAAGCGTCGCCCGACGTTCAGCTCGTCGGCATCGATCGCGACGCCGCGGCGCTCGAGCGGGCGGCGGGGCGTCTCGAGCGTTTCGGTCCCCGGGTGCGCCTGGTGCGCGCCAATTTCCACCTCCTCGAACAGACGTTGGCCGGTCTGGACGTCCGCGCCGTCGCGGGCGTTCTGGCCGACCTCGGAGTTTCCTCTTTGCAGCTCGAGACGGCGGCGCGGGGCTTCAGCTTCCGCCTCGACGGCCCGCTCGACATGCGGATGGGGATGAGCGACGTGACCGCTGCGGACCTGGTCAATACGACCGCGGAGGGCGAGTTGGAAAGAATCATCAGGGATTACGGCGAGGAGAGGCAGGCGCGGCGCATCGCCCGGGCCATCGTGCGGGCGCGGGAGGAGAAGCCCATCGAGACCACGGGCGAGCTTAAAGCTCTGATCGCCCGGGCGAAGGGGCCGCGCGCGGCGCGCGAGGAGCGGATCGATCCGGCGACGCGGGTCTTCCAGGCCTTGCGCATCGCGGTCAATCAGGAGCTGGCGGGCCTCGCGCGCTTCATCGAGGAGGCGGTGGACATGCTGGAGACCGACGGCCGGCTGGTCGTCATCTCCTATCACAGCCTCGAGGACCGCATCGTCAAGAACACCCTGCGCGACTTGGCGCGGGGGGAGGTCGATCCGGTGACCGGCCGCTCGCGTTCGGAGAGCCAGTTGATCGAGGTGCTGACGAAGAAGCCGGTGCGGCCCAGCGAGGAAGAGGTGGCGTTCAATCCGCGGGCGCGGTCCGCCCGGCTGCGCGCCGCCAGGAGGCTGTAGAGCTTGCGCAGCGCGTACGCCTTCACCCGGCCGGTGGTCAATTCCTATCTCGTGCGCGAGCGCGATCGGCGCCGCCTGCGCGAGCTGGCGCTGGTCTTGCTGGTCGTCGTCTGCCTTGGCGGGGGGTTGCTGGCGTACACCTGGATTCATCTCGAAGTGACGCGCACCGGGTATCGCATCGACAGGCTGGAGCGGGATCTGGCGGAGAGCTCGCGGCAGGAGCGGCAGCTCCGGCTGGAGGCCGCCTATCTCGCCAGCCCCTCGCAGATCGAGCGGCGGGCGCGGCAGGAGCTCGGCATGCAGGCGCCGGCCCTGGAGCAGGTGGTGTTCTGGGAGGAGCTGCCGTGAGGCGCCTCGCCTTCGTCGCCGGCCTGGTAACGGTATGGGTGCTGCTCATCGCGGCGCGCCTCTACCATCTCCAGGTGGTGCGCTACGCGCACTACGAGCGCAAGGCCGAGCGGCAGCAGCAGCGCGTCGTCACGCTCGATCCGCCGCGCGGCACGATCTACGACGCGCAGGGCCGCGAGCTGGCGGTCTCCATCCAGGTCGACTCCGCCTACGCCGTGCCGCCGGAGGTCGCGGACGCGGCGGCGGCGGCGCGCGCCCTCGCCGGCGTCGTGCCGGGCCTCGACGCGCGCAAGCTGGCCCGCCAGCTCGCCGGCGACCGCGAGTTCGTGTGGGTGGCGCGCAAGCTCGATCCGCCGGTGGCGGAGAAGGTCCGCCGGCTGGGGCTCAAGGGCCTCTACTTCCTGCCGGAGAGCAAGCGCTACTACCCCATGGGCGAGCTCGCCGCGCAGGTGCTCGGCTGGGTGGGGACGGACAACCACGGGCTCGCCGGCCTGGAGCTGGTCTACGACGCCGAGGTCGCCGGCAAGCCGGGCAAGCGGACGGTGCTGCGCGACGCCCGCCGCGGCACGGTGGTCTCGCCCGACCTCTCCTCCTCCGAGGCGGAGCCGGGCCACGACCTGCACCTGACGCTCGACGCCGCGGTGCAGCACATCGTCGAGCGCGAGCTGGCCGAGGCGGTGGCGAAGCGCGGCGCGAAGCGGGGGAGCGCCATCTTCCTCGATCCCGCGACGGGCGGCGTGCTGGCCATGGCCAACGTTCCCGCCTTCGATCCCAACGAGTTCGGCCGCTATCCGCCGAGCCGCTGGCGCAACGCGGCGATCATGGACGTCTACGAGCCGGGCTCGACGTTCAAGATCATCACGGCGGCGGCGGCGCTGGAGTCCGGCGTCGTGCAGCCGGAGGACGAGTTCGATTGCGAGATGGGCGGCATCACCCTGCTCGGCATCCGCATCCGCGACCACAAGCCGTTCGGCCGCCTGACCTTCGCGCAGGTGATCGCGAAGTCGAGCAACGTCGGCGTCATCAAGGCGGCGCTGCTGGTCGGCAATGAGCGGCTCTACCGCACCATCCGCGGCTTCGGCTTCGGTCAGGCGACCGGCGTCGATCTGCCCGGCGAGAGCGCCGGCATCCTCCATCCCCTGGAGAGCTGGGGGCCGCTCGCCAAGGCCTACATCGCCTTCGGGCAGGGAATCTCGGTGACCCCCTTGCAACTCGCCGCCGCCGCCGGCGCCGTGGCCGACGAGGGCAAGGTCCTGCGCCCGCACGTGGTGGCGGCGGTCTCCCGCGGCGAGACGCGGGTGCCGAAGTATGAGAAGCCGCCTGTGCTCGGCCGGCCGATCTCTGCCGCCACCGCCTTGCAGCTCCAGGCGCTGCTCGAAGGGGTGGTCACCGGAGGCACGGGCCGCAGCGCCGCGGTGGCCGGCTACCGGGTGGCCGGCAAGACGGGCACGGCGCAGATCCCGGTGCGCGGCGGCTACCTGCACAACGGTTTCCTGCCGAGCTTCGTCGGCTTCGCTCCCGCCGATCGGCCGGTGCTGGTGGGCGTGGTGGCGATCGCCGAGCCCCAGGGCTTCGAGTATCACGGCGGCCAGGTGGCGGCGCCCGTCTTCGGCGCCATCGCCCGGCAGGTCCTGCTCTACCAGGGAGTGCACCCCGAGCGCGAACGGCTGGCCTTCTGGCCGGGACAGATGGTGATGGCGGAGCTGCCCGCCGCCGCGCCTCCGCCGGCCGCCGCGCTCGCCGCCGACGACGTGCCGACCGACGGCGACGACCGGGCGCTCGAGGTCGGTCCGGATCCCGTGCTCTGGCGCGGGCCCGCAACTCCCGGAGTCGGACCGCCTCGTCCTGCGGGCGACACCGGCAGCGCCGGCACCGAGAGCGATGCTTCTTCCGCGGAAGGAGGTCGCTCTCATGCGTCTTTCTGAGCTGGTGCGCGGCCTTCCGATCGGCGGCGATCCGGGCGCGGACCCCGAGATCACGGGGGTGGCGCACGACTCGCGGACGGCCGAGCCGGGCGATCTCTTCGCGGCATTGCCCGGCCAGCGCTTCGACGGCCGCGCCTTCGCGGCGCAGGCCGTGGCGCGGGGCGCCGTGGCCGTCGTCGGGCCCGAGCCGGGCGATGCCGCGGCGGGCGCGAGCGTTCCCTGGCTGGTGGCCGCCGATCCGCGTCCGCTGCTCGGTCCGCTCGCGGCGCGCGTCTACGGCCATCCCGACGAGGAGATGATCCTCGCCGGCGTCACCGGCACGAACGGCAAGTCGACGGTCGCCACGCTGATCGCCGCGATCCTCGACGCGGCCGGTCGGCCGGCCGGATTCCTCGGCACTCTGGGTTACCGCTTCGGTTCGCGGACGTACGCGGGTGGACATACGACGCCTGAAGCCTCGGATCTATTCCGCACCCTGCGGCGGATGCGGGACGACGGCGCCGCGGCGGTGGCCATGGAGGTCTCCTCGCACGCGCTCGACATGGGGCGCGTGGCCGGCGCCTCCTTCGACGTCGCGGTGTTCACCAACCTCACCCGCGACCACCTCGATTATCACCACGATCTGGAGGAGTACTTCGCGGCCAAGCGCAAGCTGTTCGATCACCTGAAGCCGGGTGGCCGGGCGGCGGTGAACGTGGACGACCCCCACGGCCGCCTCCTCTCCGCCGAGATGCCGGATGCGCTGACGTTCGGCGAGGGCGGCGACGTCGCGGCCCGCGACGTGGAGCTGTCGACGGCCGGCATCCGCGGCATTCTCTCGACGCCGCGCGGCGAGCTGCCGTTCTCCTCGGCGCTCCTCGGGCGCTACAACCTGTCGAACCTGCTGGCGGCGGCGGCGGCGGCGGAAGCGCTGGCGCTGCCGCACGCCGCGATCGCCGCCGCCTTCGCCGCGCAGCGGCCGGTGCCGGGACGCATGGAGCCGGTGGACCGTGGCCAGCCGTTCCCGGTCTACGTGGACTACGCGCACACCGACGCCGCCCTGGAGGCGGCCCTGCGCTCGGCCCGCGAGATGGTCGGCGTCGATCGCGTCGCGGTGGTCTTCGGCTGCGGCGGCGACCGCGACGCCGGCAAGCGGCCTTTGATGGGGAAGGTCGCCGGCGAGCTGGCGGACCTCCCGATCGCGACCTCGGACAACCCGCGCAGCGAGGACCCGCTCGCCATCCTCGCCGCCGTCGAAAAAGGGCTCGCGGCGAGCGGCAATGCGCGCTACCGGTTGATCCCGGACCGCCGTGAGGCGATCCGCGAGGCCATCGCCGCCGCCGAGCCCGGCTGGGCCGTGGTGGTGGCCGGCAAGGGGCACGAGCGCGAGCAGCAGATCGGCGACAAGAAACTGCCGTTCTCCGATCTGGAGGAGATCGGCAAGGCCCTGGAGGAGCGCTTTGGCTCGGCTGTCGGTCGATGAGGCGGCGCGCGCCGTCGGCGGCCGGATCACGGCCGGGGACGCGGACGCCATGATCGAAGGCGCGGCGATCGATTCGCGCGCCGTGCGCGGCGGCGAGCTGTTCTTCGCCTTCGCCGGCGAGCGCACGGACGGTCATCGCTTCGTCGCCGACGCGTTGTCTCACGGCGCTTCGGCGGCCATGGTGCAGGAGGACCTTCCGGCGCCGTCGAAGGGCGCGCTCATCCGCGTTCCCGATACCTTCCAGGCGCTGCACGATCTCGCGCGGCACGTGCGGAGCCGCGTACCGGAGCGTCTCGTCGGCATCACCGGCTCGGCCGGCAAGACCACCACCAAGGAGCTGCTGGCGGCGATGCTCGGCCGCCGCTTCCGCGTCGCCTGGACGAAGGGGAACCTGAACAACCTCTACGGCTTCCCGCTCTCGCTGCTCAACGTGCCCGACGGCACCGAGTGGATGGTGGCCGAGATGGGGATGTCGACGCCGGGCGAGCTGCGGCAGCTCTCGCTGCTCGGCCGGCCGGACGCCGCGCTGTTCACCGTCGTGCGGCCCGTGCACCTGGAGTTCTTCGACAGCGTGCGGGCGATCGCCGAGGCGAAGTCCGAGCTGCTGGCGGGCCTCGCGCCGGACGGCTTCATCGTCGCCAACGCCGACGATCCCGAGGTGGCGCGGATCGCCTCCCGGCATCATTCGCGGCACGGCGCGCGCGTGGTCTGGTACGGCTTGCGCGCGGAGACGGCGGACGTCCAGGCGCGCGATCTGGCGCCCGAGCCGGAGGGAGGCATCGGCAGCCGCTTCGTTCTCGAAGCCGGCGGCCAATCGGTCGAGGTGCGCCTGCCGCTCCACGGCCTCTACAACGTGGAGAACTGCCTCGCCGCCGCAGCCTGCGCCTGGGCGCTCGGCCTGCCGCTCGCGGAGATCGCCGCCGCGGTGCGCGAGGTGAAGCCGGCGGCCATGCGCGGCGTGGTGCACCGGGCGGCGGCGGGCTTCACGCTCGTCGACGACTCCTACAACTCCAACCCCGACGCGGTCGGCAAGGCGCTGGAAGGCGCGGCGCTGCTGCCGGGCGCCCGGCGGGTGGCGGTGCTCGGCGACATGCGCGAGCTGGGGCCGGAGGGGCCGCGCTTCCACCGCGAGGCCGGCGAGCAGGCGGGCCGGCTCGGCTTCTCGCCCGTCGTGGGAGTCGGCGAGCTGTCGCGCGAATTGACCGCGGGCGCCGAATCCGCCGGTGCCGCCGCGGTCTGGGTGGCGGACGCCGCGGCCGCCGCCGACTGGGCGGCGAAGGAGGTGCGGCCGGGCGATCTGGTGCTCGTCAAGGCGTCGCGCGGCGTCGGTCTGGAGAAGGTCGTCCAGCGGCTGCTGGGCGCGGGCGCGGAGGGAGCGCACTGATGCTCTACTGGCTCCTCTATCCGCTGCGCGACGCGGTGCCGGCGTTCAACGTCTTCCGCTACATCACCTTCCGGGTGGCGGCGGCGGTGGTCACCGCCCTGCTCCTCTCGTGGCTCTTCGGACCGTGGTTCATCCGCACGCTGCGCCGCCTCTCCGTGGGCCAGAACATCCGCGACGTCGGCCCGCAAGCCCATCAGGTGAAGGCGGGCACGCCGACGATGGGCGGCCTGCTGATCCTCTTCGCCGTGCTGGTGCCGACGCTGCTGTGGGCGAGGCTCGACAATCCTTACGTCTGGCTGGTGGTGCTGGTCACCCTCGCCTTCGGCGCCATCGGCTTCGCGGACGACTACATCAAGGTCAAGTACCGGCGCAACCTGGGCCTCACCGCCCGCACCAAGTTCCTGCTGCAGGCGCTGGCGGCGACGGCGCTCGGCCTGGCGCTGCTCTTCCTGCCCATCGGCTACGGCTTCAATCCGACCCTCGCCTTTCCGTTCATCAAGCGGCTGGTGCTCCACCTGGGCTACCTCTACATCCCCTTCGTCGCCCTCGTCCTCGTCGCCGCCTCGAACACGGTGAACCTGACGGACGGCCTGGACGGCCTCGCCATCGGCGCCACCACCATCGCCGCCGCCACCTACGCCGTCTTCACCTACATCGCCGGCAACCGGGTGATCGCCAACTACCTGCAGATCTCCTACGTGCCCGGCGTCGGCGAGGTGGCGGTCTTCTGCGGCGCTCTGGTCGGCGCCGGCCTCGGCTTCCTCTGGTACAACTCGCATCCCGCCGAGGTCTTCATGGGCGACGTCGGCTCGCTCTCCCTGGGCGCCGCCATCGGCACCGTCGCCGTCCTCTCCAAGCAGGAGATCCTGCTGGTGGTGGTCGGCGGCCTGTTCGTGCTGGAAGGCCTCTCGGTCATCATCCAGGTGGCCTCGTTCAAGCTGCGGGGCAAGCGGGTATTCCGCATGGCTCCGCTCCACCATCACTTCGAGCTCTCCGGATGGGCGGAGCCCAAGGTCATCGTCCGCTTCTGGCTCCTGTCGATCCTCTTCGCGCTCATCTCGCTCTCGACCCTGAAGCTGCGATGAACGGGTCCTGGGCAGACCGCCGCCTCGGGCGGGCGCTGGTGTACGGGCTGGGGCTCTCCGGCCGCGCCGCGGCGCGCCTGCTGCTCGCCCGCGGCGCCGCCGTGCTCGCGGTGGACGACAAGGCGGTGGATGCCGGCGACCTCGCCGGGCGCATCGAGCTGCTCCCCGCGTCGATGGCGGAGCTGCCGGCCGGCGTCGACGCGGTGGTGGTGTCGCCCGGCGTGCCCCTCACGCGGCCGCTCCTCGCCGAAGCGCGGCGGCGCGGCGTGCCGGTGATCGCCGAGGTCGAGCTGGCCTTCCCCTTCCTCAACGGTCCCGTGGTGGCGATCACCGGCAGCAACGGCAAGAGCACGACGACCGCTCTCGCCGGCGCCATGCTGCGCCAGGCGGGCTTCACCGTCGAGGTCTGCGGCAACATCGGCGAGCCTTTGGCGGACAAGGTGGCGGGCCCGCCGGGGCGCGTCTTCGTCGTCGAGCTGTCGAGCTTCCAGATCGAGGGCATCGCCACCTTCAAGCCGCGGGCGGCGGCGCTGCTCAACCTGTCGCAGGACCACCTCGACCGCTACCCGAGCATGGCGGAGTACGGCGCCGCCAAGAAGCGGCTCTTCCAGGACATGGACGCCGACGGCATCGCCGTGCTCAACGCCGACGATCCCGGCACCGTCGAGGTCATGACGCGCGCCCGGCGGCGGTCCTTCTCGCGCCTCCGCCCGGTGGCTGACGGCTGCTGGGCGCGCGACGACGGCCGCGTCATCGAGAGTCCCGAGGAGGTGGAGCTCTTCCATGCGGCGGAGGTGCCGCTCGCCGGCGTGCAGAACCTGGAGAACGCCATGGCGGCGGCCCTGCTGGCCCGTGCCCTGGGCGCCGAGCCGGCGGCGATCCGCGCCGCCCTCGCGAGCTTCACCGGCCTGCCGCATCGCCTGCAAAGGGTGGGCGAACGCGGCGGCGTCACCTTCTACGACGACTCCAAGGGGACCAACCCCGGCGCCACGCTGAAGGCCATCGAGGGCTTCGCCGACGGCACGGTCCACCTCATCCTCGGCGGCCGCAACAAGGACGCGGACCTCGCGACCCTGACGCCGATGGTCCGCCGCAAGGCGCGCCGCGCCTACCTCATCGGCGAGGCCGCGCGCGACTTCGAGCGCGCGCTGGACAAGGCCGTGCCCTATGAGATGTCGGAGACCCTGGACCGCGCGGTGCGCTCGGCCGCCGGCCAGGCCCAGGCGGG
The DNA here is from genome assembly GCA_044868005.1 of Thermoanaerobaculia bacterium. Classification (GTDB taxonomy): domain Bacteria; phylum Acidobacteriota; class Thermoanaerobaculia; order Multivoradales; family UBA5704; genus DATARR01. Next base: position 16,268 of record JBIOVX010000162.1, on the reverse strand, counting down.
CGAGGCGGTGGTGCTCTCGCCCGCTTGCGCCAGCTTCGATCAGTTCAGGAACTTCACGCACCGCGGCCAGGTCTTCCAGGAGCTGGTGCGGGGCATCGTCGGAGGGCCGGATGGCGAAGAAGCTGGCCTTTGACAAGGTGCTCTTCACCACCGTCGTCCTGCTGATGTTCTTCGGCCTGGTGATGGTGTATTCGGCGAGCTCGGCGCTGGCGCGCGACCATACGCCGAACCATTTCCTCGTCAAGCAGTCGGTGGCCGCCGCCCTCGGCCTCACGCTCATGGTCTGGCTGATGCACGTCGACTACCGCCGCCTGCGCTCGCCGGCGGTGGTCTACTCGCTGCTCTTCGCGGCGCTGGCGCTGCTGGTGGGCGTGCTCTTCTCGCCGCAGCTCAACGCCACCCGGCGCTGGTTCTTCGTCGGCGGGGTCTCCGTGCAGCCCTCGGAGCTGGCCAAGCTGGCGCTCATCCCCTTCCTCGCCTACCAGATCGAGAAGAAGGAGGAGCGCGTCAACGAGCTGTCGTTCCTGCTGCCGGCGGGCTTCTTCACGGCGCTCGCCGCGGCGCTCATCCTCCTCGAGCCCGACATGGGGACGGCGGTGCTGCTCGGCGCCACCTTCTTCCTCATGGTCTTCCTCGCCGGCCTCCGCTGGCGCTACATCCTGGCGTCGCTGGCTTTCGTGCCGCCGCTCCTCGGCCTGCTGGTGATGATGGAGCCCTACCGGCGGCAGCGGCTCTTCGCCTTCCTCGATCCGGAGAAGGATCCGCTCGGCACCGGTTTCCAGGCGCTGCAGTCGCTGATCGCCGTCGGCTCGGGCGGCGTCTTCGGCCTGGGGCCCGGCAAGAGCGTGCAGAAGCTCTTCTTCCTGCCGCATCCGGAGTCGGACTTCATCTTCTCGATCGTCGCCGAGGAGCTGGGGATGATCGGCGCGCTGCTGGTGGTGCTCGGCTTCTGCCTGCTCGCCTGGCGCGGCCTGCGCGCGGGCGCCAAGGCGCCGGACGTCTTCGGCCGTTACCTCGGCTGGGGGTTGACGGGCGTGCTCGTGATGCAGGCGCTGATCAACGTCAGCGTCACCCTCGCGATGCTGCCCACGAAAGGCATCCCCCTGCCGTTCATCTCCTACGGCGGCTCGTCGCTGGTGGTGACCCTGTGCATCTGCGGCGTCCTCCTCAACCTCTCGCAGCACGCATGAGCGGAACGATGCGATGGCTTCGACCCCACCAGCTCCCCTGCACGTCCTGCTCTCCGGCGGCGGCACGGGCGGCCACGTCTTCCCGGCGCTGGCGGTGGCGGAAGAGCTGCGGGCCAGGGGGTGGCGCGTGAGCTTTGCCGGCAACGCGGGCGGGCTGGAGGAGCGCCTGGCGGGCGAGCGCGGGCTGACGTTCCATGCTCTCCCGGCGCGGCCGGTGGTGGGGCGCGGCCCCGTGGCCCGGGCACAGGCGCTGGCGACGCTGGCGCGCTCGGCGGCCGCGGCCGCGAAGCTCGTCCGCGGCATCGGCGCCCACGCCGTGCTCGGCACCGGCGGCTACGTCTCGGCCCCCGCCGTGCTCGGCGCGCGCCTGGCGCGGCGGCCCGTGCTGCTGCTCGAGCCGAACGGCCGCGCCGGCGTCGCCAACCGCTGGCTGTCGCGCTGGGCGACCGCCGCCGCCGTGGGCTACCGGGAGACGATCGCGGACCTGAAATGCCCGTGCTGGGTGACCGGCGTGCCGGTGCGGCCCGCCTTCTTCGCCGTGCCGGCGGCGCTGCCGCCGCTGGGCGCGCCGCGCCTGCTGGTGCTCGGCGGCAGCCAGGGCGCGCGCCAGATCAATCAGACGATGCCCGAGGCGATGGCGCGCCTGATCGCCAGGCTGCCTGCGCTCGTCGTCCTCCACCAGGCGGGAGCCCGCAATGTGGAGGAGACGCGCGCGGCGTACGAGAGCGCCGGAGTCGGCGCTTCCCACGTCGAGGTCGTGCCCTTCCTCGACGACGTGGCCGGCGCCATGGCGGCGAGCCACCTGCTGGTCTCCCGCGCCGGCGCCATCACGGTGGCGGAGATCTGCGCCGCCGGCCGGCCCTCGGTGCTGGTGCCGCTGGCCATCGCCAAGGGCCACCAGGTGGACAACGCCCGCCTGCTCGCCGACTCCGGCGGCGCCGAGATGATCCGCTCGGACCACTTCACCGCCGAGCGGCTCGCCGGGAGTCTCGCGGAGCTGCTGGCGGACGGCGGCCGCCTCGCGGCGATGGGCCGCGCGGCGCGCGCCCTCGCCCGGCCGCGCGCCGTCTCCGAGATCGCCGACCGCCTCGCGGAGCTGGGAGGGATCGGCTGATGTTCAACCGCTTCACCGATCTCTCGCGCATCCACTTCGTGGGCATCGGCGGCGCCGGCATGAGCGGTATCGCCGAGATCCTCCTCGAGTACGACCTGGAGGTGAGCGGCTGCGATCTCGCCGCGAGCGAGGCCACCGCGCGGCTGGAGAACCTGGGCGCCCGCATCCTGAAAGGGCACTCGCCGGACCACCTGGAGGGCGTCGAGCTGGTGGTGATCTCCTCGGCCGTAGCGGAGGAGAACGCCGAGGTGCGCGAGGCGCGCCGGCGCGGCATCACGGTGGTGCGCCGGGCCGAGATGCTCGGCGAGCTGATGCGCCTGAAGTACGGCATCGCCGTCGCCGGCACGCACGGCAAGACGACCACCACCTCGCTCGTCGGCACCGTGCTCACCGAGGCGCAGCTCGATCCGACGGTGATCGTCGGCGGCCGGCTGCGCCTGCTGGGCACCGGCGCGCGGCTCGGCAAGAGCGACTACCTGGTGGCCGAGGCCGACGAGTTCGACCGCAGCTTCCTGCGGCTGACGCCGGTCATCGCCGTCGTCACCAACATCGACCGCGACCACCTCGACACCTACGGCAACCTGGAGGCCATCGAGGACGCCTTCGTCGAGTTCGGCAACCGCGTTCCCTTCTTCGGCCGATTGATCGTCTGCCTGGACGACGCCAACGTGCAGAAGATCCTGCCGCGCGTGGCGGACCGCCGCGTCATCACCTACGGCTTTTCGCCGCAGGCCGACATTTCGGCGTACGACCTCGAGGCCCACGCCGGCGGCAGCCGCTTCGGCGTGCGCAGGAGCGGCGATCGTCAACTGGGGCGCATCGATCTCGGCCGCATCGAGCTGCCCATCCCCGGCCGCCACAACGTGCGCAACGCGCTGGCGGCGGTAGGCGTCGGCCTCGCGCTGCGCATCGATTTCGACACCATCGGCCGCGCCATCGCCGGGTTCAAGGGGATCCATCGCCGCTTCGAGCACGTCGGCACCTGGCGCGGCGCCGCCGTAGTGGACGACTACGCGCACCATCCGACGGAGGTCGAGGCGACGCTGCAGGCGGCGCGGCAGACCTTCCCCGGCGGGCGGGTCTTCGCCGTCTTCCAGCCCCATCTCTTCTCGCGCACGCAGGACCAGGCCGAAGGCTTCGGCCGCGCGCTGCTGGGGGCCGACATGGCGGTGGTGACCGACGTCTACCCGTCGCGCGAGCAGCCGATCCCCGGCGTCACCGGCGAGCTGGTGGTCGACTCGGCGCGCCGCGGCGGCCACCGCAACGTCCACTACTGCCCGTCCTGGCAGGACGCGCCGGAGCTGCTGCGCGGCGAGGTCGGCCCCGGCGACGTGGTGTTCACCCTCGGCGCCGGCGACGTCAACCGGCTGGCGGAAACGCTGGTGCAGGAGGCCGCGGCATGACCTTGACTGCGGGCATCGTCACCATGATGCCGCCCGGCGCGGGAGGCCGCATCCTCGACTTCCGCCGCCGCGGCACGCCGCCGCGCCGCCGCCGGCGCAGCGTCCTGCTGGCGCTGGTCAAGCCGTTGCTCGCCGCCTTCGCCGTGGTGGCGGTGCCGGTGGGGCTCGCTACCTGGGTGCTCACGGCGCCCCTCTTCCGCCTGCGCGAGGTCGAGGTGGGCGCCATCGCCGGCCGCGTCTACGGCCGGGTGCCCGCCGGCTCGGTGCGCCAGGCGCTCGCTCCGCTCGCCGGCGAGAACCTGGTGCGGCTGTCGCTCGCCGCGGCGGCCCGGCGGGTGCAGCGCAACCCGTGGATCGCCTCGGTGGAGATGGTCAAGGAGCTTCCCGACCGGCTGCGGGTGAAGGTGGCCGAGCGCAAGCCGGTCGCCCTGCTCATCGCCGGCGGCGGCTTCGTCTACGCCGACTCCGAGGGCCGCGCCATCGCGCCGGTGGCGACGCCGGCGGAGCTCGAGGAAGCCCGCCGGGCCGGGCTGCTGGCGGTGAGCTTCTCCCAGGGGGCGCACGCGGACGGCATGGCCGGCGCCCTCAAGGTGGCGGCCGAGCTGGGCCGCGTGCAGCCGACCTGGGCGGGCAAGCTGGCGCGCATCGAGGTGCTGGGGGAGGGCGATTTCCGCCTGCGCACGGACGCCCTGCCCTTCCCCCTGCTGGTGACCAGCGGGCAGGTGGGACCCAAGGTGCAGCGGCTGGTGGAGCTGCTGCCCGAGCTCTCCCGCCGCTACCCGCAAATCGAGACGGTCGATCTGCGCTTCTCGCGCCGGATCGTGGTGCAGCCGGGAAGGACAGGAGCTTGACGTCAACTTTTTCGTGAGGGTCTGCTATGGCCAAAACAGAATCGCACTACGTCGCTATCGACATCGGGTCCTCCAAGGTGGGGGTGCTCATCGGCCAGCGCGACGACAAGGGCGGCATCGAAGTGGTCGGCAAGGGCCTGGCTCCCAACCGCGGCACGCGCAAGGGCAACATCGTCAACGTCGAGGCGACGGTGGAGGCCTTGAAGGCGGCGAGCGAGGAGGCCGAGGTGATGGCCGGCGTGGAGATCTCGCGCGCCTACGTCGGCATCGCCGGCGCCGACATCCGCAGCGTCAACTCGCGCGGCATGGTGTCGGTGGCGCGCAAGGACCGCGAGATCACCCGCCAGGACATCCAGCGTGTGCTGGAGGCCGCGCAGTCCGCCGCCCTGCCCTCCGACCGCGAGATCCTGCACGCCATCCCGCAGGAGTTCCTCGTCGACGAGCAGGGCGGCATCGACGAGCCGCTCGGCATGCAGGGGACCCGTCTCGAGGTCATGGTCCACCTGGTGACCGGCAACGTCACCCGCTCGCGCACGCTGCTCACCAGCGTCAACCGCGCCGGCATCGAGGTGGTGCAGATGGTCTTCGAGCCGCTCGCGACAGCCGAGGCCGTGTTGAGCCCCGACGAGCGCGAGCTCGGCTCGCTGCTCGTCGACGTCGGCGCCGGCACCACCGAGTACGCCCTCTTCGCCGAGGGCGAGATCCAGTACAGCGCCGTGGCGCCCATCGGCGCCGGCCACTTCACCAACGATCTCGCCATGGTGCTGCGCACGCCGTTCGCCGAGGCCGAGCGCATCAAGGTCAAGCAGGGCTGCTGCCTGCCCAGCATGGTCACCGAGGAGGAGGGGATCGCCGTGCCCACGGTGGCCGGCGGCACCTCGCGCGTGGTGCCCAAGCGCGAGCTGTGCGAGATCCTGCAGCCGCGCGCCGAAGAGCTGTTCAGCCTGGTGCGCGAGGACCTCCTCAAGCACGCCTCCGACGAAGGCTTGCGCGGCGGCGTCGTCTTGACCGGCGGCGGCGCGCAGCTCGACGGCCTGCTCGAGCTCGCCGAGCAGATCTTCGACGCCGGCGTGCGTTACGGCCTGCCGCGCGGCCTCGGCGGACTGGTGGACGTCATCAGCAGCCCGACGTGGGCGACGGCTTCCGGGCTCCTCCTCTATGCCCGCGCGGCCGAGGAGAGCCAGAACAAAGTGCAGAAGAAAGCGGGATTCAGCGTGCGCGGCATGGTTGGCAGCCTGCGCGGGATGTTCTCGGATCTGCTGTAGAGCGGAGAACGACAGACCCACTCAACCCAAGATATAGGGGGAAGAGACATGATCCTTTTCGAAGACCAGGACGGCACGGAGACCCCGAGAGAAAAGCCGCTCCGCGTCCAGGAGGCGGTGGACGCCGTCCCCGCCAAGATCAAGGTCATCGGCGTCGGGGGCGGTGGGGGCAACGCGGTGAACCGCATGATCGACTCCCAGCTCCGCGGCATCGAGTTCATCGCCGCCAACACCGACCTGCAGGCGCTCGCCAAGTGCCGCGCGCCTTCGAAGCTGCAGATCGGAAGGCTGCTCACCAAGGGCCTCGGCGCCGGCGCCGATCCGGAAACGGGCCGCAAGGCCGCGCTGGAGGACACCGATCAGATCCTCGAGACTCTCGAAGGGGCCGACATGGTCTTCCTCACCGCCGGCCTCGGCGGCGGCACGGGCACGGGCGCGGTGCCGATCATCGCCTCGCTGGCGGCCGAGATCGGTGCCCTCACCGTAGCCGTCGTCACCAAGCCGTTCGGCTTCGAGGGACGCCGCCGCCTGCAGTACGCCGAGCGCGGCGTCGACGAGCTGCGCGGCGCCGTCGATACCCTGATCACCATCCCCAACGAGCGACTGCTCAACTTCGTCGAGCGCGGCACGCCGCTCTCGGAAGCCTTCCGCATCGCCGACGACGTGCTGCGCCAGGCCGTGCAGGGCATCAGCGACCTCATCACCATCCCCGGCGAGGTCAACGTCGACTTCGCCGACGTGCGCACGATCATGACCGGCATGGGCATGGCGCTCATGGGCACCGGCATCGCCAAGGGCGAGCACCGCGCCCTCGAGGCGGCGCAGCGCGCCATCTCCTCGCCGCTGCTCGAGGAGACCTCCATCCAGGGCGCCCGCGGCGTGCTGATCAACATCTCGGGCGGCCACGACCTCACCCTGCACGAGGTGGCCGAGGCGGCGCGCATCATCGCCGACTCCGTCGATCCGGACGCCAACATCATCTCCGGCATGGTGATCGATCCCAGCCTCGACGAGGCGATGAAGGTGACGGTGATCGCCACCGGCTTCGACCGCAGCGCCGACGACCGCCCCCGCATCCCGGCGCCGCCGCCGATCGTCGCCGGCCGTCCTGTGCCCGTTCCCTCTCCGCCGCTGGCCGCGCCGGCGCAGAGCGAACGCGAGGAGCAGGAGAAGTCTGCCGCCGACGTGCCGTTCTACCGCAAGGCCATCGCCCACGTCCGCGGCGACGACCCGAACGGCTTCGGCCCCAACTGGTCGAACGTGGACGACTACGACATCCCGACGGTGTTGAGGAAGCAGATGGACTGAGCACCTCGACGCCGCCTCCGGACTGATATGCCGTGCTGCAACCCTGCGGCGTCGTGTCGGAAGGCTGCGGCGCGGCGTTTCCACTCTGATATACGGCGCCGCGACCCTGCGGCGCCATGCCTCCGGGCTGATATGCGGTGCCGCAACCCTGCGGCGTAGCATCGCGAGGCTGCGGCGCGGCGTCTCCACTCTGATATGCCGCGTCGCGACCCTGCGGCGCGGTGCCTCCAGACTGCAACGCCGCACCGCAACCCTGCGGCGTCGCACCGCGACCCTGCGGCACGGTGTTTCCACTCTGATATGTCGCACCGCAACCCTGCGGCGTCGCATATCAGGGTCGCGGCACGGTGACCTGGCCTCTCAGGCTTGGGGCCCGGCTCAAGTCCAATTGAGGATCGAGGCCCGCTTGAGGAAGGCTTCGAGCTCCTCGAGCTTCTTGAGAGCGGGACCGAGATCGTCCGCCAGCAGGCATTCCACGGTGCCCAACAGGTCCGTCTCCAACTTTTCCAGCTCGTCTTCAGCGACCTCTGGATGCGTCCGCAGGAAGGCTCGGGCCTCCCGGCCGAAAGCCCGCACTTCCTTCTTCAACCGGAGCGCCTTCTGCAGAAGCTCCTCCGTTCCTTTCCCCATGTCCTACCCTCCAGCACCGGCGCGCCCGGGAGCAAGAAATTGCCGACCGAGAGAACCTGGCGGCCGGACCAATTACTACAGCCGATTAACCGAAGCTGTCAAGTGTGTGGTCACTTCTGAACAGAAATTTGCATGGCGGCTCTGGCTGCGTGTACACTTCTGAGCATGGAGAGCCCGACGGCCCGCCTGTGCGAGGTGCTGAAGAAGGCGATCAGCGGGCTCGGCTTGACCCAGAAGGAGGTCGAGCACCGTCTGGGACTCTCCCAGGGTTATCTCTCCCGGCTATTCGGAGGCCAGATCGACCTCAAGGTCGATCACATAGCGCAAATCGCCAAGGTGCTGGACGTCAAGCCCGAGGAGATCTTCCAACTGGCCTTCCCGTCCACCCAGGACCAACCCACGCTGAAGACCTTGCGCCTGCGGGAGGAATTCGGCGTCACCTCTCCGGAGCCGCCGACCCCGTCGCTCTCGTGGATGGAGCAGGAAATCGACCGGATCGTCCAGCGGGCGCTCGCCAAGAAGCGGCAGCGGGGTTCTTGAACGGCCTACTCCTCCCACGCCCGCGCCTCAAAGCGCAGGCTGGGGTCGTACACCAGGCGCCGCAGGAAGTCCGCCACCTCGATCGTCATCTCCAACGTAGCGGTCTTCAACCGGAAAGCGTCCCGTAAGAGGATGACCGCCTGTAAGCCCTCGCACACGAAATCGTTCGCCGCGAAGATCTGCGCCGCTTCAGTCACGATCTGCTTCGCCTCCTCTGCCTGACCTTGGTGGAGAAGGACGACCACGAGATGTAGCATTTCGATGCCCGCCAGGATAGGGAGCCCGGCCGACTCGAAATCATCGATGACCTCGCGGGAGATGGCTTCTGCTCTCTGGTAATTACCCTCGCCCGAGGCAATGTGGCTCTCCAGAAACCGGAGTTTGATCTGGGCGACACGCTCTTGAGGGTATTGCAGGTGAGGGGAGTGAAGGAGGCGAAGCTTTTTCGCTTCGGCAATGCGGCCCCCCTCCACGAGGAAGAGGATGAGGTTGTGGGCGGCGCAGCAGGCGAGGAGGGGGTCGCGCTTGGCATCGATCAGCTTGAGGCTCTGCTCCAGGCGCTCCACGGCCAACTCGTAGCGGCCTACGTGACCCGCGTACATTCCGAGGGTGACGAACGTGCGGCCGATGAGGTGCCGGTCGCCTTGTTCTTCATGAAAGGCGAGGACCTTGAGGAGCTTTTGCGTGGCGGGCACCCAACGCCGGCGGTCGCCGAGCAGGGAAGCTTCGAAGCCGAGGAGCCGCACCTCGAGGTGAGGGTCGCCCGTGCCCTGCTCGAAGAGCTGGCGGGCGTGCCACAGGGCCCGCTCTGCGTCCTCGAACCGGGTCGCTACGCGGCAGGCGTTGCCGAAGTCTCCTTCGGCCCGGGCCTGGAAGTCGCACACCCGTTTCCGCCCATAGAAACCGCGATCGAGCTCCAGGGAAACCGCCGTCGCAGTCCAGGCGAGGAAGGCCATTTCCTGCGGGTCCTTGTAGCGAAGCTGCCAACTCCAGTCGAGCAGGGCCCACATGCGCGCCAGGGGCCGCATCCTCGGCGGGAGCTCGCGGCCGGCTTCAAGAGCCTTCAGTCCACGGTCCGCCGCCCTCCGCTGCGCCCGCAGGTGGCGTTCCATGTCCGGCGGCCTGGCTCTGGACCGCTGAGCCGCGGGCCCCTGGGCCGCCCCTTTGGAGACGGGCGGGCGGCGCCACCGCTTGAGTCCTAACAATGCGGAAAGCCGCGGCGGCACCAAAGCCAGGCATTCCGGGCACCGCGCGACCAGCAGATGACGCAAGACCTTCCTCTCCCGCTTCGTGGAGAGGCTTCCCCAGGCGAGAACCGCCAGCTCGTCACGGCTCGGATGGTCCAGCGCTTTGGCCCTCCTTGAGAGAAGCCGATTATCACATACGCGGACGCGGCAGACCAGCGATTTCCAAAGGAGGCACCCTCCTCTCCCGGCAGGAAAGGAGGGTCCAGAGAAGCGCAGGTGTGCTCAGCCGACTATCCCCCGGAGCCGCTGCCGCTAGCCGAACCCGGCCTGGGCGGCGACGGCGCGGCGCCGGGGCAGCCGTCGGGATTGAGACTCCCGCCGCATTTCTCGATGGCGGGCGTGGGCTCCGAGGTTTCTCCGCCCCCAACCCAGAGGCGGGCGATCCTCTCAATGACTGACTCGAACCAACCCGGGCCGGCGGCCAGATCCCAGCCGTCGGCGTGAGCGGGCGCAGCGAGCGCGAGGGTGGCCGCGAGGGCCAGGACGGCGGCGGCACGTCGGATGCGTTGCAGGACCATCTCTCTCTCCTTTGGCCGTGGGCCGGCCGGGAGCCGCCATGGCGCCGCCGCCCGCGGCCCGCAACATTTAAGTGTTGCCAAGCCCTTTCAGTGTGGCACGCGCGTAAAGATTCCGGACGCCTGGCGTCTCGTTCCCTTACGCGCCGCCGGATTCCTCGTTGTCAGAGCTTGACTGGATTTCGACACTGCAAATTGCCCAACGTATCCGGAAAGAGCAATTAGCTGTCCTGATTCGAAAACTTCAGCACCGAAAACCGGTCCGCCGCCGTTTCGAGCGCCTGAATAGTTCCTGGATGGATCGGGAATATGCCCTATACTCATCGAGTTTGACCGAAACGGACAAATTGACATGGCCAAAATAGCGCACAGTCTGAGCCGCTTGAAAGAAGAGGTCAGGGCTGCCCGAGGCCGAACCCTGCTGAAGGAAACCGCCATCACGGCCCGAGGTGAAAGCGAGCTGGTTGTGGCCCTCGGGCGCCGGATTGTCCGGCATCGGAAGGCCAAGGGCTGGGATCGGGTCGAGCTGGCGCGGCGCCTGGGCGTGACGCGGGCGCGACTCGGGTATTGGGAGCGCGGCGAGACCACGCCGCCGCTGGAAGCCCTGATCGGCCTGCGGCGGGAGCTAGGGATCTCGATCGACGAGCTGGTGACCGGCGAGCAGTCCAATCGCGAGAAGCAGGACCGGGTGATCTCGCTTCTCGCCGCGGCGATCAAGCTGTTGCGCTGATCTCGATCTCCGGAGGCCATGAAGGCTTCCGGTGTTCCGAAAGGAGAGCAGCATGAGCACGCAGACCGCAGTCGAGCAGAAGTCCACGTCGTACCCCGCGGGCAATGGCAGTGGGGCCGGCCCCGGCACGCTGCCGGTGCCGGAGCCGCCGGTCCAGAAGCTCAAGTCGGAGCGGGTGCAGGAGGAGCTGAAGGCGATGATCGGCTGGGCGGCGACCCACGAGGAGACGGCGATCGAGAACGTGAAGACGTTCGCGACGCCGGAGATCGCCGGCCTCTACGCCGGCTTCGTGGCCCAGTCCGCCGCGGCCACCGGCTATCCGGTGACGCTGAGCCTCTCGGGCAACCAGGTGTGCGTCACCGTCTACGCGCAGGAGACCGACGTCTGCCTGGGCGAGCTGACCCTGCCGGTGCTCGCCTTCGCCCGCCAGCTCTAGAGAGGGATGACAGGTCCCTCAGAAAGGAGAAGAACGATGCCCAGCATCACGACGTACGCCGATTTCTTCCGCGACTGGAGAGGCCTCGTCTCGGCCTGCGCTCAGCACGCGGAAAAAGTGCCCGGCGTGGAAGCCTTCAAGACCGACTTGGAGGCCACCCTCGTCCGGGCCGAGGATCTCAAGGCTCAGCAGGAGACCCTCGAGAGTACCCGCCTGGAAGCGACCAAGAACTTCCGCGAGGCGATCCAGGAGGGAGAGGAGAAGGCGCGGAGGCTCCGTTCTCACGTCAAGTCCGTCCTCGGTACGCGGAGCCCGCTCCTGACGCAGTTCGGGATCCCGGTCAACCAGTTGCCGCGGCCGAAGAGCCGCAAATCCGCGAAGCAGGCTCCGGCCCCTGCTCCGGTCCAGGGTCAGCCGGCCACTCCGCCGCAGCCCGAAGCGGCCGACAGTCCCACACCGGCCGCCAAGCCGGGGTTCTAACCCGACGTCTCGACCTGAAAGGAGAAAAACTCATGCGATTCCAAACTTTGGTCGCCGACTTCAGGAAGGTCATTGCGGCGGCCGAGAAACACGAGGTGGAGCTGCCTTCGCTCGGCTGCTTCAGGGTCGCCCTCGAGGAGGCTCTCGGAGACGTCACCGCCTCCAAGAAGAGACAGACGAACCTGGAGGCCAAGCGCAGGGAGACGACCGACGAGCTCCACGCCAACCTCGCCATCGCCGTCGAGGCGCGGTCGCGGCTGAAGAGCTACGTGAAGGCCGCCTTCGGCTGGAACGACGAGCGGTTGGCCGACTTCGGGATGAACCCCGGAAGCCGGCAGCGTCGCAAGTGCAAGGGGGCGGAAGTAAACAACGGCTCCCCCGGGTACCACTGAGGACGCTAGGCCGCAGTAAGTAACAAGCCGGGGGCGTGTTCTGGCACGCCCCCGGCGTTTTCCAGAGGAGCCTGGGAAGAAGTATACCTCAGCAACACCGGTCCGCAGGCTTACCGCACCCTCCGATCCGTTGACGCAGATTCTGGAATGGCCTATCATCGCTAAGTGCTTATGGGGCAATGAGATAGATTTTGCCGGTTGATCACTTCGCGACATGCGGGGTGGTAGATAAGTTCAATGGGAAGCTCATCAGAAGCTCATCGGAGGTTGGGGCGAGAGTTGAAAGAACGGCTACAATGAGGAGATAACTGGTCGTCGTTCAACACAGACGTTCGCGCAGACTGCTGACGCATCCGCTCAACGTCAAACGCGCTATGCGGCCAATTGAGTGAAAAACCGTGACTGAGCCCGTGGAAGAACGCAATCTTGACGAGCGCCTAATGATTCTCAGGGCATTTAGAGACTCAGTTATGCGCTGGGCGAGACGAGAAGTTGAGGACGCGATAGAGTTGAGAGCCGAGATCAATCACCGGCTTGTCGCGGCCCGCAATGCAGTGGCTGAGGCAGGAGTGTACGCAACAGTTACAGCTACACCTCCTCCTATAGCGGGTGGCTACGTGAGAAGGAACCTTGACCCATTTGCCAACATTTTCAGCGACCTTTATGATTTCCCTTTCGTCAAAACAGTCATTGATCAAGTTGACCGCGCAATCGGAGTCTACGAGCTCCTGCGGCAGGGCTCTAATCTAACTGTGCTGCTTCCAAAGGAAGCAATCGACATAGAAAGCGCCGTGGAACGTGCTCTAAGGCCAACCTTTCGACGCGCCCCGCCCGAATCTGAGAGGGAAATCCAGGATGCCGTAGAGACGATTCTAAACTCTTTGGGCATAAGGTTCACGCGGGAGCAGGACTCAGCGCCTGTGGGCGGAAGGTCCTTCTATCCAGACTTTGTGATAGGTGATTTAGATTTGGCGATTGAGGTCAAGTTTACTCGCCGTGGTCATGGTACCGCTGAGATTCAGGAGGAGATTGCGTCTGACACTTCTGCCTACCGTACACGTTGGAGACGACTAATAGTTATAGTCTATGACATCGCTGAGATAGCAGATCCATACGCTTTTCGGAGAGAGAATGCAAAGCATTTCGGAGTTTCGGTTATTGTGGTCAAACATTAGCGGACAGAGACCGCATCCCGGGGCTTGCAGCGGATTCCTGGCGGCACCGCTGAAGCTTACCACGTAGAAGCCTGAATACGCGGTGAATATTTATATCGATGAATCTGGCTCGTTTGTGAGTGCATCTACCGTTGGCAAGTGGAATGCGGTTGTCGCGGTTGCCGTGCCCGAAGCGGTTCGAAGAGGTTTAGCGAGCAATCTTCGACAACTCAAACTGCGCCATGGCGCTCCGCTCGCTCAGGAGATCAAGCTCAATGCGCTCTCAGAGTCCGAGTACTTTGACTTCTTGCAGGCACTCGCAGGCCTGAATCTTGCCGTGTTCTGCACAGCTACGGATGCTGGTTCAAACACTCTGACCATAGTACGTGAGCATCAACAGCACCAAGTCCGCGAGACGCTTCGCTATATCGGCAAGATGCGGTATGAGGGTGGTAGGCGCGGTGTACAACTTGTGGCCTCGCAACTTACCGCACTATCTCCACAATTGTATATGCAGCTTATCTGCCAAATCGATCTCATGTACGATGTGGTGAGCCGAGCCACCTTATATTATTCTCAACATTGCCCTAGTACACTTCGTGAGTTCAGGTGGAGGATCGATCAGAAGAACACAAATCGCACGGACTTCGAAGATGCTTTTGAGAAATTGAGCCCGGCTCTGATCCAAAGTAGATCCATGGCTGAGCCTCTGATGTGGGTGAGTGGCTTCGATTACAGCCATATGACTCAATACGAGGTTGAGAAGGGGGCAGCGAACTACCTCAAAGATGACTATAACATTGAGATTGGAGACGCTCTCAACATCCAAAAGATTATACGTGGCAATATCCGCTTTATGGATTCGCGAAAGTCAGCCGGCATTCAAGTCGCAGACTTGATTGCTTCCGGTATCAGGAGGTGCCTGCGTCGAGAGTTCGCAAGCAACGAAGCTGCAGCTGAAGCTCTTGGCGCACTCATGCTACAGGCCCAGAGAAATGAGCCCCCTGTGAACCTCGTGACACTCGCCAGAGAAAAACCTCTTGATGTCGAGACATCGCGACTCATACTGATTTTATCTTTAAACAGCAAGCGCATGATAAAGAGGCCGCTGTGAAATTGAAGACTTCTAGCAAGGGGAGCCTCGGGCGGGAAGCTGCCTTCGCGAGCCCGTACTCATCTCCTCGTTCGCTACCGCTCCGAAGGAGCAGGATTTGATCAGCCCGGGGTTTCAACCCCGGGTACGGAGCCACAAGCTTTCTCAAGCCCCGAAGGGCCGGCCTGAGCGTCAATCGAAGAGGTGCTTGGTCGGAAAATCGGTGTTGCATCGCTCGCCTTTGTGGAAGGCGTATCTCTCGCCTGGAGGTCGGCCCTTCAGGACTCGGCCCTCTTGTGGGTGGTCCCTACCCGGGGTTGAAACCCCGGGCTGATCAAATCCTGTCCCTTCGAGACGGTGAGGTGCGGGCAGCCCAACAAACCCGTGCAGCCGAAAGAGTGTCGCTGGGAGAAGTTCTCCACCTTCGAGACGGACTTCCATCCCAAAGACTACCGTCGGAGCGGCACACCGTTTCGCGTCACGCTTCACGACAAAGACCGCGAGTTGGCGATCACAGATACGCACTGGAGCCTCGAGGACATGAGCCGCCAGCTTCAAGAGAGCGGGTTCGCGATCCTGCGCCTACACGAGGTTCCAGACGGGCCGGAGGAAGGGCCGTGCCTGTGGTTGATCATTCAGAAGCACCCGAGTCACCCTTGATTTGACCGGGCAACGAAGGCGATATAGAATTCTATGGTTGACAGAAGAATGACATGGGCCACTTTGCCGAATTCGAGGGACCTCGCGGCGGCGCGAAGCACGCCGCGCGGTTCGCATAAGGCTCGTCAAGAGGGTGGGCTGCGCCATGAACGAAATCATTACTTTCCGTGAAGTCGACGTCCACATCGAGGGTGACGGCGCTGAGACCATCTTCATGGTTCACGGCTGGCCGGACACTTACCGGTTGTGGGATGCGCAGGTGCAGCTCCTCAAGAGCCGCTATCGCTGCGTTCGTTTCACGCTGCCAGGATTCGACGCTGCCCATGCGAGACGGACTTATTCACTCGATGAGCTCACCGGCTTCTTGAAGGAAGCCATCGAGCACGTCGCTCCAGGCCAGAAAGTGATTCTGATGATGCACGATTGGGGTTGCGTGTTCGGCTACGAATTCTATATGCGTAATCCGCAATTGGTCTCGAAGATCGTCGGCGTGGACATCGGCGACCAGATCTCGCTGCGGCAATCGCGGACACTGCTGGAAAACATGTTGGTCTTCTCGTATCAAGGCTGGCTGGCCTTGGCGTGGGTCCTTGGCGGACCCATCGGCGATGGGATGGCGCGCTTCACGGCGCGCGTGCTTCGCTGCCCCGCACCTCGGGCTCACATCGGGTCGCGGATGGGGTATCCGTATTTCATGCAGTGGTTCGGCGGCCGGAATTCCTACCGCCGGCAGGTACAGCGGTTCGTTCCGTCCTGCCCGATCCTGTTCGTCTACGGCAGCCGCAAGCCGGTCATGTTTCACGCGAAGGCCTGGGCTGAGGATCTGCGGGCGAGCAAAAGCAACCGGGTGGAGGAATTCGACACCGGCCACTGGGTCATGGTCGAGCAGCCTGACCGCTTCCACGAAGTCGTCGGCAACTGGCTCTCAGCGGCGCCACTCTAGTAGAGGAGTTCGAGAAGGGTCCCATCCTAACGTTGCATCGCTCACCTTTTGTGGCAGGCGTATCTCTCGCCTGGAGGTCGGCCCTTCGGGACTCGGCTCCTTTTGTGGGTGGTCCTACCCGGGGTTGAAACCCCGGGCTGGTCAAATCCTGTCCCTTCGGGACGGTGCAGCCGTGGGCCGCCCGCCCGGAGTCAATCCTTCCAGATCGCCTTCCACCACGGCTCGTCCGTCTCCGCCGGTCCGCTCGCCTTGAGGTTCATCTTCGTGCGGATCTTGTTGACGTCCCAGCCGGTGAGGGAGGCGAGGGTCTGGGCCTG